>NZ_CABVPR010000008.1 GCF_902499135.1 Burkholderia dolosa
GGCTACTTCACGATCATGGGCCGCATCGACGACGTGCTGAACGTGTCGGGTCACCGCCTGGGCACGATGGAGATCGAGTCGGCGCTGGTTGCGCACGAGCTGGTGGCGGAGGCGGCGGTGGTCGGCCGACCGGACGACACGACCGGCGAGGCGGTGGTCGCGTTCGTGGTGCTCAAGCGTTCGCGGCCGGAGGGCGAAGAGGCGAAGGCGCTGGCGAAGGATCTGCGCGACTGGGTCGGCAAGCAGATCGGGCCGATCGCGAAGCCGAAGGACATCCGCTTCGGCGACAACCTGCCGAAAACGCGCTCGGGCAAGATCATGCGGCGTCTGCTGCGCTCGCTCGCGAAGGGCGAGGCGATCACGCAGGACACGTCCACGCTCGAGAATCCGGCGATTCTCGAGCAGCTCGGCCGGTCGCTCTGAACGACGAGGCCGGCATCGCCGGCCTCACCCGACATCCTCGACGCACGCGCGTTCCGGCGCCCATCTCCGCCACGAACTCGCAACCCGCGACCGGCACCGGCCGCATACGTGCGTCCCGCCGCGCGCCACCTGCATGCGCGGCCTGCGCGACGGACACCGCTGCGCGGGCGTCCGTCGAATTCCCTGTTCGATGCATCGACGTACAACAACACCGGAGACACCCGATGAGAAACAAGATCGTGATCGGCTGCGCCGCGCTCGCGGGCGCACTGACCAGTACCGCCGGCTTCGCGCAAAGCAGCGTGACGCTGTACGGCAACCTCGACGCCGCGTTGCTGTATACGAGCAAGACGCTGGACTCGGCGACGGGCAAGAACGCAGGCCATCAGTTCGCGATGACCGACACCGGCATGACGCCGACGACGTTCGGGATGATGGGCACCGAAGATCTCGGCGGCGGCCTCAAAGCGAAATTCCAGCTCGAAAGCGGCTTCGCCGTCACCAACGGCGCGTTCGCCCATTCGAACGGCAACTTCTTCGGCCGCCAGGCATGGGTCGGGCTCGACGGTGGCTTCGGCACGCTCAAGGCCGGCGTCCAGTATTCGCCGTTCCTGCTCGCACTGTTCGATTCGGATCCGCGCGGTTTTTCGCACTTCGGCAGCGGGCTCGTCAACTACGTCGACAACGTGCTCGTGACGGGCCTGTTCAATCCGAACGCCGTGTCGTATACGAGCCCGACGATCGCCGGCCTCACCGGCAGCGCGATGTTCGCGTTCGGCGGCAAGGCCGGCGACTTCCAGGCCGGCCGCCAGTATTCGGCGAGCGTCAAGTACGAGCACGGCGGCTTCATGATCAACGCCGCGTTCTACGACGGCAACGACGGCACGAGCCCGACGCCGACGCCGAGCACCGTCGCGTTCGTCGGCCGCACGATCGGCGCCGCGTACCGGTTCGGCCCGGTCACTGCAAAGGCATCGTTCGCGAGCTACAAGGTCGGCGGCTCGTTCAGCAACAACGTGTACGGCGGCGGCCTCGACTATCAGGCGACGCCGGCCGTCGACCTGAACAGCGGCGTGTGGTTCACCCGCGATCGCAACGACACGGCGAATCACTCGCTGCTCGCGGCGCTCGGCGCGACCTACAGTCTGTCGAAGGCGACCGCGCTGTACGCGCAGGTCGCGATGGTCGACAACCACGGCGCGATGAACACCGGGCTCGGGATCACCAACGCGCTTTATGCGGTCGCCGGCACGACCGTCGGCGCGAACGTCGGGATCCGGCATACGTTCTGACGCGTGGGCGGCGGCTGTGCGGGTCGGCGGCCGCCGCCCGGCGTTCGCGGGTCGCTCGTCGGTTTCGGAATGCCTGCTGCGACGGTACGCCATCGCTCCGCGCGGCTCGAGCGGTGTGCCAGTCGGTTTGCGGGTCAGCTTGCAGGTCGGAGCGCAAACCGGAGCGCGACATGTCGATCGTCGGCATCGCGTAGGCCCCGCCGCCCTCGCGACGACCGCGATTCGCGCACGTCCGGTATCCGGTATAGGCCGCCGTCGCTGCAGCACGAACCGCCGTTCCCGTTGCCGGCCGTCGTAAGCGGCGTGTTGTCCGCCGCCGCCATCCGTGTCGTTTACGACCGATTTCCGGGCGCATGACCGATAGTCGCCCTCGCTCGTTTCTCTACACTGCTTCACACAACATGCCTGCCCGATGTCGCCGGCCGCGCGCCGTCATGCCGACATCGGCGCGATCCCGACACATCCGTCTGCGTCCCCGACGGTCGGCGCGCAGCACGCGCGCGCCGCGCGGCCGGTCGCCGAGCCCATTCAGGAGACTTCATTGAGTTCATCGCAAGCGCACCGCGCGAAAGCCCGATCTTCGCGCCAGTCCGTCAAGCTGGATGACATCACGATCGTCGACCCCGCGGTCCTCAAGCGTGCGGTCGGCGCAATGGCGTTCGGCAATGCGATGGAGTGGTTCGACTTCGGCGTGTACAGCTACATCGCCGTCACGCTCGGCAAGGTGTTCTTCCCGTCCAGCAGTCCGTCCGCGCAGCTGCTCGCGACCTTCGGCACGTTCGCGGCCGCGTTTGTCGTGCGCCCGCTCGGCGGCATGGTGTTCGGCCCGCTCGGCGATCGCATCGGCCGCCAGCGCGTGCTCGCTGCGACGATGATCATGATGGCCGTCGGCACGTTCGCGATCGGCCTGATTCCGAGCTACGCGTCGATCGGCATCATGGCGCCGGTGCTGCTGCTCGTCGCCCGCCTCGTGCAGGGCTTTTCGACCGGCGGCGAATACGGCGGCGCCGCGACCTTCATCGCCGAATTCTCGACCGACAAGCGCCGCGGCTTCATGGGCAGCTTCCTCGAATTCGGTACGCTGATCGGCTACACGCTCGGCGCGGCCACCGTTGCCGCGCTGACCGCGACGCTGTCGCACGACGCACTGCTGTCGTGGGGCTGGCGCGTGCCGTTCTTCATCGCCGGCCCGCTCGGCCTCGTCGGCCTGTACGTGCGGCTGAAGCTCGAGGAAACGCCGGCGTTCAAAAAGGAAGCCGAAGCGCGCGAGGCCGACGAACGCGCGCGCCCGAAACAGCGCTTCGGCACGCTGCTCGCCGAGCAATGGAAGCCGCTGCTCCAGTGCGTCGGGCTCGTGCTGATCTTCAATGTGACCGACTACATGGCGTTGTCGTATCTGCCGAGCTATCTGTCGGCGACGCTGCACTTCGACGAATCGCACGGGCTGTTCCTGGTGCTGCTCGTGATGGTGCTGATGATGCCGATGACGCTGTACGCCGGGCATCTGTCGGACAAGCTCGGCCGCAAGCCGGTGATGATGTTCGGCTGCGTGGGTTTGCTCGTGCTGTCGGTGCCGGCGCTGCTGCTGATCCGCACCGGCGGCACGCTCGCCGTGTTCGGCGGGATGATGATCTACGGCACGCTGCTGTCGACGTTCACCGGCGTGATGCCGTCCGCGCTGCCCGCGCTGTTTCCGACGCGGATCCGCTACGGCGCGCTCGCGATCGGCTTCAACGTGTCGGTGTCGCTGTTCGGCGGCACGACGCCGCTCGTGACCGCGTGGCTCGTCGATCGCACCGGCGACCTGATGATGCCCGCGTACTACCTGATGGGCGCGTCGTTCATCGGGATCGTGTCGGTGCTCGCGCTGCGCGAGACCGCGCGCCAGCCGCTGCCGGGCTCCGGCCCGTGCGTGTCGAGCCGCGCGGAAGCGCTGAGCCTGCTGCGCGGCGATGCCGGCGACGTGCGCGTGCGCGAGCGCAAGTTCACGCCGATCGGCGAACGCGTGTGATGCGGCGCGAGGCCGCGCGGCTCGCCCGTTCGCGCGTCAGCTCGCCGCGAGCTGCTGCTCGTCGAACCAGTCGAGCAGCGCGCGCGTGACGAATGCCGGATTCTCCAGATTCGAGATGTGGCCCGCATCCGGCACGAGCAGATGCCGGCAGCCGATCACGCCCGCCATCTTCTCGGTTTCCGACGGCGGACGCGCGACGTCGCCGGCGCCGCACATCAGCAGCGTGCGCGCGGGATCGAGCGCGGACAGCGTCGACAGCGTGTCGGGCCGCCCGAAGATCAGCCGGCCGAGCGGGACGATCGACTGCCGCAGCCGGTCTTCCGGCAAGCTCTCGAGCGCCCGGCGAAACGCGGCCGGCACCGGGTCCGCCAGATTCGCGCCCGGCCGGAAGAACAGCGGCACGATCGCGTCGAGCAGCGCGGGCGCGATGCGGCCGGCGGCCTCGATCGCGTCCAGCATCGCGAAGTAGCGCGTGCGCGTCGCGACGGGCTCGGCCTCCAGCGACGCATCCATGATCACGAGCGAACGCACGCGCTGCGGCTCGCGCAGCGCGAGCCGTGCGCCCCACATGCCGCCGACGCTGAGCCCGACGACCGCACATCGGTCGATCTGCAGCGCATCGAGCAGCGCGCTCGCGTGCGCGGCGAGATCGTCGAGCGTCTGCGTGCCGTCCGGCAGCGCGCCGGATGCGCCGTGCCCCCACAGGTCGGGCACGATCACGCGATACCGGCGCGACAGCGCGTCGATCTGCGGCGCCCACATCGCCGCGTCCCACAAATAGCTATGTCCGAGCAGCACCGGAAATCCGGTGCCGTGATCCTGGTAGTGCAGCGTGCTGTGTCGAACGGTATGAGCGGGCATCGGGCCTCCGGTGTCGGGACGATCGGCGGCGGCCCGCGAGCGGGCGCCGGTCAGTGCCGCGCGACGAGCGACGCGGCGCCGCGCATTATCGCACAGCGCGAAAAAACGTGCGTGACACGTGCACGCCGGTTCGCGCGGCGACGCGTCGCTTCGCATCGGCGCCCGTCCGACGTCGCCGCGCCCCCGCCTGTTTGCCCGCCGCTTCAGCGCGCGTGCGCGATACGAAACACCGACATCGCAGCCTGCATCGAGCTTGCCTGATTCTCGAGCGCGGTCGCGGCCGCGCTCGCCTGCTCGACGAGCGCCGCGTTCTGCTGCGTCATCCGGTCCATCTGCGTGACCGCCTGTCCGACCTGATCGATGCCCGCGCTCTGCTCGACCGTCGCGGTCGTGATCTCGGTCATGATCGTCGCGACGCGCCGCACCGACGATACGATCTCGTCCATTGCGCGGCCGGCCTGCGACACCAGTTCGTTGCCGTTGCGCACGTCGTCGATCGACGCGCCGATCAATTGACGGATCTCGCGCGCGGCGCTGGCACTGCGCTGCGCGAGCGTGCGCACCTCGCCCGCGACGACCGCGAAGCCGCGCCCGTGCTCGCCCGCGCGCGCCGATTCGACTGCCGCGTTCAGCGCGAGGATGTTGGTCTGGAACGCGATTCCGTCGATCATCGCGGTGATTTCCGCGATCTTCTGCGAGCTCGCATTGATCACGCCCATCATGTCGACCGCACGGCCGACGAGCTCGCCGCCCTGCTGCGCGAGATCGGCCGCGCTCGCGGCGAGCGTGCTCGCCTGCTGCGCGTTGTCCGCGTTCTGGCGCACCGTCGACGTCAGCTGCTCCATGCTCGCGGCGGTTTCCTCGAGCGACGCGGACTGCTCTTCGGTGCGGCTCGACAGATCGAGGTTGCCCGCCGCGATTTCGCGCGCGGCCGTATGGATCGCATCGCTGCTGTCGCGCATTCCGGCCACCGTCGCCGCGAGTCCGGCCCGCATGCGCTTCATCGCGGCGAACAACTGGCCGATCTCGTTTCGGCCGGCGTCGGGCACGTTCACGGTCAGGTCGTTCGACGCGATGCGGTCGAGCAGCGCGGCGGCGTTCGCGAGCGGCTGCGACACGATCCGGCGCAGCGCGAAGTGCGTCGCGACGATCAGCGCGAGCGCGAGTGCGACGCCGATGCCGACCATCGCGATGATGCGCGTGTACGCGGCGTTGTCGTCGGCGATCGTGTCCTCCGACAGCTTGTTCGCGACGCGCTGGAATTTCTCGACGTTCGCCGAATAGACCTGCCCGGCGATCGTGATCTCCTTGTCGTTGATGGTTGCGTACGCAGCGGTGTCGCCGCTGCGCAGCGCGTCGGCCGCGCGCGCGAGAATGGTCGCGAGCTGCGTCGACGAATCGACGAGCGCGCGCTTCAGGTCCGCATCGACGCCGTCGATCGTCGGCATGCTCTGGAAGGCCTGCGTTTCCTTCGCGGACAGATCGAACGTGCGCTGCGCACTCTGCAGCGCCGAATCGCGCTGCGCCGGGTCGTTGTGTTCCTTCAGCGCCGCGTACGCGCGCACGAGCGCCGAACGCGTGCGCGTGCTGTCCTTGTACGCGTCGTTGACGATCAACGTCTGCGCGGCGATTTCATGCAGCCGCTTCGCGTTCGTATTCGCATTGCCGAGCGCGACGATCCCGACGGCGCCGCCGATGACGATCATCGTCGCAAAGGTCGCCAGAACGGCGAGCAAACTGTTTTTTACCTTCAGGTCGCGCATGGTGAATCGGCTCGTGGAGTTTTACCTTATCGGTTAACGGCACCGATCGCGGCAACTTGATTCGATTCACTAATATTTCGACGTGCGATCGCACCTCGCGACACGAGATTCGCCGAACGGCGACGCGCGCGCCGACCGGCAAGCCGCCGGGGCTGCGCGCCGCGTCGCACCCGTCAGTTGGTCCCGTCGTACGTGACGATCTCGACCCAGTTCGCGCCCTTGCCGACCGGATACTTGCCGATCTCGTCGAGACGGCCCGTGTTCGCGTCGATCCGGTATACGGCGAGCGTCGGCGACAGTTGGCCGGCCGCGAGCAGATACTTGCCCGACGGATCGATCGCGAAGCCGCGCGGCTGCTTCTCGGTCGCGAACGTGCCGATGCGCGCGAGCTTGCCCGACGCGGAATCGACGCGGTACGCGGCGAGCGTGCTCGACGTGCGCTCCGACGCATACAGGAATTTGCCGTCCGGCGTCAGATGCAGGTCGGCGCCCCACGGCTTGTCGCCGTTGAAGTCGGGCGGCAGGATCGACACCGTCTGAATCGGCCGCACGTCGTCGCCGCCACGCGACAGCGCGAGCACGTGCAGCTTGCCGTCGAGTTCGTCGATCAGGTACGCGAAGCGCCCGTTCGACGAAAACACGAAATGGCGCGGGCCCGATTTTTCCGGCAGCCGGTACGCAGGCGTCGCGACGTCGGCGAGCCTGCCGGTCGATGCGTCGAACGGCAGCCGCAGCCACGCATCCGCGCCGAGCACCGATGCGAATACGTGCCGGCCGTCCGGCGACTGTCGAATCGCATGCGCCATCGGGCCGGTCTTCACCGTCTGCTGCACGTCGCCGGCGACGCCGTTCTCGGCGATCCGGTTCACCGCGAGCAGGTTGCCGCCGTACGACGCGGAAAACAGATAGCGGCCCGACGCGTCGGTCGACACGTACGCCATGCTGTCGGCGAGCGGCGCGCGACCGAGCTCGCTCAGCCGGCCGTCGAGCGGATTGATCGCGAAGCTGACGACGCGATACGGCGTCGAGCGCAGCGCCGCATAGAGGCGACGATGATCCGGCGACAGCGTCATCGGCATCACGGTGCCGTCGACCGGCACGGTTTCGATCGCGGTCAGCGTGCCGTTCGACGCGTCGACGCCGAACACCGAGATGTCGCGGCTGTCGCTGTTCGATACGTACGCATACGTGGCCGCGTGCGCGAGCGACGCGGCCATCGCGAATGCGGCTGCCGCAACGGCGCGCACGAGAGAGTTCGTTTTCATGGGCTTCGGAAGTCGGAAGGGAGCGCAGCGCGGCGCGGCGCCGATCGACCGGAGTCGTGCGGCGCCGCGGCCGGCGGCATGCAGTCGATCAATACACCGGATGCCCGCTGATCAGGCTCGGCAGCCACGTCGAGAAGAACGGCAGATACGTGACGATGTTGATCGCGCTGAAGATCGCGATGTAGTAAGGCCACGCCATCTTCGTCGTCTCGCCGATCGACACGTTGCCGATCGCGCAGCCGACGAACTGCACGGAGCCGATCGGCGGATGCACGAGGCCGAGCGAGCAGTTCAGCAGCAGCATGATCCCGAACTGCACGGGCCCGACGCCGCACGCCATCGCGATCGGCAGGAACAGCGGCGTCGTGATCAGGATGTGCGCGGCCATGTCGACGAACGTGCCGAGAAACACCTGGATGATGTTGATGTACAGCAGCATCAGCCACGGCGCGGCGGTCGACTGCTTCAGCAGCCCCTCGATCGCGTCCGGAATCTCCAGATACGACATCTGGAAGCGCAGCATGTTGGACACCGCGATCAGCAGCAGCACGACACCGGTCGTGCGCGCCGCATGCGACAGTGCGCGGCGCAGCTTCTCGACGGTCAGCGTCCGGTAGACGATCGCGGTCAGCACGAGCGAGTAGACGACGGCGATCGCGGCCGCTTCGGTCGCGGTCGCAATGCCCTTCGCGACGCACACGAGGATGATCGCGATCACCATCAGCCCCGGCACCGCGCCGACGAAGCTGCGCGCCACCGCATACCAGCCGGGGAACGCGGGCAGCGCCGACGAACCGTCCGCGCGGCGCGGATAGCCGTGACGCACCGCTTGCCAGTACGCGGCGGCGAGCACGAAGCCCATCACCCACAGCACCGGCAGCAGTCCGGAGAACAGCAGATCGCCGATCGACACGCCGCTGACCGGCTGACCGTTCAGCACGCCGGTGATTCCCTGCGCGGCGAACGCGTAGATGATCATGTTGGTCGACGTCGGCATCAGCGCGCCGGCCAGCGACGCGTGCGTGGTCACGTTGACCGCGTACGCGGCGCTGTAGCCTTCGCGCTTCATCAGCGGGATCACCACGCCGCCCATCGCGGACGTATCGGCGGTCGGCGAACCCGACACGCCGCCGAACAGCGTGCACGCGACGACGTTCGCCATCCCGAGCCCGCCGCGGAAGTGGCCGACGGTCGCCTGCGCGAACCGCAGGATGCGATCGGCGATGCCGCCGTGCAGCATCAGTTCGCCGGAGAAGATGAAGAACGGCACCGCGAGGAACGAGAACGCGTTCATCCCCGAGATCATCGCCTGCATCGCGGTCGCGATCGGCAGCCCTTCGACCATGTAGGTGAGCACGCACGCTATCCCGAGCGCGAACGACACGGGCACGCCGAGCACGAGGAAAATCAGAAAACTGACGGACAGGATCGCGAGTTCCATGGCGTTTAGTGTGTTGAAGCGCGACGAAGCGCGAGCAGGTGCTCGAGCGAGAACAGGATGATCGCGACCGCCGCGGGGATCGTGATCAGGTAGCGCACGCCTTCGGGCAGTCCGATGATCGGAATGCGATCGCCCATCGTCTCCGCGGCCATGCTGCCGCAGCCGGTCAGAATCGCGACGGCGAACGCGATCAGGCTCAGATGCTGAATCGCGACGACCACGTCGCGCGCGCGCGGCGACAGGCGCCGCACGAACGAATCGAGACCGATGTGGCCGCCGTCGCGCACCTTCATCGCCGCACCGAACATCGCGATCACGATCACGAGCAGCAGCGCGATCGGCTCGACGAAGTCCGGCGCGTTCTCGAACACGTAGCGCATCACGACCGCGTAGAACACCAGCACGGTAAGCGCGGCGAGACAGAGCGACGCGATCACCGCGAGCGTGCGAAACAGCACGTCGTTCACGCCGCGCAGAAACGGCACCGCCGGCGGGCGGGCGGCTGCGGTGCCGTCGCCGGCAGCGCCGGCCGACGAGCCGGCGGCCGCCGCGCTGTCCAGGGAAGTGTGACGCGTCACTTGATGGCCTCGATCTCGTCGACGATCTGCTTCATCTGCGGCGTCTTCTCGTACTTCGCCCACAGCGGCTGCATCGCCTTCACGAATGCCGCGCGGTCGATCTGCGACGCCGGCACGATCTTCGCGCCGCCCTTCGTGACGATCTGCTGCGCGGACGCCTCGCGCGCGGTCCACAGCTTCTGGTAGTACGGCACCGAGTCGGCCGCCGCCTTCTTGATCGCCGCCTGCTCTTCCGGCGTCAGCTTGTCCCACACCTTCTTCGAGAACACCAGCACTTCGGGCGTCATCGCATGCTGCGTTTCCGAGTAGTCGGGCGCGACCTCGAAGTGCTTCGTTTCCTCGTACGACGGCAGGTTGTTTTCCGCCGCGTCGACGAGGCCGGTCTTCAGGCCCGTGTAGACCTCGGCGAACGGCATCGGCGTCGGCGTGCCGCCCATCGCCTTGATTTCGTCGACCATCAGGTCGGACGGTTGCACGCGCACCTTCAGCCCCTTCATGTCGGCCGGCGAGCGCACCGGGCGCTTCGCGTAGATCGAGCGCGCGCCGCTCTCGTAGAACGTCAGCGCGATCATCCCCTTCGCCGCGAACGCATCGAGGATCTTCTGGCCGGCCGGGCCGTACATCGCCTTGCGGAAATGGTCGATGTCGCGGAACAGGAACGGCAGCGACGGGATCAGCGACTCCGGCACGATCTCGTTGAACGACGCGCCGTTCACGCGCGCCATGTCGATCGCGCCGATGCGGACCTGATCGACCGTGTCCTTCTCCGAACCGAGCGCGCTGTTGCCGAACACCTTGATTGAATCCTTGCCGCCCGTGAGCTTCGACAGCTCTTCGCCCATGTACTTCACCGCCATGTTGGTCGGGAAGTTGTCGCCGTGCACGTCGGCCGAGCGGAACACGCGTGCGTGCGCGGACACGGCGAAGCCGGCCATCAGCGCGACGGCCAGTGCGACACGGGAGCGGGTGAATCGGTGCTTCATCGTCAGTCTCCTGGATGGTTGATCGTTGTTGCGCGGCGATCCGTCGGCATGCGCGAGGTCGGCCATGCGCGGCTCCGCGTCGCAGAGTCATACGTCGTATGACGTGTTCGGCAACTTTACGTCGGTTAACCGTTTAACTCACTTGGTGCATACCCCTATAAGCAGCGCTGTAGCGGGCTTTTGACCGAATAAGGGGAACAGCCTTCTCTGTTTTATAGGCAGCGAGCGAAACGTTTTCCGGAAATACGGGCGAGCTCGAACGATCCGGCGACGATGCGATTTCACCGCAATCGACGCCCATCTTTCGCTCAAACCGTTCGTCGTTATAGGATGACTGACCACAATAACAACACGGTTGCGCGGTGCCACAAGCACGCGTCGGCCGTGCGGCGCGCTCGGCGCGAGCGCGCCCGTCACACCACCGCGGCAACCCGCGCCGCGGCCCGCGCCGACGCGATCCGATATTCAACCGGCGTGGCCGCAGGCCATGCCATACCAGGAGACATCCGTCATGACACCCCGACTTTTCCGGCCGGCCGGACGCACGCGCGTGCTCGGCCTGCTCGCCGCATTGCTCGCGAGCGCCGCCGCGCTGAGCGCATGCGGCGGCGACGATTCCAGTACGGCCGGCAACGTGGCCGCCACCGCGCCGCCTGCGTCCACCGCGTTCCAGGTCGGCACGACCACCGTCGATCCGAACCTGCCGGCCGAACCCGCGCTGCCCACCGACACGCAGGTCTGCAGCACGCTGGAGGCGGCCAATACACTCGTCAGCCGTCCGGACGGCTCGCTGCCGCCGGAGGCCGACCCGTCGACGCCGGGCGTCGGCAAGGCGGTGTCGAGCGCGACCGCGAACCCCGATCAGGCGCGCATTCAGGCCGCGCTCGACGCATGCGGCGCCGCCGTGGACGCCGAAGTCGGCGCAGCGATCGCAGCAGCCGATGCCGCGGCCACCGCCGCGCAGAAGGCGGCGGCCGTGCCGAACGTGAACATCGCCGGCGCGTCGGGCGAGGAGCTCGCGAAGCCGCAGTACCGTGCGAGCAAGTTCGCGGTGCGCCTCGTCGTCAATCATGCGGGGCCGGGCAACGGCTTCATCAGCGGGCCGCTCACGCTGCCGTCCGGCGTCACGCTGTGGATCGACAAGGGCGTCACGCTGTATGCGTCGCGCGACGTGAAGGCGTACGCACCGAACGTCGCCGGCCCGTATTGCGGAAACACCGCGGTCAGCGCGACGAAGGCCGGCAGCTCGTCGAACTGCGCCGCGCTGATCACCGGCACGAACCTCGTGAATTCGGCGGTGGTCGGCGACGGCCGCATCGACGGGCGCGGCTACGCGGAACTCGTGACGTCCGACGCGAAGTATCCGCTGATGAAGGTCGACATGACGTGCTCGAACACGTACGCCGCATACAGGAACGGCACCGTCGCGCCGGACGGCACCGCGTGCGACAACGGCGGGACCGTCGTCGATTCGAAGTCGACCGTGCGCAACATGACGTGGTGGGATCTCGCGTACCTCGGCAATATGGTGCAGAACGGCACGACCGGCTTCGGCTCGCAGTCGAACTTCCGGCTGATGGTGTTCAACTACGCGAAAAACCTGACGCTGTATCGGATCACGCTGAACAACAGCCCGAATTTCCACGTGGTACCGAGCGGCGTGGACGGCCTGACGATCTGGAACGTGAGGGTGCAGACGCCGACGCTCGCCGCGTTCGCGAACCCGGCCGGCAACGGCAACCCGCTGTACAACGGGCAGACGTTCAACGCGGACAACGTGAAAAACACCGATGCGTTCGATCCGGGCTCCGCGTCGAAGCCCATTTCGGCGGCACTGTCGACCGGCAGCACGACGACGTCGGCCGCGCCGGTTTCGTTCGACGGCTATCTGAAGAACTTCGTGTTCGCGTACAACTACGTGAGCACCGGCGACGACGACATCGCGCTCAAGGGCAGCAACAACCCGTCGCCGGCCGGTTCGCAGCTGTTCGGCATCGACGGCAATCGCGACGTGCGCGCCGACCGCAAGTGGGGTGTCGTGATCGCGCACAACCACATCTACTGGGGGCACGGCGTCTCGATCGGCAGCGAAACGAACGGCGGCGTGACCAACGTGCAGGTGTACGACAACGCGTTCTGGGATTCCGAGGAAGGATTGCGGATCAAGTCCGACTACGCGCGCGGCGGCGAAGTCAGCAACATCCGCTACTCGAACATCTGCATCCGCGATGCGAAGAACGCGCTGCTGTTCACGCCGTACTACAGCACGAAGGCAGTGCCGGCCGGCGGTCCGCTGTATCCGAACTTCCACGACATCTCGATCGCGAACGTGATGATCATGGGCGACGCAGGCGTGAAGCTGCAGGGCTTCGAAGCGAATACGGGCGGCTACGGCGAGCCGGCGTTCCCGCTCGTGATGTCGCTCAGCGACGTGGTGGCCGACACGCCTGACGGCATCTCGGTGATCGCGTCGGATGCGAACCTCACGCTGCACAACGTGAACCTGCCGGTGTTCGCGTCGACCGCGAATCGCGTCGTCGTAAACGGCGAGGCGACGCGCAACGCGCGCCCCGCGAACGTCGTCGACTGCAGCAAGGCGTTCGTCGACTTCCCCGGCATCGATCAGTCGAACCCGTTCGGCACGACCTGGGCACCGTCGTTGTAACTTTCGCGCGCCTGCACGGGGACGGCGGCGCTCGCCCGGACGTCCCCGTCCGCGCGCTCGGCGCGTCTTGCGCGCGCGTCCGCTGCGAACGCGCGCGCGTGCCGCCGCACAGGCACGCGCGATGCGTCGCCCAACGACGCACGAAACGCGACAGGAGGTGTGCGATGCAGACGAACCAGCGTTCAGGCGAACAACCGCCGCACGAGCGTCCGCTGAATCCCGGCGACGAAGGGCCGGCCGATGCGCCGGGCGTCGGCGAGGATCTGTGCGGCGCGTGTCACGGCACCGGCACCGTCGAAGGCCGCGCGTGCACGGTATGCGGCGGCACCGGCAAAGTACTGCAGGGAATCGGCGGAGGCTGACTCACGCGGCCAGGCCCGCCGACGCCACGTCGCTGCCGGTCGCACCCAGCCACGAGATGCAGTCCAGGTCGAGCGCGCGGATCTGCTCGGTCATGAAATCGACGAACACGCGAATGCGCGTCGGCAGATGCTGGCGGCTCAGATAGCAGATGTAATGACCGCGATCGTCCGGCGCGTGATTCGCGAGCGCGACGACGAGCTCGCCGCGCGCGACCGGGTCGCGCACCTGATAGCCGGCGAGCTGCGCGAGGCCCGCGCCGTCGAGCACCGCGCGCAGCACGAGATCCGCGTCGTTGAACGTCAGTCGCGCGGTCGGCGTGTACTTCTGCACGCGGCCGTCCACCTTGAACTCCCATTCCGACACGCGGCCGTTCGACGCGCGAAAGTTGATGCACGCGTGGCGGCCGAGGTCTTCCACGCTGCGCGGCAGCCCGTGCGCCGCGACATACGACGGCGCCGCGCACAGCGCCATCTGCATCGGAATCAGCTGCCGCGCGATGATGCTCGAGTCCTCGATGCGTCCGTTGCGAAACGACACGTCGATGCGCTCCGACACCAGATCGAGCGGCCGGTCGTCGAGCAGCAGATCGATGACGATGTCCGGGTACGCGTTCGCGAATTTCTCGAGCAGCGGCGCCACGACCTTTCTGCCGAAGCCGACCGCCGAGCCGATACGGAGCAGCCCGCGCGGCGGGCCCTGCCGCAGCTCGAGCATGTCGTTCATCGCCTCGACGATCTGCGCGACGCCCGGGTGGCAGTTCTCGAAGAAGCGCTGCCCTTCGCACGTGAGCTCCGTCGTGCGCGTGGTGCGCTGAAAGAGCCGCGTGCTCAACTGCGCTTCGAGCTTCTGCACGTTGCGGCTCACCGCGGGACGGCCGACGCCGAGCCGCTCGGCGGCCTTCGTGAAGCTCCCTTCGCTCGCGACCGCGACGAATGCGACGATGCCCGCGTAGCTCGCACCGAAGCTCGTCGACAATGCGTCCGCGCCGCCGGGCAGCTCGACACGAACGCCGCATCCCGGTTTGTTCGACTGATTCATGATCGCTGCCCCCACCGATGTCGTTCGATCCGAACGCTGCGCGAGTGCCGGCAGCCGCCGGCGCATCGACGCGCGTACCCGCGCGAATCGCGGCTCAGCGTGTCGCGAGCCACTGATCGACGCCGATGCGGCCCAGTCGCGCATCGCCGAGCGGCACCAGCGACTTTTCCTCGACGCGTCCGCCGTAGTAGCGCGCTTGCGGATCGGTGAGCACCGTGCGCGGATCGCCGACGGACTTCAGATAGCGCGCGACGATCTGCGCGAACGGCGCGCGGTCCGGGCCCGCGATGTCGATCGTGCCGTTCAGCGGCACGGCGAGCGCGGTCCGCGCGACCATCAGCGCGACGTCTTCCGCCGCGATCGGCTGAAACAGACCGTCGCCGATGCGCACCGTGCCGCCGTCCGTACCGGCGTCCGCGATGCCGCCGATGAACTCCATGAACTGCGTCGCCCGCACGATCGTGTACGGCACGCCCGCCGCTTCGATCGCCTGCTCCTGCGCGACCTTGGCCGCAAAGTAGCCGTTGTCCGGCATGCGGTCGCAGCCGACGATCGACAGCGCGACGTGATGGCGCACGCCCGCGGCCACTTCGGCCTTGCCGAGATTGCGCGCCGACGTGCGGAAGAAATCGAGCACGGCCTGCGGCTCCCATGACGGCGCGTTCGACACGTCGACGACGACGTCCGCGCCCGTCAGCGCGTCGGTCAGCCCTTCGCCGGTGACGGTGTCGACGCCGGTACGCGGCGACGCGGCAAGCGCCTGATGGCCGGCTTCGCCGAGCAGCGTGACGACACGCGAGCCGATCAGCCCGGAACCGCCGATTACAACGATCTTCATCGCAAATTCTCCTGACGAAAGGGATGCATTCGAACACGCGGATGGACGATGGGTGCCCGCGCGGACCGCGCTCGTCGCCACTGCCGCATCGCGTGACGCAAGTGTGGAAGAATCATGTCCTATCGTTAAGTGCCAAGAATCGTCGATCCGACTGATCCATCCCGTATCGGCTCCCCGTTCCGCGAGACTGCGATGACCGCACCAGCGCCCACCCTCACCATCGAAATCGACCGGCGGCACCAATTGCCGATCTATCTGCAGATCTGCGAGCGGTTCCGGACCGCGATCGCGGCGGGCCATCTGCGGCCCGGCGATCGCGTGCCGGCGCTGCGCGGTCTCGCGACGCAGCTGAACACGGCGCGCGGCACCGTCGAACAGGCGTACACGATCCTCGTCGACGAAGGCTATCTGCAGATGCGCGGGGCGGCCGGCACGTTCGTGTCGCCGTCGCTGCCCGCAGCGCTGACGCGCGCCGCCGCGCCCGCACGGACGCCGAACCGGATGCAACGCATCGACGCGGCCGGCGTGCCCGCATCGCGCGACGCGCGCGCGGATGCGCCGCCGCCGCGCCAGCCGCCGATCGCGGTCGCGATGAGCGGCGAGCCGCGCCCGCTGCAGCCGGGGTTGCCGGCGCTCGACGCGTTTCCGCGCAAGGTGTGGCACCGGCTCGTGTCGCAGCGCGCGCGCAGCGGCGAACGCGCACTGCTCGGCTATCCGAATCCGGCCGGCTATCGGCCGCTGCGCGAGCACATCGCGACGTATCTCGCGCTGTCCCGCGGCGTCACGTGCGTGCCCGAGCAGGTGTTCGTCACCGGCGGCTATCGCGCGACGCTGGAGCTGGTGCTGCGCAGCCTCGCGCGTCCGAACGATCGCGTGTGGTTCGAGGATCCCGGCTATCTGCTCGCCCGCAGCTTCCTGTCGGAGACCGGCGTGCAGCTCGTCCCGGTGCCGGTGGACGCCGAAGGGCTGGACGTCGCGCGCGGCGTGCAGCTGGATGCGCACGCACGCTTCGCGCTCGTCACGCCGTCGCATCAGAGCCCGCTCGGCCATACGCTGTCGCTCGCCCGGCGCATCGCATTGCTCGACTGGGCGGAGAAGGCGTCCGCATGGATCGTCGAGGACGACTACGACAGCGAATTCCGCTACGTGGGCCGCCCGCTGCCAGCGCTGAAGAGCCTCGACCGGCGCGATCACGTGATCTACTGCAGCACGTTCAGCAAGGTGATGTATCCGGGCTTGCGGCTCGCGTATGCGGTCGTGCCCGAGCGCGCGGTCGAACGCGTCGAGCGCGTCGCCTGCAGCATGAACGCCGGCGCGCCGACGCTGCTGCAGGCGGCCACCGCCGACTTCATCGAGCACGGACATTTCGCGCGGCATCTGAAGCGCATGCGCGCGCTGTACGGCGAACGGCGCACGCTGATCGTGCACGCGCTGCAGCACGCGTTCGGCGACCGGCTGATCGTCGAGCCGCCGCCAGGCGGCATCCAGTTCGCGGTGCAGTTTCCCGACGCTGCCGACGGCCCGGTCGACGACGTCGCGGTCGCCGCACGCGCGCGCGACGCGGGGCTCGCGGTGCTGCCGCTGTCGATCTGGTACGCGAACGGCCGCACGCAGCAGACGCGGCGCGGGCTCATCGTCGGATTCGCGAACGTTGTCGATGCCGGCGACGCGCGCCGCCTCGCGAATACGCTGTGCGACTGCCTGCGCGATGGCGAGCGCGGCTGACGCGGCGCCGCGCGCCGACGCACGCCGGTCGCCACGCTTCAATGCGCGCCCGCGGCCGCCGCGCCGCCCGCGCCCTTCCCCGGCTTCGTCAGCCAGATCAGCGGAATGATCGCGACGAAGATCATCGACGACAGCCAGAAGATGTCGTTCAGCCCGAGCATCGCGGCCTGCGCGTTGAGCGACTGCTCGAAGAACGCGCTCGCCTGGCCCGCGCTGCCGCCGAGCGTCGCGCGCAGCGTGTCGAGCGCGCCCGCATAGAGCGGATCGTTCGCGCTCGAGTGCTCGGCGAGCTGAGCGTGATGCAGGATCGTCCGGTTGTTCCAGCCGGTCGTCACGAGCGACGTGCCGACACCGCCCGCGAACACGCGCACGAAGTTCGACAGCCCGGCCGCGGCCGGAATCCTGTCCGCCGGCAGGCCCGACAGGATGATCGCAGTCAGCGGCACGAAGAACAGCGCGGTCGGAATGCCTTGCAGCAGCGTCGGCACGATCAGCGTCCACGGATCGACGCCGGTCGTGTAGCGGGAGCGCAGGAAGAACACGCCCGCATAGCCGGCGAACGCGAGCGTCGCCAGCACGCGCGCATCCGACTTCGGCATGAGCTTCGCCATCACCGGCGCGAGCAGGACCGCGAAAATGCCGAGCGGCGCCGTCACGAGTCCCGCATCGACGGACCGGTAGCCGAGATAGCCCTGGATCCACTGCGGCAGGATGACCAGATTCGCGAAGAACACCGCGTATGCGACCGATATCGCGATCGTGCCGCCGCGGAAATTGCCGACCGAGAAAAGCCGGATGTCGACGATCGGGTTCTTCTCCGTGAGCTCCCAGATCAGGAAGAACAGAAAGCCGACCGCGGCGACGGCCGCGAGCGCGCAGATCGCCGGCGAGCTGAACCAGTCGAGATCCTTGCCCTTGTCGAGCATGATCTGCAGCGACGCGACCCACACGATCAGCGCGACGAGGCCGACCTTGTCGATCGGCAGCCGGCGTGTCGGCGATTCGCGGTCGCGATAGATCATCCACGTCGCGCCCGCCGCGAACAGGCCGACCGGAATGTTGATGTAGAAGATCCACGACCAGCTGTAGCTGTCGGTAATCCAGCCGCCGAGCGCGGGGCCGGCGATCGGGCCGACGGTCGCCGTCATCGACCACAGCGCCAGCGCGGTCGCGCTCTTCTCCTTCGGATACGAGCCGAGCAGGATCGCCTGCGACAGCGGAATCAGCGGGCCGGCGACGAGCCCCTGCAGCACGCGCGCGATCAGCAGCACGAGCAGATTCGGCGCGATGCCGCACAGCCACGACGACAGCACGAACAGCACGATCGCGGCGACGAACAGCCTGATCTGGCCGACGCGCTGCGTGAACCAGCCGGTCAGCGGAATGGCGACCGCATTGGCCGCCGAAAACAGCGTGATCACCCACGTGCCTTCGTCGACCGATACGCCGAGGTTGCCCGAGATGGTTGGAATCGCAACGTTCGCGATCGACGAATCGAGCACGTTCATGAACGTCGCGAGCGCGACCGCAAACGTCGCGAGCACGCGCTTGGCGCCGACGAGCGGCGGCGGCGGTGGCGGCGGCACCGCGTGTGTCGAGGCAGTCATCGTATTGGCCATCCGGTGGGTTTCGACGGGCGCGCCGCATGCGCGGCCGGTGCGAAACGATTGAACGCGCCGGGCCGCGCTCGCGCCCCGGCCCTTCGCCTAGCTCGCGCGCCGGCCGGCGCCGCGCCGCTCGCCCGCGTCGCGCGTTCGCGGACGCAGCGACGACACGGTGTCGCCGGCCGCACCGGCATCGGGAGCCGCGACGTTCTGCGCGATGATCCGGCGAATCTCGTCGTCGGCCTGCGCGCCGTACGCCTCGAACACGTCGGTCCGATACACGGTGTTCGCACCGGCGCCGAGCTGCGGCCCCGTGTCGTCGTGCGTATCGACGTCGACCTCCATCGACAGCCCGATACGCAGCGGATGCGCTTCGAGTTCCTTTCGATCGAGCTGGATGCGCGCGGGCAGACGCTGCACGATCTTGATCCAGTTGCCGGTCGCATTCTGCGCGGGCAGCGTCGCGAACGCGCCGCCGGTGCCGGCCGAGAAACCGACGACGCGCCCGTGATACCTGACCTTGTCGCCGTACACGTCGGCCGTCAGCGTGACCGGTTGTCCGATCCGCATGTTGCGCAGCTGGCTTTCCTTGTAGTTCGCATCGACCCATACGCCGTCGAGCGGCACGATGGCCATCAGCGGCGCGCCCGGCGACACGCGCTGGCCGACCTGCACCGAACGCTTCGCGACGTAGCCGGTGACGGGTGCGGGCAGCACGTTGCGCGCGTATGCGAGATACGCGTCGCGCACCCTGGACGCGGCGGCGAGCACGCTCGGATGCCGATCGATCGTCGTGCGCCCGGTCAGCGCGCGGTTCGCCTGCGCCTGCCGGCGCGCCGCATCGAGCGCCGCCTGCGCGGCGGCGACCGCATCGCGCGCGTGCGCGATGTCTTCGGCGGATACCGCGCCCGTGTCGGCGACCGCGATCCGGCGACGCAGATCCTGCTGCGCACGCGCGAGATCGGATTGCTTCTGGGCGACGGTCGCCGCATAGAACGCGTCGTTCGCGTACAGCCCGCTCACTTGACGAACGATCTGGCCGAGCGTCGCCTCCGCGTTGCCGAGCGCGATCCTTGCATCGGCGTCGTCGAGCACGACGACGGGCTCGCCCGCCTTGACGATCTGCGTGTCGTCGGCATTCACCGCGACGACGGTGCCCGTGACCTGCGGCGTCAGCTGCACGAGGTTACCGCTCACGTACGCGTCGTCCGTGGCTTCGTGGTAGCGCGCGTACAGCAGGTAGTACGCGCCATATGCGGCGGCGGCCGCGACGACCGCGACGCCGAGCAGCGCGAGCAGCATCCTGCGCATGCGCGTCGCATGTTCGTTCGACGCGTCGCTTCGTCCCGGCGGCGCCGGCCCGCGCTGCGCGTCGGCCGCGTCGGCCGCCGCGCGCCCGGACGTGTTGATCTCGCTCATTTCGATTCTCCTCGAGGTTCGGGGGTGCGCCGCTCAGTGCGCGTCGGCGTGCGCGTCGGGCGTCCGCGCCGCACGGTTCGCCGCGGCGACGACGGCGGCGGTGTCGGCCGCAGCCGTGTCGACGAATCCGCCGCCGAGTGCGGACGCCAGCGCGATCTGCCGATCGCGCCGGTTCATCCGCAGATTCGCGACGGCCTGATCGGCCGCCAGCGCGTTGACGTCGGCGTTCAATACGGTCAGCTGATTCGTGAGCCCCGCGCGGTACTGAACGAGCGCGAGCGTCGCGGCCTCGCGCGCCGCCTGCTGCGCGGCCAGTGCGTCGACGAGCTGCGCGTCGGTCGAGCGCACGTCGGCAAGTTGCGTCGCAACGTCGGCGAGCGCCGTCACGAGCGTCGCGTTGTATGCGGCGACCGCGTGGTCGAATTCGGCATAGCGCCCCTTCAGCTGGGCACGCAGGCCGCCGGCATCGAAGATCGGCAGATGAATGGCCGGGCCGATCGACGCGGTGCGGCTCGCCGCGGTCAGGAAGCGGCCGAACCCGAACGCGTCCAGACCGATCGCGGCGCTGAGGTTGATGTCGGGATAGAACTCGGCTTTCGCCTGCTTCACGTCGTGCGCGAGCGCATCGACGCTCCAGCGCGCGGCCACGATGTCCGGGCGCCGGCTCACGAGATCGGCGGGCAGGTGATCGGGAAGCCGGACGTCGTCGCCCGTGCCGAGCGCCGGGCGCGCGATTCGCAAACCGCGGTCCGGACCCGCGCCGAGCAGCGCGGCGAGTTGATAGCGCGTCGCGATCATCTGTCCGTCGAGCGATTTCAGCGCGGCGCGGCTCGTCGCGAGATCGGCAAGCGCGGTCTTGCGCTCGACCTGCGTGTCGAGCCCCGTCGCGATTCGCCCCGCGGTGATGCGATCGATCTGCTCGCGTCGCGCGATCTCCTGCTGTGCGATGTCGTGCAGCACGTACAGGCGCGCGAGGCGGTTGTACGTGCGTGCGATCGACGTCGTGAGCGCGAGCCTGACCGCTTCGGCATCGGCGCGGCTCGCGTGGACGCGCGATACCGCAGCCCTCAGCGCCTCGCGCTTCTTGCCCCACAGGTCCAGTTCGTACGACGCGCTCACGACGCCGCTGTTCTCGGTCTGCCACGACCCGCCGTACGGCGGCGGCACGAGCGCCGTGCCGGAGAACTGCTCGCGTGCGAGCGCGTAACGCGCATCGACGCGCGGCATCGTCCCGGCGTTCGCCGACTCGCGATAAGCGGATGCCGCCGCGACGCGCGCCCGCGCCTGCTCGAGCGTCGGGCTGTCTTTCAGCGCTTCGTCGAGCAGCGCCTTCAGCTGATCGTCGCCGAACTGGTCGGCCCAGTTCGCATCGGGCCAGCGCCCGCGCTCGGCCGGAAGACTGTCGCGCGTCGCGTACCGCTGCGGATCGGCTGCCGTTGCGTCGCCATGAATGCCCGCGTAATTCACGCACGCCGACAGCGCAGCCGCCGTCGCCAGCGCGGCGGCGCCGGCCGCGCGCGACGCACGACGCCGCACGATCGCGATGCGGCTCGGCGGCGCGCATTCGTCCGGCGAAGCGATTGGCCGATCGGGGTTCAACGTTTCCATCGCGAGTCGTTCCTATCGAGCGTGTGCAGCGTCCGGCAGCGTCGACGCACGTCGCCCCTGCACGGGGCGACGCGAATGTCGTCTGTCGGGTCGAAGGCAACGCCGGCCGGATCGACGCTACGTGCGCGAGCGTCGTCGTCGCGTGTCGGCGATCGCTTGCAGCGGCGCAGCGCGAGCAAACACGCGTTCACCGTGCGCATCGGAACGAAAACGTCGTCGTCGTCGACAGCGGCCGCGTTGCCATGTCGGCATCCTAGGTGGGCGGCCCGTACGCGGGTAGACCTCCAATGGAACACTGTGCGGTTCCTCGAGCGCACCAATCGCCACTGCGCATCGCGCGCCGCGCGAGCGGCGGCGATTCGATTCGTCGCACCTGACGTACGTCGCAGCGCGACGCGGCCGCGCCGATGGCGAACCGGCAGCGGCGTTCCGTTGCCGTACATTCGGCCGCACGGCGGCCGATCGCCGCTGCGCCGACGCATGCCGAGCGCGCCCGCCGCGACGCACGATTGGTGCGAAAGCGGCAACAGCGTGCGCACCTGTGCGGCTCTACCGGATGCATACACGCGCCACTACGATGCTTCGCAAGCAGCCTCTGCACCGCGTCGCGATGCAGGTTCGGCAGCCGTCCCAACACAGGAGCACGTGATGAGCCAACGCATCAACTACTTTCAGCAATCGCCGGAGCTGTCCAAAAAGCTCGTCGAACTCGACGCGCTATTCCACAAGACGACGATCGACGCGCCGATTCGCGAACTCGTCGAGATTCGTGCGTCGCAGCTCAACGGCTGCGCGTTCTGCGTCGACATGCACGTGAAGACCGCGAAGATCCACGGCGAGCGCGAGCTGCGCCTGCATCACGTCGCGATCTGGCGGGAGTCGACGCTGTTCTCGCCGCGCGAGCGCGCGGCACTCGAATGGACCGACGTGCTCACGCACCTGCCAGCTCACGGCGTGCCGGACGACGTGTACGAGCGCGCACGCGAGTACTTCTCCGACAAGGAGCTGTCGGACCTGACGTTCCTCGTCGGCGCGATCAACCACTGGAACCGGCTGAACGTCGCGTTCCGCACCGTGCCGGGCTCGTTCGACAAGATGTTCGGACTCGACAAGGCGAACCTGGAGTGACGACATGAAACACATCACGCTCGTTCTGGCCGCGCTGATCGCGTCGCTGTCGATGGTCGCGCAGCCGGCCGCCGCCGCGCCGCACGCCAAGGTCACGACGCTCAGCACCGAACCGCTGCCCGAGTATCCGGGCAAGGAAGCCGAGATGATCGTCGTCGAATACCCGCCCGGCAGTGTCGACCCGGTTCATCGTCACGACGCGCACGCGTTCGTCTATGTGCTCGAAGGCAGCATCGTGATGGCGCTGAACGGCGGCAACGAAGTCACGCTGCATGCGGGCGACACGTTCCACGAAGGTCCGAACGACATCCACACGATGGGCCGCAATGCGAGCAGCACGAAGCCGGCGAAGTTCGTCGTGCTGCTGATCAAGAACCAGGGCGCGCCGGTGCTCACGCCTGTCAAGTAGCGCGTCGCATCGCGAGCGGCCGCTGCCGACGATCACGGCGCGACGCGCGCGGCGGCCCGCGCGTCGCGCTACGTCGCGGGCCCGTCGCACCACTCGGTCGACGCGTCGGCACTTTCGACGGTCAGGTTCACCGAGCGGCCGCCCTCCGGACGCGTGCGATGCACGGTTCCGCGCGGCACGGTCGCGAGCTGTCCGCGCTGCAGCCGAACGCACGCGACCGCGTCGCCTTCGAGCACTTCGAGCACCAACGTGCCGTCGATGCCGACGAAGACTTCGTCCGCATTGTCGTGACGGTGCCATCCGAACGGCTCCGTCATGACGCTCATCCGAACCACCTGATCGCCGCTGCGTGCGACGACACGATTGAAGTACCGGACGTCGATCTGCCCGGCAATGCCCAGAACGTCGACGATCTGCATATCCTGCCTCCGGAACGAGATACCTCGCCGTAGCAAATCCGGTGCCGCCGACGTTGCCGCTCGTGTCGACGCCCGGAATTCGCTGGCGCTCGAAGCGTCAAGACGTCGTTTCTCGACGCAGGAAGTCCGGCCATCGGAGCCACGCCACCGACGCCGAAGCCGCCCGCCCGGCCGCCCCGCACCTACTCGCGCGCGATGCGCCGCACGCGTGCGAACGCGTCGCGCAAGTCCGCACAGAACGCATCGCCGATCATCGACAGCGGCTGCGACGCGGACGTCACCAGATAGAAGTGATCGGGCACGACCGGCTCGAACGGCTTGACGGCCACGCGATGGCGCGCATACGCGGCCGTCACCGGATCGATCAGCGCGACGCCGGCGCCGTTCGCGACGAACGCGACGATCGTCTGCGACAGCTGCGCCTCGATCGACAGCGCGCGCGACACGCCGGCCTCGACGAACACGCGGTCGATCGCGCTGCGCGACTCGAAGCTCGGCGGAAACGAGATGAACGGCTCGTCGCGCAGGTCGGCCGGCCGCACGACGCGCTTGCGCGCGAGCCGATGCGTGCGCGGCACGATGCAGCGCATCGCCGCTTCCGCGAGCGGCTCGCCGCGCACTGCCGGATGCGGCACCGGTTCGGCGATCAACCCGACGTCGCACTGCCCGGACGCGACCTTGTCGACGACCGTGGACGCGCTGTGCGCGAGCAGCGTGACGTCGACGCCCGGATGCGCGTGCGCGAACCGCGTGACGACTTCCGGCAGCAGATCGAGCGCAACGGCCGGCGAGCCGGCCACGCGCAGCGTGCCGCGCCGCATCGCGCGGATCTGCTCGGCGGCCTGCGCGACGCGGTCCAGCCCGACGAACGCGCGCTCGACTTCCTCGTACAGCACGCGCGCCTGCGCGGTCGGCGTGAAGCGTCCCTGCTGCCGCTCGAACAGCACGAAGCCGACGCGCGCCTCGAGATCGGCGATCAGCCGGCTCACGGCCGGCTGCGAGATGTGCAGCTCGTGCGCGGCGCGCGTGACGGTATGGCGCTGCATCACCGCGCGAAACGCTTCGATCTGGCGGATTCTGAGCGAAGGCGTCGTCATAACATTGCCTTATGGATGATTGAACAAGCTGTATTGGACAGCGGATTTTGCGTGTCCGAACATCGGTTCCGCTACGTAAACGACGCAAGGAACCCCGCGATCATGCGATATAACACGCAACCGCCGAACCGGCGCAACCGGAGCCGCCGATGAACGCGCGCAGCTTCGACGTCGTCGTCGCGGGCGGCGGCCTCGTCGGGATGGCGATCGCGTGGGGCATCGCACGGCTCGGCCGGCGCGTCGCGGTGTGCGACGGCGACGACATCGCGTTCCGCGCGGCGCGCGGCAATTTCGGGCTGGTGTGGGTGCAGGGCAAGGGCGCACGCTGCGTGCCGTACGCGCGCTGGTCGCGCGAGTCGTCCGAGCGCTGGGCCGCGTTCGCCGCTCAGTTGCAGCGCGAAACCGGCGTGGATTGCGGTTTCGAACGGCCCGGCGGCATCGAACTCTTCGAGCACGCCGCGGAACTCGACAGCGCGGCCGGCCTGCTCGAATCGCTGCGCCGGCAGGATGCCGCGCTGTCGTACGAGGTGCTCGATCCGGCAGCGCTGCGTGCGCGCATCCCGGCCGCGTCCGCGGCGCTCGCCGGCGCGCTGTGGTCGCCGAACGACGGCCACGCGAATCCGCTCTACACGCTGCGCGCGATGCTGCACGCGTTCCTGCAGCGCGGCGGCGTCTATCTGCCGCGCAACGCGGTCGACGAGATTCGTCCGCGCGCCGGCCGCTTCGAGATCGACACGCGCGGCAGCACGCTCGACGCCGAACGCGTGGTGCTCGCGGCCGGCCTCGACAACGCGCGGCTCGCGCCGATGGTGGACATGCACGCGCCGATCGCCCCGCTGCGCGGCCAGATCATGGTGACCGAACGGCTCGCGCCGTTTCTCGACTATCCGACGCTCGTCGTCCGGCAAACGCGCGAAGGGTCGGTGCTGCTCGGCGACTCGGCCGAGGACGTCGGCTTCGACGACGGCCAGACGCGCCCTGCGATGGTCGACATCGCGCGCCGCGCGCGCACCGCGTTCCCCGCACTCGCGCATGCGCGCATCGTCCGCGCGTGGGGCGCGCTGCGGATCATGACGCCGGACGGCTTGCCGGTGTACGAGGCATCGCGCACGCATCCCGGCGCGTTCATCGCGATCTGCCACAGCGGCGTGACGCTCGCCGCCGCGCACACGGACCTCGTCGCGCCGTGGATCGCGGCAGACGACGCGCCCGCCGATCTGTCGGCATTCAGCACCGCGCGCTTCGACGCGCGCACGGAGGCCCGCCATGTTTGAACCGATCGTTCCCGCCGCCGCGACGGACGAGCGCGTGCGCATCCATATCGACGGCGCACCGCACGACGTGCCCGCGCACTACAGCGTCGCCGCCGCCATGCTGGCCGCCGGTGCCGCCGCATGCCGCACCAGCGCGGTGAGCGGTGCGCCGCGCGGCCCGTTCTGCATGATGGGCGTCTGCTTCGACTGTCTCGTCGAAATCGACGGCGTGCCGAACGTGCAGGGCTGCATGACGCCCGTGCGCGACGGCATGCAGGTTCGCGCGATGCGCGGCAAAGCGAGGCTCGCATGACGCGCCGCCGTTGCGACCTGCTGATCGTCGGCGCCGGGCCGGCCGGCATGGCGGCTGCCGTCGCCGCGCGCGCGGCCGGACTGTCGGTCGTCGTCGCGGACGAAGGCTCCGCGCCCGGCGGGCAGATCTACCGCAACGTCGCCGATGCGCCGCCGACGCTCGCGCAATGGCTCGGCAGCGACTACGCGGCCGGCCGGCCGCTCGTCGACGCGCTGCACGCGAGCGGCGCGCATTATCTGCCGCGCAGCGTCGTATGGCAGATCGCGTTCGAACCCGAGCCCGTCGCGATGCTCACGCAGGCCGGCGCATCGGGCGGCACGCTCGAAATCGGCGCGCGCGCCGTGCTGATCGCGACCGGCGCGCAGGAACGTCCGTGGCCGGTGCGCGGCTGGACGCTGCCCGGCGTGATGGGCGTCGGCGCCGCGCAAACGCTGCTCAAATCCGCCGGCCTCGCACCGTCGGCCGACACGGTGCTCGCCGGCAGCGGTCCGCTGCTGTGGCTGTTCGCCGCGCAGCTGCTGAACGCGGGCCGGCGCGTGCGCGCGCTGGTCGACACGACGCCGCGCGATGCATGGCGCCGCGCGGCCGTGCACGTTCTGCCGGCGCTGCGCGGCGCCGACTATCTGCTGAAAGGCTTGCGGATGCTGCGCGCGGTGCGCCGTGCCGGCATTCCCGTCTATCGCGGCGCAACCGACGTGCGCATCGACGGCGACGGCCGCGCCGAATGCATCCGGTTTCGCGACGCGGACGGCATCGCGCACACGCTCGACGCGTCGCTCGTGCTGCTCCATCAAGGCGTCATACCGTCGACGCAGCTCGCCCGCTCGCTCGGCTGCGCACACGAATGGGATGCCGCCACCGCGTGCTGGCGTCCGCAATGCGACGCGCGCGGACGCAGCAGCGTGCCGCACGTATGGATCGCAGGCGACGGCGCGGGAATCGGCGGCGCACAGGCCGCGTCGCTCGCGGGCACCGTATCGGCGCTCGACGTCGCTACCGCGCTCGGCGCGCTCGACCGGGCCGAACAAGCGGCGCGCGAACGGCCGGCCATGCGCGCGCTGCGCCGCCATCTCGCGGTGCGTCCGCTGCTCGATGCGCTGTACACGCCACCGGCCGCGCTGCGTCGCCCGGACGGCGACACGATCGTGTGCCGCTGCGAGGAAGTGACGGCCGGCGAGATCCGCGAACTCGCGGCGCTCGGCTGCCAGGGGCCGAACCAGATGAAGGCGTTCACGCGCTGCGGCATGGGGCCGTGCCAGGGACGCTGGTGCGGCACGACGGTCGGCGAGCTGATCGCCGACGTGCAGCAGCGCGACGTCGGCGACGTCGGTCATTACCGGATCCGCGCGCCGATCAAGCCGATCACCGTCGGCGAAATGGCCGACGCGCTCGAACTGTCGGACGACTTCCGGCGCGGCGAATTCCCGAGCTGAATTGCGGCCCGCGCATGCCTATCCTTGCCCACACGAACGGAGCCTGACCATGAAGACGCGCATCACGATTCTCCTCTCCGCGGCCGCGATGGCCTTTGCCACGCTCGCTTCGGCGAAGGAATGGACGACCATCCGCATCGGCGTCGATCCGACCTATCCGCCGTTCGAATCGACGGCGACCGACGGCAGCGTGAAAGGCTTCGACATCGATCTCGGCAATGCGCTGTGCGCGAAGCTCAACGCGAAATGCGTATGGGTGTCGAGCAGCTTCGACGGACTGATTCCGGGGCTGCAGGCGCGCAAGTTCGACGTGATCCTGTCGTCGATGGCGGCGACCGAGCAGCGCCGTCAGCAGATCGACTTCACCGATCGGCTCTATCGCAACCAGACGCGCCTGATCGCACGCACCGGCTCGGGGCTGCTGCCCGAAGCGTCGAAGCTCGCCGGCAAGCGCATCGCGGTCGAACAGGGCACGGTTCAGGAAACCTATGCGCGCGAGAAATGGGCGGCCGCGAAGGTCGAGATCGTCCCGTATCCGAGCTACGACCAGGCGTATGCGGACCTCGTCACCGGCCGCGTGGACGGCGTGCTGATGGATGCGGTGCAGGGCCAGCTCGGCTTTCTCGCGACGCCGCGCGGCAAGGGCTTCTCGTTCGCGGGCGGCGTCGTCTACGACGCGAAGATCATGGGCAACGGCGACGCGGCCGGCGTGCGCAAGACCGACACCGACCTGCGCGACGCGCTGAATCGCGCGATCGCGCAGATCCGCAGCGACGGCACGTACGATCGGATTCAGTCGAAGTACTTCGACTTCGACATGTACGGGAAGTGAGTGCGCGATGCGGGCGGAGCGGAGCACGCGATGCTGCGCGCCGCTCGCGGCCTACGTCGCGCGCCGTTGCGCGGCGGTCGCAGCAAACCGCTCGGGTCGAACGTTGCGCGCGCCGTCTTCATGCTTCATCGATGCGGCGTAATGCGGTGCGTGGGTGTGTCGCGCGGGAATGTCGCCGCCGCGTGCGCAGAACGACGCGCGCCGAAGCGGGCGAAGCGCGGCGCCGTTCTTCATCGCACGACGGGTCACGCATCGCGCGTCACCGCTCGCCGCCCAACGACGACAGAATCGCGTACGCAGTCTTCACGCGATCCTCGATCGGAAAGCTGCGGTTCGCGAGCATCACGATCGCGAGCCGCTTCGCCGGAACGAACGCGACGTACGTGCTGAAGCCGTTCGTCGAGCCGGTCTTGTTGATCCATACGTCGTCGCGCGGTGCAAGCGGCGGGTCGATCGCAGTGGCCGGCATCGCGTCGAACAGCATCTTCGGCGCGTTCCCTTCGAGCAGCGTCGGCAACGCGACCGGATACGGATACTGTTCCCAGATCAGGTCCTGCGTCAGCGGCCCCGCGCGGAAGTAGCCCGTATGCGTGCGTTCGAGCGCGCGCCGCAGCCGCGGTGCCGTGTCGACGAGCCCCATGTTCGCCTGCACGAAGCGCAGCAGATCGGCGGCCGTCGTCCGCACGCCGTACGCCGGCTGCCACAGCATGCCGCCCGCCATCCGGATCGGCTTGCCGTTCTCCGTATAGCCCTGCGCGTAGTCGCCGATGCGCGCGGCCGGCACGTCGATATACGTGTGCATCATCCCGAGCGCGGGGAACAGCCGCTGCTCCATCAGCGACGTGAAGTCGCGGTTCATCGCGTTCGCCGTGAGCCGCCCGAGCATGCCGATCGCGACGTTCGAATATGTGCGGCGCGAGCCCGGCGCATACGCGGGACGCCATGCGGCCAGATAGCGCATCAGCGCCGCGTCGTCGCGAATGTCGTCCGGCACCTGCAGCGGCATGCCGCCCGGCGTATGCGTGCCGAGCTCGAGCAGCGTGACGCCGCCGAACGGCGTGTGCTGCAGCGCCGGCCAATACTTGCCGGCCGGATCCGACAGCGACAGCTCGCCGCCTTCTTCGGCATCGGCGGCGAGCGTCGCGGTCAGCGTCTTGCTGACGGAGCCGATTTCGAACAGCGTGTCGCCGGCCACCGGCTTGCCGGTCTGCGTCGACATCACGCCGTAGTCGAATACGTACGGCTTGCCGTCGGCGACGATGCCGATCGCCATCCCGGGAATGCCGTATCGCTTCATCAGCGGTGCGACGTGTCGGCCGACGACGTCGCGTATGCCGTCCTCGGTGAATGCAGCCGCGCGGCCGGCCGCCAGAAGCGCGCAGACGGCGGCGAGCAGCGTCGCGGCAAAGCGTGTCGCGTTCAAACGCATAGGGTCGTTCCTTCGTTGTGTGGGTGTGGACGGGCGAGCGCCCGCTTCGCGACGCGGCGTGACGAGATGTACGCGGCCGCGGCGGCTAGCGTGTCGACGCAGGACTATCCGCTGCCGCGTCGCCGCCGGCAATCGACGATTTTTTTCGTCAGCAGAAAGAAAATCTTATGTGATGCGTCGATGCGGCCACGGCGACGCGATCAGCCGGGCGGCCGATCGGGAAACGCGAGCATCGCCGCGTCGAACTGCACCGGCCGCTGCAACGGCGCGACGTGCCCGACGCCGGGCAGGATCGTCAGTGTCGCAGCCGGAATCAGGCACGACGAGATACGCCGCATGTTCGGCACGGATGAATTGATGGCGATCGCCCTGCACGATCGCGACCGGCACGGCGATCGCCGCGAGATCGGCGGCGTGAAATTCGGTTGCGTGTGCATCGTTTCGCCGACGGTCGCGGCGAACACGAGTCGGCCGGGCGTCGCGGACAGCCGCGCGTAATGCGTACGATGCCGCGCGAAGCGGCGATCAATCAGCGGTCGTATCGACGCAGACGAGCTTGCGATCGTCGGGCGGACGGCCGCGGCGCCCGAAACCGGTCAGGCCTGCGTCGATACCAGCCCGCCGGACGACGAGCCGCCCGACTTCTGGATCGCCTGCGCGAGCTGCGCGATCGCCGTCGACAGTGCGGCCGACAGCGTGCCGGCCTGCGCGCTCAGCGACTGCTGTTCGACCGCGGCCGCCGGGTCCTGCTTCGCGCGCTGCGCGACGGTCGCGATCTGCTGCTGGACGGCGGCCAGCTGCTTTTGCAGCCGCTCGATCAGCGCCTTCAGCTGCTTGACGGCCGGATCTTCGGGCGCGGCGCTCGATGCGCCGAGCGCGTCGCCGGCCGATGCCGCGCCGGGCGAACCGTTCGCGCCGCCGGCGGTCGCGGCCGGTGCGGTAGCGGCAGTCGACGCTGCGCCCGTCGTGTCGGCGCTGGGGCCAGTCGTGGCCAACGGCGAACGCGTGGCCGAGGAGAAATCGATCTGCATCGTATCGGTCCGTAGTAGATGAAAACGAATCGCAGCCGTTTTGCATCGGACGGCTTGCAACTTGTTTACGGCATTCGTCACACGAAACTTGAGGTTGCGTGCCGGTCGTGCATCGCGGGTGCACCAAGCCGCGGCAATCGGATCGACGCGCGACGGTTCCCGCATTCGTCGCGAAGGGGCCGGATGAATTCGCGGCTCGCGCTGGTAAAATCACCGCTTCGCCCGGCGGATCCGCACCCGCGCCGGCAATGCCCACACGCCGGCATCGCCGCCCGCGCATTCACGCGCGGCCCGCCATGCCGACGATGCCGTGATCCGGCAGCGGCCCGGTCGCCGCTTCGCACGCCGCCTTCGTCGTCCGCCATCGCACTGCGCCCGCCGCTTCCGGCGACGAATGCGATGCGGCACGCAAGCCGGCCCATGCGTCGAGCGCGGCACGCGTTCACTTCATCATGTATTCGAGGAACCCACGATGGCCCGCATCGGCGCCTTCTGCATCACGACGTGGCTTGCGGCCGCGATTCTCTATTTCGGCCAGCATTCCGTCGCGATGATCGTGCTCAGCGGCGTAGTCGTGTTCGGCGGCTTCGATCTGCTGCGGCCGTAAGGTACGGCGCGCATCGGCGAACGCCGAAACGCGCGCCGAAAGCGGCCGCCGCATGCGGCCGTGCTCGTCGCGCATCGCGGCGTTCGTCGTTCACCGAGGCAACGTCCGCAGCGAAGACGGGCCGCCCGTCAGCGCGATGCGCTTGCCGGTATCGCGCAGCCTGCCGCCGTCGACCGCATAAAACGCCAGCTGCCGCTCGACGTTGAACTGCACGATCACGTGCCGGCTGTCCGCGGTAAACACAATGCCCTGCGCCGCTTCGCCGCCGGGCGCCTCGCTCGTCTGTACCGCGCGGCCGTCGCGAATTTCGAACAGCAGCACCTTCCCGCGTGTGTGACGCCCCGGGTTGTCGGCGGTCAGGTTCGAGCCGTCCATCGCCTGCACCGCGATCCATCTGCCGTCCGGCGAAATCGCGACGCCTTCCGGCAGCGACGGCACCGTCAGATACTGGACCGTGCGAAACGGCACGCGCGATACGTCGATCAACGCGACCGAATCGGCATCGCCCGCGAGCGTGCCCGTGTAGCCCGGCAGGCCGGCCAATCCGACGTTGCCGACCACGGCCCAGCGGTTATCGCTCGACACGTCGATCGTGTAGGGCGCAACGCCCGTGCTCAGCCGGGTGCCGCTGTCGGTCACCTTGCCGTCGTCGACGTTCAGCACCGCGACGCCCTGCTCGTCGCGCAGCGACACCAGCGCATGCTTGCCGTCGTGCGTGAAGCTGATCCCGGCGAGCCGCTTCTTGCCGATCTTCAGGCTGCCGTCGAGCGACACCTGCGTGCCGTCGATGCGCAGGATCGACACGCTGCCGTCGACGTTCGCGACGAGCGCGAGCCGGCCCGCGCGGTCGATCGCAATGCCTTGCGGATGCGTGCCGAGCTCGATGCGCGTGATAACGGCCGGCGATGCGCGCAGATTCACCGCCTGGACGAACGTGTCGTACACGAGCTGCTTCGCGGCGGCATCGTAGCGCGTCGGCGCGCCTACCAGCGCGAGCGCCGCGCCCGGCGCGATCGCGACCGCTTGCGGCGGTCCCTGGATGCCGTTCTCGACATCGACCTGCAGCGCGACTTTCGGCGGAAACACGCTCGCATCGAGCAGCGTGAGCGTGTCGGCGGGCGGCGACGCGAGATACGTATCGCGGCCCTCGACGCGCTGATACTTGCCGTCGTTGCCGGAGACGATCCAGTCGGCAGCGTGTACGGCATTGGCAGTAGCGGCAAGCGTCAGCGCGGCGAGCAGGCGCGCGTGACGAAAACGGAAAGGATTCGAATGCATGGCGGTCGGTTCTCCGGATCGGTTGCAGACGCAATGACTCGCACGACCCTGCTGCTCGACGGGTCGATGCAATCGCATCATGCACGAAAGCGTGCGCATCCGGCGCGGCACGATCGGCTACATCGTGAGCCGGTGCCGCGCAGGCCGCCGACGAACGAACGTCGCATCCGTCGACCGCCGCAGCGATCGCCGTCCGGTCCGTCGGTCAATGCGCGGGCTGCGCGCGCTCGAACCACGCGTCGAAACCGATCGCACCGAGCCGCGCGTTCGGGCCCGGCAGCAGCGTATCGTCGCGCAGCTCCGCACCGAAATAGCGCGCGGCCGAATCCGGCACCACCGTGCGCGCGTCGTGCGTCGCATCGAGAAAGCGCTGAACGAGTTCCGCGAGCCGCACTTTGTCCGGCCCCGCGATTTCGACGACGCCGTTGTGCGGCGCGCCGATCGCGAACTCGGTGACCGCGGCTGCCACGTCGTCCGACGAGATCGGCTGGAAGAACGCCGGCGAGATCCGGATCCGATCGCCGTCGCCGCCCGCTTGCGCAATGCCGCCGAGAAATTCGAAGAACTGCGTCGAATGAACGATCGTGTACGGTATGCCCGATTCGCGGATCAGCTTTTCCTGCGCGATCTTGCCGCGGAAATAGCCGCTCTGCGCGAGACGGTCGGTGCCGACCACCGACAGCGCGACATGATGCGACACACCCGCGTCGCGCTCGGCATCGAGCAGGTTGCGGCCCGACGTCTCGAAGAATTCGAGTACCGCCGCATCGTCGAACGACGGCGAATTGGCGAGGTCGACCACGACGCTCGCGTTCGTCAATGCGTCGCGCAGCCCTTCGCCGGTCATCGTGTTCACGCCGGTCGCGGGCGATGCCGCAACGACGTCGTGTCCGCGCGCCGCGAGCTGCTTCACGACCTTGCTTCCGATCAAGCCCGTTCCACCGATTACGACAATCTTCATGATGCTCTCCGTCAGCGATGCGCGACGCGCATGCGCCGCAGTTCCTGGTTCCGGCGCCCGCGCGATGCGCGGCCCGTACGATGCATGGTACGTACGCGCCGCGCGCTGCAGTAGCGCCGCGAACGGACCCATCGTGTTGCCTGCGGCACACCAATGCGCGCTACGCGTGCAGTGCGTGCATGCGTACCGTCACGTAGTCGACGAACGCACGAACGTGGGCGGGCAAAGGCCGTTCGCGCCGATAGCACAGGTAATGGGCGCCGTCATCGGGCGCGTACCGCGCAAGACAGCGAATCAGCCTGCCTTCCGCGAGCAGCGCGCACACCTGATACACGGGCAATTGCGCAATGCCGAGGCCGTCGAGCACGGCCTGCACGATCAGGTCGGCATCGTTGAACGTATGGCGTGCGACCGGACGGTGCCGCTGCATGCGGTCGTCGACCTTGAAGCGCCAGTCGCGGACGCGCCCCGACGCTTCGCGAAAATTGATGCATCGGTGGTCGGCCAGATCGTCGATGCGTTGCGGCAGTCCGTGCAGGTGCGCGTATGCGTGCGATGCGCAGACGACCAACTGCAGCGGCATCAGCTTGCGCGCAACGATCGCCGCGCGTTTCACGCGGCCGTCGATGATCCACACGTCGATGCCGTCGTCGTCGAAGTCGACGACGTCACCGCTCAACACCAGTTCCAGCACGATCCGCGGATGCCGCGCGTGAAAGTCGCTCAACAGCGGCGCAACGATCTTGCGCCCGAATCCCGGCGTCGACAGGATGCGGAGGCGGCCGCAACGCGACCCGGTAAGCATGTCCCGCATATCTTCCTGCGCGTGCGGCGTGCCAGACCACGCTGGCGGTTGTCGTGAAGAACGCCCGGTTCGCAGCCGAATGGCCGCGATGCCGGTCGTGAGCCCGTGCATGCCCGTCGAACGATCGCGACGTTGCGCGTGCAACGGATTCCAATCCGGCACGCGCAGGCGGACGAACCGCGAGCCCGTGCGGGAAACCGGCGAAACGCGCGACGCATGCCGCTCGCACAAGATCGCCGCCCGTGCGAAATGCCGAGCGCCACGACGGCAACCGCCGACCGTCGCTACGGCGCAGCGTCATCATGGTGTCTCCGCACGGAAACGATCGAATGCGGCGCCGTGGCTGTCGCGAACGGGAAGCGACCGCATCCGGCATCTTAGGAACGTGACGCCGGTCGCGGTAGGCACAGCGACGGGCTCATCATGTTGCTCTTTGTGCACCAATCGATCGGTCGGCATCGCGGGCCGAACCGCGGCGCAATCCGACGCATCGGACGTGCCGCACCGGCGAGCGCGATGTGCGCTACGCGCGCCGCCACCTGCGCCGGCGACCCGTCGGCAGCGCGTGAAAGGCCGCCGGCGGCCGCGCGGCGTGCGCAAGCGCGCTCCACGCTCCGCACGGTGCGTGCGCCGTCGTGCGTCGAAACGCCGGCGCATACGCTGCGCCGGCCTCCGGCGCGCCGCTCGTGCGCGGCGCAGCGCCGGCGAACGCCGGTTCGTCCGCGGCGTCCGCGCCCGCCCCGATTCGCTCGGGACCGCTTTCGCCGATCGCGCGCCGGAAATGCCGGTACGGCACGTACAGCGCGAGCGCGAACGCGGCGGCGGCCAGCGCATGCCAGCCGAAGCGCGTGGCCAGGGCCGCCGTGCGGTCGATCTGCGGCGCGAAGATCGCGCCGGCGGCGACGGTGGCCGACGCCCACAACCCGATGCCCGCGCAATCGTGCAGCATGAACGCGCGCAACCGCACGGCCATCGCGCCGCACAGCGGCACCGATACGAGTGCGAGCCCCGGCACGAAGCGCGACACGACGAGCACGCGCACGCCCCATCGCGTGAAGAAGCGTTCCATGTACCGGACGCACGTCGGACGCAGCATCAGCAGCGCGAACACGCCATGCAGCGCGCGTTCGCCGTAGCGCTTGCCGCCTTGGAACCAGACGAGATCGCCGAGCACGCCGCCGATCGCCGCCGCGCCGACCGTCGTGCCGAGCTGCGCGAGTGTGGACGCGACGTCGCCCGCGGCGAGCGACATGCCGGCGCCGACCATGACGAGCGTCGGCGCGGCGGGAACCGGCAAGCCGAGCGACGACGCGAACACGTTCAGGAATACGATCAGCGCGCCGTATCGCGCGATCAGTTCGTGGGACAACATGGGTTTCTCCTTCGCGTGGCGGCGTCAGGAGAAATCGTAGAGACCGCGCACGCGCGGCAGTAGCCCTCGCGGCAGGCTCACCGTGTTGTCATCGCATCAACAATCAGGAGAGAACGGGCAGCGAAACGAGTTCGGTCGGGCAATGCAGATCGAGCGCGCGGATCCGTTCGGTCATGTAGTCGACGAACACGCGGATGCGCGCCGGCAGGTGCTTGCGGCTCAGATAGCACGCGTAATGACCGCGATCGTCCGGCGCGTACTGCGACAGGCACGCATGCAGACGGCGCTCGCGCAGCAGCTCGTTGACCTGATAGGCGGCGAGTTGCGCGATGCCGTGGCCGTCCAGCACCGCCTGCAGCACCAGCTCCGCATCGTTGAACACGTGCAGCGCGCTCGGCGTTACTTTGCGGCTCACGCCGGCGACCTTGAATTCCCATTCCGCGACGCGCCCCGACGCGAGCCGGAAATTGATGCAGCGATGAGCGTCGAGCGCGTCGACGGTATCCGGCAGCCCGTGCTCGCGCGCATATTCGGGCGACGCGCACACGACCATCTGCATCGGGATCAGCTACTTCGCGACGATCTGGCTGTCGTCCATCTTGCCGTCGCGGAACGCGACGTCGATGCGCTCGGACGTGAAATCGGCCGGACCGTCCTTCAGCATGAAGTCGATCGCGATCTCCGGGTACGCCGCATGAAAACCGTTGAGCAGCGGCGCGACGATCTTGCGGCCGAAACCCGTCGTCGAGCAGATGCGCAGCTGACCGCGCGGCGGACCCTGGCGCAATTCGCGCATTTCCTCGAGCGCCTGCATGATGCGCTCCACGCCCGGATTGCAGTTCTGATAGAACAGCTCGCCCTCGCGGGTGAGCGCCGTGTTGCGCGTCGTTCGCAGGAACAGCCGCGCATCGAGCTGCGCTTCGAGCTTCTGCACGTTGCGGCTGACGGCCGAGCGGCCGATGCCGAGGCGGTCGCCGGCCTTCGCGAAGCTGCCCTCGCTGACGACGGCGAGAAAGGCGATCACACCGGCGTAGCTCGTCGCGAAGCTGAATGCGAGCGAGTCCTCGCCGGCGGCGGAGGAAGAGGCGGTCGTCAAACCGGTCGAGGCAACCATGCGCTGTTTCCACCGTTCAGTTTTACGGGCGACGAGGCGAGCGCGTGCGGCTGGGATGCGGCGGCCAACGCGCTGCGCGACACGCGCAAACGGAAGCGGCACCGAAACGCGGAACGATGCTTCCGGCAGACGAAACGTTGGAGCGCTGACGTCGTGAACCGCGATGGCAGCAGTCCGGTATTCGATGAACGCCAGCATTGTCGAATTCGTATTTATACGCATCGCTTACAGCGATGACAAGCGCCGTCGCAGCTCTCCGGACATCGTGCCGGAAAACGGAACAAAGTCCCGGCTGCGCCCCCGCCGATTGTTGCCTTTCAGGCAACATCGTGCGTGCCGCCGCGGCGCTTTTTTCCGCGCGTCGACACGTCTACGATCGGCGGTGGGCGCGCGCCGCGCATCGCGGTTACGATGCGGCCCCGGCCTCCCTCCGACAGCACGAAAACATCGAATCGACACCATGGACAAACTGACGCCGCCGCCGCTGACGCTGCTCGACAAATACTACGGGCCCGACTTCCAACAGATGTACACGGCGCGGATACGCGTGACGGGCGGCGAAGCCGAGCACGGCAGGGCATCGGGCGTCGTGCGCTCCGACGACGGCAATCTCGACCTGAACCTGCGTCTGCCCGAAGCGCTCGGCGGCCCCGGCGGCGGCACGAATCCCGAGCAGCTGTTCGCGGCAGGCTACGCGGCGTGCTTTCACGGCGCACTCGTGCTGATCGCCGCGAAGAACGGCATCGCGCTGCGCGACGTGGCCGTCGATGCCGCCGTCACGTTCGGGCGCGACCCCGTCGACGGCATGTACATGTTGACCGCCGACGTCCGCATTCATCTGCCCGGCGTCGAACGCGCGCTCGCCGAGCAGCTGGTTCGCAGCACCGAACGCGTGTGCCCGTACGCGAAGATGGCCCGACAAGGGATCACCAGCGTGATCGCGCTGCATGTCGACCCGCCGGCCGGCCAAGGGTCGGGTTCGTCCGGCGACGCGCGCTGACGCATGAAGAATGCCGGCCGGTCGCACGGCGCGCGGCGCGCAGCCCGCGGTGCGCGAACCGGCAACGGCAGCGTCATGCCTGCTGCTCCAGCGTGTCGGACATCACGCGCCGCGCGATAAGCCGCGCATCGTCGGCGCACGCCCGGTCGGGCACGTCCCCCGCGTACTCGCACGGCTGCGGCGGCGATTCGATGTCTGCGCGATCGCAACCCGAACCGTCGCGTAGCGCGTGTACGCACTGGAGCGCTTGCGCGATGCGGCCGAGACCCGACCGGCAATGTTCATAGAAATGCGCGCCTTCGCGCGTGAGCACGGTGCTGCGCGTGGTGCGCACGAACAGCTGCACGCCGAGCTGCGCCTCCAGCCTCTGGATGTTGCGGCTCACCGACGAGCGGCCGATGCCGAGACGGTCGCCGGCCCGTGCAAAACCGCCCTCGTCCGCGACGGCGAGAAACGAAACGATGCCCGCGTAACTCGTCGTGAAGCTGATCGCCAGCGGATCGGCGATATCGTCGCGCTCGCGCAATCGATTGTCTGTCATGAATCCAAGAATCGTGTTGTTCCGGATGACTAGACGGTTCGATGCGCGTGTTTGTGACGCGCCGCGCTCGACCTGTGCAGCGCAGCGCCGCGCGCGCAGCCGACTGCGCGAACGTATCGCCGGCCGTCACCGGCTTCGGTCGCTCGCCGCGCAACCGCGCAGCACGTCGTCGGCCGACCACAGCTCGCTGCCGTCCCAGTACCGCTCCAGCACGGTCATTTGCGCGGCGGAAAAATACCGGGCGACGTCCGGACCGATGGCTGCCGCGTCCGGCGATCGCGGCGGCGCCGCGCGGTGCTCGGCCCAGCCGAGCGCGGCCTGCTCCGACGCACTGAACAGGCCGGTGCGTCGCCAGGTTTCGATGCCGTCGATTTTGTCGTCGGCGACGCCGGCCCTGCGCGCGCGCAATGCGTAATGATGCACGCACAACCGACAGCCGTTGATCTGCGCAGCGCGCAGGTCGAGCAGCGCGATCAGGCGAGCGTCGACCAGTCCGCCCGACGCTCGCGCCGCGGCAGGTGCCACGAGCATGCGCGCGCGATCGGCCGCGCTTTGACGAGCCTGCCGCGGCAAATCGATGATGCGTTCCATGCGTTTTCCTCCGCGTAACGTTTGCGCTCGGCACCGCGCCGGATCCGCGAAGCGCGCGCCCGGACAGGGCCGAACGTGTCGTTGTTCTCCTGACGCCGGCGATGCGCGTCGTGCGTGGCGTAGCCGGTTTCCGTTTCCGCAATGTCGAGCCCGATGGGTGAACGAACGAGCGCCGAATATCGTCGAGGCCGCTGTTGCTGCATTCGCGCGCCGTGCTCGAACCGAGATCGCCATGCGCTCTACGCGCTACGTCAACCGTTGGTCAACTGCGAGGCTGATGCGCGCGAGCAGGCCGGCAACGGCTGCGCATCGTGTCGATGTCCGCGCCGCACGCGACGAACCGGTACTCGCGAGCGATGAAGTGCAAGCGAAGGCGAGCAGCGGTCGCAGATATGCGCGAACGCTGACGCCGCCGTGAATGCGTTGCTGCGAATGTTTTCATTGGCCACGATTCGCTCCTCGACAGGTTGCAGCGCCAGCCTTGCGGCAAGCCTTTCCGCGTATGGCGCCGTGTCCGCGTCATGCGGCGAACGACTCGGCAAGCGCGCATCGAAAAGAATGGTCCGCTCGCGATCGGTCGCGCCAAAGCGCACGCTCATCGCCGGAGCAAATCGTAGGCGCAGCGCGCAAAGCGCGAAAGCGCTCGCGGCTAGCTCATCGTGTTGCCCGCGTGGCAACAATCGGTATGTCGTGCGGCGCGGCCGCCGATTGCCGTATCGCGCGGCGTAGGGAAAGGCTGCTGCGGCTCGACCGCGCACGAGCGCTCGACGTGCTGAACGTGCTCGGCCAGCCGCGATCGTCGGTGAAGAAAAAAGAAATGGCGTCGCGTGGATATCGCGCGCGGCCCGCAGCGGTAACCGAGCGGCGCGGCCGCCGCGGGCATGCGAAGGTTTCACACGCCGCACACCGGCGAAGCCGCTGCTTCGGCTATTCGAGTTCGACGCCCTTGAGCTCCGGAATCAGAAACAGCGTCGCGACCATGTCGAGTACATACAGCGCGGCGAGTAGCGCGATCGCGACCTGAAACGAATAGCGCGCGGCCAGCGCGCCGACCGCCACGGGGCCGAAGCCGCCCACCGCACGGCCGATATTCCACAGCACGTTCTGCGCGGTCGCGCGTGCGGCGGTCGGATAGCCTTCGGACATCAGCGTCCCGTAACCGCCGACCATGCCGTTGACGAACATGCCCATCAACGCGCCGGCCCACAGCATCGCGGTCGGATCGGACAACTGCGCATACGCGACGACCGTCGCGACGCAGCCGAACTGGTACAGCAGGAACGTCGGCTTGCGCCCGATACGATCGGCGAGCTGCCCGAATACCCACACGCCGATCATCATGCCGACGACGGTCGCGGCCGTCCACAGCCCCGATTTCGTCAGCGAGAAGCCGAGCTGCTTCGACAGGAACGTCGGCAGCCAGATCATGATCCCGTAGTAGCCGAAATTCTGGACCGAGCACAGGATCGCGATGCCGACGCTCGTGCGGGCCGTGCGTGCGTCCGCGACGAGCATGCGGAACGCGCTGGACCGCGGATGCGTCGCACGCTGCACGAACACGTCCGGCTCATGCAGCCGGTTGCGCAGTACCCATGCGAGCAGCGCAGGCAGCACACCGACGACGAACATCCCGCGCCAGCCGATATGAAGCAGCAGCAACGGCGTCAGCAGCGCGGCGAGCAGCACCCCCGCCTGCCAGCCGAGCGCGACGTAGCACGACACGCGTGCGCGCTTGCTCGCCGGCCACGCTTCGGCGGCGAGCGCCATGCCGATCCCGAACTCGCCGCCGAGCCCGATGCCGGCGATGGTGCGATAGACGAGCAGATCCGAGAAGCCGCGTGCGAATGCGCACAGCCCGGTGAAGATCGCGAACAGCAGAATCGTCCACGTCAGCACGCGCACGCGTCCGTAGCGATCGCTCAATGCGCCGAACAGGATGCCGCCGGCCACCGCGCCGATCAGCGTCCACGTCACCAGCGCGCCGCTCTGCGCGGGCGTCAGTCGCAGCGCCGCGGCAATCGCGGGCAGCATGAAGCCGAGGATCAGCAGATCGAAGCCGTCCATCGCATAGCCGAGCGCCGACCCGGCGAGCGCCTTCCACGCATAAGGCCCGACCTGGCCGACGCGCGCCGCCGGCTCGTCGAGCGCCGAAGATTTGAGGTGTGCTGCCATCGTGTTCCGCCGAAATGTCCGGGCGACATTCTACGGCGTGTTGTCGCGGGTACGGCCGGCGCGCGGTGCGTGGCGTGCGTCGGCGGATACGCGGCACGCGGTCGCCGCGCGTGTGCGGAGGGATCCGATGCAATGAACCGCGGGATCGCGTACCGGCGCGATTGCATCGCGCCGGCTACCGAAAGAACCGCAGCGTGCGGGACGCGTGTTGTCGCAGCATCCGTGCGGGCGGACTGCGCCAGTGCCGCAGACGTTCGTAGCCGCGCCGCGTCAATCCTGGTCTTCGCCCGGCCACCACGTCTTGGCCGCGCGGTCGACGAGCAGCGCGTCGAGATCCTTGCCTTCGAGCCACTTCGGCTTCGGGCCGCGGCCGGACCACGAGCGCCCGGTCGTCGGATCGTAGTACTTCGCCGGCGCCTTGCGTTTTCGCTGGACGATGTAGCCGAGCGCGCTCAGCACTTCCTGCTGCGAAATCCCCAACAGCTCGACTTGCTCCTTGAACGCCGCGAGCGCGGCCTGTTTTTCCTTCTGCTTCGCTTCCGCCAGCTTGATGTTCAGGTCCCGAAGTTGTGCTTCGAGTTCCTGCAGGGCCTGGGTCATGTATTCATCCTCTTTGGGCATGTTTTTGCAAAGAACTCCGATGGCCGAAGCTATCACGAAGTTCCATCGATCCGCGAGCGGCTTGCGCGAGTCCGGGCACGGGACACGCGCCGCCGTCTGGCGATTCGCGGAAGGCGGCCGGAACGGCCGCGCGTTTCCGTGCCGCGCTGGACCGTGTTGCCGGGCGCATGCGGCGATGTCCGCGCCGGCGGACGCCGCGTCCGGCACCGGCGCGGCATGGCGCGAATGATAGCAGTGCGCGCGGGCATGCTTGCCGCGCGTCGCCGAATCCGGTTCCGAACGCGCACGATCGGCCGACGCCACGCATGCGGCGCGCGGCGACTATGTGTCGAACCCGCCGGCATCCCACGCGATCCGGCCGAACAGCGCGTGCAGCTTCGCACCGCGTGCGGCGTTCAGCGCCGTTGCGTGCGCAACGCGTCCGGCCAGATGCGCGCGGAAATCCGGATGCGCGTCGCGGTTCTGCGACGCGGGTCCGTGACGGATACAGTTGGTCAGGATCGCCTTCAGCCGATCGAACTCGTCGCGCGCAACGTTCGGATGCCGATTGACGACCACGCCGGCCAGTTGCTGCCGCACGCCGCGCCGCATCACGCGCGTCTTGCGCAGTTGCAGCGCGAAGCCTTCGTCGAGCGCGATCGCGGCGACCTTCACTTCGAGCCGCTCGGCGTTGCGCGCGAGTGCGGCGCCGCCGGAGAACGCGAGATCGTCCGCATAGCGCGTATAGGTTGCGTCGAGCGTGCGTGCGAGTGCGGCGAGCCGCATGTCGAACCGGAACGCGCACAGGTTCGCGAGCGCGGGCGACGTCGGCGCGCCCTGCGGCAGATGCCGGTTGCGATAGCGCTGGCGCGTGGCCCAGTCGAGCCGCTCGCGCAGGTCCGGCGCGAGCAGTCGCGCCGACGGTACGCGGTTGGTGCAGAGCGCGGTCAGCGTGCGCGCGACTTCGGCCGGATAGCCGAGCGTGTCGAACAACGCATGAACGCGCGCCGCGTGCACGGACACGAAGAAGTCCGCGAGATCGAAGCGCACGACGACGTCGCGATCCGCATGCGGCGCAGCGAACGATACGATCCCGCGGCCCTTGCGAAAGCCGTGCACCGCATCGTGCGGCGGCACGCGATCGAGCAGCCCGTGCAGCACGCGGCGCTGCGCTTCGCGCAATCGGCCCTTCGGAATCTCGATCAGCCGGCATCCGCCACGGCGCTTGTCGTATGCGACGTACGTGTAGTGATGCAGCGGCGAGCCGCTGCTGCGCGCATCGACGCGCCAGCGGTCGGACAGCCATTCGAGCTCGGACGCGCTCACGCCGAGCCACGCGGCAAGATCGCCGCAGGTCGGCCATTGCGGCACGTCAGAGGCGGCAAGCGGTGCGGGCAACGGCCGCTGGACCGGCGCGCGCCGCACGACGCGCATCACGCCCGGGCGGCGATCGCCGTGCCACGCGCGAACGAAGCCCGGCGCATCGGCGACGAACCGTGCGAGCGCATCGATGTCGGCGTCGGCCCAGTTCGGGCCGAAGCGCGCGATCGCGGCATCCGCGAGCTCGTGCGCCCACGGCGGCGCATCGCCGAGCACGGCTGCGATGCGGGACGCGACGCCGCCGCGTTCGGGCAAGCCGGCCAGCATCGCTTCGGCGATCGTGCGGACGGTGTCGGACAGGGACGCGCGCATGTCGATGAATGGGCGGGACGATGAGTCAACGTGACGGGTGCTGCGAGAGCAGTCGTTGCGCAACGCGCAACCTGCGCTCTTGCGACGCATCGGGGTGTCGGTCTCATCCACGGGGTAGCCCCGTAGTCCTGGAACATCGACTGCCTGTTCCGGGCGTGTGCTTGACCCACCGCCCCGCGACGCGACTTTAAAGGCCGTCGACGCGCGGTGTCAAACGCGTCGGATGTGTCGAGCGTGACGCGCGCGATCCTACAGCCCGCCCGGCGCATCGCGCAGCACCGCGCGCAATGCGGTGTCGAACGGCGTCGCGTAAGCGATGCCGAGTGCGCGCACGCGCGACGCGTCGAGGTGGCAATCGTACGGACGAGGCGTCGCATCGGTCGGCTTGTCGATCGGCTCGAGCGCCGCTTCGATGCCGAGCGCCGCGGCGATCCGTCGCGCGATGTCGTACTTCGTCATCGGCTCGTCGGCCGACCAGTGACAGAGGCCCGTGACCGGCGAGCCGGCCAGATGGCGGAGCGTCAGGTCGCGGATCACCGCTGCGACGTCGGGCGTAAAGGTCGGATAGCGGATCGCCCATGCGTCCATGCCGACCGCGCGCGCACCGGGGCGGGCCGACGCGACGATCGCCGGCACGAGGCTCGTGACGGACGACTCGCTCCAGTTCGCGATCGGGCCGTACAGCAGCGGCACGCGCAGCACGCACGAGCGCGGCGACGCCGCGAGCAGCGCAGCCTCGCCTTCGAGCTTCGTGCGGCCGTACACGTTCAGCGGGTTCGGTGCGGCATCTTCGCGATACGGCGCCGCGCTGCCGTCGAACACGTAGTCGGTCGAGATGCCGAGCGTCCACGCGTCGTAGCGCGCGGCCAGCGCGGCGATGCGGGCCGGTGCGTCGACGTTGATCGCGCGGGCCGCGGCCGGATCGCGTTCGCACACGTCCGGGCGCCGTTCGGCCGCACAGATGATGACCGCGGCCGGTTTGCGCGCGTCGAACAGACGTTCGAGCGCCGGCTCGTCGAGCACGTCGAGCGTCGCGACGTTTTCCGGCGGCAACGCGAGAAGGCGCGCGCGGGCGCTCGCCGGATCCCTGACGGTGGCGAGCAGCGTCAGCGACGCTTCGCGGGCGAGCGCTGCGGCGATCGCGCGGCCGAGCAGGCCGGAGGCGCCGATCAGCAGGACGGTCGATTGTTCGGTCGATGGAGTCGGGCTTGGCATGGCGGGCAGGTCGGGTCGAGGAGCGAACGCAGCAGCGTTCGGGTGCCGCCCAGTTTACGCGATTGCGATCCGCTCGCGTCGTCGCCCCAGCGCGCGATCGCGCCGCGCGCTCACGCTGCGTCGGCCTGCGCCAGCCGCTCCGCCAAAAACCCGATGAACGTGCGCAGCGTGACGAATCCTTCGCGATGCTGCGGATACACGGCGTTCAGCGTGATCGGCGAAGGCGCGTACGCGTCGAGCACGGGCACGAGCGCACCGCGCTCGATCGCCGCGCCGACGATGAAATGCGGCAGCAGCGCGATGCCGAGCCCCGCGATCGCCGCGTCGCGCACCACTTCGCCGTTGTTCGCGACGAGCGGCCCCTGCACGCCGAACGTGCGCGCCGCGCCGTCGACGCGGAACTCCCACCCGACGCGCCGCTCGCGCCCGTACAGCAGGCACGTGTGGCCGGCGAGATCGGCCGGCGTCGCCGGCGTGCCGCGACGCTTCAGATACGCGGGGCTCGCGCACGCGATCATCTTCCACGCGCCGAGCGGCCGCGCGATCAGCGTCGAATCCTCGAGCGCGCCGATCCGCAGCACGAGGTCGAAGCCCTCGCCGATTACGTCGACGCGCCGGTCGGTCAGATCGAGATTGAGCCGCACCGCCGGATGCGCGGACAGGAATTCGGCGATCAGCGGCGATACGTGCGTGATGCCGAACGACAGCGGCGCGCTGATCTTCAGCGAACCGTGCAGCTCGGTGCTGCGCACCGACATCGCCTGCTCGGCGTCCGCGACTTCGGCCAGGATCCGCTGCGCGCGCGCATAGAACTCGTGTCCGGATTCCGTCACCGCGAGATTGCGCGTGTTCCGGTGCAGCAGCCGCACGCCGAGCGACGCCTCGAGCGCCATCGTGCGCCGGCTCACGAACTGCTTGGACAGCATCAGTTGATCCGCGGCCGCGGTGAAGCTTCCCGCATCGACGGTCGCGACGAAGATCCTGAGATCGTTGAGTTCCATATTGTCCACTCCACGGGGACAGTCATTATCTCCAGCGCGATTTATTTGTCAAATCGATTGACCTAAGATTCATCTCAACGAACGGCCGGGCCCACTTCCGAGGCTCGCCGACATCGAGGAAAAAATCATGATCGAGATCCGCGCAGCAAACCAACGTGGCCGTGCCGAGCATGGCTGGCTGAGCTCCCGTCACACGTTTTCGTTCGCGAATTACTACGACCCGAAGCAAGTCGGCTTCTCCGACCTGCTCGTGATCAACGACGACCGCGTCGCGCCGGGCCGCGGCTTCGGCACGCATCCGCACCGCGACATGGAAATCCTGTCTTACGTGCTCGACGGCGCGCTGGAGCACAAGGATTCGATGGGTACCGGCTCGGTGATCGTGCCGGGCGACGTGCAGTTGATGAGCGCGGGCACCGGCGTGCGCCACAGCGAGTTCAACCACTCGCACGACACGCCGGTCCACTTCCTGCAGATCTGGGTCGGGCCGGCCGACAAGGGTGCCGAGCCGCGCTATCAGCAGACGAACGTCGCAACCGACGACAAGCGCGGCAAGCTCGCGCTCGTCGTGTCGCCCGACGGCGCCGCCGGTTCGCTGAAGATCCGGCAGGACACGCGGATCTATGCGGGGCTGTTCGACGGCGACGAACGCGCGACGCTCGAACTCGCACCGAACCGCTACGCCTACGTGCACGTCGCACGCGGCAGCGTGAGCGTGAACGGCGTGACGCTCGGCGAAGGCGACGGCGCGCGGATCCGCGGCGAGCAGGCGCTGACGTTCGCCGACGGCAACGATGCCGAAGTGCTCGTATTCGACCTGCGTCCGGTCGAAGTGACCGCCGAGTGGGCATGACGCCTGCTCGGGAAACCGGGCCCCGCTGAACGCGGGGCCTTTTTAATCGGAGATTCGCAACATGGCCAAGGTACTCGTTCTTTACTACTCGTCCTACGGGCACGTCGAAACGATGGCGCAGCACGTCGCGGACGGCGCGAAATCGGTGCCCGGCGTCGAGGTCACGCTCAAGCGCGTGCCGGAAACCATCCCGGCCGACCAGGCGAAGGCGATCGGCATCAAGCTCGACCAGGCCGCGCCGGTCGCGACGGTCGACGAACTCGCGAACTACGACGCGATCATCTTCGGCACGCCGACCCGCTTCGGCAACATGGCCGGCCAGATGCGCACGTTTCTCGACCAGACCGGCGGCCTGTGGATGAAGGGCGCGCTCGTCGGCAAGATCGGCAGCGTGTTCGCGTCGACCGGCACGCAGCACGGCGGCCAGGAAACGACGATCACGTCGTTCCATACGACGCTGCTGCATCACGGGATGGTGATCGTCGGCGTCCCGTATGCGTGCAGCGGGCTCGTCAACATGAACGAGATCACCGGCGGCACGCCGTACGGCGCAACGACGCTCGCGGGTGCGGACGGCAGCCGCCAGCCGAGCGCGAACGAGCTCGACATCGCGCGCTATCAGGGCAAGCACGTCGCGGAGCTCGCGAGCAAGCTCGCGTCGTAACGCGCGGGGTTCATTTGATCGCGGGGTCGCGGGCGCGGCGGGCCGCAAGCTGTAGGCTGCGGATTGCGGCCGTGGCCGCACCGCCGCTTCCGAAGCCGCGGAAGTCACCCGCCGCTGAACGCGTCGCGTTCGGCAGCGGGCGTAACCGCGCGGCGCCGATCCGACCGACGCCGCGCGTTTCGTGCATGCCGGCCGTTACTGCGCGGATGCCGGCGCCGCGGGCGCGGCGTTGGTCGCCGCCGGCTTCTGCGCGGCGTTCTGCGGATAGTTGCTCTGGTCGCCGGTGAGCCGGTAGCCGTCGTGGCCGATCGCGTTCAGATCCTTGTCGCGTTTCGCGCGGGCGGCCTTGCGCGCGGCCTTCTTCTGCGCCTTGTCGAGCTGCTTCTGCGTCGGCGCGGACGCCGCATCCTGCGCGAACGCACTCGGCGCGGCGGTCGACAGCAGACCGAGCGACGCCGTTACTGCAACTGCCACCGAAACCACGCGGGACTGCTTCATGGCCGGATTCTCCTTGTCGATGTGGGTTGTGGATCGGCCGCCGGCTTGCAACGCGGCGCCGATGCAACGTTAGCCGATCGCCGCGCGAATGTCCGCGTGCGTTCCTGAATTCTTCCGATAACGGCCCGCATACGTGCGGCGACGTCAGATCCAGCGCGACAGCAGCGGCAGCAGGATCGGTACGACGAATGCGGTCAGCACGCCGTTCAGCCCCATTCCGAGCCCGGCGAACGCGCCGGCCTCCTCGCTCACCTGGAATGCGCGCGCGGTGCCGATCCCGTGCGACGCGACGCCGAGCGCGAAGCCCCGCACGGCCGGCTCGTCGATGCGCAGCGCGTTGAGGATCGCGCGCGCCGACACGGCGCCGAAAATCCCGGTCGAGATCACCAGCACGGCAGTCAGCGATGGAATCCCGCCGATCTCGGCGGCGACGGCCATCGCGATCGGCGTCGTCGCGGACTTCGGCGCGAGCGACGCGATCGTCTGATGCGACGCGCCGAACAGCGCGGCCACGCCGACCGCCGACGCGATCGCGGTCAGCGAACCGGCGAGCAGCCCGACGAGCAGCGGCAGCGCGCTGCGCCGCAGCTTCGACCACTGCCGATACAGCGGCAACGCGAGCGCGACGGTCGCCGGGCCGAGCAGGAAGTGGACGAACTGCGCGCCTTCGAAGTACGTCGGATAACGCGTATGCGTGAGCGTCAGCAGCACGACGATCAGCGCGACCGCGATCAGCACCGGATTCGCGAGCGGGTTGAAGCGCGACCGCGCATAGACGGCCTGCGCGACGAGATACGCGAGCAGCGTGATCGTCAGGCCCAGCAACGGGCTGGCCGCGAGATAAACCCAGATTGCGCCGAGCGTCGGGAACGCCGTCATTGCGCGCCCTCCGCGCCGCCGTGGCCGGCGCGCTGCTGCCGGCGCAGCAATGCGCGCGTGACGAGCGCCGTCACCGCGATCGCGAGCGTGGTGCTGACGGCGAGCGCGGCGATCACCGCGGCCGCATCGCCGCGCACGCGCTCGGCCGACACCATGATCCCGACGCCGGCCGGCACGAACAGCAGCGACAGATGACGCAGCAGTTCGAGCGCGGTCGGCTCGATCGCGTCGGCAACCTGTGGGCGCAGCATCACGAAGCCGAACAGCAGCAGCATCCCGATCACCGGGCCCGGCACCGGCAGCCCGAACAGATAGGACGCGCCTTCCCCGAGACACTGAAAGGTCAGCAAGACCGCGAACGCCTGCAGCATGAACCGCTTCTCCCCGAACGTGGCCGCGCCGCCGCGCGACCGGTGAGCCGGCGAGCGAAGCGCCGCCGGCGTGAACGATACGCGCGATCGTACCAACAATACGAAGTCGTGCGGAGCGCGCGGCTGCGCGGCGATGGACGGGCGGCGGCACGCCGGTCCGCGCGCACGTTCGCGAACGGTTGCTCGTCGCGGCATCCATCGGTCGTAGCCGCCCGTCGATCCATGCGCGTGAGCGCGATGTCGCCGCTCGTGCGCTCGCGGCGCGTCCGCAGATTCGGCGCGGACCCGACGCCGTCGCGCCGCGTCCCGTGCCCGACGCGGACGCGAACGCGGCCGGATATGTGCGCAGCGCAAGATCGAAGTCTTCTTGTACGGAACCCGATTGCGCGATCGCCGGCCGTGACGACGAGTTTGATCCGCGGACTCGCTCCGCGGAAACCGGTCGACACGCACGACAAGTGCCCGCGCGAAGCCGTGCAGCGCGTGAACGAGCGGTGTGCCGGCACGTGTGGCTTGCGTGCACGGCGCACGCAAACCGAAACGGCGGGCCGCGGCCCGCCGTTTCATCGTCGATTCGCCGGCGCGCCCGCGCGCCGTCGCGTTACTTCAGCCGCGTCGCGATCTCGTTGGCCATCGCCTTCAGCGCGGCCTTCGTCGGCGCGTCGTCGGCCAGCGCGTTGAGCAACCCGAAGTCGTGAATCGTGCCGTCGTAGCGCGTGGTCGTCGCATCGACGCCGGCCGCATCCAGCTTGCGTCCGTACGCTTCGCCCTCGTCGCGCAGCACGTCGAACTGCGCGACCTGGATCAGCGCCGGCGGCAGGCCCTTCAGCTGCGCGGTGCTCGCACGCAGCGGCGACGCATAGATGTCGTTGCGTTGCGCTTCGTTCTTCGTGTATGCGTCCCAGAACCACTTCATCATCGGGCGCGTCAGGAAGTGATCCTGCCGGTATGCACTGTACGAACCCGTGTTGAAGTCGTGATCGGTAACCGGCCACAGCAGGCCCTGGAAGCGGATCGCCGGGCCGCCCTTGTCCTTCGCCATCAACGACACGACCGCCGCCATGTTGCCACCGACGCTGTTGCCTACCACCGCGAGGCGACTGCCGTCCACGCCGATGTCCGCGCCGTGCGCGGCGACCCACTTCGTCGCCGCATACGCCTGGTTGATCGCGACCGGATAGTGCGCTTCCGGCGACGGCGTGTAGTTGACGAACACCGCGACGGCGCCCGACTGCACGACCAGATCGCGCACCAGACGCTCGTGCGTCGGGAAGTCGCCGAGAATCCAGCCGCCGCCGTGGAAGAACATGAATACCGGCGGCGTGCCGGACACCTGTTGCGGGCGCACGATCGTGATCGGCACCGACAGCCCGTCCTGCTCGATCGTCCGGTTCGACACGTCGATGCCCGACACGTCGACCTTCACGCCGTTCTGCGCGTCGGCCAGCACCTGGCGCGCCTTCGCGGGGCTCAGCGTTTCGAGGCCCGGGCCCTTCTGCGCGTTCAGCGCAGCGAGGAATGCGCTCGTCTTCGCATCGGGCCGGACAGGCTCGGCCGCGGACGCCGCGGAGACGGTGGACGACAACGCCGCGACAACGGCAGCGATCAGCAGCGGCTTGACGATCTTCATGGTGAAACTCCTTCGCGTAATCGATGAATGGCGATGATTCGATGAATGGTTCGGTCGATGCGTGCGGTCAGACGAGCGTGAGCGTGACGTCGATGTTGCCGCGCGTCGCGTTCGAATACGGACAGACGACGTGTGCGCGATCGATCAGCGTCTGTGCGACGTCGCGATCGAGACCGGGCAGCGAGATCTTCAGTTCGACCTCGATCCCGAAGCCGTTCTGAATCGCGCCGATCCCGACGCTGCCTTCGATCGACGCGTCCGCCGGCATCGCGATCTTGTCGCGCGCCGCGACGAACTTCATCGCACCGATGAAACACGCGCTGTAGCCGGCCGCGAACAGCTGCTCGGGGTTCGCGCCCGCGCCGCCGGCGCCGCCGAGCTCGCGCGGCGTGGTCAGCTTGAAGTCGAGATTGCTTTCGGCGACCGTCGCACGGCCGTCGCGGCCGCCGGTTGCCTTTGCATGAGCGCGGTACAGGACTTTTTCGATCGACATGACAGACTCCTTTTCAACAGGTAAGTGGAACAGCGTTCAAAACCGGTCCGCACGCCGCAGGTGTCGCCTGCGGACTTGCGGAGATTTATCTACTCATAGGTAGACAAACATCCCTAAAAAATGCAGACGATCTATTCGTCTGCCCTAAAAATCTATCTATCACCAGATAGACAATCAATCCCGACAAAAGGCGGCGAACCGCCTTGCGTTACTGCCGCTCCGGTCGTTACGACCGGGCTTTCCACACCGCTTCGACGTCCTCGAGCCGCGCCCGCGTATGAAACAGCCGGCTCGCCAGCACGCTGCCCTGGAACGCCGCGTACAACGTGCGCGCCGCCGCGTCGGGCTTGCCGCTGAAGGCCAGCGACCCTTCGTTCGCGCCCTGTTCGAGCACGCCCGCGAGCCACTTCTCGTTCGCGTTGAAAAACGCCTGCACGGCCTGCCGCACGTTGTCGGGCAACGATTCGATGTCCGCCGCGAGCATCCCGCACAGACAGATCTGGTTGCCGTCGCCGAGCGTACGACCGAACAGCTTCGTGTACAGGCTCAGCTTCACGTCGGCCGGCAGCGCCGGATCGATCGCGCGCACCGCCGCGAGCACTTCGTCGCTGTAGGCGGCCACCGCTTCCATCACCAGATCGTCCTTCGACGGGAAGTAGTAATGGATGCTCGACGTCTTCACGCCCACCAGCTCCGACAGATCGCGATAACTGAAGCCGTTGTAACCGCGCAGCATCATCAGCGTGATCGCGTGGTCGAGAATCTGTTCGCGGACGGTCGTTTTCGTTTCCATGGGTCGAACTTTATCTACTCATAGGTAGATAGTCAAGGACTTTTTTCGACCGATGCGAAAAACGTGTCGAGCGCCGTTGCGGCGGCGGCGCGCCGCAACCGGCAAGCAGGCTGTTGCGAACGATGCGACACTCGCACGCGAACGACGCGCGTCCGTCCTGCGGTGCGAACGCCCGACTTCGGATGCCCGCCCGTCGCGCGACACGCATCCGTATCGTCGCGCCGCGCGAGCGCACGCGGATCGCGTCGTTCGCGACACGCGCAATTCCGGTCCGGCCTCACGGCCGGACCGCATCAAGGAGAAGGTTTCATGTATCCGTGGTTTGAACGGCGCCTGCCGACATTCCCGCTCGAAGACCCCGTCACGCCGCCGAAGGGCTTCTTTTCGTTCGTCTGGGCGTGCACGAAAGGCGCACGCGGCTGGCTGCTGCTGATCGCGCTGACGTCCGCCGCGCTCGCCGCGTACGAGGCCGCGCTGTTCGCGATGATGGGGCGCATGGTCGACTGGCTGTCGTCGTCGACGCCCGCCGATTTCGGCGGCCGGCACGTCGGCACGCTCGCCGGTTTCGCGGCGATCCTCGCCGGCAGTGCGCTGTTGATCGCGCTGCACACGATGGTCAAGCACCAGGTGCTCGCGATCAACTTTCCGATGCGTCTGCGCTGGCTGTTCCACCGGCTGATGCTCGACCAGAGCCTGTCGTTCTATGCGAACGAGTTCGCGGGCCGCGTCACGACGAAGATCATGCAGACCGCGCTCGCGGTGCGCGACGCGCTGTTCATGTCGGTCGACGTCGTGATCGGCGTCAGCGCCTATCTGATCGGCATCCTCGCGCTCGCCGCGAGCTTCGACTGGCGGCTGATGATCCCGCTCGCGCTGTGGGCGCTCGGCTACGGTGCGGCGTGCGCGTACTTCGTGCCGCGCCTCGGACACGTCGGCAGCCAGCAGGCCGACGCGCGCGCGCTGATGACCGGCCGCATCACCGACGCGTATTCGAACATCACGACGGTGAAGCTCTTCTCGCACACGCGGCGGGAAGCCGATCACGCACGCCGCGCGATGGAGGCGTTCAAGGTGACGGGCGATGCGCAGATGCGTCTGGTCAGCACGTTCGAGATCGTCAATCATCTGCTGTCGACGCTGCTGCTGATCGGCTCGGCCGGCCTCGCGCTGTATCTGTGGATGCACGGCGAAGCCAGCTCGGGCGTCGTCGCGGCGGTGATCGCGATGGCGCTGCGCCTGTCCAGCTATTCGCACTGGATCATGTGGGAAATGACCGAACTGTTCGAGAACGTCGGCACGATCCAGGACGGCATCAACACGCTGACGAAGGTGCGCAGCGTCGTCGACGCGCCCGATGCGAAGCCGCTCGTCGTGCGGCGCGGCGAGATCGTGTTCGACAACGTGCGCTTCGTGCACGACGACAACGACGAGCCCGTGTTCGACGGGCTGAGCCTGACGATCCGGCCCGGCGAGCGGATCGGACTGATCGGCCGCTCGGGCGCCGGCAAGTCGACGCTCGTGAATCTGCTGCTGCGCTTCTACGACGTGGACGGCGGCGCCATCCGGATCGACGGGCAGGACATCGCGCACGTCACGCAGGACAGCCTGCGCGCCGCGATCGGGATGGTCACGCAGGACACGTCGCTGCTGCACCGGACGATGCGCGAGAACATCCTGTACGGCCGCCCGGACGCGACCGAGCGCGAAATGCACGACGCGGCCGTGCGTGCCGAGGCCGCGGAGTTCATCGAACGGCTGCGCGACCGTCATGGGCGCAGCGGCTACGACGTCGAAGTCGGCGAGCGCGGCGTGAAGCTGTCGGGCGGCCAGCGGCAGCGCGTCGCGATCGCGCGCGTGATGTTGAAGGATGCGCCGATTCTCGTGCTCGACGAAGCGACGAGCGCGCTCGATTCCGAAGTCGAGGTCGCGATCCAGCGCAGCCTCGACAGCCTGATGAACGGCAAGACCGTGATCGCGATCGCGCACCGGCTGTCGACGATCGCCGCGATGGACCGGCTGATCGTGCTCGACGAAGGCCGCATCGTCGAAGAAGGCACGCATCAGCAACTGCTGCAGGCAGGCGGCATCTATGCGGCGCTGTGGGCGCACCAGAGCGGCGGCTTCCTCGGCGAAACGGTCGACGCGCAGAGCGCGGCGCAGCCGGCCGAACCGGTTGCTCGCGCAACGGCTTCATAACGATTCGACAATTTATTGGTTCCCTCGGCAGCGCGGGCTCCGTATCGTTCACCCGCTCGTCAGAACTCATCGACCAACGGGGAATCCAGCCATGAAACGAATCGGATCATTCGCGCTGCTCGCGCTGCCGGTCGCGCTCCATGCGGCCGGCGCGCACGCGCAAAGCAGCGTCACGCTGTACGGGATCGCCGATGCCGGCATCGCGTACGTGCACAACGTGCAGGACGCGAACGGCGGCAACGCGTCGAACCTCGTCAAGTTCAGCAGCGGCAACCTGTCGGGCAGCCGCTGGGGGCTGCGCGGGATCGAGGATCTCGGCAGCGGGCTGTCCGCGCTGTTCCAGCTCGAGAACGGCTTCAACATCGGCACCGGCGCGCTCGGTCAAGGGCAGCGCGAATTCGGCCGCAAGGCCGTCGTCGGGCTCGCGAGCAGCACGTACGGCACCGTGACGTTCGGCCGCCAGTACGATCCGGTCGTCGATCTCGTGCAGGGCCTCACCGAGGACAACTACTTCGGCGGCGTGTTCGCGACGCCCGGCGACCTCGACAACTACGACAACAGCCTGCGCGTCAGCAACTCGGTGAAGTACACGAGCCCGCTGATCTCGGGCTTCCAGTTCGCCGCGCTGTACGGCTTCGGCGGCGTCGCGGGCGCGACCGGCAGCGGCCGCACGTACAGCTTCGGCCTGAGCTACGCGAACGGCCCGCTGTCGCTCGGCGCCGGCTACTTCTTCGCGAACGGCGGCTCGACGGTCGCGAACGGCGTGCGCACGTGGTCGAGCAGCTCGGACACGCTGTTCAACACGGTGATCAATCAGGGCTTTTCGAGCGCGAAGTCGATTCAGATCGTGCGTGCGGCCGGCCAGTACGTGCTCGGCGCGGCGACGTTCGGGCTCGCGTATTCGAATACGCAGTACGGTGCCGATACGCTGTCGGCGTTCCGCCAGAACGCGAAATTCAACAACGGCTCGGCGTTCTTCAACTGGCAGTTCTCGCCGGCGCTGCGCGCGGGCGTGGGCTACAACTACACGTCGCTGACGGGTCCGGCGTCCGCGCATTACAACCAGGTCAACGTCGGCGCCGATTACGCACTGTCGAAGCGCACCGATCTGTATGCGCTGTTCGGCTATCAGAAGGCGAGCGGCAATACGCTGAATGCGAGCGGCGCGCTCGTGAAGGCGGCCGCTTCGGTCGGCTCGTACGGCGCGAATGCGGGTACCGATACGCAGGAGCTCGCGATCGTCGGGATTCGGCACAAGTTCTGATCGCGCGGCAGCGTCGCGACGGTCGGCACGCATGCGTGGCCGTTGCGACCGCAACCATCCGTGCGCGGTCGGCGTCGCGGGCATTCGGTGTTCGCGTCGGGTCGCCTGAGGCCCGGTCCAGCGACGCGGGCACGAACGGCGCCGCGCAAAGCGCATACCGTCAGCGCCGAACGCGTCTTTCTGCGATGTGATGGACTGCCGCCGCGGTAATCCCGAATACCAGATGCGCAATCAGCGTCACCGCGCCGCGGACCGGAACGAACCACGGGAAGATCGCGGTAAACGCGTACAGATTCACGCCGTACAGAACGACGCCGAACGCGGCACCGGCGAGCAGCGCGGGCGCGAACGACCGGCCGCGCGTCATCGTCGTCAGCAGCGCCGCATAGGCGACCGACAGCAACGCGTGCACCAGTGTCGCGACGCCCATGATCAGCGGATCGAACCCGCCGGCCGAATCGAGCACGCGTCGCCCCATCACGATCGCGGCCGTCAGGCGCGCGTCGCGATAGAGATTCTGCATCGCGTCGTCGCCGGCGAGCGACCACAGCGGCAGCTCGACGACGCTCGATGCGATCGCCGCGCCGAACGCGGCCGACAGAAGCGGCAACCGCCGCGCGGCGCTACGATGCACGCTCGCAGTCGCTCCAGTATGCGAACGGATCGCGATGATTCGGGTAATGCTCGTCGAGCCACTTCAACAACGCCGCGCGCGCATTGTCGAGATCGGCTTTCGACGCCGACGTCGTCAGCTCGTGGACTTCGACGGATTTTTCCCGATCGATCACGAAGCAGTTCCAGTCCGGGCCGTCCAGGTCCGGATCGTCGGACGCCTTCGGCGACTTGTTCCACCCGAGCCCCTTGCGCGCATCGATGTAGTATCGCGGGTAGACCTTCAGATACGACATTTCGCCGCCCTGCAGGCTGCTCTCCGCTCGCAACACGTCGTGCGCATCGACGATCTGCGTCACTTCCGGCAGCCGCCGCGCGCGCCATCCGGCGGGCAGCGTCGCGATCGCGCGGACGTTGTCGTACATTCCCCACGCGAGCCCCCACGCTTGAGCCATACGGTCCATGAACGCGCGCGCGTTCGGATAGCCGCGCAGCTGGATCCGCGTCGACAGCGTGACGTCGACGCGGCCGTGTGCGCCGGAAGCAGCGGACGCGTCGTCCGCTGCCGTTTCGAACGGATTGCCCGGACGCGACGCGCGCTGCGCGTCCGCGGGCGCGCCGCCCGAGAACAGCTGATCGAGTGCCGCACGCGCCTTTGCCGACTTGTCCGGTCTATTCATCACTTGCCTCTTGCATAAATGGATTGACACGGCGAACGCGGACGTGCGTGCCGCACGCGCCGCTGCCGTGTAGCAAATTTAAGCACGAACGCGACTGGCGGTCTTTTTTCGGCGAATTCGATCGTGTTGCCGCGCGATGGGCGAGGCCGGCGCGCAAGAACGTTCATCGCAGCCTTTCGCGTTCGCTGCGTCGACGCTGCGTCAGCACGTTCCTCGTTCGTGCAACCTGCATCGCGCCGCTCGCTCACCCGCGCGACACCAGCGACCTCGGCCACCCCACGCGCTGTCAAACCTGGCGCAACCTGTCGGCGCTCGATATCCCGTGCCATTCGGCGGCGCTGGCGGACTCGACCGTTAGTTGCGACAAACACGTCGGATGCCGCGCAGACCATCGAACGTCGCTGCGCAATCGCAAACAGCGCAAGTGTGCAGACGAATCGACCCGAACAGTTCCCGATGGATTGCACCGCACTGTCCATGGTCATCGGCCGACGCGCGACCGAATAATCGGATCGATCGACGCGTGCCGCGTGGCCGGCCCTGCCCGATCGCGCGCGTCGGCACGCGCGACTACGCGATTTGCCGAAGCGGGCGCGAACGGGTTCGGATATATTCACACCCGTTGCATATCGTCTGGAGAAAGCGCTCGCCCGCTCGCTCGGGCCGCACGCAGAGCAGCCATTCGGCGGAATCTGCAGCCGGGCGGCATGCAAGCCCAACCCGTCATGGGTCATGGAGACTCGTCCACCCGCGCCGGTCGCCTCACGAGGGCCGTCGGTCGGCCGGACGCCAACAGAAATACCAATCATTCGGAGATGGCAGATGGAACGAAGCATTGTCGGCATGCGCTGCAAACCCCTGATCACCGTTGCACTGGCCGCCGCCGCGTTCGCGGCCGCGTCGGGCGCGATGGCCGACCAGGTCGTGAAGATCGGCAGCGTCGAACCGACGACGGGCGGCATCGCCCACCTCGGCAAGGACAACGAGAACGGCGCACGTCTCGCGGTCGAGGAAATCAACGCGAAAGGGCTGACGATCGGCGGCAAGAAGATCACGCTGCAGCTGGACGCGCAGGACGACGCGGCCGACCCGCGCCAGGCCACGCAGGTTGCGCAGAAGCTCGTCGACGACAAGGTCGTCGCCGTGATCGGCCATCTGAATTCGGGCACGTCGATCCCCGCGTCGAAGATCTACAGCGATGCGGGCATCGTGCAGATTTCGCCGTCGGCGACGAACCCGACCTACACGCAGCAAGGCTTCAAGACCACGTACCGGGTGGTCGCGACCGACGCGCAGCAAGGCCCGGCGCTCGCAAGCTATGCGCAGTCGAAGGGCGTGAAGACCGTCGCGGTCGTCGACGATTCGACCGCGTACGGCCAGGGCCTCGCGAACGAATTCGAGAAGAAGGCGAAGGCGCTCGGTCTGAAGGTTTTGTCGCACGACGCGACGAACGACAAGGCGGTCGACTTCCGCGCGATTCTGACGAAGATCAAGGGCGAGAATCCGGACGCGATCATGTACGGCGGCATGGACGCAACCGGCGGGCCGCTCGCGAAGCAGGCGAAGCAGCTCGGCCTGCGCGCGAAGATCCTGTCCGGCGACGGTGTGTGTACCGACCAGCTCGCGCAGCTCGCCGGCCCGGCGGCCGACAACGTGCTGTGCTCGCAGGCGGGCGCGGCGCTCGAGAAGATGCCGGGCGGCGCGGCATTCGTCGCGAAGTACGAGAAGCGCTTCAATCAGGGCATCAAGTTCGACGCGCCGTTCGCGTACGACGCGGTCTACATCGTCGTCGACGCGATGAAGCGCGCGAATTCGACCGATCCCGCGAAGATCCTCGCCGCGATGCCGTCGACGAAGTATGACGGCGTGATCGGCACGACGACCTTCGATTCGAAGGGCGACCTGACGCACGGGATCATCTCGATCTACGGCTACAAGAGCGGCAAGAAGACCTTCCTCGATCAGGTCAAGATGTAAGCGCGGCGCGCCGGCACGACGGGTATCTCCGCCCGCCGGCGCCGGCGCCGCGCGCGAACGCTGGATGACGGAGACGAAGCAGCATGTGTGCAATGGCGTACGCGGACTTTCAGAAGGAGCTGAGAAAGGCGCAGCTGACCGCGCGCGAGTTCGCGCGTCTGATCAGGATGAACGAGAGCTCGATCACCAACTATTCGAGCAAGGGCACGGTTCCGTCGCATCTTGCGGTCATCGCGACGCTGATCGGCGCACTGGCCGCGCACGAGATCGATTTTCGTCACGTGATCGGCCAGACGCGGATCGAGCCGAAGCGGCCGCGCGGCGTCGGCGCGTTTCCGGCGGCAGGCGGCGCCCGCGCGCGAAAGACCGGCCGCAACGACGAGTAAGCGGCGACGTTCGCCGGCAGCCATACACGCGTTCACGCCGATGCGCCTGCATCGGCGCCATCGCGTCTTCGACGCTCACCCCGCCGCTCGAACGTGATCGAGCAACACCTGCAGCGGATGCCGCAACTGCCGCGCCGACAGGCGCTTCACCTGACTGCGGCATGAATATCCGGTCGCCAGTGCTTCGCCGTCGGCGTGCGGCGCATCGACATGCGACGCCCACGATTGCGCGTAAATCGTCTTCGACGTATCGACATTGCGCGCCTCGTGACCATAAGTGCCCGACATCCCGCAGCATCCGGCGGCCTGCACGTGCAGACGCAGTCCGCGGCGGGCGAAGACCTGCGCCCACTGCTTGCCGCTGTCCGGCGCATTGGTCCGCTCGGTACAGTGCGGCAGCAGCCGATACGACGCAGCCGCGCCGCCTGCATCGGCTTGCGGCAGCACGTGCAGCAGCCACTCCTGCGGCAGCGCGACTTCCGGCACGTCGGCGAGCCCCGGCACCTTCCGATATTCCTGTCGATACGTGAGCGTCATCGCCGGATCGACGCCGACGAGCGCGACACCCGAGCGTGCGAGCGCAGTGAGTTGCGCCGCATGGCGGATCGCCGCCTTCTCGAACGCACGCAGAAAGCCGTGCACGTGCAGCGCCTTGCCGTTCGGCACGAGCGGCGCAAGCCACACGTCGAAACCGAGCCGCGCCGCCAGTTCGATCAACGCGGCGAGCTGCACGGTATCGAAATAGCGCGTGAACGTGTCCTGCACGACGACGACGCTGCGCGCGCGCTGCGCGTCGGTCAGCGCGGCGAGCGCATGCGGATCGGCGGGCCGCACGCGCCATTGCCGCAGCACGGTCGCGAGATCGAAGCGGCTCAGCAGCGGGCTGTCGACCATCCCGACATGCCGCTCCAGCCACGTGCGGACCCATTCGCTGCGCATCACGCGGTTGTACAGGCCCGGCGCTCGTGCGACCCACGGCATCGTGAATTCCAGCGAGCCGATCAGGTAGTCGCGCACCGGCCGCAAATAGCGGCGGTGATACAGCTCGAGAAAGCGCGAGCGGAACTCCGGCACGTTGACCTTGACCGGACATTGACCCGCGCACGACTTGCATGCGAGACACCCGGCCATCGCGTCGTACACGTCGTGCGAGAAATCGGCTTCGCCGCGTCGCGCGGCGCGGCTGTTGCGCCACCGCGCGACGAAGCCGCGCAGCAGCGGCTGCGGCGCGCGCGCCGCGTCGAGCACGTCGACGCCCGCCTGCGATTGCAGGCGCAACCATTCGCGCAGCAGCGACGCGCGCCCTTTCGGCGAATGCACGCGTTCGCGCGTCGCCTTCCACGACGGACACATCGCGTCGTCCGGGTCGAAGTTGTAGCACGCGCCGTTGCCGTTGCAGTGCATCGCGGTGCCGTAGCTCTGCCATACACGCTCGTCGATCTGCCGGTCGTGGTCGCCGCGCGTCGGCACTTCGTCGATCTTCAGCAGCCGCAGCGCGTTGTCGGGCGGCGTCGCGATCTTTCCCGGATTGAACTGGTTGTGCGGATCGAACGCGGCCTTCAGCCGCTGCAGCGCCGGATACAGTTCGCCGAAGAACGCCGGCGCATATTCGGAGCGCACGCCCTTGCCGTGCTCGCCCCACAGCAGTCCGCCATGGCGGCGCGTGAGCTCGGCCACCGCGTCCGATACGGGCCGCACCAGCGCGGCCTGCCGCGGGTCCTTCATGTCGAGCGCCGGGCGCACGTGCAGCACGCCGGCATCGACGTGGCCGAACATCCCGTACTGCAGCCCGTGCGCGTCGAGCAGCGCGCGGAATTCGGCGATGTACGCGGCGAGGTTTTCGGGCGGCACCGCGGTGTCCTCGACGAACGGCTGCGGACGCGCCTCGCCCTGCACGTTGCCGAGCAGGCCGACCGCGCGCTTGCGCATCGCGTAGACGCGCGTGACCGCGTCGTCGCCGACGGCGAGCGTATGGCCGAGCCGCTCGACCGTCGTATCGGTGCGCAGATGATCGACGAACGCACGCACGCGCGCATCGACTTCGTCCGCATCGTCGCCGCTGAATTCGATCAGATTGATGCCGAGCGTCGGGCGCCGGTCGTCCTGCGGAAAATACTCGGCGACGCTGCTCCATACGAAGTCCTTCATCGCGAGCATCAGCACCTTCGAATCGACCGTCTCGATCGACAGCGGCTTGTGTTCGAGCAGCGCGCGCGCGTCGCGCAGCGCGTCCATGAATCCCGCATAGCGCACGTTGACGAGCACCGATACTTTCGGGATCGGCAGCACGTTGAGCTTCGCCTCGACGACGAAGCCGAGCGAGCCTTCGGCGCCGCACAGCACGCTGTTCAGATTGAAGCGCCGGTCGGGCTCGCGCAGGTGCGCGAGATCGTAGCCGGTCAGGCAGCGGTTGAGCTTCGGAAACTTCGCGTCGATCAGCGCCGCGTGCTCGTCGCGGATGCGGCGCGCGACGCGATACACGTTGCCGATACGATCCTGCCGCGCGCACATGCGCGCCAGCTCGTCGTCGTCGAGCGCCGCGCTGTGCAATCGCTCGCCGCCCGGCAGCACGAAGTCGAGCGCCAGCACGTGATCGCGCGTCTTGCCGTACGTGCAGCTGCCCTGCCCGCTCGCGTCGGTGTTGATCATCCCGCCGACAGTCGCGCGGTTCGACGTCGACAGCTCGGGCGCGAAAAAGAGACCGTGCGGCTTCAGCGCGGCATTGAGCTGATCCTTCACGACGCCCGCCTGCACCCGCACCCAGCGCTCGCGCGCATTGATCTCGATGATGCGGTTCATGTTTCGCGACAAGTCGACGACCACGCCGTCGGTCAGCGACTGGCCGTTGGTGCCGGTGCCGCCGCCGCGCGCCGCTACCGCGACGCCGCGAAATGCGGGCTTCGCGAGCAGCGCGGCCACGATGCCGACGTCTTCCGCATGCGCCGGGCAGATCACCGCCTGCGGCAAGCGCTGGTAGATCGAGTTGTCCGTCGCCTGCACCGTGCGGTTCGCGTGGTCCGCATGGATGTCGCCGGCAAAGCCCGCCGCGCGCAGGGCGGCCAGAAAGTCGCGGTAACGCGCTGCGGGCGGGCTGACGGGACGGGGCAACGGAGCGATCGACATGGTGCGGACGGGCAAGGTGAACGGTAACCGGTGAACCGCACGATCAAGCATGAGTTATTGGCAAGCTTTCCGGCGGCCGGCGATTCAAGTATCTTCGGGATTTTTGCGGCGAACAAACGAATTCTCGGCCGCCAACACTTGCATAAAACTCATGAATTACCGTCGCCTGACCCCGTCGATGTCGCTGCTGCTCGCGTTCGAGGCGGCCGCACGGCACGAGAGCTACACGCGCGCGGCCGACGAGCTGTCACTGAGCCAGAGCGCGATCAGCCGGCAGGTCCAGACGCTCGAGAGCCAGCTCGGCGTGCCGCTGTTCCGGCGCGAAGGCCGTGCGGTGAAGCTCACCGAGGTCGGGCGCCGCTACTTCGTCGAACTCGGCGGCGCGCTCGGGCGCATCCGCGGCGCCACGCTGCAGGCGATGTCGCATCAGGCAGGCGCCGGCACGCTGCGGCTCGCGACGTTGCCGACGTTCGGCTCGAAATGGTTGCTGCCGCATTTGCACGGTTTCTACGCCGCGCACCCGGGCGTGACCGTGCATCTGCACTCGCGGATCGGCGCGATCGACTTCCACACCGACGACATCGACGCGGCGATCACGGTGGGCGCCGGCAACTGGCCCGGCTTGCACGCGCATCGCCTGTACAACGAGTTCCTGATCGCGATCGCGAGCCCGGACACTGCCGGCCGCCGCGCTGCCGCTCGCGCGCCCGCGTGGGCGATCGGGCAGACGCTGCTCGGCGTGACGAGCAATCAGCATGCGTGGGCCGAATGGTTTTCGCACTATCGGCTCGATCATCGGCGGATGCGGATCGGCCCGAGCTTCGAGCTGACGTCGCATCTGATCCAGGCCGTTCGGGCCGGCATGGGAATCGGGCTCGTGCCGAAGGTGCTGGTCGAGGACGAACTGAGCCGCAACGAGCTGGTGTCGATCGGCGACGCGATCACCAGCGAGCGCAGCTACTACCTCGTCTATCCGCCGGAGAACGACACGCTGCCGTCGCTCGTCGCGTTCCGGGACTGGCTGCTGAAGTCGTGCTGATGCGCGACCGGCGTTCGATCATGCACGTTATTCGGCGAGAATCTGCTCGGTGAGGTGATTGCTCGGCGTACGTGCGGGAGCGCAGTCGCGCGAAGCGAAATCGAGCGGATCGAACGGCGCGACCTTGCCTGCCCAGGCGATGTCGACGATGATCTGCAGCTTTGAACAATCGACATTGCGCCGGTTGGAGCACCAAAATACGTTCGCGTCGGTACGTGCCGGGCGCGGCGACGCGAAAGCGCGCGAAGGCGGTTCATTTTTCCGGGGAAAGGGAAATCGTCTCGTCAAAATCAAATCCCTTCAGCTTGTTGTCCTCCACCAGTTTCCTGAACGCTTCGGAAACAAATACAGTCGACGGCTTCTCTTTGAGACGGAATATATTGACTCCCTGCACACGACTTTCCAAAAGAACAATCTTGGCGAATACGGTCGCAGTCGGATAAACCTTGAATTTGGATGCTTCCAAATCGACGGCGCCATCGAGCACGTTGGTCACGTGAAATCCATGAAAACCTTGGACCGGCGAGTCGATGGGCAGAATCTCACCATTGCTCTTAAGGAGAGGATCAAGAACCTCGAGAGCTTTCGAACTAAACATCACAAAAGGCGACAGCAGGGTTTGAACGTCACTGTCTTTCTTTTTTCGAGGCGTTCCCCATGACAACTTGACCACATTGTACTTTGACCCAAACTCCTGACCACAAAGCGCCGTCGCCTGAATCGCAATACTCTTGTCATAGGGAATCTCCCCACTCTCGTCGACTTGAACCAACGCCTGATAAGTATCGCCTTGTCTCAAACAATAGATTCTATTCATACCGACTCACAATTCTGAAAGCACTGATTTCCATGGCATATCGCGCGATGCGTTCTGCAACGTTTCTCTGATTGTTTGAAGCTGATCGAGAACAGCTTGCTTGCCCCCCAAATCCGCGTCTTGCAGCAATTGATTGATCTTCTGAAAGTATGCGTTCGGATGTTTGCCGTTGTGCAATATACCTCCGAGCCCGTCGGTATTGTTTCGATTCGGTAAGAATACGCCGTTCAACTCGGAATCAACATCGATGCCATGTTTTGCCAGAATGGCCCGTGCCGGAGCAGCTTCCTTCGCAGTGTCGCCGACGATGTGGTGCGCCGCAGAATTGGCGGGACGAGGCACTCCCGATTTCTCGAGATTATTGCTCAATTTGACAGAACACCACCCCCACGGGTCGACCCATTTCTGCGAATTGGGACCATACGCGTATAAGTTGCTACCGCCGTATAGCCCAATCGGATCGTGGCTGATAAACCGCCCCACGTCCGGGTCATAGAACCGGAACGTGTTGTAATGCAGCCCCGTGCTGTCGTCTGCATACTGTCCCGCGTAGCGGAGCGGCTGATCGATCCGAGCCTCGGTGAGTGAGCGACCTCCGTGCTCAACCTTGCCCCATGCGGTATATTGCCCGGCCCACGCCAGTTCGCCGCCTTCGTCGGTAACCTCGAGCGGCGCGCCGACCAAGTCGGTATGGAAGTGATAAATCCTTGCCGCGCGCTTTGCCGAGTCGATCGCCGCTGCCGCCAGCGATTCTGCAATCAGCGCGTCGACGCGCGCGGCCGGAGAATAACGCGCATCCGGACTGTACACATAGCTGCTCACACCGGTCTCACGGACTTCCTGTGCAAGCCGCAACCCTGCCCATACGAAACGCTTGGTTTCTGTGCGCAGCTTTATGCCGCGCACGTCGAACGAAGTATCGGTCTTCGCCACACGCCGCCCGAGCGGATCGTACGCGAATCGGCTTTCCACGACGCCGCGCGCGTGCTGCGTGCGCACCGCGATCAACCTGTCCTGCCCGTCGTAGGTGAACCTCTGGGCCTGGTTCGGCCCGCGCAGCTTTGTCGTCAGGTTGCCGAACGGGTCGTACTCGAAGCGCAGGTTCTGCCACATGCGCAATCGGTTGCCCTCGACGTAGCCACGACTTGCGCGTTGCACGTCGTCAAGCAGATTGCCGGCGGCATCCCAGGCAAACTCCTCGAATTGTCGATCCGCGGTGTTCACCCGGCGGGTCAGTTGCCCGGCCGGATCGTAGCTGTACTGCGTGTTTCCGCGCAGGTTGTCGCTCGTCTCGATCAGTTCGCCCGCGGCGTCGTATCCGTAGCTCCGCCAGAACTGGCCGCGCCCGCGCCCCAGCGCTTCAGCGTGGAATCCCGCCGATTGCCATACCTTGCGGCCCAGCGGATCGTAAGCGGACTGCTCAATCAGACGGCCCTGAGTACGCGTGATCTCGCGATGCAGATCGTCGCGCTCGAAGTCGCTCACCACCTGATCGCCGCAGCGGATCTGATGCACGTGACCAGAACCATAGCGCAGCATCTGGAGCGTCTGCTCGTGCGGCAGCTCGAGCATCGTCACGTTGTCGAGCTCGTCGAGCGTGTACTTCACGGTCCCGTTTGCGCCATGCTCGGCAATCAGGCGACCGGCCTTGTCGTACTCGAATTCGACAGTATCGCGAACGATGCCGAGCGCAAGCCCCGCGGCAGTCGGCACGCGCTCGACCTTCACCAGCCGGTCGCCACTGTCGCGCTCGTAACGGGTCACCTCGGTCGCGGTGTGCTGGACCTTGAGATTGCCCATGCGGTCGCGTTCGAAGCGGATCGTGCGGATCGCCCGGCTGCCAGCCGTGTTGCCGTCAGGCGTGCCGACAACATCCAGCGCCAGCAGCTCGCCTGCTTCTCCGTACGCGAAGCGCCGCTCGACACCGTCCGGCCGAATTTCCGAAGTAAGCCGGCCGCCGGCACTGTATGCGAACGCATAGCGGGCATGGTCCTGCCGCAGCTCCCGGAGCCGTCCTTCCGCATCGTAGCGATAGCGTGTCCGCCGGCCGGCCGGATCGATCGCTTCAACGAGCTGCCCACGCGCATTGCGCAGCTTCTGGTGGATTCGTCCGCCGAGGCCGACGTGCCGCACCACCAATCCAGCGGCATCGTATTCGAAGAACTCGGCGCTGCCGTCCGGATAGGTGATTCGGCGCGGCTCGCCCGTCGCGCGCATGTCGTACGTGATGCGCTGCCCCAACGCGTTTTCTTGCGCGAGCGGTACGCCGAACGCGTCGAAGCTATTGCGCGTCGTTTTGCCCGAACAATCCGTGTAGCTGACCAGTTCTCCGAGCCGATTCCATTCGAAGGTCTTGCGGCCGCCGCGCGCGTCGATATGCGCGATCGGGAGCGCGGTCAGGCCCTTGGGGTACTCGTAGCGATTTTCGCGACCCAACGGATCCTGGCTTGCCAACAGGCGACCTTGCGGATCGTATTCAGCACGCCAAGCACCGCCATCGGGTCCGACGATCTCTACCGGCCGCATGCTGTTGCCGTCATAGCGCGTACGCGTTGCACGGCCGAGCGGGTCGGTTTCGACCACGATGCGGCCCGCATCGTCGTATTCGAACTCGACCGTACGCTCGCCGGGCAGCAACAGCATCACCGGCATGCCGGCGTCGTTGTACCTGATCCGGTGAAGCGCGCCGTCGAAGTCCGTGTATTGGACGATCTGGAACCGTGCGTCGTAGCGCCAATGCGCAGTGCGACCGTCGGCGTGACGGACGCGGGTCTGTCGATCTTCGATATCGTAGTCGAACGTCCACGCCTCGCCTTCGCTGGTACGTGTGGCGACGACTCGATGCTGCCCTTCGATTGCCGACCATACGTAGCTCGACGTAAAGCCAAGCGCATTCGCGTGGCTCGACATCAGGCCGTTGTCGTATGTGAACCGGCGCGTGACCGCTCCGTTGGCATCCGTTACCGACGCCAACTGTCCGTTTTCGTCGTATCCATAGGCCACCGCACGCCTGCGCGCTTCACCATGAACGAGCGTAATCGCGCCAAGACGCCCGTGCCCGGACTCGTAGTCGAGCACGGCCTGCAGTCCGCCGCAGGTCAGGATTTCGCTGACGCGGCCGCGGCTGTCGCGCTCGAACTGGCACCACTGCCCTGCCTGATCTTCAATGCGACGTACCCACGCGACACGGCCGGAATCCGGCTCATATCGGCCGAAATCGTAATACGTCTCGCCGATGTCGTGGAGAATGTACCGCCCATCCGGCGTGCACGACAGATATCGCTGCTCGGCTTCACTGTACGCCGCCTGACCCGCGCGCAGCAGCGGAAATCCGGTCTCCCGTCCCTGCGCGTCCGTGTACCTGAGGCGTCCGTCGCGTGCATGAAGACGAAGCTCCCACGGCAGCACCCAGCCACGACCGAGGGTGCCCGCATACTCGAGGCTGCTCGAGTAGAACCGCTTGATCGCGACAGGCATCGGGCTCGGAATGACATAGTCGATTTCCGAATCGGCCAGCAGCACCTTTCTGCCGGTCGTCACGTCGACCGGATTGCCGAACAATCCGCCTATCGCCTTGTTGATCGCAGGACCGGCGACGTAACGCCCGACCGCTTCACCGAGCACATACCCGCCAATGAACTTCGCCGCGCACGGCAGCACCGCGCGCGACAGGCCGCCGGCCTGCCTCAGCAGTCCGCCCAATCCGCCGACCAGGCCCGCGAGCGCAAACGCCCAGTCCGTTGCGGTCCGAAGCCACGGCGGCACTTCGTCGGCGACAGGGAGATACGTCTGTGTGCCGCCGTGGAAAAAAGTATCGTGCGAGCCGTCGCCGATCGTCGCTCCGCACGTGATCTTGTCGCCCTTGCGGGCCGCGGGCCGCCCATTGATGAAGATGTTCGTCGAGCCCTGTGCGACGAGCGGAATGGGATTATGCTTGCTGCACGCGACGCCGCTCAACGTCGCGTATGCGGCCGGCTTCCCGTTGACATAGACGTCCGACGAGCCCGTGACGATGTTGCCGGACGGCGCGCTGGACATCCGGCCGATCGCCTCTCCCAATGAAAGCAGTCCCTGTGCGCCGATGCCAGCCGCCATGCCGGCGAGCAGCGCCGCGCCGAAGCCGCATGAGAATGTCACGAATGCGACGGTCGCGATCAGCGCGATTCCCAACACGGCGCCGACAAGAAAGCCTGTGAGCGCACTGGTGTGCTCGATCGGATCAGTGACGCGCGCGGCTTCGTACATGGTTCATGTCCTTTCTTGTTGTTATGCTGTTGCCGGCTCGGCTGGCAAATAGCTGTCGAGCCAATTCCGCCAGAACGTGTCGAACGCTTCGCTGAAGGTCTTCCCGCTCGATGCCGTGAAAATCAGCACTCGGCCCGGCGCCACGATGAACGCCGCTTGCCGCTGAAAGACCATCCTCGCGCCGTTGCGGTACGCCGTGTCGATGCGCTCGCCCGGCGTCGCGTGCGCGTCCGGCCCGAGCCGCTCGGTCTGACGCGAGAGCAGCCGATGACCTTGCAAACGTGACTTGAGCATCGTCAGCTGGCGGTCGATGTAGGGAGCGAGGGTCTCGCCTTCGTTGAGTCGGTCACGCGCGACGCTGAGATTCGGCTGCGTGGCCAGGTCGGCCGGGACGAACAGGTTGGTCGTACGATCCTCGAAGCCATCCGGCAGCACTATGCTGCCTTCGTGAATCCGGATGCGGTTGTCGGAATCGGTCATGCTTTATCTCGGGAAACGGGTAGTTCAGAAACAGCCGGGGCGCTTGCGCGGGCCTCGCGCTCAATCGCCCGGCTGCGCGGCGACAACGTCACGGCGCATACGCAGGCTGCCAAGCAGCAACACCATCGGTGCGATCGCCCACGTGTAAAAGGCAATGCCGAGACTTCGGATCGGAGTCGCATCGGCTTCATTGAAGTACCACTTCGTCGTCAGCAGCGAACAAAGCGCACATGCCACTGCGGTACCGGCGAACGGAGCCGCGCATGTGTACCGGCGGCGGGCAAACATGACGACGGCGATCACGTAAAGCGGATTCGCGAGCCACGACGGATTGAGCATCAGCAGGCCCCACCAGCCTTGAGCCAGAACAGACATTCCCGTGAGCGGCGATTCCCTTTCGAAATACATCGCTGGCAGGAACAGCGAGGCAACGTACAGCGCGATCGACGTCCACAGCACGGCTTCCCGCCTAACGCGCGCCAACGAATCGACGGCACCGCTCATGCCTCGAATCCATTGGCATGACCCGCGAACGCCAACCGCGCGCTCATTCCGTCTGCCCGGCCGGCGTCACCACTTTTTCGCCGCGCGCACGCATCGCTGCCCGCTGCGCTTTCGGATCCACTGGTGGCCATGGCGCGCCGGCCGCGACAATCTTGCGGCGGATGTCGTCGATACGCGCACGTCCCGGCGAACCCGGCGTCGTATGTTTCTCGAGCGTGGTCTGCAGGACCCAGCCGTACGAGACACCGAGCTGATTTGCGACTTTCGGGTCCGCGCCGTGCGCAAGCAGATAATCGACCGCGTCCCACTGCTGAAGCGACGTCGCATCGAAGATGGCCGTCGCGCCGAGCGAATCGCGAAGGTTCACGTTCGCGTTGTGCTCTACCAGAAGCTTCAACTGCGGCAGCAGCTTGTTTTCGGCGACTTCGAAGATCATCGGCGTGTCGCCGCTTGGTCGCCAGTTCGGATCGAGACCGCCGTCCAGCAGCACGCGAAGCAGATTCGGCGTATCGGCATGCAACGCCGCATAGACGACCGTTCCTCCACTGGCCCCGACCGGCGCCTTCGGATCCGCACCGTTCTTGAGCAGCACCGAGATGATCTGGTAGCGGGTGTTCGACGCATCGTTCTTGACCGGCACGATCTCCTGTACGGCGTAAGACAGCAGCGTCGTATTCTTCGCACCGGGCGCGTTCAGGTCGGTCTTCGGCGCGAGCTGCTGCACGCGCGCAAGGTCTCCGTCGTGAATGGCTTGAGCAAGCGTGAGCTGTTGTCCCGAAAAAAATTCTTCCGGCGCGTAACGTTTAAAGCCAGTCATGTTCGTCCCTTGAGCTTGAGTGGGCCACCACAACGGCGAACTCACTCCCACGAGTGCGGCAACGGCGCCGACGGTTATCGCTTTTTTGTATCGCATCAGTGTGATGAATTCAGTTGTGAAACCAGGTCCGATTCGTCCTTCGCGACTTGCTGGTTCATCCCGTTCGTCACGTCACCCATCATGTGCCGGCCGACCGTGGTAATGCTCTGCCCGTCGAGCGCGACCGGAGTACCCGCCGCTTTTGGCATGAGCTGCGCAGTCCCGTCGCTGATCGGGCCGAGCCCGCCCTCCTGAAGCCCGGTCAGAATGTCGCCGTGGACGCGGTACGCCGTAATGCTGGTCGGCTGAACCGTACCGCCGTATTGCGCGACGGTTTCCGGATTGAGGCCGGCTGCATTGAACGTGATGGCCGAACCGCCGCTCGCCTCCGCCGCAGCGGAGGCCATTCCTCCGCCGAGCGAGTGCCCGGTGAAATCGACAGCTGACGCCGCACCTGACTGTTCGAGCCGGCTGCCGATCGTCACGGCTTTCCGATAATACGGAGATTCGTCGCCGAGCCCTTGCGCCATGTTGTTGGACATATCGTCGCCGAACGGGTTGAGGCTCTGCGTTCCCTTGAATGCGATCGTCGGCTTCATGCTGTCGCCGAAAACCTTCGGATCGGGAACGTACATCTGTGAACCGAAGTTGCTGCCGTCGATATGAAAGTTGTCGGGCTTGAGGCCGAATGCCTTCAGCGCGTCCGGATCGTCGGTGGCCATCTTCCATCCCGTCGGTGGCGGATCGTTCGGGTGGTAGACGTGATCGGCGAGTTTCGCCATTTGCTGCGCCTTGAGCGAGTTCGCGTACTTCACCGCGGCCGCGCGGGTTGCCGGATCGGGACTCGCGAGTCCCTCGGCGATCATCGCCTGCGCAGCTGCCCACTGAAGCGCAAGCGCCTGTTCGGGCGCCTGGGCGCTGCCCTGGTTCAGGTGAATCACTGGCCCGTCGATATAGATGCCATTCGCATTGATCAGAATCGACGAAGCGCCATGCGTCAATTTGATGCTGTCGGGCGTCATCACCACGACACTTTCGCCCACGCGATGCTCGATGCCATCGCTGGCCTGGTGGCTCTGCATGCCGGGTCCGGCCTTGCTCGCAATTGCCTTCGTGTTGATAACGTTGGCCGTAGTGTCGCGCGTCAGCGCGATGGTTTCGGTCAGCCCGCCTTGCGCGATCTGCTTCGTTTCGCTGCCCTTGAGCAACGACACGGTGCGCGCGCCGGCTTCGACCGTATGCGTCTCGGAATCCTTGATCACGGTCTTCATGTCCTTCTGCGCGTGCAGAAAGACTTCCTGAGCACCGTTCACGTCGGAAAACCGCAACTCGTTCGAGCCCTGCCCTTTGTGCGTCTGACTCTTGATCCCCATCGTCTGGCCCGCCGCGCCGTGGTACGGGTTGCCTTGCTCGCCGTTGAAGACGCGCCCGACAATGACAGGATTATCGGGATCCCCCTGATTGAACGAGACCAGGACTTCCTGGCCGATTCGCGGAATTGCAGCTGCGCCCCAGCCCGCACCCGCCCACGGCTGCGAAACGCGAATCCACATCGAATCCGATCCGTCCATCTGACCGCGGCGATCCCACAAGAAGTGGACCTTCACGCAACTGCCGTTCGTGTGGATCTGCTCACCTTTCGGGCCGACAACGATCGCCGACTGCGTGCCGTGGATCACCGGCTTCGGCGTGTTACGGGGGGCACGGTACGGAATCTTCTGCGGCAAAAGCGCGAACGAATTGCGATACGGCATTTTCGCGGCGTGTTGCGTATAGTCGTTCACCGCTTCGTGCCGGACATGCAGGATCACATATTCCTGATTGTTCGCCATCACGGGATGGTTCGCTACCGTCACACTGCCGGCAGCGGTCATCCGCCATGCGTAGCCGCCGCCGGTATATCGATGCGCATGCGCCTCCTCGGCCTGCATCGCGATGCGCGCGTAGCGATTCCCGTCGTCGCCGTGGTCGTAAAGCGACTGATGCTCGAAACGTTCGGTTGCGTCGAGCCGCGCGTGTCGCAACGTCTGCGCCTCGGCTTGTACGAGCATCAGCGGCGACGACGGATTCTGGTGGTTGAAATCCTGGAACGTTACCTTGCCGACGCCGAAACGCCGCCCTTCGTGCAATTGGTCGATACCGTTGAATTCGCTGGCTTCGCTGTCCGCGTAAGGAACCGTCGCGAGTCCGTCGATCGGGCGGAACACGAAGTTGGTATCGCCAATCACGAGAATGTGCTTGTCTTTCTCGTAACGGTGCGTCCAGATCAGCCCTTCCTGCTCCATGAGCCGCGCGCAGAAGTTGTAATACAACTCCTGGTACATCACGATGTAGTCGATGGGCTTGTGCGCGGTACGGATGTCGAACTCGAAGTCGGTGAACCCGTGATCCTGGAAAATCTCGCTGAGAATATCCTGCGAAGTCTTGTTCTGGAAAATGCGACAGTCGGTCGAGCGCGTCAGGAACCAGAACCACGGCACCACGGTCATGTGGTACTGCGTGACCCGCCCCGGATTGCCGGCACGATCGAACGACGCGACGTAGCCGTCGAAATAGCGGTTGTTGTCGGCTCCGCCGGACATCACGATGCGCTCGAGAGTCGACTGCCGAGCGTCATGATCGAGCCGCAGCTTGACTTGCTGGCCGATCAGATGATCCGGCGTAAGGTCATGCTGGTGCGACAGCAAATCGAGGTGAATTTCCGGCAAGCGGTTGACGTGCTCGTCTATGACCGCGGCGCCGACCAGCAACACGTCGGGTCCGAGCGGCGATTCGATCGTCACGTACCGGTTCAGCTGCGTCAGGCGAGCGACGCCGCCCGTCGCATTGTTGAGCGCATCCGCAATCGCAGCGGGCGTCTTGTTCATCAACGAGAAACCCGTCTGCGCCAGCTGAACCGCGCGCTGCACGGTATCGAGATGACCGGCGACGCCGGCAAGCGGGCCGATTTGGCCGGACACGGCGGATGCAATCGGGGCGGCAAGACCGCCGAGCGCGCTGAGCGAGCCCAACGCATTCCCTCCGAGACCGCTCGGAATGCCGCCATTCGGCGCGAAACTCATTCTTGTTCCTTTCTTCTCGTCTCAGGTTCTGCCCCGACAGACCGGCAATCCGAGGCCCCGCTACTGTAGGACAAATCCCGACAAGGTGAAAGGTCCTGGAAACACAATCTTTCCATTTCCTTTCATGCCAGGCTCCCGCATCGAACCGACGCCTGGAGGCCCGGAAAAGGCGCGCCGTGCGTCGATGTCGCGCCGGTACTGGCAGACTGAAGCAGGATTTGCACGAAGCTCGTGGTCGGCACGTGCGAGGTCGAGTTCCAGCGTAATGGACCGAAGGCCGACGGTCTCTGGGCTGTCTCGCTTGCATCGGCGCTACCGCCGATGTCGTGTCGTGGACGGACGAAACGGGCCAACGGCGCCAGCGTGCTGTCCTGCGGTACGGAACACCTGCCGAATACTCTCGCTCGGTTCAGTCGCTGCCTCGCTGTTCGCGTCACCCGGCCGTCACGAAAGCGAGTTTGGGAAGGTGAGTCATTTGGCCGGTCATCACGATCTCGTGCTCGAGCGCGGCGAGCGCGTCGCGCTGCCGATCAACGGTCTCGGCGCGACGCCCGACATGGAACTCGCGATCGCGTTGCGTGGTGCGCACGACAAACTGGGCTGACGCGGGATCGTCGTCGCGCGCGCCGGCGATCGGACGATGCTCGACGCGCTGCTGCCGGCCGCCGATGCGTTCGATCGCGCGCTGGACGACGGTGCCGGCGCCGCGGCTGCATGGGCGGCGGCCGTCGAAGCCGCCGAACGGGGCGCCCGCGACACCGCGCAGATGACGCCGCGCGCGGGACGCGCGAGCTATCTGGGCGAACGCGCGGTCGGCACGCCGGACGGCGGCGCCGTCGCGGTGTCGTACTGGCTCCGCGCGCTGCTGCCGCACATGCGGTAAGCGCGCCCGTTACCGGCGGCTCAGACGCCTTCGACCAGCACCGCGCGATAGCGCGCGCCCTTGAAGCGGTGCTGGACGACGGCCTGATAGTCGGGACCGTGATACCACGCGTGCGCGGCCGCCTTCGACGGAAACTCGACGATCACGACGCCTTCCGGCCCTTCGCCTTCGAGCGTCTCCTGCGGCCCGTATGCGGCGAGCACCTTCACCGGATGACCGGCGAGCGTCGCGCCGACCTTGCTCTGATAGACGTCGAGTTCGTGCTGGTCCTGCGTGCTTTCCCGCGTAAATACGATGTAGGTTGCCACGATGCGTGCCCCTTTGTCGGACGGTTGGAGGTCGGTTGAAGATCGGGCGCGCAGCGCCTTTCGCGGGCCGCGCGTCCGCCCGGCAGCGGCGCCGGGCCGGCCGATTATAGGGGCGCGGCGAATTGCGCGCTGGCACCCGAATCGGTAGCGCCGCGCGGAACGACGGCGCGGGAAAACCCCGATCCCGACATCGTCCTATGACATCCGGCATCGCAAATTGGCGGGATTACTTTGATCCTCGTCGGCGCCCGTCCGGGCGCATGCTGATAGCGAGGATCCCTCATGCGATACGTTCCATCGTGGACTTCCGTTTCCGACGCCTCGTCCGTTGCCGACGAGACGACGTCCCAACGCGGCGACGCGCCGCACAGCCTGCCGCGGGTCGCGATCGCGGCCGCCGCGCTCGGCAACGCGACCGAATGGTTCGACTACGGCATCTATGCGTACGGGCTCGCGTACATTTCCGCGGCGCTGTTTCCCGGCAACACGGCCAGCGCGACGCTGTTCGCGCTCGGCACGTTCGCGATCTCGTTCCTGATCCGGCCGCTCGGCGGGCTGTTCTGGGGGCCGCTCGGCGACCGGCTCGGCCGCAAGCGCGTGCTCGCGCTGACCGTGCTGACGATGTCCGGCGCGACGCTGCTCGTCGGTCTGCTGCCGACCTACGCGACCGCCGGCTGGCTCGCGCCGGCCGCGCTGATCGTGCTGCGCATGGTGCAGGGCTTCTCGACCGGCGGCGAGTACGGCGGCGCGGCGACGTTCATCGCCGAATACGCGCCCGACTCGCGGCGCGGACTGTGCGGCAGCTTCCTCGAATTCGCGACGCTCGCCGGCTTCTCGCTGGGCGCACTGCTGATGCTCGGCTTCGCGCTACTGCTCGGCGACACGGCGATGCATGCGTGGGGCTGGCGGCTGCCGTTCCTCGTCGCGGCGCCGCTCGGCCTCGTCGGCTGCTATCTGCGCTCGCGTCTGGAGGAAACGCCGGTGTTCCGCGAACTCGAAGAGCAAGTGCATCGCCGCGAAAAGACTGCGATGTCCGCGATGCCGATCGCGCAACTGCTGGTGCGCTACGCGAAGCCGCTGGTGCTGCTCGGCGGGCTCGTCGTCGCGCTGAACGTCGTCAACTACGTGCTGCTCGCGTACATGCCGACGTACATGCACAAGGAACTCGGCGTCAGCGAGAACATGTCGCTGCTGATTCCGCTGATCGGCATGCTCGCGATGATGGTGCTGCTGCCGTTCGCAGGCTGGCTGTCGGACCACGTCGGCCGCAAGACGATGTGGTGGTTCTCGCTGGTCGGGCTGTTCATCGCGGCCGTACCGATGTTCACGCTGATGACGCACGGCGTGCTCGGCGCATTCATCGGCTTCGCGGTGCTCGGCGTGCTGTACGTGCCGCAGCTCGCGACGATCTCCGCGATGTTTCCGGCGATGTTCCCGACGCACGTCCGGTATGCGGGGATGGCGATCGCGTACAACGTGTCGACGTCGCTGTTCGGCGGCACCGCGCCGATCGTCAACGACTGGCTGATCGGCAAGACCGGCAATGCGCTGGTTCCCGCGTACTACATGATGGCCGCGTGCGCGGTCGGGCTCGTCGCGCTGTTCGCGGTGATCGAGACGCGCGGATGCTCGCTGCGCGGCGACACGGTGCCCGGGCAGGCGGGATGATGCGGCCCGCGGCGGTGCGTTCGCGCCGCCGCTCGATTCAGCAGGACGCCGTCGAGCGTCGCACTCGCGAGATCGGCGCGCTGCGTGTCCGGTGTAAGCCCGTAAAACACGCCTTTCGCATTCACGTCGTCGTGCGGCGTGCGCTTGCGCTCAGTACGCGCTGCGCGAGCCGTCGCCGATCAGCACGACGCCCGCCGGCCGGAAACGGACGGCGGGCGTCGCGCATTTCGAAGGTCGGTCTGGTGACGACGGGCTGCGGTTTTTGCGGGCCGAAGTTTGCGATTCAGCGGTTGCTGTGCGGCAGCGTGAGAACGGGACCGTCTGTCGAATGCCGATGTCGTCGAGCAAGCGATCGTTGTCGACGCATCGAAAGCATCTTCGTGCAGGCACGCCTCGCTCATTCGATTGTCCGGTCATGCTCGGCGAATGTCGCGTCGCAATCGCGGCAGCCGTCGGTCCGCAGTCTCGGCGTGTCGCGCCGCGTGACGCCGGAGTCGCCGCAACGTGGCATACGCGCATAGCGCATCGGGCGCGCGCCGATTCGCTCGAGCGCCGACGTACACAGCGCGCGCTCGGCATGCTTCTTCAATTGTTCTCGCGCGCTATGCGTGATCTGCTTCACGCATGCGTGTGCCGATCAACGGTCGGGATCGCGCACGCACATCGGATATAACGCAGCTCTAGCGCTGCGGGAACATCGTGCCGGTCGAGGTCGGCAAGGACCATTCGCGTGAACGGGACTCGGTCGTTGCTGTGCGCCGCAGCCGTAACCGCTGTCGCTGTCGCTGTCGCTGTCGCTGTCGCTGTCACTGTCACTGTCACTGTCACTGTCACTGCGGCGAGGATACCTTCTTCGTCGACCAGCGGCGCGATTCTTCGAACTGCAATCGCGTCCGCTAGCGTACGCACGGCCGGTCTTTCAGCCGAGCCCGCTTACCCGCGATATGCGCGGCCGACGTTCGCACTGCACGCCTGCACTCGAGACACGCTTGCCCGCCCGACTGCACGCCGCCGACCGTCGTGCCCGCGTTCATCGCATGTTCCCGGCGCGTGCAGCCGCCGCTCGGACAACACACCGCCCTCGCACAAACAAAAACGCCGCCACACTTTCGTGCGACGGCGTCCATTGCTGCGCGCCGGCAACGCGCAGCGCTACCGGACCGCGTTCAACCGGCGACCGCCAGATTCCGCTCCGCGACTTCGTCGACCGCTTCCCGTACGATCGCGACGATCTCGTCGGCCTCCGCGCGCGTCATCACGAGCGGCGGCGCAAAGCCGAGAATGTCGCCGTGCGGCATCGCGCGCGCGATCACGCCGCGCTGCAAGGCCGCCGCCGACACTTGCGCGCCGATCTTCAGTGCGGGATCGAACGGCTTGCGCGCATCCTTGTCGGCCATGAATTCGAGTGCGGCCAGCATGCCGACGCTGCGCACTTCGCCGACGAGCGGATGCGCACCGAACGCATCGCGCAGCTTCGCACCGAAATACGCGCCGACATCGGCCGCATTGCCGACGAGATTCTCACGCTCCAGGATCGCGAGGTTCGCGAGCGCGGCGGCCGCGCACACCGGATGCCCGGAATACGTCCAGCCGTGCCCCATCGGCCCGTGCTCCTGCGAGCCCCGCGCGATCACGTCCCACACCTTTTCGCCGACGATCACGCCCGACAGCGGCGCATATGCGCTCGTCAGCCCCTTCGCGACGGTGATCAGATCCGGTTCGATCCCGAAGTGCTGCGCGCCCATCTTCGAGCCGAGACGCCCGAACCCGCAGACGACTTCGTCCGAGATCAGCAGGATGTCGTGCTTGCGCAGCACGGCCTGGATCGCCGGCCAGTAGCCGGCCGGCGGCTCGATGATGCCGCCGGTGCCCATCACCGGCTCCGCGATGAATGCGGCGATCGTGTCGGCGCCCTCGCGCGCGATCAGCTTCTCGAGCTCGTCGACGCAATACGCGACGAACTGCGCTTCGTTCATCCCGGCCGGCGCCTTCCGGTACCAGTGCGGACACACTGTGTGCTTCACGCGATCGATCGGCAAATCGAAGTGCTGGTGAAAGCTCGGCAGGCCGGTTAGGCTGCCCGTCACGATGCCGGAGCCGTGGTACCCGCGCTCGCGCGAGATGATCTTCTTCTTGTTCGGGCGGCCGAGCACGTTGTTGTAGTACCAGACGATCTTGACCTGCGTCTCGTTCGCATCGGAGCCGGACATCCCGTAGTAGACCTTCTTCATCCCGGCCGGCGCCCATTCGATGATGCGCGACGACAGCTCGATGATCGCGTCCGACGAGTGGCCGACGTACGTGTGGTAGTAGGCGAGCTGCTTCGCTTGCTCGTACATCGCGTCCGCGACTTCGGTGCGGCCGTAGCCGATGTTCACGCAGTAGAGGCCGGCGAACGCGTCGATGTAGCGCTTGCCCTGGTGATCCTCGATGCGGATGCCCTCGCCGCCGCGCACGATCTTGCCGGGCAGCGCGCCGCTCTCGTGGTCGTACGCGTGCGTCGACGGGTGCATGAAGTGGGCGCGATCCTCGCGCAGCAGTGCGTCGAACGATTGTTTCATGGTGGGCTCCTTTGAATGGGTCAGGCCGTCGCCGCGACGGGCAGGCCGAGATTGCCGAGGCAAAAGTATTTGGTTTCGGTGAACGGCTCGAAGCCTTCGGTGCCGCCTTCGCGGTCGAGACCCGATGCCTTCATTCCGCCGAACGGAATCGGTGCGCCGGTGAACTTCACGCCGTTGACCGACACCATCGCGAAGTCGAGCCGCCGCACGAGCTGGAAGATCGTGTCGATGCGCGTCGCGCACACGTATGCGGCGAGTCCGTACTCCGTGTCGTTCGCTTTCCGTACGACTTCATCGAGCGTGTCGAACGCGCTGACGGCCGAGATCGGCGCGAAGTTCTCCTCGTCGTACACGCGCATGCCGGGGGCGGCGTCGGCGATCACGGTCGGCTCGTAGAACCACCCGCCGAGCGCGTGCGGCCGCCCGCCGGCAACGATGCGTGCGCCGCGCGCACGTGCGTCGTCGACGCGCGCGACCGTCGCATCGAATGCCGCCTGATGCATCAGCGGCCCGACGTCGACGCCCGACTCGAATGCGGCGCCGACCTTCAGTTCGCGCACCGCGTGCGCATAACGCTCGACGAATGCGTCATAGAGCGGCCGCGCGACGAAGATCCGGTTCGCCGCGCAGCAGTCCTGGCCCGACGTCTGGAACTTCGCGCCGACGGCAATCCGCACCGCGTCGTCGACGTCCGCGTCGTCGGTCACGATGAACGGCGCGTTGCCGCCCAGCTCGAGCGCAATCTTGCGGATGCCCGCGCGCGCGGCGACTTCCGTCACGAGGCGGCCGACGCGCGTCGACCCGGTGAAGCTGACCGCGCGCACGCGCGGATCGCCGACGAGCGTCTCCATCGCCATCTGCGGCTCGCCGAGCACGACGTTGAACACGCCCGCGGGAAAACCGGCTTCGTCCGCGAGCTGCGCGAGCGCGAGCGCCGAGAACGGCGTCTCGTGCGCGGGCTTCACGACGGTCGTGCAGCCGATCGCGATCGCAGCGGCCGCCTTGCGCGTGATCATCGCGGCCGGGAAATTCCACGGCGTGATCAGCGCGGCGACGCCGACCGGCTCCATCACGGTGCCCAGATGCGCGCCGTCGATGTGCGTCGGGATCGTGCGGCCTGCCGCGCGCTTCGCCTCGTTCGCGAACCATTCGACGAAGCTTGCCGCATAGCGGATCTCGCCGCGCGCTTCGGCGAGCGGCTTGCCCTGCTCCAGTGCGAGCAGCGCAGCGAGGTCTTCGAGATGACGCAGGATCAGTGCATGCCAGCGCAGCAGCGCGGCACTGCGCACGGCCTGCGGCGTCCAGCGCCACGTGTCGAACGCGCGCTGCGCGGCGTCGACCGCCGCGACGATCTGCTCGCGTTCGAGCATCGGCACATGGCCGATCACGGCCTGATCGGCCGGGTTCACGACGGCGACCGTCGCGGCACTGTCGCTGTGGATCCAGCGACCGTCGACGTAGCAGGTCGACTTGAACAGAACGGGGTGTCCGGGCAGCATGCTGCGTCTCCTTTTTTCGGTGGGCACGAGCATCATTCTGTCGTGCCGCCGCGCGCGGAAATTTCGGTTTGCACGGCCCGAACTTGCGGTTTTTTCCGTATTGCGCGGCGCCCGCGCGAAGTTTCATTGCCAGTCCGGCGCACCGCCCGGCTCGCACTTCACGACCTTCGTCACGATGTACGTGAAGTAGCGTTCGATGCCGAGGTCCTCCATCAGCAATGCATCGATGAAGCGCTGGTAGTGATCGATGTCGCGCGCGACCACGTGCAGCACGTAGTCGACGCCGCCGCCCGTCGCGTAGCACTGCGCGACCTCGGGCGCCGCGCTCACGCGCTGCTCGAAGCGCCGCATGTCGTGCGCGGTGTGACGCGACAGCGTCACCTCGACGACGATGCGGCTGCCCGAGAACGTGCCGACCCAGTCGACGTCCGCGCGATAGCCGCGGATTACGCCGCTTTCCTCGAGCTTGCGCACGCGCTCCCACGCGGGCGAGATCGACAGGTTCACGGCCTCGGCGAGCTTCGATTTCGTGATGCGCCCGTCGCGCTCGAGGATGCGCAGGATCGCGAGATCGTATCGGTCCAGCTTGATCACGTCAGGCAGCCACGGGGATGTTGCGTTCGACGATGTCCGCGACCACCGCGATCGTGTCGCCGGCCTGCACGATGCCGGGGAAATGCCGCGCGGCGAGCAACCCGCGCCGCCGCGCGACGTACTCGATCGGCGCGACGCCGGTGCGGTCGATGTCGTGCACGCGCGCGAGCACGTCGCCGGCTTCGACCTCGGTGCCCAGATCGCAACACATCTCGAGCAGCCCGCGATGCTCGCTCGTCGTGAAGCACGAGCCGTCCGGCATGTCGAGCAGCGTCGTCGTGCGCGGCGCCGCGCGCACGCCGTCGCCGTCGTGCTTCGCGATCACGCCCGCATGCGCGAGGAAGCCGCGCACGCCGCGCTCCGCGATCGCGACGCTCGCCGCCGTCGACGTGCCGCCGCCGCCGAGTTCGGTCGACACGAACACCTTGCCGGCCTCTTCGGCAGCGGTGTCGTAGAGGCCGACGTTGTCGAGTTCCAGCATCCGCATCGAGTACGGCGCGCCGAATGCGCGCATCGCGCGTTCGCAGCGCGCTTCCTGCTCGCGATCGGCGAGCACGTGAATCGCGGCGAACGGCACGAAGTCGAGCGTGCGCCCGCCCGCATGAATGTCGAGCACGTGCGTCGCGAGCGGCAGCAGATGGCGCTGAAAGTAGTCGGCGATCTTCTCGGTCACGGTGCCGTCGGGCCGCCCCGGAAAGCTGCGATTCAGATTGCCGGCGTCGATCGGCGACGTGCGCGAGCCCGCGCGGAACGCCGGGTAGTTCATGAACGGCACGATGATCACGCGGCCCGTCACGTCCGCGGCCTTCAGCGAACCGGCGAGCTTCGCGAGCGCGACCGGCCCTTCGTATTCGTCGCCGTGATTGCCGCCGGTAAGCAGCGCGGTCGGCCCGTCGCCGCGCTTCACGACCGTCACCGGAATCATTACCGCGCCCCACGCGGAATCGTCGCGCGAGTACGGCAGCTTCAGGAAGCCGTGCTGTTCGCCGTCCGCATCGAAGTCGACGGTCGGCGTGATCGGAGAGGCTCGCATCGTGCTACTCCTTCACGAACAGCTTGCGCGGCGTGTTGCAGAACGTCTCGACACCGGTGTCGGTGATCAGGATGCTTTCGGTAATCTCCAGCCCCCAGTCGTCGAGCCACAGGCCCGGCATGAAATGGAACGTCATGCCGGGTTCGAGCACCGTGCGGTCGCCCGGGCGCAGGCTCATCGTGCGCTCGCCCCAGTCGGGCGGATAGCTCGCGCCGATCGGATAGCCGCAGCGGCTGTCCTTCTCGATGCCCGCGCGGCGCAGCACCGCGAAGAACGCGTTCGCGATGTCCTCGCACACGTTGCCCGGTTTCGCGGCCGCGAGCCCGGCCTCGATGCCTTCGACGACCGCGCGCTCCGCTTCGATGAAGTGCGCGGGCGGCTTGCCGAGATAGACGGTGCGCGACAGCGGGCAGTGATAGCGGCGATAGCAGCCGGCGATCTCGAAGAACGTGCCCGCGCCGCGCGCGAACGCGGTGTCGTCCCACGTCAGGTGCGGCGCGGCCGCGTCGGCGCCGGTCGGCAGCAGCGGAACGATCGCCGGATAGTCGCCGCCGAAGCCGTCCACGCCGCCGATGCCGGTCGCATAGATCTGCGCGACGAGATCGCTCTTCTTCATCCCGGGCTCGATCGTCTCGACGATATGCTCGTGCATCCGCTCGACGATGCGTGCGGCGACGCGCATGTACTCGATCTCGCGCGGCGACTTCACCGCGCGCTGCCAGTTCACGAGCGCGGTCGCGTCGACCCAGCGCGCGGCCGGCAGATGCTTCTGCAACGACGCGTACGCCGCCGCGCTGAAGTAGTAGTTGTCGAGCTCGACGCCGATGCGCAGCGTGCTCCAGCCGCGCGCCGCGATCACGTCGGTCGACAGGTAATCCATCGGATGGCGCGCCGTCGACTGCACATAGTGATCGGGATAGCCGACGATGTTCTCGTGCGCCATGAACGCAGTGCGCTTCGCGCCGTTCGCGTCCTGGCCGCGGCCGAACCAGACGGGTTCGCCGTCCATCGCGAGCAGCACGCACTGATGCACGTAGAACGACCAGCCGTCATAGCCGGTCAGCCAGCCCATGTTGGTCGGATCGGTGACGATCAGCAGGTCGATGCCGGCCCGCTGCATCGCCGCGCGCGTCTTCGCGATGCGCGCCGCATATTCGCTGCGCGCGAACGCGAGGCGCGGCGCGGCTTCATGGGTTTCGATGACTGCGGACATCTGTCTCCTCTCAGGTCGTGAGGTCGTTGTGAAAAATCGTCCCCGCCGCCGCCGCACGCGCACGTTCGAGCGCGAGCACGGCGATGGCGGTGTCCTGCGCGCCGGTTCCGGTCAGGTCGCAGACGGTGATGTCGTCGCGGTGCGTGCGCCCGTCGCTGCGGCCGGCGATCACGTCGCCGAGTTCGGGAAACACTGCGTCGGCCGGCACCGCGCCGGCAGCGATCGCATGCCGCAGTTCGCCGACGACGCGCGTTTGCTGCAGACGGTCGCAGAAGTAGCGCGCGACGCCGAACACGGATGGCGCGAGCTCGGTCTTGTACTCGGCATCGGAGCCCATCGCCGTCACGTGCAGCCCCGGATGCAGGTCTTGCGCGTGGACGAGCGGCTCGCGGCTCGGCGTCGTCGTCACCGCGATGTCGGCGTCGGCCAGCGCCGCATGCACCGACGGCGCAACGATCGCATCGATGCCGTGCGCTTCGCGCACATCGGACGCGAAGCGTGCGGCACGCGCGGCGTCGCGCGCCCAGATCGTCACGTGCGTGATCTCGCGCACGAGCATCAGCGCGTCGAGCTGCAGCCGCGCCTGCTCGCCCGCGCCGACGATCGCCGCGCGGTGCGCATCGGCGCGCGCGAGCCGGCGCGCGGCGACCGCGCCGGCCGCCGCGGTGCGCACGGCGGTCAGATAGCCGTTGTCGAGCAGCACGGCCTCGGTCAGGCCGGTGCGTGCGGACAGCACGAGCATCAGCCCGTTCAGGCTCGGCAGACCGAGCGACGGATTGTCGAAGAAGCCGGGGCTCACCTTGATCGCGAAGCTGTCGAAGCGCGGCAGGTACGCCGTTTTCACATCGACTTCGCCGTGCCGCTCCGGCAGCGCGAGATTCAGGATCGGCGGCATCGCGACGGCTTCGGTCGCCAGCGATGCAAACGCGGCTTCGACCTGGTCGATCGCCGCGAGATCGAGCGGCACGAGTGCGCGCAGTTGCGCGCGTCCGAGCAGCGTAACGGGATGGGCCATGTCAGTTCTCCGAGACGAGCCGCCGATGCACGGCCATGTCGATGTTCGCGCCGCTCACGACCACGACGATCGGCCCGTCGCCGCGCGCGATCCGTTCGTCGAGCAGCGCCGCGATGCCGACCGCGCCGGCCCCTTCGACGACGAGGCGTTCGTCGCGATACGCGTGCGCGATGCCGCGCGCGATCGCGTCCTCGTCGAGCAGCACGACGTCGTCGGCCAGTGCGCGGGTCAGTGCGAACGTGTAGCGGTTGTCGACGCCGATGCCGCCGCCGAGCGAATCGGCGAGCGTCGGCAATTCGTCGACGTCGATCGGGCGACCGGCCGCGAGGCTCGCATACATTGCCGCACCGCGCGCCATCGATACGCCGATCGTCCTGATCGACGGCCGGATCGCCTTCGCGGCGAACGCGACGCCGCCGAACAGGCCGCCGCCCGACAACGGGATGACGAGCGTCGCGGCGTCGGGCAGCGCTTCGAGAATCTCGACGCCGATCGTCGCCTGGCCCGCGATGATGCGCGGATCGTCGAACGGCGGCACGTACGCGTAGCCGTCGTCACGCACGAGGCGCCGCGCTTCGGCCTGCGCGTCGTCCTGACTGTCGCCGGCGATCACGACGCGTGCGCCGAGCGCGGCAACCGCGTCGACCTTGTTCGCCGGCACGAGCGACGACATGCAGACAGCCGCTTCGATGCCGAGCGCGCGTGCGGCATGCGCGACCGCGCGGCCGTGATTGCCGGTCGATGCGGTGACGACCCGCGTCACGCGCTGCGCGGCGAGCTCAGCGAGCGCATGCGTGGCGCCGCGCAGCTTGAAGCTGCCGGTCGGCTGCAGCGTTTCGAGCTTCAGGTAGACGGGCGCGCCGACTTTCGCGGACAGCGCGGCGGATGCCACGAGCGGCGTGACGCTCGCATGCCCGGCAATGCGTTGGCGCGCGCGATAGACGTCGGACAGCGACAGGAAGGACATGAAACGCACGCCTCACGATTGATGTAGTGCGATCCAGTCTAATGTTCCAAATTGCGCTTTCGAATGTCCTGATACATTGCCGAGCGCTTTTGCGCGGCAACGGCGCTTCAGTGGAAATCGTGCACGTGCGGATACTGCTCGAACACGCCGGCGATCGTCTCGAGCGCGGCGTTGCACGCGGCGTCCGTCGTCTCCGCGCCGATGCACACGCGCACCGCGTTCGGCCGCTCGGTGCTGCCGACGAGAAACGGATCCGGCGACGTGACCGCGATCTTGCGCGACCGCAGCTCGCGCACGAGCCGGTCCGCCTGCCAGTAGTCGGGCACGCGCAGCCACGCGGACAGCGCGTTCGGATGAGCGCCGAGCACGTACGGCCCGAGCGCGGTTCTGACCATCTGCTGGCGCACCGCAAGCCGTCGGCGCTGCAGTTCGACGAGCCGGCGCGCGGTGCCGTCGGCGATCCAGCGCGTCGCGATCTCGGCGATCGGCGACGTCGCCATCCAGCTGCTCACGCGCAGCACGCTTTCGACGCGCAGCGCGAGCCGCCTCGGCATCGCGAGATAGCCGGTGCGCAATCCCGTCAGCACCGATTTCGTCATGCTCGTGCAGTAGAAGCCGAGTTCCGGGATCAGGCTCGCGATCGGCGTGCCCGTCTTCTCCGGCAGCGCGCCGTACACGTCGTCCTCGATCACGTAGACGCCGTAGCGCGCCGCGATGCGCGCAATCGAGCGCCGCCGCGAATCGGACATCATCGACACCGTCGGGTTGTTCAGCGTCGGCGTGCAGACGAGCGCGCTGATCCGCTCGCCGTCGCACATTTCCTCGAAATGTTCGGGACGGATTCCGTGCTCGTCCATCTCGAGCCCTTTCAGCGTAAACCCGAGCACGTTCGCGGAGCCGATCACGCCGTGATCGGTCAGGTTCTCGCACAGCACCGTGTCGCCGGGCCCGACGATCGACGCGAGCGCGAGAAAGATCCCGTGCGCGGCGCCGTTCGTGATCAGCAGCGACTCCGGATGCACCGGCATGTTCAGCGACGCGAGCCATGCGGCGCCGGCCTCGCGATGCGCGTCGAGCCCCGCGATCGGGCGGAACGAGCGGATCCATGGCTGGTCGTCGGCGGCGGCCAGCTGCGTGCACACGTCGCGCCACGCCGCGTCGTGCTCGGGCGTATGGACGATGCGCGCGATCGAGAAATCGACGAGTTCGCGCTCCGTCGTGTCGAGGATGTAGTTCGACATCGATTCGGTCACGCGCGCCGCCACGAAGCTGCCGCGTCCGACTTCGCAACGGATCAGCCCCTGCCGTTCGAGCTCCTTGTATGCGTTGGTCACCGTCTGCACGCTGACGCCGAGGCTCGACGCGACGTCGCGCTGCGGCGCAAGCCGCGCGCCCGGCGCGAGCACGCCGCTTTCGATGTCGGTGGCGATCGCCTTCACGAGCCGCTTGTATTTCGACTCGATCCCATGCACGGCGCCGATCGCGTCGTGCCAGCGTGCCGATACTTCGGTCCGTCCCATCTCGCTGTCTCCGTCGTTGCTCCCGCATGGTCGCTCAGAAAGACACCCGAAAAATATTGTCCTAGTGCAATCGCGCGCGAAAGCAGCACGTTACGCGAGGAATGAAGCGGTGCATCGCGCGTGCCCGGTAGCCGGGCCGCCGCTACGTCCGCGTCGGTTGTCGTCGCGTCACGCGATTCGATTCGGGGAGCGATTCTTGCTCGGCAGCACGAGCTGCGCGGCGCGCCGGTTCTCGTCCGACCATTCGGTTCGGCTACGGTCGGCGACTCCGGTACGGGGCGCCGCCGCGCCGCCGCGCCGCCGCGCGATCGCTTGACCCACTGCGGCACGCCGCCTACATTGCCCGATACGGGGCGGCGCCGTGCGGCAGGCGACATCCGGACGGCAAAAAACGATAGTTTGCTATCGAACATCTTTGTGCCTATCATCTCGCCCATGACCAACCTGCACGATCTCCGCCTCGCCGTCAGCAGCCTGCTCGTGCTGTCCGCGCGCAAATGGCGCCGCACGAGCGACAGCGTGCTCACCGCGTACAACGTGTCGGAAGCGTGCGCGACGCCGCTGCTGATCGCCGGCCGTCTCGGCGAAGGCGTGCGCCAGGGCACGCTGGCGGAGTACGTCGGCATCGAAGGACCATCGCTGGTCCGGCTGCTCGACCAGTTGTGCGCGGCAGGGCTCGCGCGCCGCGACGAGGACCCGAACGATCGCCGCGCGAAGACGATCTCGCTGACGGCCGCCGGCCGCGCGGTCACCGCGAAGATGGAGGATGACCTGCGCACGCTGCGCGCACAGGTGCTCAAGGGCATCACGCGCGCCGATCTCGAAGCGACGCTGCGCGTGCTGAACGCGTTCAACGCGTCCGATGCGCAAGCGCCCGCATCGCGTCTGCCCGACGCTGCCGATTCCGCATCATGACGTTGCCGAGCATTCGCGACTGGCTGTTTTCGGGCAAGACCTTCGCCGCGTCGATGCTCGCGCTGTATCTCGGCCTGTATTTCCAGCTGCCGCGTCCGTACTGGGCGATGGCGAGCGTCTACATCGTGTCGAATCCGTTCGTCGGCGCAACGCGCTCGAAGGCGCTGTATCGCGCGCTCGGCACCGCACTCGGCGCGGCCGCCGCGATCCTGTTCGTGCCGCCGTTCGTCGAGACGCCGATCCTGTTCAGCATCATCGTCGCGACGTGGTGCGGCACGCTGCTCTATCTCGCGATCTCGGACCGCACCGCGCGCAGCTACGTGTTCATGCTCGCCGGTTATACGATGCCGCTCGTCGCGCTGCCGACGGTCACCGATCCTTCGACGATATTCGACGTCGCAATCGCACGCACCGAGGAAATCGTGCTCGGCATCGTCTGTGCGAGCGTGGTCGGCAGCACCGTATTTCCGAACCGGCTCGCGCCGACGCTGATCGAGCGCACCGACGCGTGGTTCAAGGACGCTGCGTTCTACGGGCGCGAGACGCTGTCCGGCCACATTGCGGGCGAGGCGCTGTCCGCGTGCCGTCAGCGTCTCGCGGCGACCATCACCGGCCTCGAATTCCTGCTGAGCCAGTTGAGCTACGACCATGCGCATCCGCGCGTGCTCGCGCGTGCGCAGGCGCTCGCGGGCCGGATGCAGCTGTTTCTGCCGCTGATGTCGTCGCTCGCCGATCCGCTGATCGCGCTGATGCGCGACCTGCACGTGCGCCCCGCCGGCCTCGATGCGCTGCTCGCCGATGCGGCGAAATGGTTCGATGCGCCGCTGCCGGCGGTAAAGGCCGGCACCGACGGCGACATGGCGCACGATCCGGTCGCCGATCGTCTGCGCGAGCGCATCGTCGCGCTGCAGCCGGCCGACAGCGCGCTGACGAGCTGGGACGGCGCGCTGCTGTCGAACGCGCTGTGGCGCCTGCGCCAGGTCATCGACATCTGGCAGGACTGCCGGTCGCTGCGCGCGCTGATCGCGAACGAATCGGGCGTGTGGCAGCCGCGCTACCGGCACTGGCGGCTCGGCGGCACCGAGCGCTTCTTCGATCGCGGGATGATGCTGTTCTCGACGCTGACCGTCGTCGGCGCAATCGTGTTCGCGTGCTGGCTGTGGATCGAATCGGGCTGGCACGACGGGGCCGGCGCGGTGACGCTGGTCGCCGTCGCGTGCAGCTTCTTCGCGGCGCTCGACGAGCCTGCGCCGATGGTGTTCAAGTTCTTCCTCGCGACGGCCGCGAGCGTCGTGTTCGCGGGCCTGTACCTGTTCGCCGTGCTGCCGCACGTGCACGACTTCCCGATGCTCGTGCTGATGTTCGCGGGGCCGTTCATCCTGATCGGCACGCTGCTGCCGCGCCCGCAGTTCAACATGGTGACGATGCTCGTCGCGGTGAACACCGCGACCTTCATCAGCATCCAGAGTGCGTACGATGCCGACTTCTTCGTGTTTCTGAACAGCAATCTCGCGGGCGTCGCCGGGCTGCTGTTCGCGTTCGTGTGGACGCGCGCGACACGACCGTTCGGCGCGGAGCTCGCGGTACGGCGCCTGCTGCGCTCCGGTTGGGAAGACGTCGCGCGCTCGGCGTCGACGCAGCCGCTCGACGACCAGCGCAACCATGCATCGCGGATGCTCGATCGCGTCACGCAACTGCTGCCGCGCCTCGGCGCATCCGACGATCATCGCCACCCGTCGATCGAAAGCTTCCGCGATCTGCGCATCGCGCTGAACGCGCTGGACCTGCGCCGCGCGCGCCGGCGGCTCACCGGCGAGTTGCCGGCGGCGATCGATCGCGTGCTGGCCGGCGTCACCGAACACTACACGCGCTGCGCGGCGGCGAATGCACGCCAGCCTGCGCCGCCCGCGCTGCTCGCGTCGATCGACGACGCGCTGCATCGCGTGGCCGGCAGCAACTTGCCGCCCGCGGCACCGGCGAGCGGCGATGCGGCGCGCGCGGCACCGACCGCGCCAACTACGCCGCTTACGCCCCCGATTACGCCGATTACACACCGCAGGCTGCGCGAAACGCTGCACGCGCTCGTCGGCCTGCGCCTGTCGCTGTACCCGGCCGCAGCCGCGCAACCGCCGCACGTACCGGACGGAGCGTCGGCATGATCCGGCCTTTGCACCCGCTTCTGCGAGCCCGACCATGATCGGCGAAATCGACCTCTTCGGCGTATTCGTGCCGGCACCGCTCGTGCTGATGCTGATCGCCTACCTGATCAACATCGTCGTGCGCGGCGCGCTCGAGCGCATCGGCTTTTATCGGCTCGTCTGGCATCGCTCGATCTTCGACCTCGGCATCTACGTGTTCGTGTTCGCTGCCGTCGTGGTCGTATCCCACCATCTCGCGGCTACCTGACCAACGTGAAAAAGACCTGGCTCTCCGCAGGACAGATCCTGCTCACCCTGATCGTCGTCGTCGTGGCCGCGCTCGTGCTGTGGCGGATCGTCAACTACTACATGTTCTCGCCGTGGACGCGCGACGGCCACGTGCGCGCCGACGTGATCCAGGTCGCGCCGGACGTGTCGGGCCTCATCACGTCGGTGCAGGTTGCCGACAATCAGGAAGTCCGGCGCGGCCAGGTGCTGTTCGTGATCGACCAGGCGCGCTACGCGCTCGCGCAACGGCTCGCCGAGGCGACGCTCGCACAGCGCCGCGCGACGCTCGCGCAGGCCCGGCGCGAGTATGCGCGCAACATGCAGCTCGGCAATCTCGTCGCGAGCGAGCAGGTCGAGGAAAGCCGTACGCGCGTCGAGCAGGGCGAAGCGGCCGTCGCCGATGCGCAGGTGTCGCTCGACACCGCGAAGCTGAACCTGCAGCGCACGACAATCGTCAGTCCCGTCGACGGCTATCTGAACGATCGCGCGCCGCGCGTCGGCGAATTCGCGCCGGCCGGACGCGCGGTGCTGTCGGTCGTCGACCGCCAGTCGTTCCGCGTCGACGGCTACTTCGAGGAAACCAAGCTGCGCGGCATCCATATCGGCCAGCCCGTCGACATCGTCGTGATGGGCGAGCCGCATCCGCTGCGCGGCCACGTGCAGAGCATCGTCGCGGCGATCGAGGACCGCGACCGCACGCAAGGCGCGAACCTGCTGCCGAACGTGAACCCGGCCTTCAGCTGGGTGCGGCTTGCGCAGCGCGTACCGGTGCGCGTCGTGCTCGACGAGGTGCCCGACGACTTCCGGATGATCGCGGGCCGCACCGCGACCGTCGCGGTGCGTTCGCCCGACACGCGCGACAACGATCGTGCGAAGCCGGCCGTCGGCGCATCGGTTGCATCCGCAACGTCGTCCGCGGCAGCCGCGCCGACGTCGAGCGCCGCAAGCACGGCCGGAGCGTCGCAATGAAGCGGCGCGGCCTCCGGCTCGCGGCGACGCTCGCGCCGCTTGCGCTCGCACTCGGCGCATGCAAATCCGTCGGTCCCGACTATCGGCCGCCGCAACAGGCGTATGTGAATGCGCCGCTCGCGAATCACGCGCTCGACGACGCGAACGGCACGCTCGTCACGCACGATGCCGTGCCCGGCAACTGGTGGCAGCTCTACGACGATCCGGTGCTCGACGACCTCGTGCGCAGCGCGCTGAAGTCGAATACCGACCTGCGCGTCGCGGCAGCGAATCTCGCGCGTTCGCGCGCGGCGCTGGAAGTCGCGAACGAACAGAGCGGGTTCTCCGGGCGCGCGGAAGCCGCGGTGCAGCGCGCGCAGGAATCGGCCGAGCAGTATCTGCTCGAAAACAAGCTGCCGGTGGTCAACGAGGGCACGGTCGGGCTGAACGTGTCGTACGAATTGGACCTGTTCGGCAAGCTGCGGCGCGGCGTCGAGGCCGCGCGCGCGGACAGCGAGGCCGTGCAGGCTGCCGGCGATCTCGCGCGCATCACCGTCGTCGCGGACGTCGTGCGCGCATACGTCGAATCGTGCTCGGCCGGCGACGAGCTCGCCATCGCGAAGCAGTCGCTCGCACTGCAGCGGCAGCGCGTCGCGCTGTCGCAGCGACTGCGCGACGTCGGCCGCGGCAACCAGACCGACGTGACACGCGGCGTCACGCAGGTGCGCACGCTGTCGGCCGACATCCCGCGTTTCGAGAGCCGCCGCAAGATCGCGCAATACCAGCTTGCCGCGCTGCTCGCGCGCGCGCCGGCCGACCTGCCGAAAGCGGTCGTCGAATGCGAGCGGCTACCCAAGCTGCGCCAGCCGATCCCGATCGGCGACGGTGCGGCGCTGCTGCGTCGCCGCCCGGACGTGCGGGAAGCCGAGCGGCAACTCGCGGCCGCGACCGCGCGGATCGGCGTCGCGACCGCCGCGCTTTATCCGTCGGTCAGCATCGGCGCGTCGGCCGGCTCGGTCGGCGTCGCCGCGGACCTGTTCTCGTCCACGACGAATCGCTGGTCGTTCGGGCCGCTGATCAGCTGGACGTTTCCGGTGAACGGCCAGCGCGCGCGCGTACGCGAAGCCGAAGCGGCGACGGGCGGCGCGCTCGCGCACTTCGACGGGGTCGTGCTGAATGCACTGCGCGAAACGCAGTCGAGCCTCGCCACTTACGCGGCCGACGTGCAACGTGCGGACGCACTGCGCACCGCATATGAATCCGCACGCAGTTCCGCCGACGAAACGCATCGACTCTATGTCGCCGGCCGCGAGTCCTTCATTTCCGACCTCGATGCGACGCGGACGCTGACGAGCGTGCGTGCGCAAGTCGCGGCAGCCGAAGCTCAAGTTGCGGCCGATCAGGTGCGGTTGTTTCTCGCGCTCGGCGGCGGATGGGAGAACGGTGCACCGAGCGATGCGATGCAACAGGCGCCGACGCCGCGCGGGGCGACGCCGGCCGCAACGCCTGCTGCGAGCGGCCCGAGCAAGTAGACGCGACGCGCGGTTTCCGCTGACCTGGCGCACCGCGAAGAGTCGAAATACCGGGCGTCGCCGCTCGATTACGCAGCATGCTTCTTGCATCGACGGTAAACTCGTCCGCGATTTTTTGTCATTCGTTCGCCGCGACCGTGCGGCCCGTTTCCCGGAGAGTCACCATGCGAACCAGCGCCCGCAATCAGTTCGTCGGTCGAATCGCTGCCATCAAAGCCGGTGCCGTCAACGACGAAATCACGCTTCGTACACAGGACGGCCTCGAGATCGTCGCCGTGATCACGCACGGCAGCGCAGCAGCGCTCGGGCTCACGGTCGGCACGCACGCGTTCGCGCTCGTGAAGGCATCGTCGGTGATCGTGATGGTCGACGTCGACGGCAGCAAGGTGTCGGCCCGCAATTGCATCGTGGGCACCGTGTCGTCGGTCGCCAAAGGCGCGGTCAATTCGGAAGTGGTGATCAAGTCGGCTAGCGGCGCAGAAATCGCCGCGATCGTCACCAACGACAGCGTCGAGCGGCTCGGGCTCGCGAGCGGCAAGGCCGCGTCGGCGATGTTCAAGGCGTCGAGCGTGATCGTCGGCGTCGAGTGAACGCGGGTCGAGTGGCAACGGCGGGCCGCGTCGTGTCGCGCGTTCGCGTTCGCCTGCGCCGCACGGGCGTTGTCGCGATGTGACGCGCGCAATCTCTGTCAAAGCAGGATGCGCAGCCGAGCGATGAGTGATTGAGTGAACGCGTGATTATCGGTCGTCTTCCGTTCCACGTGGCAACGTCGCCAATGCATCGCGAGCATGTCGTCGCTGCGTCGATGAATCGGTTACGTCGGCGTCGCGCGTGTGTTCGGTGTCGGACGGTGGTCGCGCGCAGATCGGTCGCGTCGAGAGTAGGCGTCGTCGCGCAAGTGACCGGCAAGGAGATCGGCATGCGGCACGAACGCGGCATGCGCGGCGGGCAAGGTTCGCCGCCGCGCAGGTGCACGGCGGCGTCTAGCGTGTTACTCGCTCGCCGTCGTCTGCTGCTCGGCCGGCGATGCAGCGTCGGCCGGCGCCGGTGCATCCGCTTGCGGCGCGGCAGGGTCGGCCTGCTGCTCGGACTTCGGCGCCTGCTGCGCGCCCTTTGCCTGCTGCGCGGCGCCCTTGCCGGGGCGGCGCGCTTTCAGCCGACGTGCACGTGCGGCATCGTCGCGCGTCACGCGCCCTGCTTCGTTGCCGTTCAGATCGACACGCACCGCATCTTCGACGAGACACGACCAGTAGCGATTGCCGCGGCACCACGTCGACATTGCGTCGCGCAGCTCCGCTTCAGTCAGGCCGATCGACTGCGCGTCGCGAGCGAGATCTTCCCAGATGCCGACCTTCAGCGGCACTTTCGGCGCCGGATTCTTCGGGAACGCGCGCGGAAAGCGCCGCTGCAGCTTGCCGATCGCGACGACCACCGGATCGACCGGCGCCGACGGTTTCGCCGCCACGGGTTTTGCACCGGCCGACGCCTTCGGCCCTGCATTCGATTTGGCCCCGCGGGACGGCCGGTCGCCGGACTTCGGTTTCCCGCCGGCATCCGCTTGCGCGGCGGGCCGCTTCGCGTTGCGCTCCTGCTTGGCCTTTGCTGCGAGCTGCGCCCGCAATTCGGCAAGTTGTTCAAAACCCATAAATTCAATCCACCAGGAATATAAGGTGTGGTCGTGCAGTTGCTGCGCGCATCGACGTTGCTGCATCGTCTGCGGCCCGTCTGCCGCCGACGCACGACACCGCGTCACCGCATCGCGCCAACCGCTGTTTTCACGCACCCCGACACGATGCCGGACAAGGCAGGAGGGAAGTATACCGGTACGCGCGGCGGTCGGCTGACTCGGCGGTTCGTGTGTCGCGTCGTCGGGACGCGATAAATGCGTCCGCGCGGTCGTGTTTGCGGATTTGTTGGGCGATTTGTCAGGATGGCTTGCCGGGTAATGCGTGCTGCGCGCGTTTCGTCGGTTGTGGCCGGTTTGTCCGGTTTGGTTACGGGATCGCGGACAACGCCCGTGACGACCATGTGACCACTATTGAGATGAGTGCGATCGAGTACGTCAGCGCGTTTTCTGCGTCGGCTCAAGTTGTCGTCCGTGCGCGATCAACATGCACGTCGCCTCGTTCCGTCACGTTTCCGCGAGTGCGCGACGTTCAAAACACGCCCAGTGCAAGCCCGGCGGCCAGACCCGCGCCGATTTCCGCGCAGCGCGCCAGATCATCGGCAGCGATAGTCTTGGGCGCCAGGATGCGCTCCGGCGTTTGCGCATGGGTGCAGACGATCAAACCCGGCGCCACGTTCCTCAGCCGCCAGCCGGTCGCGATCCGCTCGATCTGCCGCAGCGCATTCTGCCCATCGCTGCCCGCACAGACCATCGCTGCGTACGGGCGCCCATTTATGCGATCCAGCGCTGCGTAATAACAGCGATCAAAGAAATCCTTCATCAGCCCCGACATCGCTGCGAGATTTTCCGGCGTGGCGAACAGGTATGCGTCGGCAGCCAGTACGTCCGTCGGGCTGGTCGCATCCGCGCGCTGCAACTTGACGTCGACGCCGGAGTGTTCGCGCGCGGCACGCGCGGCCGCTTCGGCCATTTGCTGCGTGCCGCCCGTCATCGTGTGGTAGACGATCAACAACGTCTTCATTCGTATTCATTCGCATTCGGCTTCGTGGCTTCGTGTCTGTGCGCTGGATACCCATTCGACTCCGCGCGCGTATGGTCTCCTCAGTTCGTTCTTGCTTCGTCGACTTCTCGACTTCTTTACGCGCCGATTCGCCGGTTCCCACCGCCACCCGTTTTCCCGAGATATCGACGCACGTTCGTACTTCACATGCGCCGTGTCGAAGTCACTCGTGCTTCGAATCGGGGATGCCGATGTCGCCAGCGCACGCGTAGCGCGCAAGAAACATGTCTGCAGCGGACTCAGCAACCGTCTGTTGCTCGCGTTCGTCGAGCGGCGGCTGCCCCATCGTTACCTGCGGCCAGAACGCGAACGCCTTGACGAGGCCATGCAGTTGATGCGCGGCGAATACCGGATCGGCAACCGACAGACGGCCAGCCGTCGCCGCCGCACGCACCCATGCCGTTACGTCCTCCTCGCGCTCGCCGAGACGTTGGACCATGTCACGCGCGCGTTCCGGCGAATGAATCGCCGCGCCGATCGCGACGCGAGCGAGCGCGAGAAACGCGTCACCATTCAGCAAGCGCAATTTGCGCTGAAGCAATGCGATCAGTTGCTCGCGGAGCGGCGTATCCGAACGATAGGCCGGCGCGCTACCCGTGCACGTGGCGTCCCATAACTGATGCAAGATCGCGGCAAACAGCGCTTCCTTTCCGGGGAAATGGTTGTAGACGGTGCGCTTTGACACGCCCGCTCGCGCGGCGATCCGGTCCATGCTGGTCGCGTCGTAGCCGGCTGCGAGAAACTCGTCGATTGCGGCATCGACAATGGCTGCGCGCTTTCGGTCGGTCAGCCGTTGAGGGGAAGAACTCGTATCCATGCTCGAAATTTTACACCGATGAGTTTACTTTCTTGCCAAACAAACTACACTAATTGGTGTACTTTTTATTGGGCACCTCGACGATGGCTTCTCCGCTCGTTTTCGTTCATCGTGTACTCGGCTTTGCTGCCGCTCGGCGTGGTCGGACATTGTCCGGCCAATCACCGCAGCATGACGGCAAGCGCTTCAGCAATGTTGCGCCGCGCCCGCAAGAAGGAATCGGCAAAATACTGCGGATCGCGTGGAACATGTTGTTCGATAAGCCGCGCGACACAGTGCCCACCGCTGCGTTACCGGTCGATTCTCTTACGCGCGCGCAGCTCGATGCGGCGCCCGATCACAGCCTGTACCGTCTCGGGCATTCCACGCTGCTGCTGAAACTGCGCGGTCGATTCTGGTTGACCGATCCCGTGTTTGCAGAGCGCGCTTCTCCATTTCGGCATATGGGTCCGAAGCGTTTCCATGCTTCGCCGATCACGCTCGAAGAGTTACCGCCACTGCGCGGGGTAATCCTGTCGCATGACCATTACGATCATCTTGATCGCGATACCGTAGTCGCGCTTGCAGCTACCACGGACTTGTTCGTCACGCCGCTGGGTGTCGGCGATCGTCTGATCGAATGGGGTATCGACGCAAGGAAAGTCCGCCAGCTCGACTGGTGGCAGAGCGTCGACGCGGATGGCCTGACGCTGACTGCAACTCCGGCACAGCACTTCTCTGGTCGGAGCTTGTTCGACGGAAACAGCACGTTATGGGCATCGTGGGTCATCGTCGACGACGACCTGCGCGTGTTCTTCAGCGGGGACACTGGTTACTTCGATGGATTCCGGATGATCGGCGAACGATTCGGCCCGTTCGATGTAACGCTGATGGAAACTGGCGCGTACGATACGCAATGGCCGTATGTGCATATGCAACCGGAAGAAACCGTGCAAGCGCACATCGATTTGCGCGGGCGCTGGCTGATACCGATTCATAACGGAACGTTCGATCTGGCGCGGCACCGATGGCAAGACCCGTTCGAGCGTGTCACGGCGCTGGCGATGGTGCGGGGTGTTGAATTGTCCACGCCACGGATGGGCGAACGACTCGACCTTAGCGCACCACACCGGGGAGAACGATGGTGGCGGACGGTGGATGAGCGCGCAAAGATGCCTACCTCGAAAGCACGTTGGCGACAGCCGTGTGCGTCGGAATAAAGTGAGAGACCCGTGCTCTCACGGGCCAGCGCGAAGCCGTCGCGTAAGACTAAATCGCGCGGCGAACTGCCGGTCGCGCTCGCTCAGCCAGCAGCGCCGTATCTAATATTTCCCGTGCCGTTCACCTTACAGTCGGCCCTTCGTTGGCGGCGAAGCTGACATGACGACTCATTAATCCACTTGCGGCCCGCCCCGCCCGATACTTTCTTTGATACTGTTGCGTGCCGCATCCTCGGCGTATCTGCGGCTGCCGCGTTGTTACGTGACAACCGACATAGAGGGCCAACGACTCCGTCGACCCAAAGCCATCCTACGCGCTGCTATCAGGCGCCTGCTGGATCTTCGAGCGCGTCGAAAGTATCAGAAACTACAAAGTACGTGTCTTTTAATACACCGCCACTTCATGTTGTGCGATTTTGCGGCCAGTATGCGCGGCTGGCGGGGATGCGCTCCCGTCCTCGCCTCTCGCAACCAGATTTCCCGTGAAACAACTTGAAGTACGCGCGACAAATCCTTGTCACACAATGGTTTACAGCCTACCGTCGTTTTTGGGTGATGTTTCACGCCAACGTTGACCAGCGCACCTAGTTACTCTGTTGCCAGTTCCGCTGGACGACGCAAAGGGAACGCTTCCTCGCAAGCTTAGTCCGGCGTCGGCAGCGAACTCGAGTTATCCAACAACAGTTGGTACCCGCCTGCTCCGACCGCGTAGCACCCGTATCCGTGCACGCCAGATAATTGGGGACGCATCAAACTGAACGGCCACGAGAGCAACGTAAGCACCTTCCGGTCGAGACAGGTACTGCCGAATCGACAAGCGACATCTACGCTCCGTCGCATTCATCCTGATACCGCGCCAAGCTAGAACCCTCACGTTGTCACGTGACAACTGCACCCGAAGGACATCATCGGTTCCTACTCACGACCTTCTAATTGCGTACTCAATGTGCCGACACCGGCAGACGCGCTTTTTTACCTTCCTTCAACGCGGCGTAGCAGGCTCGAGGGCAGCGTTGTTACGTGACAACTACTTGAGCAAAGTGACCGCGCGCATCGACAACAGGCAGCTCCGAAGAAAACCTTCAGCGTTTGAGCGCCGCTCCGGTTTGCGCTTGCGAAATCGCGTTTAACAAAGCACTTTATGTCTTGATGTTTGAGGGGCGTCAAAGTCGGCAACTTATGCGCGACGTTGCCCCGCGGCGCGGTCTAGCCGTCCGATAAACACACGATGCCCTTCACTGCTAATCCTTCGCCATACGAGCCGAGTCGAAACGCTAGTCCGCGCCCGCGTTAAGCAGCCATTCGGACGACTTGTCACGTAACAACAGCGTCCCCCACATACGATCCGACTTCGATTTCTAGACATTTCCCCAATAAATGAATATATTACGCAAAATTCCTTGGAGGAATGCAATGGCTTTCAAGATCGCGGTGAGTAATCAAAAAGGTGGGACCGGCAAGACCACCATCTCGGTCAATATCGCGGCAGCGTTCGAAGCGGGCGGCAACAAAGTCGCGCTCATCGATGCGGACCCTCAAGGCACGTCTGTGCGATGGGTAACGAGCGGTGAGAACACACTCCCGATGACGGTCCTTTCGCTCGCGCCCGCCGGTCGCGGTATTGGAGGAGAGATCAAGAAGCAGGACGCAAATTTCGATGTAATCGTCGTGGATTGTCCCGGAAACTTGGAGGACCCTCGCATCGCATCTGTCCTGGAGGTAGCGGATTTCTGCCTCGTACCGCTATCGCCGTCGCCGGCCGATCTGTACAGCACCGTGGCGATGATTCGCATGATCGAATCGATGCGGGCAATGCGTAACCCGAATCTTTCTTCTGCACTTATGCTCAATAGTGTCAATGGAAAAACAAAAATGCGTGAAGAAATTTTAAAAATTCTAAAGGCAGAAGAAATTGGGGAACATTTGCTTGACAGCCAGATCGCCCAGCGCGAGGTATATCGTCAAACGTTCGCGTTGGGCACTACGATCCATCACCACAATCGCTATCTCAAAGGACTGAAGGAAGCCCGGGCCGAAATCGAGAAGCTGGTCACAGAAATGGCTCAATACATCGCGTCGACGCGCGCTACGGGAGCAGCCCATGGCTAAGGACACTTCGAAGGACAAGAAGTCGACCGGTAATCTGCATCTGGCGGCCGGTCTATTGCGCGGGCTCGCGCAAGAAAACGCTGCACTCGAAACCCGGCTCCCCGAACCTTCGGCGTCCGCCGTGGCCGCACCGACGGTCGCTGCTCCGATGCAAAGCACGGCCGCGTCCGCCGATAGCCAGGACCTGGGCGCACCGCAGAAAGTGGCAGTCAAGGACTGCATCCCGAACCCGTTCAACCCGCGAGTGTTTTATTCGGAGTCGAGCCTGCACGAGCTCGCGCTGACGCTGAAGCGAGAAGGGCAGATCGAACCGATCAAGGTCACGCGGCTCCCGGAATTTCCCGGCAAGCTGGTCGTCATCGACGGACAGCGCCGGCTGCGCGCGACGAGCATCAACGGCGACGAGACGATCAATGCGACGTTTCGTACCGATCACACGCCGGAGCAGCTCTACACGATCGCGTATCGGGCCAATCACGATCACGAGCGCCAGACGATCTTCGACGATGCAGTTGCGTGGAAGCGCCTTCTCGACGAGAAGGTCTTTCCTGACCAGAACACGCTCGCCGAGAAAATCGGCAAGGACAAGGCATCGATCAGCAAGACGCTGTCACTCAACGCGCTGCCCAATACGCTCCTCGAGCGCATGGCGAGCGCGAGCGACGTGGTCGGTCTGCAAGCGGCCTACTTTCTGAAACTGATCTTCGAGCGCCTCGGCGAAGCGACAGCCGATCGATTGCTCACGGCCGTGATCGAACGGAAAAAGTCCGTACGCGACCTCGAGAACTTCCTGCGCGCACAGAGCGACGGCAACAAGAAAACGGGCCGCACGCGCTACAGCGTCCGACATGATTTCGCCGTTGAATCGCGGGCAATCGGTCAGTTGAAGACCTATCCGGACGGTCGTCTGGATCTGCAGCTCAAAGGCGTCGACGCGTCGCATCAAGAAGCGCTGGCGGACAAGCTGAAGAGTGTCATCGACGCGTACGTCGCGGAATTGGCGACGAACGTGCAAGAGTAAGGGCGCCAAAGCAAAACGCCTCGCACCCTCGGTGCGCAGCGATACCGGATCGAGTCCGGCGTCCGCAGCACACTGGAACGCGAGGCGTCGTTCAGCTGGTAGCGAGACTGCTTTTGAGCAGGAATTCGAGCAGGTCGTCCGACGTCGGTTCGCCCCACGTATCCAGTGCCAGCCACCGGAAGAAGTTCGTTTGCGCGAGCTTGCTCGCTTTCTTTTTCGGCGACAGCGTCAGATCCTTCGATCCGGCCACCGTCTCGTTGTAGCGCTCGATCAGCTTGGTCTGATCGTCGATCTCCAACTCACGGAAGTACGCTCCGGCCTCTTCGACCTTCGCGGCCAGGTACTTGTCGCGAATCTGTTCCTGCTTGCTCTGCGCCGATTCCTTCGCCGGCACGGCAGCATCGGCGCCTTGCCCTTCGGCGAGCGTATAGCCGTGCGTCAGCGCCTTGCGGAAGTACGCGGCCACATTGTCGATCGGCGCCGCGTTCTTCTTCGTGGTCCGATTGACCGTATAGGCGATCGCGGCCTTGATGCGCTGCACGCCGTATTGCGTAATCAACCGGCGCGCTTCCGAGCGCGGAATCCCGAACTTCGCGACTTCGTCGATCAGCGCTTCGTTCCTGACGTCGCCTTCCTCCACCGTATCGGCGCTCTGCTTGCGGGTCACCTTGAACTGCACGGCCTCGACGCTGCGGCCGGATTTGTGTTCAATCAACTCGAGCGTGTGGTCCGATACTTCGTTCACCTCCTGAATGCATGGCACCAGGACCTTGCTCTTGAACAGCTTGTATTCCTTGTACGACTGCGACGCCTTGTCCTGACCGAGAATGAGGTCGCGGAATTTGGGCAGCGGGATCTTCGCCGTGATCCCGATCCCTTCGTAGCGAACCGTGTTTTCCCACAGCGCGAGCGAATGCGACCGGCGAAATTCACGTGCGATCCGCATGTCGATGAGCGCGTAGATCTCGGGATTGAGCAGTTCGCTGCGAATCTGATCGGAGAAGCTGTACTTGAGCACCGACTGTTCGAGTTCCGCGCCGGCGAGCAGGCCCGATGCCTTCCAGACCGTCGAACGGTCCGCGGCGAGGTAGTCCCAGTTGACGACCGTACTGATCAGCGAGTTGACCGTGTCCTTCACGTACTTCGTATTGTTACTGTTCAGCCCGCTCTCGTGCGACAGCGCCGCAATCGAAATCGAAAAGCTGGTTCGACCGGGTTCGAACGCCTCCTGACGAAGCGCGTTCTTGATCAGCGAGCTGAACATCTTGCGCTGCTGCAGACCGATCTTTCCCGATTTCGGCGCGATATGAATCGCCTGAACCGCCTTGCGCAGCAAGTCGGGAGGCTCTGGTGTCTGAAACAGCGAAACCTGTTTGTCGGAGCCTTTGCTTGCGGGCTTGCGCGGCATCGTGATGTCCGGATAAGGTGACCGTGTTGAGAGCGGACTTTATACCTCTTCGAGCCGCGGAGCAACGTCCGTGCTCCGGTATCACTTGCACTATCGCAGCTAAGATACAGACACAAAAGGGAAAATCACGACGCAACGATCTGCGCGTCTTCCCATATCCGTCTACCTTTTCACTCAAATAAGCTCCCAAAAATCGCTACCTGTCATGCGGCGTCGCCGGCATCCGGCACGGCATTTGCCGACGCGAAGGTACCCGTCCATGGGAGTCGACCAGTTGAATCGACAGCACGCGTCGGTGCTTGGTGCCATGCAACACCAGTCAAGTCGTTCCCATAACTTGCTACCTTGATGAGTTCCCATGAAAGGCTACCTTTCGGCGACTTCCACCGCTGTTTTTGTCCACGGGATGATGTCGGCGGGGGCAAATGGCTCCCATAGCAGGCAACCTATCCCTACTCCCACAAAAGGTTACCTGTGCCCCGCAGCGTTCCTGTTTATGGGAGCCTGCGTAAATGACCGGTCATCGAACAAGGATCCGCAGGCCGAGCGTAGCCCATAAACGGCTACCTTTGAGATTCCCCATAAAGGGCTACCGATGTGTGAAGTGCCGGCCGGCAGTTATCCGGGGACATGGCGAAAATACTCCCCATAACCGGCTACCCAAATGAGGCCCCATAGACGGCTACCTTGCGCGTTTTTCAGCGGAAATCCCATAACAGGGTACGTTGGCCCCATATCCACACCCTGGTTTTCCCACAACGCGGTACCCAATACCCCAAATCCACAGACCTGAAGCCCCAAACCTTTCTACCTGTACTCCCATAAATGGGTACCGAACAGCCCTCGAACCCTTATGCGACAAGGGTTTGGGCCGTCTAAAAGTAATTAAAGAAGTAAACGTGGTTGTTCAAAGATGTAAACACACGCGTGCCTGTGCAGAAAGACAACCCCCATAAACCGCTACCTAACCACGAGCTCAGCGGTCTACGAGCGCTGAGAACCCCCTTATGGCTCGTCAACCGAGCATCGTGGCGCCCACTGTCGACAAGGTTTCAGACCAGACAAGGCTTGCAGGCGGGGTAAGTACCTACTCACGAGTACCAAAACGTAGAAACTTATGGGACGAAATCCCCTGTTTCCGGACATAGGTTCCCGTTTATGGGAGCCGCCGAATCGTCGCTTGGGCGTCAATTACTTAGAGCGCGACAAAGAGGGCACCGAGCCAAACGGGCGGCAACAGCACTCAGTACTTCTACCGGCAGGACGAAATCGCCGTTTCTCATGTATCAGCGGCCGTTTCCTCTCGGACTTCGGCCACGCTCGAGGATGAATTTCCATCGGCCGTATACCGACGGTTCTTGTTGCTTTCATTTCGCAAGCTCAGATCACGAGAATGTGGATGCCCCTCCGGCCACTTTGGGTCCGCAAATTTTCTACCTTTGCGTTGGTGTCAACCAGGTTCCACTAAGCGAAGGAAGACTTGATGAAGGTGGGAGCGGCCACGGAAGCCCACGCGCGCGCCGAATGTTGGCATGAAGTTGCTGGCGCGAGACGTGCCGACCGCGACGGTCGCCTCCCGCAACAACCCAAACGTCTGGCTGCAAGCGTCGAGATGCCCGATGTCAGCAGACACCGGCAACGAAGACGGTAGCGTTCCAGCCGGCTCCCTCTCAACAACCTTCCCCCACCAATCCGTGGCCGTTTATGGGAAGTACCGCCGTCCGAGCCGCATCCTCGGCGAACAGAATGCACAGGCCGCAGAGCGTCGGAAATCCTATCGCTCACCAACGGAGTCATGCAGCCATAGTCGTGACCGCCACTGACGAAAATCCATCGTCACCGCGCTGAATCGCGACGCATCGACACGAACTGGCGGCACCGCGCCGTCGCGATACGACGCCTATCCGTGTGTCCCCGTGACGCTCGCACGTTGGCGTCACGTTTTTTGCGACACGGATATGATGCAGAAGCCCTGATCGCGACACGACCGCCGGCCAGGGGCAGGGGTGGTATCTCGACGTACTTTCAAACCGTCATCAATCAGAAGAGAGAGTTCAGCGATGCGAATCCAGATCAAAAAACTCACGCTGGCTGCGACTGCAGCCGCTTTCCTGTGCGGCTCCGCTGTTCCCGCGTTCGCGCAGACCGAGGCCAGCGCACCGGCTGCCCAGGACGCCAAGGCCGCGAAGAGCGAGGCGCGCAAGGCCGCACGCGCCAAGCGCAAAGCGGAACGCAAGGCCGCGCGTGCGAAGAACAACGCCGAGTTGAAGAAGCTCGAGGACGCCGGATACAAGCCGTCGGCCAACGACCCGAACTATCCGCAGGACCTGCAAAACGCGGAGAAAAAGGCGGGCGTCGGCGCGAGTCAGTAAGCGTTGCGTCGCGTATGAAGGCAAGCCGCGGTGTAAATCGCGGCTTGCGCACCGTCTTTGCATCTATTGCAGCGATGCGATGCGCGCGTCGCTCGTTCGGGTGGAAAGTCGCACGACACGCGGCTTCGTTCGCACGTCCATGCCGACCGGTTCAAAATCCTTTTCTGCGGGCATGAACACCCAAGCGCGAACGGTCCGCCTATGCATGGATTTGCGCGAACATCCTCAATCGTTGCGATGCCGTCGTTTGCATTCTCGTCACCGGCGCACTCAACCCTGCGCACTTGACGCACCACCACGGCCCGCTACCTTCAGCCATTCCTTGAACGCACGTACAGCACCGTCCTGCGCGCGCGCCGTTGCTACGTACGTGAAGTAGCGCCACGGCGGCAGTGCCGGCCCGCTGAACGGCTGCACGAGCCGACCCTCCGCGATGTCGTCGGCGACCAGCGCGATCGGGCCCATCGCGACGCCGAGCCCGTCGAGTGCACCTTGCAGCGTCAGGTAGAAATGCTCGAGCGTGAGCGAGTGTCGCGGCACGAGATCCGCGTGGCCTGCCGCGGCAAGCCATTCAGGCCACATGCCGGGATAGGTGGCCGCATGCAGCAGTGTGAAGCCGGCGAGATCGGCCGGCGTGCGCAACGGCTTGTCCTCGAGCAGCTTCGGCGCACACACGGGCAACCGAATCTCGGACAGGAATTCTTCGGCAACGTAACCGTCGACCGTCTGCGGGCCGCCGCGCACGATGACGTCGACGCTGTCGCGCAGCTTTTCGATCGGTTCGTTCGACGTCGACAGTCGTACCTCGATGCCCGGATGCGCGACCTGGAACGACGACAGCTTCGGGACGAGCCAGCGCAGCGAAAACGTCGCCGGCGCACTGACGCGCAGCACGTGCTGCTGCCGCGGGCCGAAGTGCTGCGCGGTAGCGAGCGCGATTCGATCGAGCGATGCGCCGACCTCCGCGAGATACGCGCGGCCGACCACCGTCAACTCGACGCGCCGATTATGTCGTTCGAACAGTGGCCGACCCAGCCACGTTTCCAGCTGCTGCACGTGCCGGCTGATCGCGCCGTGCGTGACGCACAGCTCGTCCGCGGCAAGCGTGAAACTGCCGAGCCGCGCGGCGGCTTCGAATGCGCGTAGCGAATTCAGCGGAGGGAGTCGTCGGGGCATGATGGTGCTTCGTGTGAAATTTGTTCACAAGATATCGGAGGTTTAATCGTTTGATCGGCGAGTTCAGCTCCGCCAATATCGCACAGAACGGTTGGCCGGATCGGCGCCGATGTCTGGATTTCTCACATGGAGCGATGAAGCATGTCGAACGTGGCAGTAGTGGGTGCTCAATGGGGCGACGAAGGGAAGGGGCGCGTCGTGGACTGGCTGGCGGCGCACGCCGACATCGTCGTGCGCTACAACGGCGGCCACAACGCGGGCCATACGCTCGTCGTCGGCGAGAAGACGTACAAGCTCGCGCTGCTGCCGAGCGGCATCGTGCGCGGTAAGCGCGGCGTGATCGGCAACGGTGTGGCGCTCGATCCGGAAGCGCTGCTCGCAGAGATCCGGCGAATGGCCGAACTCGGGCTATCGGTCACGTGCCGGAATCTGTCTATCGCGGAGAACGCGACGTTGGTGCTGCCGATTCATCGCGAGATCGACCGTGTGCAGGAGCGGTTGCGGCGCGAACCGATCGGCACTACGCTGCGCGGCATCGGGCCGGCTTACGAGGACAAGGTCGGGCGCCGCGGGCTGCGCGTCGGCGATCTCGCGGAGCCCGCCCGGCTCGCGGAGAAGCTCGACGTGCTGGTCGAACATCACAACGCGTGGTTTCGCGGCCTGGGCCTCGAAGAATGGTCGCGCGATGCGATGTTCGCGACGCTCGTCGATATCGCGCCGAAGATTCTGCCGTTCGTGCGCCCGGTCTGGGCCGATCTCGACGAAGCGAGCGCGCGCGGCGAGCGCATCCTGTTCGAGGGCGCTCAGGCGGTGATGCTCGATATCGATTGGGGCAGCTATCCGTTCGTGACGTCGTCCGGTACGGTCGCATCGGCCGCCGCTGCCGGCGCGGGCGTCGGCGCATCGAAGCTCGGGCATGTGCTGGGCGTGGCGAAGGCCTACGCGACGCGAGTCGGCGGCGGCCCGTTTCTCACCGAGTTGTCGGACGAAACCGGCGAAACGCTGCGTGCGCGCGGACAGGAATTCGGCGTGAACACCGGACGGCCGCGGCGCTGCGGCTGGCTCGACGCCGCACAGTTGCGCCAGGCCGTGCGAATTTCGGGCATCGATTCGCTGGCGCTCACGAAGCTCGACGTACTCGACGGCTTCGAATCGATCGCGTTGTGCGTCGGCTATGAACTCGACGGTGCGCGCGTCGGTCATCTGCCCGCGAGCCTCGATGCGCAGCGGCGTGCGAAGCCGGTCTACGAACGGTTCGACGGGTGGCGCGGCACGGTGAAGGGCCTGCGCGAGCGTGCGGCGCTGCCGCGCGCCGCGCAGGACTTCATCGCCCGCATCGAGACGGTGGCCGGTGTGCCCGTATCGATGATCACGACCGGTGCGGAGCGCGACGACACGATCGTGCTGCGCAATCCGTTCGATCCGTCGACGGCCGAGTAAGCGCTGCGCGTGCCGCGCACTCGCACCGTGTGCGGCGCACGATTTCGTGTAACGCCACCATCACATGGCGCGAACTGGACACGCCTGCACCGCTGCTGTACTGTTCCGCACAATTCGCGCCTGACCGGCCTGCTGCGCCGGCAGCGCGCGGGCGCGATGCGATTTCAACGGCGGGGACATGTCGATGGACACGTTACAGATGATGCGCATTTTCGTCCGGGTGGCGGAGGAGGGCAGCTTCACGAGCGCGGCCCAGCGCCTGGACATCACGACGGCGTATGCATCGCGCTCGGTCGCGCAACTCGAAGCGCATCTGCGCACACGCCTGCTCAATCGCAGCACGCGGCGGATCGCGTTGACCGATGCAGGACAGCGCTATCTGGATCGTTGTCAGCGCATCCTCGGCTATATCGACGAAGCGGAAGCCGAAGCGGCCGACGCGCAGGCGAAGCCGTCCGGACGGCTGCACGTTCATGCGACGACGAGTTTCGGTCAGGCGTACGTGGTGCCCGCGGTGGTGCGATACCGGCAGCGCTATCCGTCGGTGGCGGTCGAACTCACGTTGTCGCAGCACGTCCCCGACATCATCGACGAAGGCTACGACGTGTCGCTGCAACTGAGCACGACGGAACTGCCCGACTCGGGACTGGTGTCGCAGCGGCTCGGCGAAGTGCACAGCGTGCTTTGTGCGTCGCCTGCTTATCTGAAGGAGCGCGGCACGCCGCGTACCGTGCGCGATCTCGAAGGACACGCATGCCTGCAGATCGTCACGCCGATCTTTCCGCGCGATCGCTGGCATCTCGATGGCCCTGACGGTCGCGAGACGTTCGAACTGCCGCTGCCGGATTTCCAGGTGAACCTCGCCGAAGCGCTCGGCGCCGCGCTGCGCGCGGGCGTCGGGATCGGCGCAGTGCCGATGTCGACTGCGCTGCCCGCGCTCGCGAGTGGTGCGCTCGTTCGCGTGCTGCCCGAATATCGGCTGCAGAAGCTGACGGTCTACACGCTCTATGCGTCGCGACAATACCTCGACGCGAAGATCCGCACGTTCGTCGATTTCCTGCGGGAATGCGTGCCGGAAATGCTGGCGACCGACGAGGCTGCGCTGCGCGGCTCGTGCAACGCGTGAGCGTGGTGCGGCGCGTGTGATGCGATTGCCGCGCATTACACGCGCCGAAAAAGCAACGCCACGGACGATGATCCGTGGCGTTGCTTTTTCCGCGAGATAGTTTGTAAGTGCCGCGCGGATGCGCGCCCGCTATCCGGTCCGCGCGACCGAAACAGCTCGACCGGATCGCGCGTGCACTGCGCGTGACGTTACCGCTGCTGACCCCACAGTGTGCGCCCGAAGAACGTCAGCGTGCGATCCCACGCCAATTGCGACCACACCGGATCGAACTGCGTACCGGCGATGCGTCCGTTCCCGACGGCCGTTTCGTTTGCGAACGCGTGATGCGCGAGATAGCGGTGGAATTCGATGTCGACCTTCGCTTCGGTCAGCTTCTTCTCGAGCGCATCGACCTGATCGATCGCAAAGAACGCGTCCTGCGTACCCCAGTGCCCCATCAGCGGCACCTTGATCTTCGACGGATCGAGATAATCGAGCGGCGGGAAGCCGTACCACGTGACGCCAGCGTCCGCGTCGGCGAACTGCAGCGACAGCAGCGTGAGTGCGCCGCCCATGCAGAAGCCGGTGATCGCTACACGCGACGCGCGCGTCTTCAGATACTGGACGGCGCCCGGAATGTCCTGCGAAGCCGCGTCGCCGAAATCGAGCCCGGTCATCAGGTGATGCGCTTCTTCTTCTTCGACCGTCGATTTGCCGCGATACAGATCGGGCACCAGCGCGAAGTACCCGCAGCGCGCGAGTCGATCCGCGACGCCGCGGATCTGGTCGTTCAGCCCCCACCATTCCTGAATGACGACGACTGCGGGTGCGCCCTCGGTCTTTTCCGGCGTGGCGAGATACCCGTGCAGTTCCTGGCCGTCCGGGCGGCGAAACGTGATCGTGGAACCGGAAGTTTGAGACATGAAACCGCTCCTTTTCAAAAATGCGATGAGTGCGGCATCGGGCGGCCAGCGCGCGCATGAGGTTGCCCGATTCGACGTTCCGTGCGCGCACGCTTCGGCCGGCGCCGACCACGCGGCCATTCTATGCGCAAACGCGCAGAGGCTGCGCGAGCGGTTCCGCGGCGAGCGGCTTCGCCCGAGCATGCGTTTGCGTATCTTGCACGCCCAAAAACGCATCACCCCGCCCCGATGAACGGGAGCGGGGTGGTGCGTCGATCGCTGCGTATCGGATGAAATGCGCAAACGCGCGCATGGGCCGCTTCGCTTATTGACCGAAATAGATCGAGTCGCGCGGGTTTTGTCCGACGGCGGTCGCCCGGCCGGCGCGCACGCCGGCTGCCGATTGCGCGCCGTAGCCGGCTGCGTCGGTGTTTGTCACGCGCGCCTGTGTAGTCTGAAGCGCCTGTGGATAGTAGGGATCGGAGACTTCAGGCTTGTATCCCGCGTGTTCGAGCTCGACGAGTTCCGCGCGCACTTGCTCGCGCGTGAGCTGTCCGGACGAATTCGACTGCGCGAATGCGTGATACGACGCGGACAGGGTGGTGACGGCGACGACAGCGTAGACGAACGACTTCATGTTGACCTCCGGTTTCGTAGACTTCGCGCGTCGCGTGTTGCGTCGAGCGGTTGAGCGCATCGTAGCGATCGCGCTACCGGTCGGAAATACACGTTCTGATGAATAACTGTTGTCACACGGTAAACAGTCGGCGGGGAGCGGCGGTCATGTCGGACGATTACCGGCGACGTGTGGGGCGTAAATATGCCGGCGTGATGCGCGTGTTCGCCGCGTTAGCCGACGGCGGACCGGCGACGTGAGCGTACGCGACGGATCGCGCGTCGCTGTGCGGCGTCGACGATCGTCTAAACGGACCGCTGAATGATCAGCGACGCGATATCGAGCCGTGCCGATGCGACGGGCATTGGGGTTCGGCGAGCGCCGTCCCGCTTCGTGTCGGGCGTCCACGAGCGTTTGCATCACTCGATCAAGACGGCCTGACGCTTCCGATATTCGGCGGGCGTGATCCCGACGTGCTTCGCGAACGAACGCCTGAGCGTATCGACATTCGCAAAGCCGCATTTCGCGGCGACCTGTTTCGGCGTGTCGTGTCCGTTCTCGAGCAATTGGCGGGCGGCTGCGATCCGGGTCGCTTCGACCCAAGCGGCCGGCGTCATGCCGACTTCCGCCCGAAAAAGCCGCGCGAAGTGGCGTGCGCTCATGCCCGCATGCTTTGCGAGATCGGCCACCGAATGCTCGAGTTCCGGATGGGCGGCGACCCAGCGCTGCACTTCCTGAAGAACCGAACGTCCGGCCGGCCGCGCCTCTCCCTTGCGACTGAACTGCAATTGCCCGCCCGGACGCTTGAAGAACATGACGAGCTGCGCGGCGACGCGCCGTGCGATGTCGCGGCCGAGATCTTCCTCGACCAGCGCGAGCGCGAGATCGAGTCCGGCCGTCACGCCGGCGCCGGTGCGCAGCTTGCCGTCGCGTACGTACAGCGCATCGGCGTCGACGGCAAGCGACGGATAGGCTTCGGCGAGCGCGTCGGCAGCGGCCCAGTGTGTCGTGAGCCGGCGTCCTTTCAGCAGCCCGGTTGCAGCGAGGATGAACGCGCCGGTGCAGATCGAGCCGTACCGCCTGCTCTGCACTGCGGCGGAGCGCAGCCACGCGAGCACGTCGGCGCGTAATGCCACGTGACCGGCACTCGGCGCACCGGCGACGAGCAGCGTATCGATGCGTTCGGGAATGTCGGGAACGATCCAGTCCGCAAGCAGTTGCGCGCCGGACGAACTGCGGATCGGACCGGACTCGCTCGCGATGACACGCAACGTATAGAACGGCTTGCCGCACTCGGCATTTGCCTGGGCGAATACGTCGAGCGGAGCGGAGACGTCGAGCAGCTGGACGCCCGGGACGGCAAAAATACCAACGACCTTCGGCATGATCGGTTGCGCGTTGTGGCGATGTGTCGAATGTGACGCGTAGCAGTATAGATGCGGTCGGAACGTGCCGGCATGGCGCTGCGATCGCGGGCTGCGTGTTCGTTCGCGGTTCCCGCGGCCGTGGCGGTCGTTCACGCAAAATGGCAGAATTTGGCGTGATACGTCGATTGATGACATGTGCGGGAGGCCGGAAAATTGATCGTGTGTTCAATGGAGGTCGATCATGACTGTCAATATCGCCGGCATCACCATCCCCGACAGCCAACTGGCTCGCGAGATCACCGAACTGGTACGCGATACCGAGTCCGAGTTGCTGTTTCATCACTCCAGTCGCGTGTATTACTTCGCTGCACTGGCCGGGCAGCGCCGAGGGCTGAAATACGATCCCGAGCTGTTGTATTGCGGCTGCATGTTCCATGACATGGGGCTCACGCATCGGCACAGCAGTGCGTGCGAGCGCTTCGAGGTCGACGGTGCGAACGCCGCTCGCGATTTCCTGAAGAGCAAGGGCATCTCGCAGCAGGACATCGATGTCGTATGGACTGCGATCGCGCTGCACACGACGCCGGGCATTCCGCAGCACATGCATCCGGTCGTAGCGCTCGTGACGGCCGGCGTCGAGATGGACGTGCTCGGTCTCGCATATTCGGAATACAGCGACGTCGAACGAGAAGCCGTCGTTTGCGCGCATCCGCGCACGCCGCATTTCAAGGAAGACATCATTCAAACGTTCTACGACGGCATCAAGCACAAGCCCCACACGACGTTCGGCAACGTAAAGGCCGATGTGCTGGCCGACAAGGATCCGCATTTCCACGCGGGCAACTTCTGCAGCGTGATCCGATCGTCCGCATGGGCGGGCTGACTATTGCCGTTGCGCCAGTTCTTTAATTGCGCATGCCGGCAATGGCGTCGTGCGGACGGCCAAGTATCCGCATCGGCGACTGGAGCGGAGACGGCAAGAACAGGCATCGCGGGAACGCATCGGCGCGATGGGTCGCCGACGTGTTCCCGATACGACGGCGGGTGGCTGATACGTATGAGCAGCCGCGTACCGGTAGCGACGTTACGAGGACTTCGACGATATGGTTCTAATAATTTCGAAGCAAAAGGTTGTTACGTGACAACGATGTAACGAATGCCTGGACTTTATATACTGAACAACAGCCACGATCCTCCAAGGCGAATCTCCGATTCGCGCCCTTGAACGCCGCTGCCAACGGGAACCCGGCCGATCTCCCACCATGGGACAGCGTTCACCCGCGCTTCTCCGGTGAAACGAGCATGCGTTCGGCAAAACGCCTATAATAGTTGGGCAAATTGCCAAGGACGCATCATGAGCACCATCGCTTTTCACCCTTCCGGCATCGCGCATCCGCGACAAGCCGAATTCGCCATTCTCGAACAACTGCTGGCCGTCCCTGTCCGTTCCGGGGCCGACCTTGCCGAACTGGCAAGCGCGCGCGTGGATGTCTCGGTGATCGATCGGCTGTCAGAGCGCGGCCTGAAATCCGACGAACTGGCCTTCATCATCCCGCGCCGTACATTGAGCCATCGTCGGCAGGCGCACGAACGCCTGTCGCCGGAGGAATCCGACAAGGCGATTCGTCTCGCGCGCATCGTTGCGCAGGCAACGGCCACGTTCGGCGAACAGGACAAGGCGATGGCGTGGCTGCGTAACGGACTTCAGCGCTTCGGCGGCCGCACGTCGCTCGACATGGCGAGCACCGAGCATGGCGCGCGTCTCGTCGAAGAAGCGCTCACGCAGATCGACGAGGGCTACTTCGCTTGACGACGTTGTGGAGAATCAGCAATTACGCGGATCTGAAAGGGATCGGCGGATTGCGCGCGGGCGGCCGCTGGCATTTTGCCGGTCAGCCCGTCGTGTATCTCGCCGAGCATCCCGCGCTTGCGTTGCTCGAAACGCTCGTACACTTCGAGATCGCGACCGTCGGTCAATTGCCGAGCGGATATCAGTTGCTTCGCATCGAAGTGCCCGAGTCGATCGACGTCGCCGAGATTGCCGAAGACGACGCGCCGGCCGACTGGCGCACGAACGTCGACTGGACGCGCAGCGCCGGCACCGAATGGTTGCATACGCAACCGAGCGCATTGCTGCGGGTGCCTAGCGTGGTCGTGCCGCATGCACACAACTTCCTGCTGAATCCGCTGCACCCGGCCGCGTCCCACGCGCGCATCGTCGAAATCATGCAATCGCCGTACGACAGCCGCATCCTGCGGCTGATTCAGTCGAATCCCGGCGAATGATCGGGCTTGCGCATCGGCGCATATGCACGCCCGATCAGCGCTCCGTTGCCGCGCGGCGTGCGGCGCCATCCGGCGCGAGTGTGTGGCGGATCCGCGTGATCGTTCGTGAGCTGACGAGCCCGAGCCTCGCGTTGACGTCCGCATGGGTGCAGCCGTCCAGCAGCTGACGTCGCGCGTACGTGTTCCGCAGCACGCGCGGGCTCATGTCGGTCGCCTGGAAGCCGACCGCGGTCAGCGCGTCGCGCACGACGAGCAGCAGAAACATGTCGTTCATCGCACCACCGCCGCGCGGGGCGGGAAACAACAGCGCCGATGCGGGCCTGTCCGCCGAGTGCGCGAGCCACGCAGCAAGCGGTGCGCGCGCGAACGGCGCGAGTTCGATCGTGCGGGCCGGCCGCGCGCGATTCCGCGGCACCGAAAGCGTCGGCGGCTCTGCGTCGAGATCGAGCGCGTCGTACGTCGCCGCGCGAATCTCGGCCGACGTGATGCCAGTCGCAAGCAGCAGCGCGACGATCGCGCGATTGCGGCAACGGCTCCGCGTGTCGTCCGGTCGCGGCTGCACGTGGTGCTGCAGCGCGATATCCGTGTCGGGCGGCAGATAGCACGGCTCGGGTTCGCTGTCCGGCCACGCGAGTTCCCGCGTTGCGCGGTTCGCGGGATGAGCGGTCCGCACGCCGGCTTCGACGAGATGCCTGCATAGCCGATCGATCAGCTTTGCATAGCGCACGCGCGTCGACGTGCCGGGCCCGCAAGTGCGTTCGAGCTCGGCCAGGAATGCGGCGACGTGCTCGGACCCGAATGTCGCGACAGACACGCGGCGTGAAATCAGGTAGCGCAGGAACCGCTCGAACATCGCCACGTGCTGCGCGACCGAGCGCGGCGCAAACGGCCGCCGCGCCGCGCCGGTCGCAGACGTTTCCTGCCACGCGCGAAAGGCGCCGACAGGGTCTTGAATCCACCGATTCGTGTCCATGCCGGATTTATATCCGGAACATCGACCGAGGTGCAATCGGCAGTGAGCGTGCCACGCGCGCAGACTCGATACCGTCGTTGGATTAGGCGAGATGAACGAGTACAGGCAGCAGCGGATGAAGAAGCCCAACCGGTCGCGCATTCCGTCGGCATTCAAATGCCGGCTCGATCGAGCGCCCGCGTACGACGCAGCGCAGTAGTGCGCGCAATCGCGCATACCGTTCAACTGCGGCCGTGGACGCGCCGCGATGCAGCCGATCCGCGGATAAACCGACTGCCGCATGCGGATTCGGTGATGTCACGCGCACAATCGCATCGGGTCGCGCCACATCATTTCGTCGTTGCATAAAAAAATCCGGCCATGGGACTATCGACCGCATTGCGCGTGCCCCGGCGGCGCCGGCAGCGCGATGCACACCGCAACGTCCGACAGGAACATCCGCAGATCATGAACAGGACGGCGATTTTTCCTTACGCATGCGCACTGGTCGCAGCCGCGTTGATGACGGCCTGCGGCGGCGACGTCGAAACCGCAGCAGGCCGCACACCGACTCCCGCATCCGATACGAGCTGTCTTGCGATCGACGATAGCGGCTCGACCGTCGTCGTCGGCTCGAACCAGCCGGGCGATCCGTCGTTGCCCGAGGCATCGTCGGGCTATCGCGCCGGCTTGAAGCCCGTCCATGCAAAGACGTACCTGGTCGCGACGTCGAACGCATATGCGAGCGCAGCGGGGTGCGCGGTGCTGAAGCGGGGCGGCACGGCCGCCGATGCGGCGGTCGCCGTGCAGGCCGTACTCGGTCTGACGGTGCCCGAGGCGACCGGTCTCGGCTCGGGCGGCGTATTGCTCTACTACGATGCACGCGACAGGACGGTGCAGGCATACGATGGACGCGAGACCGCGCCGGCCGCAGCGACGGAAAACTACTTGCGCTACGTCGACGACCAGAACGACCATTCGGCGCCGCAGCCGAGCGCTCGCGCGAGCGGTCGCTCGATCGGCACGATCGGCGTGCCGAGGCTCATCGAAGCGCTGCAGCACGATCACGGCAGGCTGCCGTGGAACACGCTATTCGCCGACGCAATCGCGCTCGCGACGAACGGTTTTCCGATCGGCGGCCGGCTCGCCGACGCAATCGCGTCGAACGCGCAGAACCTGAAGCGCGATCCCGAAGCCGCCGCATATTTCCTGAATGCCGACGGATCGCCGAAAACGCTCGGCACGGTGCTAAAGAATCCCGCATACGCGCGCACGCTGACGCTGATGGCCCAGTCCGGCGCGAATGCGCTGTACACCGGCCAGATTGCGCAGGACATCGTCGCGAAGATCGCGACGACGAAGGGCGCCGACGGCTCGACGATCACGCCGGGCAAGACGACCGTCGCCGATCTCGCTGCGTACGAGGCCAAGCGTCGCGAACCCGTGTGCACGACCTATCGCAGCTACTGGGTGTGCGGGATGCCGCCGCCGTCGTCGGGCGGCATCGCGGTCGCATCGGCGCTCGGGATTCTCGAGAACTTCGACCTGAAGTCGCTCGAGCCGACGGCGATCGATCTCGAAGGCGGCAAGCCGACCGTCGCCGGCGTGCATCTCGTGTCGGAGGCGGAACGTCTCGCATATGCGGACCGCGACAAGTACGTTGCCGACACCGACTTCGTCCCGCTGCCCGGCGGCACGTGGGACACGCTGCTGAACAAGCCGTACCTGAAGTCGCGCGCGGCGCTGATCGACACCACGAAGACCATGGGCACCGCACAGCCCGGCAATCTCGGCGCCGTGCCGCTCGGCGTCGATACGACGCTGGTCGAGCACGGCACGAACCAGTTCACGATCGTCGACGGCGACGGCAACGTGCTGAGCGCGACCACCACCGTCGAGTCGAGCATGGGTTCGTTCCACATGACCAACGGTTTTCTGCTCAACAACCAGTTGACCGATTTTTCCGCGAACCCGGTCGACAGCGCCGGCAATCCGGTCGCCAACCGCGTGCAGCCCGGCAAGCGGCCGCGCAGTTCGATGGCGCCGACGATCGTATTCGCGAAGGCCGCGGACGGATCGCGCGGCGACTTCGTGATGGCGACCGGCTCGCCGGGCGGCGGCACCATTCCGCAGTACGTGGTCAAGACGCTCGTCGGCGCGCTCGATTGGGGGCTCGACGCGCAGCAGTCCGCCGGGCTCGTCGACTTCGGCGCGAGCAACAATCCGACGACGACCGTCGGCGGCGAGCACCCGAACGTCGATGCATCGAACAATGGCGCGAACGATCCGTTGATCGCAGGGCTGATCGCACTCGGACACAAGGTATCGACCGCTGCACAGGCGAGCGGCGTCAACACCGTGATGCGCGTGACCGTCGATCGCGCGCCGGCGCTGCAGGGCGGGACCGATCCGCGTCGCGAAGGCATCGTGCTGGGCGACACGTTCCGCCCGTAAACCAGCGCGCGGCGCTTCACGTGCGAGCCCGCCGCAATCGCGATTGTCAAACAGTGTGAGTGAATCGTCAGCATTTGCAACGTAAGTAACAGTCCCCGCAATCCGATGGTTTTGCGCAGCGGTGCCGCTACATTAGCCCCACTTGCCGCACGTCGCGGTGAGGCATGCGGCAACCCGCCAATGCGGCCCGCAGCAACAACGTCTTTGGGGAGAATGACCATGAACAAGATCCGCACGATTCTGCTTGGCGCCGCGCTCACGGCAATGGCGACCTCGGCCGCGTTCGCACAGACCGCGCAGACCGGCGCAGAAGGGTCGGCCGGCGTCGGCGCACAGGTCCAGACGCCGCTGCTCGGCGGCGGTGTCGGCGTGCAGGCCGGCGCAGGCGCGAATGCGGCCGGCTCGGGTGCCGGTGCAGGCAACGTCGTCGGCGGCGCGCTGAACGGCGTCGGCAAGACGGTCGGCGGCGTCGGCACCGCAGCGGGCAATGCGGTCGGCGGCGCAACGCACGCGGTCGGTTCGGCAGCAGGCTCGGCGAAGGACGCGGCAACGTCGGCTGCACATACGGCGAAGTCGCACGTGAAGCATGTCGCCGGGACGACGAAGAGCCACATGCAAGGTGCGGTGTCGACGGCGGGCGACGTTGCCGGCAACGCGAAGGCCAAGGCCGGCGAAGCGCTCGACGGTGCAGCGAATGCGGTGCAGGGCGGCGCGTCGGTCGGCGTGAAGGGTTCGGCATCGGCGCAAGGCGGCGCGCTGTAAGCTGTAAGCGACGCGCACACCGCACGACAGCCCGGCCCGCTTCGATGCGGGCCGGGCTTTTTTGTCGACGCTCGCAGCGCATCTCACTGGACCCCCCGGCGCCGGCCGCGGGCCGGAAACGAACGACGCGCTGCTGCTGCCGATTCCCGACACGCCATGCTTAAATAGCGGGACTTCGGCTTTCATCGGTGCCACGCAGGCACAGCGGTAGGTACGACGCGATGCGGAGCAAACCAGTCCGATTGATGTCGTGACGACGCGCGATACCCGAGCACCGCCGACGTCTGCTCGCGCATCCGATAACATTCGCGGAATCACGATCATGACGACCGCGTCCCGTCTTCGCGCATTCGCGCGCGCATCGTGATCGTCCGCGCCGATCGACGTGCGGCCCGATCGCACCGCGCGCTTTCGGGTACCATCCGGAGCCGCCGACGACGAGCGGCATGCGCCGCGCGCCGAGTTCGCGCTTTCGCGCTGAAACAGAGGAATCTTCGTGAAGTTCATCCACGCGGCAGACATTCATCTCGACAGTCCGTTGCACGGCCTGAGCGCGTATCCCGACGCGCCGGCCGCGCAGCTGCGCAACGCGTCGCGCGAAGCGCTGCGGCTGCTGGTCGATCGCGCAATCGAAGAGGACGTCGCGTTCCTCGTGATCGCGGGCGACCTGTACGACGGCGACTGGAAGGACCACAACACGGGGATTTTCTTCGGCCAGCAGATGGGGCGGCTGCGCAAGGCCGGCATTCGCGCGTTCGTGCTGTGGGGCAACCACGACGCGGAAAGCGAGATGACGAAGCGGTTGACGCTGCCCGACAACGTGACGGTGTTCGGCCACCGCAAGCCGGAAACGCATCGGCTCGCGGAATTCGAGGTCGCGCTGCACGGGCAGAGCTTCAAGGACAAGGCCGTCGTCGACAACCTCGCGGTCGGCTACCCGGACCCGGTGCCCGGGTATTACAACATCGGCGTGCTGCATACGGCGCTCGAAGGCTACACCGCGCACGCGAACTATGCGCCGTGCACGCTCGCCGAATTGCATGCGAAGGGCTACGACTACTGGGCGCTCGGCCACGTGCACGAATTCCAGCAATGGTCGGGACCGTCGACCGTCGTGTTTCCCGGCAACCTGCAAGGGCGCCATATCCGCGAGACGGGTCGCCGCGGCGCGGTGCTCGTGACGGTCGAGCAGGGACGTTCGCACGTCGAGCGGCTGTATCTCGACGTGTTGCGCTGGGAAGCCGTATCGGTCGACGCGGCCGACTGCTTCACGGTCGCCGATCTGTCGAGAAAGATCGGCCAGTCGCTGGAATCGCTGCTTGCCGTCGACGGCCACGTACCGCGCGCGGTGCGCGTGACCGTGACCGGTCGCACGCCTGCGCACGGTCTCTTTTTCGGTCGCGCGACGCAATTGCGCGCGGAAGTGCTGAACCAGATCGGCATCATCGGCAACGAGTGGTTGTGGCTCGAGAAGGTCAAGCTCGACACGTCCGCGGCCGCCGGGCAGCCGGACGACACCGAACAGCTCGAGGCGCTGGAAGATCTGAAGCAGATTCTGGCCGATGCCGCGCGCGATCCCGACTTCCTCGCATTGCTCGAACGCGATCTGAAGCCGTTCGTCGGCAAGGTACGCAGCGACGTGAAGGAGGAGGTGCCGCTGCTGACGCTGGCGCGAGAAGGCGAACTGACGGCGCTGGTCCAGCGGGTCGGCCCCGCGCTGCTCGCACGGCTCGCCAGAGGAGAGTAAGCGATGCGCATCAGCCAGCTCGATCTGATCCGGTACGGCAAGTTCACCGACGACACGTTGCGCTTTCCATCGGCCGAGTGCGATTTTCACGTGATCGTCGGGCCGAACGAGGCCGGCAAGTCGACGATCCGCACGGCCGTGTCGGAACTGCTGTTCGGGATGAAGCTGCAGACGCCGCTCGATTTTCTGCACGCGACGCCGGACTTGCGGATCGGCGGCGTGCTGGAAAGCGGCACGACGCGGCTTGCATTTCACCGGGCGCGCGGCCGCAGCTCGCTGCGCACGCCTGCCGACGACAAGCTGCCGGACGACTATCTGGCCGCGGTGCTCGACGGCGCGACGCGCGAGTTCTTCGAGCAGATGTTCGGACTCGATCATGCGCGGCTGGTCGAAGGCGGCCGAAGCATTCTCGATGCATCCGACAAGCTCGGCCAGGTGCTGTTCGAGTCCGCTGCGGGTGTCGGCAGCCTCGGCCCGGTGCGCGAGGAGCTCGAGGCGCGCGCGGCCGAATTGTGGGCGCCGCGCCGCAGCAGCAGTGCGTTCGCGCTCGCCGACGCATCGTTCAACGAAGCGGTGGCCGAGCTGAAGAAGGTGCAGGTGCGTACGCGCGACTGGGTCGATCGCAAGGAGGCGCGTGATGCGGTCGAACAGGAGATCGAGCACGCGCGCGCGGAGCAGCGCCGGCTCGAATCGCTGCGCTCGAAGCTCGAGCGCGTGCGGCGGCTCGCGCCGTACCTGAAGGAGCTGACGGACAAGGAAGCGGCGCTGGCCGAACTGGGCGCCGTCGTGGAGCTGCCGCCGACCGCATATGCGGATCTGCTGAAGGCGCAGGGCGATCTCGCGGCCGAGCAGAAGGTGCTCGAAGAGCGACGCGCCGATCTGCTCGCGAAACGCGATGCACGCGACGCAATCGAAGCGGACACCGCCGCGCTCGCGCTGGAAGCCGACATCGAAGCGCTGGACCGGCTGCGCAACGCGTGCATGAATCACGCGCAGGATTTGCTGCTGCTCGACGCGCAAGTCAAGCAGCACCTGTCCGCCGCTTTCGCCGCGGCCGCGCAGCTCGGTTGGCCGACCGACGAGACGTCGCTGCGCGCGATGTTGCCGACGGCGCTGTCGCTGAAGACGGTCGCAAATCTGCTGCGCGAACACGGCGCGCTGCACCAGGCGCTAGCCGGCGCACGCGAATCGCTCGACGAACGCACGCGTGAGCTCGCGCAGGCACAGGAACAGCTGGCGCGCGTGTCGACCGTCGACGTGCCGGAAGCGCTTCGCGCGGCGCTCGCCGATGCGCACGGTTTTCGCAGCAGCGCACAGCGCGAACAGGCGCTCGAGCGAGACATCGCCGTCGCCGAGCGCGTACTGGCCGACGCACTCGACGCACTCGGGCAGTGGCGCAAGCCGGTCGATATGCTGCGCGCACTCGACGTGCCGTCGGCCGCGCGGCTCGGCGCGCTGCTGAAGGAAGAAAGCGAATGCGCGAGCGCGGTCGCCGCCGCGCGCACCGCGCGCGATGGCGCACAGGAAGAGCTCGAGCGGCTCGACATGCAGGAGAAGCACTTCGCGCAGAACCACAAGGTCGTCACGGCCGCCGACGTGCGCGACGCGCGTGCGCAGCGCGATCGCGCGTGGGGCGACGTACGCAGCGGCGCGCGCGATCTGGCGACCGGCGCACCGATCGTCGATGCCGCGATTCGTCTCGCCGACGAACTCGTCGATGCGCAGCTCGGCGCGACGCAAGCGGCAGCGACGCTGCAATCGCTGCGTCAGCAGGTCGAGTCCGCGCGTGCGACGCTCGCCCGCAGGCAGGCCGCGTTGGACGAACGCGAGCGCGAGCTGAGCGCACATCGCAACGCATGGGCGGCGCTCGCGGCGACGGCCGGCGTGCCCGGCATGCCGCTGGCGGCGATGGGCGACTGGCTCGCGAAGCGCGACGCGGTGTTTGCCGCTCAAGCCGATCTCGAGCGCCAGCGCCGTGAATTCGACGCGATTCGCGATGCGCGGGCCGCTGCCGAATCCGTGTTGCGGTCGGCGTTGCGCGCCGTATCGCGCGGCAACGACGGCGACGGTCTCGCGACGCTCGTCGTCACGGCCGAAACGTTCGTGCAGTCGGCGGAGAGGAGTCTTGCGCAGCAGGAGAGCCTCGAGGACCGCGTACGGGAAGCCGAGCGCGGATGTGCGACCGCGCGATCGAGGGTCGACGTCGCTCAGACCGCCTACGATGCGTGGCACGCGCAATGGCGCGACGCGCTTGCCGACGCGAAGTTGTCCGCCAGTGCGGCCACGCTCGCTGCCGCGCAAGGCGCACTCGAACTCGCGAATGCTGTGACCGCCGAACTGGCCGATGCCGATGCGCCGCGCAACCGGATCGTCGCGATTCGCGCGGAGTTGGCCGCGCTCGAGGCGGGCGCACGACGGCTCGCCGAAGCGCTGGAGCCCGAATGGCTGGCGAGCGGCGATTGGCTGGACGTTGCGCGGCGACTCACGATGCGTTTGTCGGCCGCGAAGGAAACCGCACGCGCGATCGACCGCGCCGACGAGGCCGTTCGGCACGCCGACGGCAAAGTCGCCGATGCGGCCGCCGCGGTGGCCGGCGCGAACGCGCGCATTCAACCGCTGCTTCGACTGGCCGGCGTCGCGTCGATCGACGCCGCGTTGCCGCTTGCCGAACGATCGGATCGACAGCGCGAGCTTCGGCGAGCGATCGATGCGGCGAAGGAAGCGCTCGTGCGTGACGGCGACGGCCTGTCGCAGTCGGCCATCGAGGCCGAGGTGGCCGAACAGGACGCGGTCGAGGTGCCGGCGCGCCTCGAAGCGGTGAAGCAGGCGCTCGGCGATGTCGGCAGGCGATTGAACGAGCTCGCGCAGCGGCAGGTCGTGGCCGAACAGGCGTTCGGCGAAATCGACGGTCAGGCCAATGCGGCGGTGGCCGAGGCAAAGCGTCAGGAAGCGCTGGCGGCGATGGGCGAGGCGGCCGAACAGTATTTGGAAGCTGCGACCGCAAGCCGGCTGCTGAAGTGGGCGACGGATCGTTACCGCGACCAGAAGCAGGGGCCGATGCTCAGGCGCGCGGGCGAGATCTTCGCGGGGCTCACGCTCGGCGAGTTCGCGCGGCTGACCGTCGATGCCGAGCGGACGCCGCCCGCGCTGTACGCACGGCGCACGAGCGGCGCGTCGGTCGAGGTTGCGGGCTTGAGCGAGGGAACGCGCGACCAGCTGTTTCTTGCGCTGCGGATCGCGGCACTGGAACTGCAGCTGCGCAGCAGAATGGCGCTGCCGTTCGTCGCCGACGATCTGTTCATCAACTTCGACGATGCACGCGCGAAGGCCGGACTCGAGGCGCTACGCGATCTGTCGACGCGAACGCAGGTGTTGTTTCTCACGCACCACGACCATCTGCTGCCGCTCGTGCATCGAGTGTTCGGTGCGCAGGTCAACGTGGTTTCGCTGCAGCGTGCGGAGGCTCGCGCGTGATGCGCGGCGGTCGCGCGTTCCGGTGCGGCGTGACGTTTGTCGCGTATCGGCAGCTCGTACAGTGGCGACGTGCACACGATCGGTTTCGCCTGTCATGCGTTCGGTGGTATGAGGAGGCGACATGATTGATCCGGGCCGCGACGCGAGCTCAGACGCCGTGCGTGACGCACGGATGCTGCCGGTGGTGGCGGGCGTCGACGTCGGCGGTGAAAAGAAGCAGTGCGATCTCGTGATCTTGCGCGGGTCGACGATCGTATGTCGTGAACAGCGGATCGCACCGGAGGCGCTGCCTGCGTTGTGCGTCGAACACGATGTCGTGGCCGTCGGCGTCGATGCGCCGAGCCTGTGGTGGACGGGAAAGGGGCGTCGCGCAGCCGAGCAGGCACTCGCGCGCGAGCGGATCTCGTGCTTTCCGACACCGTCGCGCGAGCAGGCGGTGGCCAGCACGTCTGGCTTCTTCGACTGGATGTTCATGGGCGAGCGCGTGTACCGGGCGCTCGCGGACGCCTATCCGCTGCTGACCGGCGCACGGTATGCCGGCGGACGCGTGAGCTTCGAAACCTATCCGTACGCGATTACGTGCGCGTTGCTCGGCAAGGCGGTCGCTTCCGCGAAGCACAAACGCGATCAGCGGCGGCAGTTGCTGACGCGCTTCGGGATCGACGTATCGAAGCTGCGCTCGGTCGACGCCCGCGACGCGGCGCTTTGTGCATTGACCGCGCAGTACGTGCTCGACGGCAACGCACATGCGTACGGCGACGCGGACGGCGGGTATATTCGTGTGCCGACCGTGAGCGAATCGGTCGTGCTTGACTCGCTGTAGGCGCGGGCGCTGTTGGCCGACGGTGTGCTGCGCGACGTGCGGCCGGTGATGCTTACACGTCGAGGATGGATTTCGGCACGCTATCGAGATCGCACGCCTGCGCCTGTTCGAAGTAGTGTTGTGCGTCGTCGATCATCACGACCGCTACGTCGATCAATTCGTCGAGCCGTTGCAGCAGCGATTCGCGCCAGTCGGCGTCTTCGTCTCGTTCAGGCGTCTTGTCCAGTTGTTCGATGATCGAGTCGGCGGTCTGCATGAACGGAATCGCCTGCTGATAGTTCTCGATCGACACCATTGCCGCGTTGCGCGCGCCGACCAGCCGCTCACGGTGCTCGTCGGCCAATTCGGATTCGCCGCCGATACGCGGCAGCACATCGGAAATGCGCTGTAGCAGCGGCGGCACCTGTTGTTCCAGCATGACGGCGCGTTCGCGCAAGGCTGCGTATTCGGCGCGAAGATCGGTATCGCCGGATTGGGTGGGACTGTCCATCGTCGATGTGCGTGTGTAGTTCGATCGCCGGATGATACTCGACCGCGTGCCGGCAGCTGCGGCGCTGCGCATTGCGGTGCGACTACGTCGTGCATGTCGTTGCGGATCTTCTACGACGATGTGACGAACTGCGTGGTCGTCGCGGAAGGTAATGAGCGCGCAGGGTGCCGCTGAGTGTGCGACGCATTTGCATACGATGTATAGAACGAACCGTCTTGCGCGTCAGCGCGTGAGAGTTTTCAAAATATTTTCACAAAGCGCTTGCGCGGATGAGGGCGGGTGCTTAGAATCACGCCTCTTTCGCGCCACCGGCAACACGGCGGTGCGGGAGAGGGGAAGCGAAGCTGAGCGAGGTCATGTAGTAGCGGCCACGCGGAGCCCCGAAGCCGACACGATGGTCACGACGCAGCGGTAAAAAAGTTGTTGACG
>NZ_CABVPR010000009.1 GCF_902499135.1 Burkholderia dolosa
AGCACCGCGGCCACCGTCGCAGGACGCGCGGCCGGCGCGAGCGCGTCGTCGGCGGCGATGCCGGGTTCCGCAGCGTCGCCCTCCTGCGGCACGGACGCCACCGCGTCGGCCGACGCGCACGGCGCGGGCAGGCAGCGCGTCGCAGGCACCGCCCGCAGGTGCCGATGGCCGGCTGCGGCGAACGCGTCGCGGATCGTGTGGAACCACGCACGGTCGACGACCGCGAGCACGCGGCGCCCGTCGGGCAGCGCGACCGGATCGAGCGCGATGTGGCAGCCGAGCGGATCCTGGATCAGCTGATCCTCGACGATATTGGGCAGCGCCTGGCGCAGCTTCGGGCCCTTGAGCGGCGGCACGGTCGCGGCCAGCAGCAGCACGTCGCGCGCGGCGACGATCAGCACCGTCGCGTTCGCGCGCGGCAGCAGCGCGAGCGCCGCGCGGCCGGCGCGCTGCACGTGGCCGGCCTTGTCGACGAGCGTGAACGGCAGCTCGGGCCACTGCCATTCCTGCAACGGCACGGCGGGCTCGCGCGGCGGCAAAGAAACAATCAACGTGCTCAAGAGCTCCTCTCCCGGATGGCGTCGTTATAGCTGATCGCGGATGCGCACGATCCGCGTCGTGTGCGTGGTCGGATCACGATACACGAGCGCCGTGCGATCGACCTCCGCGCGTTCGTGCTGGATCCGTCCATGCACGATGAAATAGCTCGAATTGACGTCGGCGAGGCTGCCGTCGATCGTCATGTTCGGCGCGCCGGCGCCGCGCAGCGCGAGCTGCACGTCGCCGACGTTGCGGAAAAACACGGTCTCGCGGCGCGACACGAGCGCCTGCGCGGACGACACGCTCATGCCCGGCACCAGCGCAGCGATCACTTCGGCCGGTGCGGTGTTCATGTTCACCGGCGTCGTGGTCGGCAGCACGGTGACGAACGGGCGCAGCCGCGCGACCATCTCGGGCGTCACGCCTTCGACGTCGAGCAGGCTGTCGACGCTCGTCATCATGAGCGGCGCCGGCCCGCGCTCGCCGCCCGCCAGCCCCGGTTCGTCGGTGAAGTCGCCGGTCTGCATGTCGCCGCCGGCCACCGGCGCGGTCGCCGCGGTGCCGCCGCCCGGCAGCGTCGGCGTCTGGAAGCGCGTCGCCGACTGCCGCAGGCCCGCGCGCACCTGCTGCGCGATGCGCTTCGCGAACGCGCCGTCGTAGCCGAGCGTCGTCAGCAGCCGCTGGAATACCTGCATCTGCGTCGCGTTGAGCTGCAGCACGCCCGGCGCCGGCGACGACACGAGATTGCGCAGATTGAACTTCGCCTGCGCATCCTCGATCGAGCCGGAGATATACGTGTCTTCGCCGCCGTTGTCGTTCGGCGCGCCGATCCGGCCGAGGAAGTCCGACAGTTTCGTCTTCGCGATCGGCACCGCCCAGATCCCGCCGAGATACGTGATGCCGGGCGCCGTGTCGGCTTCGGAGCGCAGGATCATCCGCGTCCAGTCGAGCGCGCCGCGTGCGACCCACTGCGCCTGCGCAATCGTGCGCTGGTTCTCGATGCGGCGGATCTGCACCTGCTGGCGCCACAGCATCCCGGACACGAGAATCGCCGACAGCGCGACGACCAGCAGCGCGGTGATGATCGCCGCGCCGCGCTCGCGGCGCAGCCGGCGCGGCACGCATGCGCGCACGACGGCGCGCGCGGCGGGCAACGGACGGGAAGGGCGCACGCGCATCGTCATTCCCCGACCAGAAACACGCGCGTGACCGGCACGCGCAGCGACGTCGCGCCGATGCTGACCTGCAGCCCGGTGACCGCGCGCGGCGGTGGCGCATTGCCGAGCTGCGGCACCTTCAGCGCATCGTTGTTCTGCGCGAGCGCGTCGTCGGCCGCCTGCAGGCTCGTGGTCCAGCCGACGCGCGGTACGTACAGCTTCGCGTCGATCGCGCCGACGCCGCCCATCAGCGCGACGTGGCTCCAGCCGTCGACGTCGCTGTCCTTCAGCACGCTGCGCAGCCGGTTCGCATCGCCGAGCGGCGGCGACGCATAGCGGACGACGCGTCCGCCCGCGATCCGGTAGCGAACCACCTGCAGCCGCGGCGCGGCGCCCGGCACGTACAGCGTGCGGACGATCTGCAGCGTGTTGCCGGCGACGCCGATCGCCGGCTGGCCCGCCTCGTCGTCGGTCGCCGCGAGCCGCGCGTCGATGCGCATCTGATCGAACATCTGCGCGAACACGCGCTCGTCTTCCATTGCGGACGCAACCTTGTCGCGGCCGCGCATGATCTGGTCGAGCCCGCGCCACGCGAGCACGGCGACCACCGCGAGGATCGCGATCGCGATCATCAGCTCGATCAGCGTGAACCCTCGCATGCGGCGTGCGCGGCGGACATGCGCGGGCCGGCGCCGCGTCGGCGCGTCAGAGCGGGCGGCCGGTTTCATTCGCGACCACCGTCACCATCTGCGCGAGCACGCCGGCGCGCCCCGGCATGCTCACCGACACCTGCACGCGGCGGAACACCGGATTCGGCGTCGCGCTCACACGCTGCGTGCAGACGAGCTGCACGTTGCCCTGCGAGCAGTCGAAACTCTGTTCGCCGATCTGCGGCCACGCATGCGCGAGCCGCAGCTGCGCGAGCGCGTTGTCGGCGCTCCAGCCGGCAAGCAGCCGGCGATGAAGATCGGACGCGTTGGTCGCCATCGTGCCGACCGCGCGGATCGACGCGGCGAGCGCGACTGCGATGATCGCGAGCGCGACGAGCACCTCGATCATCGTGAAGCCGCGCGCCCGAGGCAGCCCGGTCGACGGGCGCGGCAAGGCGGCGGAGAACGGTGGCCGACGACACATCGTCATTGCACCTCGTAGCGGCCGTTGCCGGTGCCGACGATCGTCGCGCTGCCGGCGGCCGAATGCAGCGTCACGCGCACCGGCGTGTCGATGCTCTCGGTGCCGAACACGAGACGGCTCGCGCGTGTGTCCGAGCCCGGATAGTCGATGTCCGCGCCGGTCACGCCGCCGTCCCAGTCGCGCGGGCGCAGCAGGTCGTCGCGCAGCGTGCGCCAGCCGTCGAACGAACTGACGTCGAAGCGGAAGCCGTGCGCGGTCGGCTGCCACGCAATCGGGCGCGCGCGCACCTGCGCTTCGTCGCCGGCCGTCTCGAACAGCAGCGCGAGGCGTTGCGCTTCCTCGCGCAGGTCGGTGCGCGGATTGCGCGTGAGCGACAGCGATGCGAGCGACACGAGCAGGCCCGCGATCACCAGCACGACCAGCATTTCGAGCAGCGTGAAGCCGCGTTCGCGCGAACGCGCGGCAAACGCCGCGCGAGCGCACGAGCGGCGGTCGCGGCCGGAGCGGGTGGGCATTCGCATCGCGCGCATCGGAGGAACGAACGTCAGGCCGAGCGGCGCTGCGTCATTGCCACGAACCGATATCGGAGTCGTTGCTCTCGCCGCCTTCCTTGCCGTCGGCGCCGTAGCTGAACACGTCGATTTCGCCGTGCACGCCCGGGTTCAGATACTTGTACGCATTGCCCCACGGGTCGTTCGGCAGCCGTTCGAGATAGCCGCCGTCCTTCCAGTTGTTCGGGATCGGATCGGTGGTCGGCTTCTGGATCAGTGCGTTCAGGCCCTGTTCCTGGGTCGGGTAGCGGCCGTTGTCGAGCCGATACAGCTTCAGCGCCTGCATGATCGTGCCGATGTCCTGCTTCGCGGCGATCCGGCGTGCCTCGTCCGGGCGGCTCATGATCTTCGGCACGATCAGCGCCGCGAGGATCCCGAGGATCGCGACCACCACCATGACCTCGATCAGCGTGAAACCGCGCTGACGGCGCGCGGCCGCATTGCGGCGAGTGATCCACGTTTGCATGACTGACTACCTCTTTCCAAAAAAATATCGTCGATTGAGTGACGCGGCCCGCGCATCCGGACGATCGCCTGACGGCGAGCTTCCGGTGCGCGGGGCGCGGAGCACGCATTGTAAGGCGCGCATTGCCGAGGGCTTTCACTCAACGCAAATTTCACATACATCCGTACAATAGCGCGCATGAACGCGCTCTCGATCCGGATCCTTTCCCTCGCTCTCTTCGCGGCGTTGTGCGCGACGGCCACGTACTGGGTCGTCACGCTGTCGGCCCGGGAAGCGCCGCTGCCCGCCGCCGCCGCGCGGCCGCCGATCCGCACCGAGGACGCCGCCGCGCTGTTCGGCGGACAGCTCGACAAGAACGCCGCGCAGGACATCCATCTGTTCGGCATCCTCGCGCTCGATCACGGCGGCGCCGCGATCGTCAGCATCGGCGGCGAGCCGCCGCGCGCGGTGTCGCTCGGCTCGGAGCTCGCGCCCGGCGCGAAGCTCGCCGAAGTCCGCAGCCGCTCGATCGTCATCGACCGCAACGGCGCGCGCGCCGAAGTCCAGCTCCCGGCGAACACGCCGTCCCCCACGATCTACGTGCGCTGAACGCAGCGGCGGCGCCCGCCGTCACTGCACCATGTTGTTCAGCTCGATGATCGGCAGCATCACCGCGAGCACGATCACCAGCACGATGCCGCCCATCGCGAGGATCAGCAGCGGCTCGAGCAGGCTCGTCAGGAACATCGTGCGGCGCTCGAGCTCGCGCGCTTCGCCGTCGGCCGCGCGATCGAGCATCGTCGTCACGTCGCCGGTCGCCTCGCCGGAACGGATCAGGTGCACGAGCACCGGCGGAAACGTCTTCACGTTGTTCAGCGCACGCGACAGCGCGGAGCCTTCGCGCACGCGCACGATCGCGTCGTCGATGTTCGCGCGCATCGCGCGGTTCGACAGCGTCTCGCCGGCCGCCTGCAGCGCACGCAGGATCGGCACGCCGGCCGCGGTCAGAATGCCGAGCGTGCTCGCGAAGCGCACCGTGTTGTAGCCGCGCACGAGCTTGCCCGCGAGCGGCGCGGTGAGCAGCCACCGGTCGAACGCGAGACGCGGCCCCGCGCGCGACAGCGTCGCCTTCACGAACCACCCGGCGAGCGCGACCGCGATCAGGAGCGCCCACCACCAGTGCCGCACGAAACCCGACAGCGCCATCATCACGATCGTCAGCAGCGGCAGCTGCTGCTTGGTGCTCGCGAACACGTTGACGACCTGCGGCACGACGTAGCTCAGCAGGAACGTGACGATGCCGAACGCGATCACCGTGACGATCGCCGGGTACGTGAACGCGAGCAGGATCTTCTGCTTCAGCGCGTTGCGCTGCTCGATGTAGTCGGCGAGCCGCGACAGCACGATGCCGAGCTTGCCCGTGTGTTCGCCGGCCGACACCAGCGCGCGGTAGATCTCCGGAAAATCGCGCGGGTGCTGGGTCAGCGCATTCGCGAGCGAATGGCCGCCGAGCACCTCGGCGCGGATCGACGCCATCAGTTCGCGGATGTAGTCGCGCTCCGACTGTTCGGTCAGCACGCCGAGCGCTTCGTCGAGCGGCAGGCCCGCGATCAGCAGGCTCGCGAGCTGGCGCGTGAGGATCGCCTGCTCGCGCTGCGACAGCTTGCGGCCGAGCGCGAGCCGCTGCGAGCGCGCGCCGCGCGTCGCGCTGGCCGCCGGCTCGACGACGAGCGGCGTGAGTCCCTGCGTGCGCAGCTGGCCGCGGGCGGCGCGCGCGCTGTCGGCGTCGATCACGCCTTTCTGCGCGCGGCCCGCCGCATCGATCGCTTCGAAACGGAATGCCGGCATCGCGCTATGCGCCTCCCGTCACGCGCAGCACTTCCTCGAGCGACGTTGCGCCGGCTGCAAGCCAGCGCTCGGCGTCGTCGCGCAGCGTGCGCATGCCTTGCGCGCGGCCCGCGGCCAGAATCTCCGCGTCGGCCGCATTGCGGTGAATCAGCGTGCGGATCGAATCGTCGACGACCAGCAGCTCGTACACGCCGCGCCGGCCCGCATAGCCGGACTGTCCGCACTTGTCGCAGCCGACCGGATGCCACACGGTGCGGCCTTCCTCGTGCCGCTCTTCCTTGCACACCGGACACAGCTGGCGCACCAGGCGCTGCGCGAGCACGCCGAGCAGCGACGACGCGAGCAGGTACGGCTCGACGCCCATGTCGGTCAGGCGCGTGACCGCCGACGCCGCGTCGTTCGTATGCAGCGTCGCGAGCACGAGGTGGCCCGTGAGCGACGCCTGCACGGCGATCTGCGCGGTTTCGAGATCGCGGATTTCGCCGATCATGATCACGTCCGGATCCTGACGCAGGATCGAGCGCAGCGCGCGCGCGAACGTCATCCCGATCCGCTCGTTTACCTGCGTCTGGCCGATGCCCGACAGGTCGTATTCGATCGGATCCTCGACCGTCATGATGTTGGTGGTCGCCGTCTCGAGCCGCGACATCGACGCGTACAGCGTCGTCGTCTTGCCCGAACCGGTCGGGCCCGTCACGAGCACGATCCCGTGCGGGCGCGAAATCAGCTTGTCGAACTGCGCGAGCGTGTCGCGGCCCATCCCGAGCGCTTCGAGGTTCAGCCGCTGCGCGTCCTTTTCGAGCAGACGCAGCACCGCGCGCTCGCCGTGCCCGGTCGGCAGCGTCGACACGCGCACGTCGACCGGCCGGCCGCCGACGCGCAGCGTGATGCGGCCGTCCTGCGGCAGGCGTTTCTCCGCGATGTCGAGCTGCGCCATGATCTTGATCCGCGAGATCAGCGCGCCGTGCAACGCCTTCTTCGGCCGCACGACGTCGCGCAGCGTGCCGTCGACGCGAAACCGCACGACCGACGCGTTCTCGAACGGCTCGATGTGAATGTCCGATGCCTGTTCGCGTGCGGCCTGCGTGAGCAGCGCGTTGATCATCCGGATGATCGGCGCGTCGTCTTCGGACTCGAGCAGATCCTCGACTTCGGGGATGTCCTGCATCAGCCGCGACAGGTCGACTTCGCCTTCGACCTCGCCGACGACTTGCGCGGCGCTGCCGTCCTGGCGCGCGTACGCCTGGTTGATCGCCTGCGCGAGTTCGTCGGCCGGCACGCGATGCACGGCGATCGAGCCGAAGTTGCGCGCGATCTCCGCAAGCGCCGCATCGCTCGTGCGTTCGCTGATCCACACTTCGAGCGTGTCGTCGAGCTGATGCGCGATCAGCACCTGGCCGCTCTTCGCGAAACCGTACGGCAGCAGCCGCGCGGCGAGCGGCGACGGCGGCTGCCGTTCGCCCGGCGCGCCGTCGTGGGCCGATGATGCGAGCACGTCGCTCACTGCGAGGCTCCCGGCGTCGCGGTCAGCGGCTGCTGCGGCACCGACTGCTGCGGCACGCTCTGCGGCTGCACCGGTTCGGGTGCAGGAACCGGCGCCGGCGCGGGAACGGGCGCGACCTGACGCTGCATCTGTTGACGGCGCATCTTGTCCAGATCGAACAGGTTGCCTGCGGGCGTACCGCCCTGGCTCGGGCCGAGCGGCATCGGCGGGACGATCGGGTCGTCCTTGTCGCGCATCACGTTGTTGTCGGACCTGTACGCGCCCGTCACGCCCTGGATGTAGTCGTAGCGGTTCGCCGTGACTTCCTGCGCGACGTTGCGATCGGTGATGATCACCGGGCGCAGGAACACCATCAGGTTGGTCTTCTGACGCTGCTTCGATTCCGACCGGAACAGCTGGCCGATCCACGGGATGTCGCCGAGCAGCGGCACCTTGCTGTTCGACACCTGGTAGTTGTCCTGCATCAGGCCGCCGAGCACGATGATCTCGCCGTTGTCGGCCAGAATCGTCGACTGGATCGAGCGCTTCGTGAACGTCGGGCCCGTCTGCGAGCTCGTCGTGCTGGGGACGACCGCCGAATCCTCGGTATAGAGCTGCAGCTTCAGGATCCCGCCGTCGGTGATCTGCGGCTTCACGTGCAGCGTCAGGCCGACGTCGCGACGGTCGTAGGTGTTGAACGCATTGCTCGTCGTGCCGCTCGTCAGGTTCGAATACGAACCGGTCGCGATCGGCACGTTCTGGCCAACGACGATCTTCGCTTCCTCGTTGTCGAGCGTGATCAGGTTCGGCGTCGACAGCACGTTCGCGTCGCTCACGCCGGAGAAATACTGCAGCAGCGCGCCGAGTCCCTGCACGCCGAACATGTTGTGCAGCCAGCCGACGTTCAGGCCCTGGGTCAGCGTTCCAAGATTCGCGGCCAACCCGCCGCCGGTGACGCCGCCGGCGCTGGTCGTCGTGCCGCCCGCCGTCAGGTTGATGATGCTATTGCCCAGGCCGGACGTGGGATTCAGGTTCGTGCCGCCGAGAAACTGACCGCTCGCCACCTGCCATTGGATGCCCAGGTTGCCCTGCGTCGTCGAGTTCAGCTCGACGATCAGCGCTTCGATGTACACCTGCGCGCGCCGCGCATCGAGCTGGTCGATCACCGCGCGCAGGTTGCGGTACACGGGGTCCGGCGCGGTGATGATCAGCGAGTTGGTCGCCGAATCGGCCTGGATCATCCCGCCCGGCTGGTTGTCGTCGCTCTTGTCCTTGTCGCCGCCGAGCAGCCCACCGCCGCCGAGGCCGCCGCTGCCCGACGCGCCGCTGCCGTACGACGAGGACGACGAGCCGCCGAGGCCGCCCGACGGCAGCGGCGGCGTGCCGGACGTGCCGGTCGAGAAGTTGCCGCTCGACGACGACCCGCCGCTCTGATTGAAGCTGTTCGCATCGTTCGACGACGCGGACGAACCGCTGTCGTTGCCGCCCTTGCCGAGCATCCCGCGCAGCGTTTTCGCGAGCTTCACCGCATCGGCGTTGCGCAGCGGCACCACGTGCATGTTGCCGGGCACCGAGCTCGGCGCGTCGAGCTGCTGCGCGAGCCGCTTCGCCGACGCGAGCCGCGCGGCGCTCGACGCGCGCAGCAGCAGCGAATTCGTGCGCGGGTCGGCGGTGACCGACACCTTCAGCGTCGCATCGCTGTTGCCGATCGCGCCCGGGTCGAGCATCTTCTGCATCTGCGCGGCGAGGTCGATCGCGTTCGCGTTGTGCAGCGGCACGACCTGCACCTGCGCGCCCGCCGCGCTGTCCACGCCGGCGATGATCTGCGCGATGCGGCGCACGTTGTCCGCGTAGTCGGTGACGACGATCGTGTTGTTCGCCGGGTAGGCCGTGACCGTATTGTTCGGCGAGATCAGCGGCCGCAGCACCGGCAGCAGGTTGTTCGCCGATTCGTTGCGCAGCTCGAACACCTGCGTGATCACCTGGTCGCCGCGCGCCTGCGGCGTATTGCCGACGTAGGTCGGCACGCCCTGCAGCTTCGCGTCGGCTTCCGGCACGACCTTCAGCACGCCGTGATCCTGCACGAGCGCGAAGCCCTGCATCCGCAGCGCCGACTGCAGCGTCTTCAGCGCCTGGTCTTCGGGCACCGGTCGTTCGGCGACGAGATTGAGCTGCCCCTTCACGCGCGGGTCGACGATGATCGTCTTGCCGGTGGCGGCGCCGATCGCCTTCGCGACCTGGTCGATATCCGCATTCACGAAGTTCAGCGTGACCTGAGCGTAGGCCGCCTGCGAAACGATGATGCCGGCGACGATCAAGGTCGTGGCGACGCGCCGCATAACGAAGCGATTTCTTGTCATGGATGATTGGGTCGATGCCGGCTCAGGCGATTTCCGGCGGTAGTGCAGGAATCCAAGTCCGAAAAGGGCGACATTAGCAGTTTTTCATGTCCGAAATATCACATTGATCCGAGGACTGTCTCATATACGACATCTGCGCGATGCAGCGTATGCGATATGTAAGCCTCGGTGCGGCATCGGCATTCCGCGGCAATGCCGCCGTTTCGAGATAAGCCGACATCGAAATGCGGTATAACCGGGCTGCCGTCGTCCCGCATGTCGCAACATGGCGGACTGCCGGTATGATACGGGCGGCGCGTTTCTCGTCGCATCAATAACGGGCGCGGGTTTTCCCGACCTCGCGTCATTTCCAGTCGTCTTCGCACCATGAACAGACGGTTCGCTTCGATCGCGTGGATCGCCGCCGGCGTGTGGTTCGCCGCCGGAAACGCTCGCGCGGATTGTTTCGACGAAGCCGCCCGGTACCAGAAGGTCAATCCGCTGATCCTGCGCGCGATCGCGTGGCAGGAGTCGCGCAACCGCCCGGACGCGCTGAACAAGAACACGAACGGCTCGATCGACTACGGGCTGATGCAGATCAATTCGATCCATCTGCCGACGCTGTCGCGCTACGGGATCGGCCGCGACACGCTGATGGAGCCGTGCAAGAACGTGTACATCGCCGCGTGGCATCTGCGCCAGAAGATGAACCGCTACGGCAATACGTGGCAGGCCGTCGGCGCGTACCATTCCGAAACGCCGTCGCTGCGCGACAAGTACGCGCGGCAGATCGCCGGCATCCTCGCGCAGTGGAAGCTGCTGCCGCCCACTCAATGACGCTGCGCCGTCGCGTGCCGCGCTGACGCCGCGCCGGTCGGGCGGCGCCCGTTTGATGCACAATGCGGGTCTCGCGCCGTCGCGTCGCACGGTGCCGGACCGATCGCGCCCCGCAAGCGCGCCGCGGCCGTTTTTCATTCTTTCGTTGGTGCATATCGTTATGAATCCGGCAATGACCCAGCCGTTGCCCGTCACCGTGCTGTCCGGCTTTCTCGGCGCCGGCAAGACGACGCTGCTCAATCACATCCTCGCGAACCGGGCCGGCCTGAAAGTCGCTGTGATCGTCAACGATCTCGCGGCCGTCAATATCGACGCGTCGCTCGTGCGCGACGCGCAGGCGCTGTCGCACGTCGAGGAGCGCCTCGTCGAAATGTCGAACGGCTGCATCTGCTGCACGCTGCGCGACGACTTGCTCGTCGAGATCCGCAAGCTCGCGGCGGACGGCCGCTTCGATGCGATCGTGATCGAATCGACCGGCATCGCGGAGCCGATGCCGATCGCCGAAACCTTCACGTTCGTCGACGACGACGGCGCGTCGCTGTCCGAAACCGCGCGGCTCGATACGCTCGTCACCGTGGTCGACGCATTCAATTTCCTGCGCGACTACGGGTCGGACGATGCGCTCGCGACGCGCGGCATCGCCGCGTCGGAAGACGACGACCGCACGCTCGTCGAGCTGCTGATCGAGCAGATCGAATTCTGCGACGTGCTGGTGATCAACAAGGCCGACCTCGTCGATGCGGACCAGCTCGCGCGCCTGCAGCACATCCTCGCGCGGCTCAATCCGCGCGCGCACCAGGTCGTGTCGACGTTCGGCAACGTGCCGCTCGATGCGGTGTTGAACACCGGCCGCTTCGATTTCGACGCGGCCGCGAACGCGCCGGGCTGGCTCGCGTCGCTCGATCGCGATCACACGCATTGCGACGATCCCGATTGCCACGATCACCATCATGCGCATGTGCACGGCGAAGCCGACGAATTCGGGATCGCGAATTTCGTTTACCGCGCACGCCGGCCGTTCCATCCGCGGCGGCTGTGGGCGCTGCTTCATCAGGAATGGTCGGGCGTGCTGCGCAGCAAGGGCTTCTTCTGGCTCGCGACGCGCAACGACATCGCGGGCTCGCTGTCGCAGGCGGGCGGCGTATGCCGGCACGGTCCCGCGGGCCTGTGGTGGGCCGCGCAGGATCGCGCGGAATGGCCGGACGACGACGAACTGCTCGCCGAAATTCGCGCGGAATGGCATGGCGATCTCGACGATCGCTCGGTCGGCGATCGCCGTCAGGAACTCGTGCTGATCGGCATCGGGCTCGATGCCGGTGCGTGGCGTGCGAAGTTCGATGCGTGCCTGTTGACCGATGCGGAATTCGCGCTCGGCGCGGCGGGATGGACTGCGCTCGACGATCCGTTTCCGGCGTGGGATGTCGATTCGCACGACGACGACGATCCCGGCGACGGACAGATCGTGCACGCGTAACACGCTGTAAGAAGCAATCGTTAAATCTTGCAAGCGTCGCGCGCACTGTGGCAAAAATGCCGCGCACGCCCAACAAAAAACCCGCCGAGCGGCGGGTTTTTCTTCGAACAGGCGCTGGATTAACGCTTGTTGACGGCGTCCTTGAACGCCTTGCCAGCCGTGAACTTGACCGTCTTGGCTGCCGGGATCTTGATGGTTTCGCCCGTCTTCGGGTTGCGGCCCGTACGTGCTGCGCGCTTGCCCGAACCGAAGCTGCCGAAGCCGATCAGCTGAACCGCATCACCCTTCGACACGGCCTTCTTGATAACTTCGAGCAGCGTGTCCAGCGTTTCGCCGGTTTGAGCCTTGCTGGCGCCCGTTTGGGCGGCGACGGCGTCGATCAGTTCCTGTTTGTTCATTAAGGTTCCTTTTTCAGGTTAGGTTGACACGAACAGCGCGAACGCGCCGATTATACGTGCGCGAACCGTGCCGTCGAGAGTCGGACTCCAACGGCACAGCGCCGAATCCTGGCCCGCGCGACGCGCCATCCGGCTTGCCGGCGGCCACCCCGCGGTACGGCGTTGCTATGATAGCGCAGCGCAAACCCAATAACGACAAGGGTTTCAAAGATTTTCATCGGTATTTCGCCGAATGAATCGTCGATTGCCCGTTTTTTGACCTGGGCCAACCGGACAGGATACGCAGCCGGGTCCGCCCGCGTGCGGCGCCGTTGGTTTTTGCCAACGGCCGCGCGCGCGGCTCCGCGCAAACCCTTGCCACGCTTGGCTGCCACGCTTTTTGTTTCGCATGCCCGACCGACTCGTTCCCGCCACGCTCGCGTTTCGCGACGACGGCACGCTCGTCTCGCCCGCGTACGGCGACATCTATCACAGCGCCGCAGGCGCCCTCGCGCAGGCCAACCAGGTGTTCGTCGCCGGCAATCGGCTGCCCGCGCGCTGGCAGGGCCGGCGCACGTTCACGATCGTCGAGACGGGCTTCGGCGTCGGCTGCAATTTCCTCGCGACGTGGGCCGCATGGCGCGACGACCCCGCCCGCTGCGAGCGGCTGCACTTCGTGTCGGTGGAAAAGCATCCGTTCTCGCGCGAAGACCTGCGGCGTGCGGCTTCGCATATCGTTGCAAACACAACGATATCGGCGGACGTCGACGCGCTGGTCGACGCGCTGGTCGACGCGTGGCCGATGCTCGTGCCCGGCGTGCACCGGCTCGAATTCGACGAAGGACGCGTGGTGCTGACGCTCGCGTTCGGCGACGCGCTCGACATGCTGACGAAGCTCGTCGCGCGCGCCGACGCGTTCTATCTCGACGGTTTCGCACCGGCGAAAAACGCGGACATCTGGTCCGTCGACGTGTTTCGCGCGCTCGCGCGCATCGCTGGAGACGATGCGACGTTCGCGACGTATTCGAGCTCGGGCGTCGTGAAGCGCGCGCTCGACGAAGCGGGCTTTGCATATCGGAAGGTCGAAGGATTCGCGGGCAAGCGCGCGATGCTCGTCGGCGAATACGCGCCGCGCTGGCGAATGCGGCGGCACGAGCCGCCGCGTGCGTTGCCGGTGCACGCGCGTCGTGCCATCGTGATCGGTGCGGGGCTGGCCGGCTGTGCGGTCACCGAACGGCTCGCCGCGCGCGGCTGGGACGTCACGCTGATCGAGCGGCACGACCGGATCGCGAGCGAAGCGTCGGGCAATCCGGCCGGCGTATTTCATCCGCTGATGACGCGCGACGACAACGTCGCGAGCCGCCTCACACGCAGCGGCTTCCTGCATGCGCTCGCACGCTGGCGTGCGCTCGAACGTGCCGGTCATGCATTCGCGCGCAGCACGGATGGAATGATTCACCTCGCGGAGTCGGCCGACGATTTCGCACGAATGCGCGATGCGTTCGATGCGCTCGGCGCGCCGGCCGACTATGTGTCGCTGCTCGACGTCGAAGCCGCACGTGCGCATCTGAATCTGCCGGTCGCGCAGGGCGGCCTGCTGTTTCCGCAGGGCGGCGCAGTGTGGCCGGCCGCGCTATGTACGGCGCAATGCGCGGCCGCCGGCGAACGCGTGCGGATGCTGACGTGCAGCGAAGTCGCGCGGCTCGAGCGGCACGGCGACGCGTGGCGCGCGATCGATGCGGGCGGCGGCACACTCGCCGAAGCGCCGGTCGTCGTGCTCGCGAACGCCGGCGACGCGGTGCGGCTCGCGGGCCTGCGGCACGTCGCGATGCAGCCGGTACGCGGCCAGCTCACGCTGCTGCCGCCGGGGAGCAGCGCGCCGCTGCGCTGTCCGGCGATCGGCGACGGCTACGCGGTGCCGCTCGGCGACGGCACGCTGCTGATCGGCGCGACGTTCGAACCGGACGACGTCGATCCGTCGATGCGCGCGGCCGGCCATGTCGAAAACCTCGAGCGCGTTCGACGTCTTTTGCCCGGGCTGATCGGCGACATCGCGGATATCGATGCGCTGCCGGGCCGCGTCGCATTTCGCTGGGTCGTCGGCGACCGGCTGCCGCTGATCGGCCCGCTCGCCGACGAAACTCACGCGATCGCGAACGCGCGTGCATTGAGCGGCGCGAAGGCGCGCGACCTGCCGCGCATGCCGGGCCTCTACGGCGCCTTCGGCTACGGCTCGCGCGGCCTCGTATGGGCTGCGCTCGGCGCCGAACTGATCGCATCGCAGCTCGAAGGCGAACCGTGGCCGCTCGAGCGCGAACTCGCGGAAGCGATCGACCCGGCCCGCTTCCTGATCCGTGCACTGCGCGCGCGGCAGGTGAGCGCCGCCGACTGATTCCCCGCACCGATCTTCACAGTTTTCGAACCCCGGCGCGCAAGGTTATCCACTCGACGTTGTGGATAACCGCGCGGATTCGGCGCGCACTTCGTGTGCAATCACAGTGGACGTAAACTGGGCAATTCGGCACAGCTCTGGCGCGGCCCAAAAGTTGCTCCTGTCAAACTGCTGTGCACGAACAGCCTGTGCAACGGGTTATGTGGTTTACAACACATTGATCCGTCAGCGTAAACCGAAGTTATCCACAGAACTGTGCGTGCCTTGTTAACTTCTACTACGTATATATACAGGTAAACCTTTGAAACCAAAGACCAGGATGCCGCACAGCGCGGCGAGTCGATTCAATCGGTTCCAGAGCGAAAAAGCTGTGGCACAATCGGTTTCCTTCGCGTTCGTCCGGCCTGGCGCCGGACATGCATCAACGGAACGGTCGGGCCGGTTTCGAATCTCAATCCTCGAGACTGCGCAGTCCGTTCACACACCAGGCCGACGATCCAGATCGGCACTCTGAGCGACATTTCCGTCGAATGACGGAAGAGGCGGATCCCATGTCCTGCCGTCGACCACAACAATCAAATTCGGGGCAATACCCAGCCGGCGCGCATCTCGTTCCTGTCGCTTGACCCCGCGTCGCTGGCGGTTGCTTCCAAAGGAGAAGTCAACACGATGAAGTCGGCGTTCTCGTTTCTGCCCAACTGGCCGCTTGCGGCGGATGCCGTGTTTTGGGCCGGCCTCGCGCTTTTCGCTGCGGGCCTGTGCGGCGAGCTGTGCTATCGCGCGTGGCGGTTGCCGCGCATTACCGGTTATGCGGTGATCGGTCTGATCGCCGGTTCGTTCGGGTTCGGCGTGATCGACTCGAGCACCGACGAAACGTCGCGGCTATTGATCGACGTCGCGCTCGGCCTGCTGCTGTTCGAGCTCGGCAGCCGCCTCGATCTGCGCTGGATCCGCCGCAATCCGTGGCTGATCGCGTCGAGCCTCGCGGAAGCGACGCTCACGTTCGTGCTCGTGCTGTTCGTGATGCTCGCGCTCGGCGTGTCGGGGATGGTCGCGCTCGTGCTGTCGGCGATCGCGATCGCGACGTCGCCGTCGATGGTGATCCAGCTGAAGACCGAACTGCGCGCGGAAGGCCAGGTGTCGCAGCGTCTGATCACGCTCACGGCATTGAACAGCGTGTACGCGATCGTGCTGACCAAGCTCGTGACGAGCTGGCTGCATCAGGAAGCGTACGGCAACGTGTTCGCGACGATCCTGCAGCCGGTCTATCTGCTCGCCGGGTCGTTCATCGTCGCGTATCTCGTTGCGCGCGCATGCAACTACCTGTTCCGCCACATGACCGCGACGATGCGCGACGAGCATTCGTTCGTCGCGCTGTTCGGCCTCGTGATGCTCGCGATCGCGGTCGCACAGGCGCTGAAGCTGTCCACGCTGCTCACGCTGCTGCTCGCCGGCATCATCGTAAAGAACCTCGAAGCGCGCCCGCAGCTGTGGCCCGAGCACTTCGGCACCGCGGGCTGGCTGCTGACGGTCGTGCTGTTCGTGCTGACGCTCACGTCGTTCACGTGGGGCGACATCGCGCTCGGCGGGCTGCTGGCGATCGTGCTGATCGTCACGCGGCTCGTCGCGAAGCTCGCGGGCGTCGTCGCGTTCGCGAAGCCGAGCGGCATCGGGATGAAGCAGGGCGTCGCGCTCGGCATCGCGCTCACGCCGATGTCCGCGCTGTCGTACCTGCTCGTCGACGACACTTATCAGCTCTATCCGAATTTCGACCCGCACCTGCGCGCGATCGTGATGTGCACGATCGTGGTCCTGCAGCTCGTCAGCCCGTTCGTCGTGTACCGATGCCTGTCGGCGGTCGGCGAACGCAGCGACAGCAACTGATTCCGGAACCTGCCATGGCACTCGAAACCTTCGTCAATTCCGAACCGTTCACGTTCGGCGTCGAACTGGAGATCCAGGTCGTCAACACGCACAACTACGATCTGACCAAGGCCGCATCCGACCTGATGCGCCTGATCCAGGACGAGACCTTTCCCGGCAACATCACGCCGGAAATCACCGAGAGCATGATCGAGCTGTCGACCGGCATCTGCCATTCGCACGAGCAGGCGGTCGGCGAACTGCACGCGATCCGCGACGTGCTCGTGAAGGCGGCCGACCAGCTCAACGTCGGGCTCTGCGGCGGCGGCACGCACGCGTTCCAGCAGTGGAGCGACCGGCAGATCTACGACGCGCCGCGATTTCAGTACATCTCCGAGCTGTACGGCTATCTCGCGAAGCAGTTCACCGTGTTCGGCCAGCACGTGCACATCGGTTGTCCCGATCCCGACAGCGCGCTGTTCCTGCTGCATTCGATGTCGCGCTTCATTCCGCACTTCATCGCGCTGTCCGCGTCGTCGCCGTTCGTGCAGAACGTCGACACCGGTTTTCATTCGGCGCGGCTCAATTCGGTGTTCGCGTTTCCGCTGTCGGGCCGCGCGCCGTTCGTGCTGACGTGGGACGGCTTCGAGGAGTACTTCACGAAAATGGTGAACACAGGCGTCGTGAACTCGATGAAGGACTTCTACTGGGACATCCGCCCGAAGCCCGGCTACGGAACGATCGAAGTGCGCGTGATGGACACGCCGCTGTCGGTCGACCGCGCGGCGGCCATCGCGTGCTACATCCAGACGCTTGCGCGCTACCTGCTGACCGACCGTCCGCTGAAGCTGTCGGAAGACGATTACCTCGTCTACACGTTCAACCGCTTCGAAGCGTGCCGCTTCGGGCTCGAAGGCACGTGCGTGAATCCTCAGACGGGCGAACGCCGCACGATCGCCGAAGACATCCTCGACACGCTCGACCGCATTGCGCCGCACGCGGCCGCGCTCGGCTCGCGCGCGGCGCTCGACGAGATCGGCGCGCTCGCGAAGGCGCGCGTGAACGACGCGTCGTGGCTGAGAACGATCTTCAAGCAGGAAAAGTCGCTGAACGAGACGGTCCGTCAGCAATGCCTGCGTTGGCGCGAATGAAAAAATGTTTTTCAGAATGCGCGCTCGACCGAGCGGCGATTCGCTGAACGACGGTCGACGCCGCATCGCGCCGCAAGCTGTTGTCGTGCAGCCGGCGATCTGTGGATAACCGGACATTCCATTGCAAAGTCAATGCTCTGCCGAATGGATAACCCGGTGGATCGCCGTCGTCGCATCGCACGCTTCGTCGAACGCGAAAATGTTTGCGTGCTGCATCGCTCGAGCGGCACGCGTCGACGGCACAACGGCGGGATCCGGTTATCCAGTGATTTTCCACAGATCGAAGGGGATAACTTAGCTGTGCGATTTTCCGCACTCGCTTAGAATGTCGGCTTTGCGGACGCCGGAGCCGCGCGTGCGCCAACGGTCGCCGCGAACGCGACCGCCGCGTGTGCCGCGCGACGGCGTGCGGACGGGCTCCGCGGAGCGCGCGTCCGTCCGAGATAAACAATTCGACCTCCACATTACGGCCGTTCGGCAGTCCGGGCGGCGGCAAAGCGAAAAGACTATGAGCGAAGGCGTTTACGGGAACGAGGCTGCGGGGCGTGTGACGCACAGCCTGCTGCGGTTGAGTACGGCCATGCGAAGCCAGGCATGGACTTGGGCAGAAAGCGCGGGTCTCACGCCGACACAGGGCGAGATTCTCGTGCTGCTGCTGCAGCGCAAGGGCCCGATGCGGCTTGGCGAGATTGCGCGCGAGACGCAGCTCACCGCAGCGACGACGAGCGACGCGGTGAGCACGCTCGAGATGAAGGGGCTCGTCGAGAAGCGCCGTGCGCTGGACGACGGCCGTGCGCTGGCGGTGCGCCTGTCGGCGCGCGGTCGTACCGCGGCGAAGAAGGCGCTGCAGTGGCCGGAATTTCTGTCGAAAGCGGTCGGCAAATTGGCCGCGGACGAGCAAGGCACGCTGTATCGCGCGCTGCTGAAGACGCTGCGTGAGTTGCAGGTCGCCGGCGTGACGCCGCCGCACCGCATGTGTCTCACGTGCACGCATCTGCAACCGGGCAAGCCGTCGAAAAAGCCCGTGCATCACTGCGCGGCGCTCGACATGGCGATGTCCGACTGCGATCTGCGAATCGACTGCCCGGTGCACGAACAAGCCGATGCAGCGACGCAGAAAAGAACGTGGAAGGTTTTCAACGGCTGACGTCCGTCGATCGACCGGGAGGCCGATGATGAACGCTGAAGTGGTGGCGATCCGCCACGTGCATTTCGAGGATCTCGGCAGCTTCGAGCAGGTGCTCGGCGAACGCGGCCGGCGTGTGCGCTATGTCGACGTCGGGTCGTCGCGCGTCGAGGTGCTCGACGTGCTGGAGCCGTCGCTGCTCGTCGTGCTCGGCGGCCCGCTCAGCGTGTACGACGATGCGCAGTATCCGACGATCGCGCCGCTCGCCGCGCTCGTGCGCCAGCGCATCGACGCCGCACTGCCGATCCTCGGCATCTGCCTCGGCGCGCAGTTCATCGCGCGTGCGCTCGGCGCACGCGTCTATCCGGCTGCCCAAAAGGAACTTGGCTGGGCGCCGCTCACGCTCACCGACGCGGGCCGCGCGTCGCCGATGCGCCACCTCGACGGCGCGGCGACGTCGATGCTGCATTGGCACGGCGACACGTTCGACCTGCCGGGCGGTGCGATCCATCTCGCGTCGACGCCTGCGTGCCGCAATCAGGCATTCGCGTGGGGGCAGCACGTGCTCGCGCTGCAATGCCATCCGGAAATCCGCACCGACCGCTTCGAGCCGTGGCTGATCGCGAACGCGGGCGAAATCGCGGCGACGCCCGGCGCCGATGCGCAGCGATTGCGTGCCGACACGGTTCGGCACGGCCCGGCGCTGGAAACGGCGGCGCGGCGCATGTTTGCGGAATGGCTCGACAGCGTCGGGCTGTGACAGGCGCCTGCACGTAGCGCGGCCGGGGGACGGCTGCGTCGAGGAAGCCGCGCCAAGCCGAACCTTGCCGGCCACACTCCGCCGGCCGCACCTGTCCATCCGCTTACTGCCGCTCCCGCTGCCTGCACGCTTCGGGCGCGCGTGCTACGCTCGTCCGCTCCTTTCCTTCCTCGCGAGCGTCATCCATGACTGCGCTGTTTTCTCCGTTCACGCTGCGCGGCGTGACTCTTCCGAACCGGATCGTGATCTCCCCGATGTGCCAGTACTCGGCCGAGCGCGGGGAGGCGACCGACTGGCACATGATTCATCTCGGCCATCTCGCGCTGTCCGGCGCGGGGCTGCTCTGCATCGAAGCGACGGCCGTCGAGCCGGACGGGCGCATCACGCACCAGGATCTCGGCCTGTGGGACGACGCGACCGAAGCCGCGCTGAAACCCGTGCTCGCCGCGATCCGCAAGCACTCGCCGATACGCGTCGCGATGCAGCTGTCGCATGCGGGACGCAAGGCGTCGAGCGACGTGCCGTGGAAGGGCGGTCAGCTGGTGTCCGTCGCGGACGGCGGCTGGCTGCCGCACGCGCCGTCCGCCGTGCCGCACCGGGACGGCGAGACGCCGCCGCTCGCGCTCGATGCCGCAGGCCTGAACCGGATCCGCGAAGCGTTCTCGGCAGCAGCGAAGCGCGCGGCGCGGCTCGGCATCGACGCGATCGAAGTACATGCGGCGCACGGCTATCTGCTGCATCAGTTCCTGTCGCCGCTCGCGAACCGGCGCACCGACGAATACGGCGGTTCGCGCGAGAACCGGATGCGCTTTCCGCTCGAGATCTTCGACATCGTGCGCGCGGCGTTTCCCGACGAGCGGCCGGTCGGCGTGCGCGTGTCGGCGACCGACTGGGTCGAAGGCGGCTGGGAACTCGACGACACGATCGCATTCGCGCACGAACTGAAGCGCCGCGGCTGCGACTGGATCGACGTGTCGTCGGGCGGCGTGTCGCCGCTGCAGAAGATTCCACTGTCGCCCGGCTATCAGGTGCCGTTCGCGCAGGCCGTGAAGCGCGCGGTCGGCATGCCGACGATCGCGGTGGGCCTCATCAACGAGCCCGCGCATGCGAACCGGCTCGTCGAAGACGGCGACGCCGATTTCGTCGCGATGGCGCGCGCGATGCTGTACGACCCGCGCTGGCCGTGGCATGCGGCCGCCGAGCTCGGCGCGCAGGTGACGGCGCCGCCGCAGTACTGGCGTTCGCAGCCGCGCGAGCACAAGACGCTGTTCGGCGACATCGCGTTCGGCCAGCGCTGAGCATCGACCGCGCAATATTGCGCGCGATGTTGAACGAAGCAATCCCGAACGTGTAGGATGCGGGTGATTCGCCGTATGCGTGGACGCGGCACCGACCGGTGCCGCGTTTTCGTTTCCGGGCTGCCCGACATGGGTCGCCACGTGCGGCGCAGGGCCGTCGTCGCGGCCGGATTCCGTTCAAGTCGTCTTCACAAGGATTCGTTCGATGAGTTCACGCAGGATCGCGGTGCGCCGCTCGGGTGTACACGGCAAGGGCGTGTTCGCCGTGGCGCCGATCAAGGCCGGCGAACGCGTAGTGGAATACAAGGGCGAGCGAATTTCGTGGAAGGAAGCGCTGCGCCGCCATCCGCACGATCCGAACGAGCCGAATCACACGTTCTACTTCGCGCTGGAAGAGGGCGGCGTGATCGACGGCAAGATCAACGGCAACAGCGCGCGCTGGATCAACCATTCGTGTGCGCCGAACTGCGAGGCCGAGGAAATCGACGGCCGCGTGTATATCCACGCGCTGCGCGACATCGAGCCCGAAGAAGAGCTGTTCTACGATTACGGCCTCGTGATCGACGCGAAGCTGACCAAGAAGCTCAAGCGCGAATACGCATGCCATTGCGGCGCGGATACGTGCCGCGGCACGTTGCTCGCGACACCGGACGAAGACAAGAAGAAAAAGAAGAAGGACAAGAAGGACGGCAAGTCCGAGTCCGGCTCGAAGGACAAGAAAAAGAAGAAGTGACGCGCGCGGCGGCGTGCGACGCACGGCCGCTGCATCCGCCGGTTGACGCATCGCATGCGTCGCCGCCCTCGTGCCTTTTGCCCGCCATACGGCGCGCGCACCGCGCTGCGCTCAGAGCGTCGGCGCGGCCGCCGGCGTTTCGCTGGCCGGCTTGCCGGTGCGCGCCGCGAGCGGCACGCGCACCACGAATCTCGAACCGCCTTCCGGCGCATCTTCGTACGACACGGTGCCGCCGTGCATCACGATGATGTCGTGCACGATCGCAAGGCCGAGCCCCGCACCCGTCTCGACGCCGGCACCGCTTTGCGCGTCGCCGCGGAAGAAGCGCTTGAACAGGTCCGCCTGCTGAGTCGCGGGCACGCCGGGGCCGTTGTCTTCGACGACGATCTCCGCGGCCGGCTGCCCGTCGTCGAGCGTGCTGCGCGCGACGTTGACCGTGATCCGCGCGCCGTGCGGCCGCGCGAGCGGCACGTATTTCAGCGCGTTGTCGAGCAGGTTCGCGATCACCTCGCGCAGCAGCACCGGATTGCCGCGCACGTTCAACGTTTCGTCGTCGCCCGGTTCGTCGCTGCGCTGGAAGCCGAGATCGACGTGCGACGCGAGCGCGCGCGGCACCCATTCGGCGCCCGTCTCGAACGCCATCGCCGCGAGATCGACGTCGACGAAACGCGCGGCTTGTTCGCCGGGCTCCGCGCGCGCGAGCGACAGCAGCTGGTTCGACAGCCGGACCGCGCGATCGGCGGCCGCGCGCAATTCGCGTACGGCCGCGAACGTCTGCTGCGGATCGCGCGCGACCGCGGCCTGCTCCGCGTGCAGCTTCACGGCGGTCAGCGGCGTGCGCAGCTGATGCGCGGCATCGGCGATGAACTTGCGCTGCGCGTCGAGCGCGGTCTTCAGCCGGCCGAGCAGCGCGTTCATCGCGCTCGTCAGCGGCCGGATCTCGAGCGGCACGTCGGTTTCGTCAACGGGCTCCAGCGACGTATGCGTCTGCCGGTTCAACGAATCGGCGAGATGCGTGAGCGGATCGAGCTGCTGGTTCACGACGCGCCACACGATTCCCCAGCCCGCGAGCAGCAGCAGCAGCAGCGGCATCATGATCGCGACGAGGAATTCGGCTGCGATCCGGTAGCGGTGCCGCACCGGCTGCGCGACTTCGACGACCATCGGCTTGCCGCCTTCGACGTCCTCGACGCGCACCTGCGCAACGCGCACCGCGCGATTGTCGTATTCCGCTTCGAACACGTAGGCATGATGCATGCGGCGCACGTTGATCCCGCGCAGCGGCAGCTTCGGATCGCCGGCGAGCTCCTGCTCGCCGTCGCTGATCCGGTAGATCAGCGCTTCGGCCGGATCGGAGAACATCGCCTGCGCGAGCGGCGGCACCGTGAACGGCGCATCGGGGCCCGCAATCTGGATCTGCTTCGAGATCGCGGTCGCGAGATCGGCGAGCGAGCGGTCGATCACGTGCTGCGTGTATTGCCACGCGAGCCAGTACGCGATCAGTCCGCTCATCAGCGCGAGCATCGACAGCGGCGCGGCGAGGCGCCGCAGCAGCGAGCGGCGCAGGCTGGTGACTGCCGGATCAGAAGACATTTCGACGGACAAATGAATAAGCGCCGCTCACGGGGAGCGGCGCGGTCGGGTGTCGTGCGTCAGCGCGCGCAGCGCTCGAGCGGCGGTGCGTGCCGACGCGCAACGCCGCTCAGACGCTCGCGGTCTGACGGATTTCCTGCAGCAGGTAGCCGAAGCCGCGCACCGTGACGATTTCGACGCGGCACTGCTCGAGCTTCTTGCGCACGCGGTGCACGTAGACTTCGATCGCGGTGTCGCCGAGATCGCCGCCGAAATGCGTGAGGTGATCCTGCAATTGCGCCTTGCTGACCACGCGGCCGTGACGCAGCAGCAGCATTTCGAGCACCGCGAACTCGCGCGGCGACAGTTCGAGCGGCTTGTCGTCGTTGAAGATGCGGCGATCGACGCCCGACAGGCGTACGCCGCCGAGCGACACTTCCGGACGCGGCATGTCGCTGTGCGGACCGCTGCGGCGCATCACCGCGCGGATCCGCGCTTCGAGTTCGGCCGGCTCGAACGGCTTGAGCATGTAGTCGTCGGCGCCCGAATTGAGACCCTGGATCCGGTCGTTCAACTCGTCGCGTGCGGTCAGCACGATGACCGGCGTGTGGCGGTTCGTCTGGCGAAAGCGCGTGAGCAGCGTCATGCCGTCGATGCCCGGCAGGCCGAGGTCGAGGATCACGAGTTCGTGGCGGTTCTGCGCAAGCGCCTGTTCGGCAAAGATGCCGTCGTGCACCATGTCGACGGTGAAGCCAGCCTGTTCGAGGCTGCTCTGGATACCGCGTGCGATGGGGCGGTCGTCTTCGATCAGAAGGAGTCGCATGAAGTTCGCTCAAGTACAATGGGTTGGCGGTTCAGGCACGCGGACAGCACGACGCCGTTTCCACAAGGGGCGCCGCATCGCGTGACATCAAGCATGGCGGCCAGCGAACGATTAAGTCCAATCATGTCCGATATTTCGATCCACGACCTCGAAGCCGCGATCAATTTCTGGCGCGCCCGCTCGCCGTCGAGCGGCGACGAACTCAAACTCTGCGAAGAGGCCAGCGCGCTTTCCAAGCCGTATGCGCTGCTGATTGTACAGCGCGAAAGCGCGCTGCAACTGGAAGGTTTGGACCCCAAGGCACGGAAAGCGTACGAGACTTACGTGCGCCTTAAGGATGGCTTGGAAAGCTGAAGGCTTTCGCTCAGTACATCCTAGAAAACGTTCAGCGGAATGAAAAGTTGACGCGCCGCGCATCGAAACGACGCGCGGCGGCATGCGGATGGTCAGGCACCGACGCTCGCGTGCGCGGCGGCCTGGTCGATGAAAAGCGCGAGTTCGATGTCGCGTTCGGTCAGTCCGTTCGCGTCGTGCGTCGACAGCGTCACGTCGACGCGGTTGTAGACGTTGAACCATTCCGGATGATGGTTCATTTCCTGCGCCTTGATCGCGACGCGCGTCATGAAGCCGAATGCCTCGTTGAAATCGGCGAAGCGCAGGCTGCGCTGGATCGCGTCGCGGCCCGCGACGGCCGACCAGTTCGGCAGCCGCTCGAGCCGGGCCTTGCGCTCTTCGGATGTCAGTTTGTGGATCATCGTTGCACCTCTCGGATAACGGCGTTCGCGCGCGGCGGAGTCTGCGCGGGGAAGCCGGCATCGATCATTCTTCCATAGTTGCCTGCCGCGCGTCGGCGCTTCATGCGTCGTCGTCGGCCGGCCAGCCTTCGCCTGTGCCGCGATGCAGCACGCGGTCGGTATCGAGCACCGCGCCCGCCGGAATCTCGGGCAGCGTCGCGAGCCGCGCGGCGAGCGCGCGACCGTCGACGTCGGCCAACGCGAACAGCTGCGCGAAATCGTCGATCACGAAGTAGGTCTTCTGGAACGTGTCGATTCGGTAGCGGGTGCGCATCACGCGCTCGAGGTCGAAGCCGAGCCGGTTCGGCGCCGCACTCTCGACGCTGTACAGGCTTTCGCCCTTGCTCGACACGATTCCCGCGCCGTAGATCGACAACCCGTTCGTGCCGTGCGGGTCGCGGATCAGCCCGAACTCCACCGTGTACCAGTAAAGGCGTGCAAGGCGCGCGAGCGCCGCTTCGTCGTCGGCGACCGCGAGCGCGGTGCGGCCGTACGCCTGCATATAGTCTGCGAATACGGGCGCAATCAGCAGCGGCACGTGGCCGAACAGATCGTGGAAGCAGTCCGGTTCCTGCAGATAGTCGAGCTGGTCGGGGCGGCGCATCCACCACGTGACCGGAAAGCGGCGGTTCGCAAGGTGCTCGAAGAATACGCGGTCGGGCACGAGGCCCGGCACGGCGACGATCTCCCAGCCGGTCGCGCGTGCGAGCTGGCGGTTCACGTCGGCAAACGACGGTACGCGATCCGCCGGCAGATCGATCTTGCCGAGCCCCGCGACGAACGCGTCGCACGCGCGCCCGCGCAGCAGCGCCGACTGGCGCGCATAGAGCTGCCGCCACACCGCGTGATCGACGTGGCCGTAGCGTTCCAGCGGCTGGTCGATGGTGAAATCTGCGCGGGTTTCGAGGCCCGCGTCGAACTGCTCCTGCAGTTTCGCGGTGACGACGGTGGACATGATCGGCTCTGACGTTCTGCGGTTGGACTGCATGCAAGTGTAGAGCGGGATGCGCGCGGATTGGGCGCATAGTTGGCGTTTACGCGCTATTGAATGCGATAATCGCGCACTAAATCTAGGATTTATGCGGAGAATGACGATGCTGGAACTCGATCACTTCGATCTCGCGCTGCTCGACGTGCTGCAGCGCTTCGGTCGCGCGACTCATCAGCAGCTCGGCGACGAGGTGCCGCTGTCGCCGTCGCAGATCGGGCGGCGGCTGCAGCGGCTCGAGGCGACCGGCGTGATCGAAGGCTATCGCGTGATGCTCCGGCCCGAAAAACTCGGGCTCGGCGTGACGGCGTTTACGAGCCTGAAGCTCAAGCACCACGGCGATTCGATCATCGAGCAGTTCCAGCAGCAGATCGACGTGCTGCCCGAAGTGCTGGAGTGCCATGCGGTGGTCGGCGACGCCGACTATCTGCTGCGGATCGTCGCGCCCGACCTGAACGCGCTGTCGCAGTTCGTGATGAAGAAGCTGATGCGCGTGCCGGGCGTCGACAGCGTGCGTTCGAACATCGTGCTGACGACGTTCAAGCGCAACGGCGCGCTGCCGCTCGCGCATCTGGCGCCGGGCGCGGCGTGAACCGGCAGCGGCCGTACCGGTAACGGCAGCAACGGGCCGCGCCGATCGTGCCGAACGCGATGCGTCGCCGCGTCACGACGCGGCGGACGCCGCCGGTTCGCGCCGCGCATCGGCATTCAGCAGGTCGACGTACGCGACCGCGACGAGATCGTCCTGCGACACGCCGAGCTTCGCGAACACGTCGTGCGCCTCCGCTTCGCCGCCCGCTTCGTCGTCGTCCGGGCCGAGCACCACTTCCAGCTCGATGAAGTCGCCGAGGCCGTCGACGCGGTCCAGATGAATGCGCGTGCGGCCCGCGAGGTACACGTGCCGCTCCTTCGTGACGATCCCGCGCGTCGTCAGTGCGGTCGCGAGCAACGCGTGCATCGCGTCCGGATTCGTCACCGGGCTGCGCGTGTAGTACGACGCCTTCGGACCGTCGCGGTCGTCGCGCTGATAGAAGATCAGTTCGGCCGGTGTGCCGTCTTCGAAGCGGCGCAGCTTCAGCCGGCCGCGCGGCACGTCGTAGAAGAAATCCTGCTGGCGGTAGAAGAGCGGCGCTTCGGTCGCGAGCGTGGCGGCGCGTTCGCGCAGACGCTCGAATTCGCGGGCGCGGGCTTTGATCTCGATGTTGCGGGCCATGCGGGTCTCCTTCGGTCGACAGGGGTCTCGCGGTGTGCGAACGCACAATCTAGCAAAAAGACCCGGACGGCGGCGTGACGGCGGGCATCGGCGCGGCGAGGTGACGCGGGGCGCGCGGTGGCCGCACGCGGCTCACGCGGCTCACGCGGCCCATTCCCGGCCGTGATACGGACGACGCGATGCGGTAGCGATTCGGTCGGCCAACGGGGACAACGATGAACGCGGCGCGACCGTCGCGCGCGCGGTCTCGCATTCATCAGCGTGGCTCATATCGTCCACTGCGTCTCGATCAGTCGAAGCGCAGCCGCGATCGCGGGCTCGTCGCGCCGCTCGGCAAGCGTCACGAACGTCAGCTCGGTCGGCACCGTCACGCGCTCGACGATCGTCAGCGCGTGCGCGTGCGCTTCGGCCAGCGCGATCGCGTCGCGGGCGAGCGTGAGGCCGATTCCCGACTTGACGAGATCGAGCATCGACTGCTCCTGATCGACTTCGGCGACTTTCACCGGCTCGGCGCCCGCGCGCGCGAAGCAGCGCGACAGCAGCCGGTTGTGTGCGGACGCCGGCGGCGTCCAGATCCACGGCAGCGCGGCGAGCGCACGCCAGTCGTGTGCGCGCTGCACGCGCTCCTTCCAGCCGGCTGGCGCGAGCACGCGGTAATGGAAACGCGTAAGCGTGACGGTATGGAACAGCGCGCCGTCGCGCGGATCGTCGTCGCCGGGCCGGCCGATGTAGTAGCCGACGTCGAGCGCGTGCGCGCGTATCTGTTCGAGTACCCAGCCCGACATTCCGTGACGCAGCGCGGTTTCGATCTGCGGATGGGTTTCGACGAGCGCGCGCAGGAAGCCGCCGAGCCGCAGGAATTCCGGATCGAGGATCGTGCCGATCCGCAGCCGGCCGCGCACCTCGTGGCGCAGCGCAGCGGCGGCGCGCTGCACGTCGGCCGCCGCGGCGAGCGCGCGCTCCGCGTGCGGCAGCAGCGTCTGGCCGTCGCGCGTCAGCGCGAGGCCGCGCGACGTGCGCGTAAACAGCGCGACGCCGAGCGTCTCCTGCAGATGCTTGATCTGCAGGCTCACGGCCGGCTGCGTCAGATGCAGCTGCGCGGCGGCGCGTGTCAGGTTGCCTTCGCGCGCCACCGTCGCGAACGCGCGGAGCAGGGTGAGGTCCATCGTCGTGATATGAGCGCGGCTTATAACGCAGTTCAGCATAACTCATTGGATCGGCGCTCGTCGGCGGGAGTACGCTTCATCGATCGTATCGATCGGCGCAGCGTCGATGCCGTGCGGATGCCGACGGCGAGCGAGATGCTGGAAGCGCGCCGCAACACACACGCGTTGCAATGCCCAATGCTCGCCGTGGCATCGGCATCGACGTGCCGATTCGGGTTTCCGCGCCGATGCGGCGACGCTCGTCGATTCTCGCGCGCACCGGTGCCTGCTCGCACTGCGCCGCCGGCGATACCGCCGATGCGCGCGACGACGCCGCGGCGCGCACGATACGCAACGACGCGGGGCATCGCGCCGCGCGACGCACAACAACGAAGGAGACACGTCGTGACGACTGGACGCACGCTCGAAGGCGAATTCGACTATGTGATCGTCGGTGCGGGCACCGCGGGCTGCGTGCTCGCGAACCGCCTGACCGAGGATCCCGACATCCGTGTGCTGCTGCTCGAAGCGGGCGGCAAGGACGACTATCACTGGATTCATATTCCGGTCGGCTATCTGTATTGCATCGGCAATCCGCGCACCGACTGGCTATACAAGACGCAGCCGGAAGCGGGGCTGAACGGCCGCGCCCTGTCGTATCCGCGCGGCCGCGTGCTCGGCGGCTGCTCGTCGATCAACGGGATGATCTACATGCGCGGGCAGCGCGAGGACTACGACGGCTGGGCGCAGGAAACCGGCGATGCGGGCTGGTCGTGGGACAGCGTGCTGCCGATTTTCAAGCGCAGCGAGGATCACCACGCGGGCGCGAGCGACGCGCACGGCGCAGGCGGTTATTGGCGCGTCGAGAAGCAGCGACTGCGCTGGCAGATTCTCGAATCGTTCGCGCAGGCCGCGCAGCAGACCGGCATTCCGGCGACCGACGATTTCAACCGCGGCGACAATTCCGGGGTCGGCTATTTCGAGGTCAACCAGAAGCGCGGCGTGCGGTGGAATGCGTCGAAGGCGTTTCTGCGGCCCGCGATGACGCGCGCGAACCTGACCGTGATCACCGGCGCGCACGTGCAGCGCGTGGTGTTCGACGGGCGGCGCGCGGTGGGCGTCGAATATCGCGGCGGCGGCACCGATTACGTCGCGCGCGCGCGGGCCGAAGTACTGCTGACGTCGGGCGCCGTGAATTCGCCGCAGTTGCTCGAGTTGTCCGGCATCGGCGACGGCCGGCGGCTGCAGGCGCTCGGCATCGACGTCGTGCACGATCTGCCGGGCGTCGGCGAAAACCTGCAGGATCATCTGCAACTGCGGATGGCGTTCCGCGTCGACGGCGTGCGCACGCTCAATACGCTGTCCGCACGCTGGTGGGGCAAGCTGATGATCGGCGCGCAATATGCGCTGCTGCAGCGCGGGCCGATGTCGATGGCGCCGTCGCAGCTCGGCGCGTTCGCGAAATCGGACCCGGACGATCCGGCGCTCACGCGCCCCGATCTCGAATATCACGTGCAGCCGCTGTCGCTCGAGCGTTTCGGCGAACCGCTGCATCGCTTCAATGCGTTCACGGCTTCCGTCTGCCATCTGCGGCCGACGTCGCGCGGCAGCGTGCATATCGCGAGCGCCGATCCGGGCGCCGCGCCGACGATCGCGCCGAACTATCTGTCGACCGACTACGATCGCCACGTCGCCGCGAACGCGCTGCGCGTCACGCGCCGGATCGCGTCCGCGCCTGCGCTCGCGCGCTATCGTCCGCAGGAGATTCTGCCCGGCCCGCGCTATCAGACCGAAGCCGAACTGATCGAGGCGGCGGGCATCGTCGGCACGACGATCTTCCATCCGGTCGGCACGTGCCGGATGGGCCGCGCAGACGACCCGCGCGCGGTGGTCGACAGCCGGCTGCGCGTGCGCGGCATCGACGGGCTGCGAGTCGTCGACGCGTCGGTGATGCCGACGATCACGTCGGGCAACACCAATTCGCCGACGCTGATGATCGCCGAGCGCGCGAGCGACATGATTCGCGCGGACCGCCGCGCAGCACGCGAAACGACGCACGTGCGAACCGAAGTGGCGGCTGCGCCCGTGTGAGCGAGCGCCGGCACGCGGCCGCGCTCGCTCGTCTGCGCGCGTTGCCGCTGCTTCGACATGCCAAGCAACGGCGTTTGTCGAGTCGGTTTCCGAGAACCGGCGCGATCGCGGATTTTCGACCGTCGCGCGCTCCGTTGTTGTGCGTCCGGGAACGAACCGTGCGGTGCACGCGCATTCGACGTGCATCGACAGAGCAATCGAGACGCACGTCGAAAATCTCGCGCAAGAACCGTGCATGGCTGGGCGATATCGCGGCCAGCCCTATAAGTGCAAATCCCGATGATTGCACTGCACCAACGGGGCGACAATGTGGCGCAGCGTGCATACGCGTCGGCGCGGGAGACCACCCTCGAGGCGTAACACGGCGCCCGGGGGCAGCCAGCTCATCCGCCGATCTGTTCACGGCCGCTTGCGCGAATCTTCCCGGTGCTTCGCCTGACTTCGTACGGAAGGGAACATGATTCTCGGCGACACGATTCTGGAAACACGCGGACTGACGAAGGAATTCAGGGGCTTCACGGCCGTGAACGGCGTCAACCTGCGTGTGCGCCGCGGTGCGATCCACGCGTTGATCGGACCGAACGGCGCGGGCAAGACCACCTGCTTCAACCTCCTGACCAAGTTTCTGACACCGACGGCCGGCCAGATCGTCTTCAACGGTGTCGACATCACCGACGAACGGCCCGCGCAGGTTGCGCGGCGCGGCATCATCCGGTCGTTTCAGATCTCGGCGGTGTTTCCGCATCTCACCGCGTTGCAGAACGTGCGCATCGGCCTGCAGCGCGCGCTCGGCACGGAATTCCATTTCTGGCGCAGCGAGCGCACGTTGAAGCGTCTGGACGATCGCGCGATGGATCTGCTCACGCAGGTCGGCCTCACCGATTTCGCGCACGTGCCGACCGTCGAACTCGCATACGGCCGCAAGCGCGCGCTCGAAATCGCGACGACGCTCGCGATGGAGCCCGAGCTGATGCTGCTCGACGAACCGACGCAAGGGATGGGCCACGAAGACGTCGATCGCGTGACCGCGCTGATCAAGAAGGTCGCAAGCGGCCGCACGATCCTGATGGTCGAGCACAACATGAACGTGATCGCCGGCATCTCCGACACGATCACCGTCCTGCAGCGCGGCGAAGTGCTCGCGGAAGGGTCGTACGCGGAAGTATCGAAGAATCCGCTCGTCATCGAGGCTTACATGGGCAGCGCCGACGCGGCGCTCGCGGGAGCGCACGCATGAAGCACAGCGAACGGGAGGAACGCGAATTGAGCGGCGTCGAAAGCGGCACGCCCGCGCTGGAGATCACGGGGCTCGAAGCCTGGTACGGGGAATCGCACATATTGCACGGCGTCGACCTGACCGTTCACCGCGGCGAAGTCGTCACGCTGCTCGGCCGCAACGGTGCGGGCCGCACGACGACGCTGCGCGCGATCATGGGGCTCACCGGACGCCGCAGCGGGTCGATCAGGGTCGCCGGCAACGAGACGATCGGGCTGCCGACGCATCGCATCGCGCACTTCGGCGTCGGCTACTGCCCGGAGGAGCGCGGAATCTTCTCGAGCCTGTCGTGCGAGGAGAACCTGATGCTGCCGCCGCCGATCGGGCCGCGCGACCACGCGATGTCGCTCGACGAGATCTACGCGATGTTTCCGAATCTCGCGACGCGCCGGCAGAGCCAGGGCACGCGGCTGTCCGGCGGCGAGCAGCAGATGCTCGCGGTCGCGCGGATCCTGCGCACCGGCGCGAACCTGCTGCTGCTCGACGAAATTTCGGAAGGGCTCGCGCCGGTGATCGTGCAGGCGCTCGCGCGGATGATCGTCGCGCTGAAGGCGCGCGGCTACACGATCGTGATGGTCGAGCAGAACTTCCGCTTTGCCGCGCCGCTCGCGGACCGCTTCTACGTGATGGAGCACGGCCGCATCGTCGAGCATTTCCGCGCGGCCGAACTCGAAGGCAAGATGCCGATCCTGCACGATCTGCTCGGCGTGTGACGCCGCGCCGTTTCCATTGCCGCTAGCCGTGGCGGCCCACGAACAACCACAACGCATCAGAACAACAGGAGACGTCAATGAAAATGAAGACCCTCGCACACGCCTGTCTCGCACTTGCGACCGCAGCATTCACTGCCGGCGCCGCGCACGCGGCGGATACCGTGAAGATCGGCTTCATCACCGACATGTCGGGGCTTTACGCGGACATCGACGGGCAGGGCGGCCTCGAGGCGATCCGCATGGCCGTCGCCGATTTCGGCGGCAAGGTGCTCGGCAAGCCGATCGAGGTCGTGTATGCCGATCACCAGAACAAGGCGGACATCGCGGCGTCGAAGGCACGCGAGTGGATGGACCGCGGCGGGCTCGACCTGCTGGTGGGCGGCACGAATTCGGCGACCGCGCTGTCGATGAACCAGGTCGCAGCCGAGAAGAAGAAGGTCTACATCAACATCGGCGCCGGCGCCGACACGCTGACCAACGAGCAGTGCACGCCGTACACCGTCCACTACGCATACGACACGATGGCGCTCGCGAAAGGCACCGGCTCGGCGGTGGTCAAGCAGGGCGGCAAGACGTGGTTCTTCCTGACCGCCGACTACGCGTTCGGCAAGGCGCTCGAGAAGAACACGTCGGACGTCGTGAAGGCGAACGGCGGGCAGGTGCTCGGCGCGGTCCGGCATCCGCTGTCCGCGTCGGATTTCTCGTCGTTCCTGCTGCAGGCGCAGGCATCGAAGGCGCAGATTCTCGGCCTCGCGAACGCCGGTGGCGACACGATCAACTCGATCAAGGCCGCGAAGGAGTTCGGCATCACGAAGACGATGAAGATCGCCGCGCTGCTGATGTTCATCGACGACGTGCACAGCCTGGGCCTCGACACGACGCAGGGCCTCGTGCTGACCGACAGCTGGTACTGGAACCGCGACGCGGCGTCGCGCCAGTGGGCGCAGCGCTACTTCGGCAAGATGAAGAAGATGCCGTCGAGCCTGCAGGCGGCCGACTACTCGTCGGTGACCACCTATCTGAAGGCCGTGCAGGCAGCCGGCACGACCGATTCCGACAAGGTGATGGCCGAGCTGAAGAAGATGAAGATCAACGACTTCTACGCGAAGGGCTACATCCGTCAGGACGGCAGCATGATCCACGACATGTACTTGATGGAGGTGAAGAAGCCGTCGGAATCGAAGGAGCCGTGGGACTACTACAAGGTGCTCGCGACGATTCCGGGCGAGCAGGCGTTCGGCACGAAGCAGGAATCGCGCTGCGCGCTGTGGAAGTAAGCGCGTCGTAGCGGCGCGTGCGGGACGCGCGCCGCGCGGCTGCTGCTGCAGCGACGTGCGTGCTCCGCCGCCCGCACGGGCCGCTGCAGAGACGTTGCGCATGCAACGAAACTCATTCTGACGGCTAAGTCGATGGAAATCTTTGGCATTCCGTTGCCGGCGATGCTGAGCCAGTTGCTGCTCGGCCTCGTCAACGGCTCGTTCTACGCGATCCTGAGCCTCGGGCTCGCGGTGATCTTCGGGCTGCTCAACGTGATCAACTTCGCGCACGGCGCGCTGTTCATGCTCGGCGCGATGCTCGCGTGGATGGGGCTGTCGTACTTCGGGCTGCCGTACTGGGCGATGCTCGTGCTCGCGCCGCTGATCGTCGGCGCGTTCGGGATCGCGATCGAACGCTCGATGCTGCGCTGGCTGTACAAGCTCGATCACCTTTACGGGCTGCTGCTCACGTTCGGCCTCACGCTCGTCGTCGAAGGCGTGTTCCGGTCGGTCTACGGCTCGTCCGGCCAGCCGTACGACGTGCCGTCGCAGCTGTCCGGCGCGACCGATCTCGGCTTCATGTTCCTGCCGAACTACCGTGCGTGGGTCGTCGTCGCGTCGCTCGCGGTGTGTCTCGCGACGTGGTTCGTGATCGAGAAGACGCGGCTCGGCGCATATCTGCGCGCGGGCACCGAGAATCCGAAGCTCGTCGAGGCGTTCGGCGTGAACGTGCCGATGATGATCACGCTCACGTACGGCTTCGGCGTCGCGCTCGCCGCGTTCGCGGGCGTGCTGGCCGCGCCGGTGATCCAGGTGTCGCCGCTGATGGGCCAGCCGATGATCATCACCGTGTTCGCGGTCGTCGTGATCGGCGGAATGGGGTCGATCCTCGGCTCGATCGTCACCGGGCTGATGCTCGGCGTGATCGAGGGCTTCACACGCGTGTTCTATCCGGAAGCGTCGGCCACCGTCGTGTTCGTGATCATGGCGATCGTGCTGCTGATCCGCCCGGCGGGCCTGTTCGGCAAGGAAAAATGATGCAGAGAAAAGTGCTCTACGGCGTGCTGCTCGCCGCACTGCTCGTCGCGCCGTTCATCGGTGCGTATCCGGTCTTCGTGATGAAGGTGCTCACGTTCGCGTTGTTCGCGGCGGCGTTCAATCTGCTGATCGGCTATACGGGGCTGCTGTCGTTCGGCCACGCGATGTTCCTCGCGACCGCCGGCTACGTGACCGGGTATTCGATCCAGACGCTCGGTGCGACGCCGGAGCTCGGCGTGCTCGCGGGCACCGTCGCCGCGACGCTGCTCGGGCTCGTCGTCGGACTCTTCGCGATTAGGCGACAGGGCATCTACTTCGCGATGATCACGCTCGCGTTCGCGCAGATGGTGTACTTCATCTACCTGCAGGCGCCGTTCACGCACGGCGAGGACGGCCTGCAGGGCGTGCCGCGCGGGCGGCTGTTCGGCATCGTCGATCTGTCGAACGACGTCGCGCTGTACTACGTCGTGCTCGCGGTGATCGTCGCGGCGTGCGCGTTCATCGTGCGGATCGTCCATTCGCCGTTCGGTCAGGTGCTCGTCGCGATCAAGGAGAACGAGGCACGCGCGATCTCGCTCGGCTACGACACCGACCGCTTCAAGCTGCTCGCGTTCATCCTGTCCGCGGCGCTCGCGGGGCTGGCCGGCGCGCTGAAGGTGGTCGTGCTCGGCTTCGAGACGCTGTCCGACGCGTACTGGACGATGTCGGGCCTCGTCGTGCTGATGACGCTCGTCGGCGGGATGGGCACGCTGTTCGGCCCGCTGCTCGGCGCGGCGCTGATCGTCGCACTGGAAGACCGGCTCGGCGATATCGGCGAATGGCTCGCGTCGACGACCGGCATCGGCTGGTTCCACTCGCTCGGCGAATCGGCGACGATCGTCACCGGCCTGATCTTCATCGCGTGCGTGCTCGCGTTCCGGCGCGGGATCGTCGGCGAGATGGTCGCGCGGATCAAGCCGCTCAGGGCGTGACGACGAAAGGGCCGGCCGCGTGCGCAATGTTGATGCGAAGCACCATTCTGCGCGGCTCGGCGACGCGCCGTTGCACGCTCGCGCCGGTGCCTGACGAGCAGCTGGTGCCCCATTTTCGTGCGGCAATGCACCATAGGGGTAAATGCTAAGTTGCCGCAGTGCTTAAGCTTCTTTAAGCTTCGTCTCAGTTCTGATGCACCGCGAATCGAATTTGCAGGTGGAGAACGAGGAGACAATCGAGGCACAAAGTGCCCGAACCCCAAAGCGCTGTTGGACGGAATCCAACAGCGCTTTTTCATTTGTACGCGCGAATCGATATTCGCCGTGCAGCGAATGCGATTGATCGATTCGGCGTTCGTGTTTTTCTCGGCGCTTTGCACGCGTCTCCTGGTCTTCTCCGTTTCTCTCGCTTCTCCGCAAACCGTTCGCTGCTGTCGCATCGCGACGCGCATGCGGTTCGGGCTTACCCGGTTGGCGTGCGAAAAAAGCGTCCGTTACACTCGCCTTTCACCGACCGTGCGGTCGGGAAAATGGTCGGCAGTTCTCCTACAAGCACAATGCAGAAGACGGAGTACGGTTGGATGAGAAGCGCGGGACGATGGATCGGGGCAGCAGCGGCGGCACGTGCCGGCGGTTCGTCGTTCGACGCGCACGGTGCCGCCTTCTTCATATCGCCGCGCACGCGCGGCCGCGACGTAGCGGTCCGCGTCGGCGCAATTGGTTGCGCTCGCAACCGTCAAGCGCGCGATATCGTATTTCTCTTTCGAATTCTTCATGCTGACGACATTGCCGGCGCGCATCGTGACGTCGAACGGCTCTATCGGTCGGCATGCCGGCATTCGTTCGAGCGGACTGTCCGGCTTGCGCGGATTCAGCGCGGTGCGGCGCGGGAAAACCAGTGTAGGCATCGCAATGCGAGATAGTTAAATTATTAACTTGTTTGAGGACCGGGAGCCGCCCGAGCGACCCGCGGATTTTTCGAGCAGCGTTTGGAGACAACGTAAATGAAGATGAATCGATGGATGGAAGCCTTGCTTGCGGCCGGCCTCGTATGTGCGGCTGCGACGGCGTCGGCGCAGGTGAAGATCGGGGTGACGCTGTCGGCGACGGGGCCGGCCGCATCGCTCGGGATCCCGGAAAAGAACACGATTGCGCTGCTGCCGAAGGAAATCGCGGGCAAGAGCGTGCAGTACATCGTGCTCGACGATGCATCCGATACGAGCCGGGCCGTGCAGAACGTGCGCAAGCTGATCGACGAAGATCACGTCGACGCGATCATCGGTTCGTCCGTCACGCCGAACTCGCTCGCGATGCTCGACCCGATATCGCAGGGCAAGACGCCGACGATTTCGCTCGCCGCGAGCGCACAGATCATCACGCCGATGGACGCGAAACGCGCGTGGATGTTCAAGGTGCCGCAGAACGATCAGTTGATGGCCGACGCGATCGCCGGCTATATGGCGAAGCACGGCGTGAAGACGGTCGGCTTCATCGGCTTCGCCGACGCGTACGGCGACAGCTGGTACAACACGTTCAGCGCGGCGGCTGCCAAGAACGGGATCAAGATCGTGTCGAACGAGCGCTACAACCGCACCGACGCGTCGGTGATGGGGCAGGTGCTGAAGCTGATGGGCTCGAACCCGGATGCGGTACTGATCGCCGGTTCGGGCACGCCGGCGGCGCTGCCTGCGAAGACGCTGAAGGAGCGCGGCTACAAGGGCAAGGTCTATCAGACGCACGGCGTCGCGAACAACGACTTCCTGCGCGTATGCGGCAAGGATTGCGAAGGCGAGATCCTGCCGGCCGGTCCGGTGCTCGTCACCGACCAGCTTCCCGATTCGAATCCGGTGAAGAAGCCGGCGCTCGCGTACAAGGCTGCGTACGAGAAGGCGTACGGCGCAGGCTCGCTGTCGACGTTCGGTGGACATGCATGGGATGCGGGGATGCTGCTGCAGCGTGCGATTCCCGATGCGCTGAAGAAGGGGCAGCCGGGCACCGAGGCATTCCGCGAGGCGCTGCGTGCGTCGCTCGAAAACGTGAAAGACCTGCCGGTGTCGCACGGCGTGATCAACATGACGGCGACCGACCACAACGGTTTCGACACGCGGGCGCGCGTGATGGTGCAGATCGTCGACGGCAAGTGGAAGCTGCAGGCCGAGTGAGCATCGCGTGAAACCGGGGCGCGCGGCGCGGGATCGTGCCGTGCGCGCCGTCGGCACGGCGCCGCGCATGACGGCAGCGCCCGTGCCACAAGAATTCTTCCGGGAGCCCGCGCATGACGCCACGACGCGTGCGCGCGGCGGTTCGCTCCCGTCGCCGTTTCTCCGCAGCATTCTCGATACACGAAACGTATGGATCTCTCGATTGCGGCGATCCTCGCTCAAGACGGCATCACGACCGGCGCCATTTATGCATTGCTGTCGCTCGCGCTCGTGCTGGTGTTTTCCGTCACGCGGGTGATCTTCATTCCCCAGGGCGAGTTCGTCGCCTACGGCGCGCTGACGCTCGCGGCGTTGCAGGCGCAGAAATTCCCCGCCACCTGCTGGCTGCTCTTCGTGATGGGCATCGCGTGTTTTCTGCTCGAAGTCGGCGGCCTGATCCGGCATCGCGAACGCCGGCATCAGCTCGGCCGTACGCTCGCGACGCTCGGCAGCCGCTATGTGCTGCTGCCGCTCGCGGTATTCGCGATCACGCGCAGTTTCGCCGCGCAGCCGCTGCCGATGCTCGCGCAGATCGCGCTGACGCTCGCGATCGTCGTGCCGATGGGGCCGTTCGTGTATCGGCTCGTGTACCAGCCGATCGCCGAAGGCACGACGCTGCTGCTGCTGATCGTATCGGTTGCGGTTCATTTCGCGATGGTCGGCCTCGGGCTCGTGATGTTCGGCGCGGAAGGCTCGCGCACCAACGCGTTCTCCGACGCGTCGCTGTCGGTCGGCAGCATGACGGTGTCCGCGCAAAGCATGGTCGTCGTCGTGACCGCGCTCGTGCTGATCGGCGCGCTCTACGTGTATTTCGGCCGAACGATCGCCGGCAAGGCATTGCGCGCAACGTCGGTGAACCGGCTCGGTGCGCGGCTCGTCGGCATCGGCACGACCGAAGCCGGGCGCCTCGCGTTCACGTTCGCGGCGGGGCTCGGCGTGCTGTCCGGGATTCTCGTGGGTCCGCTGACGACGATCTACTACGACTCCGGTTTCCTGATCGGGCTGAAGGGCTTCGTCGGCGCGATCATCGGCGGGCTCGTCAGCTATCCGCTCGCGGCAGCCGGGTCGCTGCTCGTCGGCGTGCTCGAATCGTACTCGTCGTTCTGGGCGAGCGCGTACAAGGAGGTGATCGTGTTCACGCTGATCATTCCGGTGCTGCTGTGGCGGAGTTTCGCGACACCGCACGCGGAAGAAGACGAGGAGTGACGCGATGAAGACGATGGTGCGCAACAAGACGTTCTGGCTGTTCCTCGTGGTGCTGTTCGCGTTGCCGGTACTGCCCGGCGTGCTGCAGGTGCCCGAATACTGGATCACGCTGCTCAATTACATCGGTCTGTACGCGATCGTCGCGATCGGGCTCGTGCTGCTGACCGGCGTCGGCGGAATGACGAGCTTCGGGCAGGCGGCGTTCGTCGGCGTCGGCGCATATACGACGGCGTTTCTGACGACGCACTATGGCGTATCGCCGTGGCTCGCGCTGCTCGTCGGCGTCGCGTTGACGGCGCTCGTCGCGCTCGTGCTCGGGATGGTGACGATGCGGCTGTCCGGGCATTTCCTGCCGCTCGGCACGATCGCTTGGGGGCTCGCGCTGTTCTACCTGTTCGGCAACCTCGAGCTGCTCGGCAAGTACGACGGGATCAACGGCATTCCGGCGCTGAACCTGTTCGGCGTCGAACTCGACAGCGGGCGCAGCCTGTATTTCCTGATCTGGGCCGTCGTGCTCGCGGCGATCGTATCGGTGCAGAACCTGCTGAACAGCCGCCCCGGCCGTGCGATCCGCGCGTTGCGCGGCGGTGGCGTGATGGCCGAAGCGATGGGCGTGAACACCGCGTGGATGCGTGTCGTGATCTTCGTCTACGCTGCCGTGCTCGCCGCGGTATCGGGATTCCTGTACGCGCACCTGCAGCGCGCGGTGAACCCGACCCCGTTCGGACTGAACCACGGTATCGAGTTTCTGTTCATGGCCGTGGTCGGCGGCGTGTCGCACGTGTGGGGCGCGGTGCTCGGTGCGGCGATCCTCACCGTGCTGCAGGACTATCTGCAGACGCTGCTGCCGAAGCTGCTCGGCTCGGAAGGCAACTTCGAGATCATCGTGTTCGGCGTGTTGATGGTGCTGCTGCTCCAGTACGCGAGGCAGGGCGTATGGCCGTTCGTCGCGAAGCTGTTTCCGCGCGGGCCGCGCGCGCACGTGCCGGAGCAGGCGGACCCGCTGCCGCAGCGCGCGAAGCCGACGGCCGGTGAGCCGCTGCTCGTCGTCGACAACGCGCGCAAGCAGTTCGGTGGCCTCGTGGCCGTCAACGACGTGAGCTTCGACGTGAAGGCGGGGCAGATCATCGGGCTGATCGGACCGAACGGCGCCGGCAAGTCGACGACCTTCAACCTGGTGACGGGCGTGCTGCAGCCGACCGCCGGCACGATTACGTTCCGCGGCGAGCGCATCGACGGGCTTACGTCGCGCCAGATCGTCCGACGCGGGATCGGCCGCACGTTCCAGCACGTAAAGCTGCTGCCGACGATGACGGTGCTCGAGAACGTTGCGATCGGCGCGCATCTGCGCGGCCATACGGGCGTGTGGCGCAGCATCGCGCGGCTCAACGCGCACGAGGAAGCGCAATTGCTCGCGGAAGCCGCGCGGCAGATCCGGCGCGTCGGGCTGGAAAAGCATATGTACGACGACGCGGGCAGTCTCGCGCTCGGTCAGCAGCGCATCCTCGAAATCGCACGCGCGCTGTGCTGCGATCCGACGCTGCTGCTGCTCGACGAGCCGGCGGCCGGCCTGCGCTACCAGGAGAAACAGCAGCTCGCGGAGCTGCTGCGACGCCTGAAGGCGGAAGGGATGAGCGTGCTGCTCGTCGAGCACGATATGGATTTCGTGATGAACCTCACCGACCGGCTGGTCGTGATGGAGTTCGGCACGCGGATCGCGGAAGGGTTGCCGCAGGACGTGCAGCAGGATCCGGCGGTGCTCGAAGCATATCTGGGCGGGGTGGAGTGATGACGGATACGACGATGCCGATTCTCCACGTACGCGACCTCGCGGTCCGGTACGGGAAGGTGGAGGCGCTGCACGGTGCGGCGATCAAGGTTGGAGCGGGGCAGATCGTCAGCGTGATCGGCCCGAACGGCGCCGGCAAATCGACGCTGCTGAACGCGATCATGGGCGCGTTGCCCGTCAACGGGCATGCAACGGGCGCGGTCGTGTACCGCGGCACGGATGTGAGCCTGCTGCCGATCGAGCAGCGCGTCGCACGCGGGATGTGCCTGGTGCCCGAAAAGCGCGAATTGTTCGGCACGATGACGGTGGAGGATAACCTCGTGCTCGGCGCTTATCGGCGCAAGCAGGCCGGCGAAGCGAACTTCCTCGATCAGCTCGATCCCGTGTTTGCACTGTTTCCGCGGCTCAAGGAACGGCGCAGGCAGGCCGCCGGCACGTTGTCGGGCGGCGAGCGGCAGATGCTGGCTGTCGGCCGTGCGTTGATGGGCAAGCCGGACTTGCTGATGCTCGATGAGCCAAGCCTCGGCTTGGCGCCGCTGATCGTGAAGGAGATCTTTCATATCATCAGCGCGTTGCGCAGCACAGGCGTTGCCACGCTGCTGATCGAGCAGAATGCGCGCGCCGCGTTGCAGATTTCCGACTACGGCTATGTGCTGGAAACCGGCGAATTTGCGCTGGAAGGGCCGGCCGCCGACCTGGCGCAGAATCCGCAAGTGATCGAGACCTACCTCGGATTGGCGAAGAAGACGGCGTAAAGCTGGCGCGCGGTGGCAAACGGACGGCGTGTTTCACGTGAAACACGCCGTTTTTGTTGCGCTGCTTGCATCCCGCAGCGTGGCGGTGCGTGCGCTGATGGACGTGGCGAGCGACGAAATCCGTGAAATGAGCGGACCCTACCATTCGGACGGCATTCGGGCGAAAAGCGAACCCGCTATAATTCGCCCCATACATTTCTCTGATAGGTTCGCGCGCTGTCCTGCGCGCGGAATCCCGCCATGCTTTATCCCACAGAATTTGACGTCATCGTCGTCGGCGGTGGTCACGCCGGCACGGAAGCCGCGTTGGCGTCCGCCCGAATGGGCGCGAAGACGCTGCTGCTGACCCACAACATCGAAACGCTCGGTCAGATGAGCTGCAACCCGTCGATCGGCGGCATCGGTAAAGGCCATCTGGTCAAGGAAGTCGACGCGCTCGGCGGCGCGATGGCCGCTGCCACCGACGAAAGCGGCATCCAGTTCCGGATTCTCAACTCATCGAAGGGGCCGGCCGTGCGCGCAACGCGTGCACAGGCCGATCGCGTCCTGTACAAGGCAGCGATTCGCCGCCGGCTCGAGAATCAGCCGAACTTGTGGCTGTTTCAGCAGGCCGTCGATGATTTGATGGTCGAAGGCGACCGCGTGGTGGGCGCCGTCACCCAGATCGGCATCCGCTTCCGCGCACGCGCCGTCGTGCTGACGGCCGGCACGTTCCTTGACGGCAAGATTCACGTCGGCCTGAACAACTATACGGGCGGCCGCGCGGGCGATCCGGCCGCCGTGTCGCTGTCTGCGCGCCTGAAAGAACTGAAGCTGCCGCAAGGCCGGCTGAAGACCGGCACGCCGCCGCGAATCGACGGCCGCACGATCGATTTCTCGAAACTGGACGAGCAGCCGGGCGACCTCGATCCGATCCCCGTCTTCTCGTTCCTGGGCCGCGTCGAGCAGCACCCTCAGCAGCTGCCATGCTGGGTCACGCATACGAACGAGCGTACGCACGACATCATTCGCGGCGGCCTCGATCGTTCGCCTATGTATACAGGCGTGATCGAAGGCGTGGGGCCGCGTTACTGCCCGTCGATCGAGGACAAGATTCATCGCTTCGCGTCGAAGGAGTCGCACCAGATCTTCCTCGAGCCGGAAGGGCTGACCACGAACGAGTTCTACCCGAACGGCATCTCGACGAGCCTGCCGTTCGACGTGCAGCTCGAACTCGTGCATTCGATGCGCGGCCTCGAAAACGCGCACATCCTGCGGCCCGGTTACGCGATCGAGTACGACTACTTCGATCCGCGTGCGTTGAAGGCGTCGCTGGAAACGAAGGCGATCAACGGGCTGTTTTTTGCGGGGCAGATCAACGGGACGACCGGCTACGAAGAGGCGGCCGCGCAAGGGCTGCTTGCCGGCCTCAACGCGGGCCGTTATGTGCAGGAGAAAGACGCGTGGTGTCCGCGTCGCGATCAGGCGTATCTCGGCGTGCTGGTCGACGACCTCGTCACACGCGGCGTCGCCGAGCCATACCGGATGTTTACGAGCCGGGCCGAATACCGGCTCAGCCTGCGCGAAGACAATGCCGACATGCGGTTAACGGAAATCGGCCGCGAACTCGGGCTGGTCGACGACGTGCGTTGGGATGCGTTCTGCCGGAAGCGCGATGCTGTTTCACGTGAAACAGAACGTCTGAAGTCGACGTGGGTAACGCCGAAGACGCTGCCGGCGGAAGAAGCGACCGCACTGCTCGGCAAGGCGATCGACCACGAATACAGTCTCGCCGAATTGCTGCGTCGCCCTGGTGTCAGCTATGACGGCGTCTGCGGGCTGAAGGGCGGCGAATGCGGGCCGGCTGAGCCGTTGGCCGACGATCCGGTACTGCTTGCGCAAATCAAGGAGCAGGTCGAGATCGGCATCAAATATCAGGGCTATATCGAGCGGCAGGCAAACGAGATCGAGCGCAACGACGCGAACGAGAACACGCGACTGCCGGACGGTATCGATTACCGTGACGTTCGCGGGCTGTCGTTCGAAGTGAGCCAGAAACTCAATGAATTCCGGCCGGAAACGATCGGGCAGGCATCGCGGATCTCGGGCGTCACGCCGGCCGCGATTTCGCTGCTGATGGTGCATTTGAAGCGCCGCGGGCTTGGGCGTCGGAACGGCGCGGCGGCCGAAGCGGCTGAGCAGGGGGACGGCACTGTCCCGGCGCAACGATGACCGCGCGTCGCGCGCCGGCGGTTAATCGGGACGTACTTGAACGAATGCTCGTCGACGGCGCGGCCGCACTCGATGTCGCGCTGACGGACACGCAACGCAACCAGCTGCTCGACTATGTCGCGCTGCTCGGCAAGTGGAATGCGGTCTACAACCTGACCGCGATCCGCGATCCGCAGCAGATGATGATTCAGCACATTCTCGATTCACTGTCGATCGTCCCGCATCTGCGTGCGCGCGAGTCGGCTCGTGTGCTCGATGTCGGATCGGGCGGCGGTTTGCCTGGAATCGTACTGGCGATCGTCCGGCCGGACTGGCACGTTACGCTCAACGATATCGTGCAGAAGAAGTCGGCGTTCCAGACGCAGATGCGCGCGGAGCTGAAGCTCGCGAACCTGTCGGTCGTTACGGGGCGGGTCGAATCGCTGCAGCCGGGTGTCGACGTTCCGGAAAAATTCGACGTGATCGTATCGCGCGCCTTCGCTGATCTGTCCGACTTCGTTAAACTTGCTCGACATCTCGTCGCGCGCGGCGGATCGATCTGGGCGATGAAGGGTGTATATCCGGACGACGAGATTGCGCGACTGCCTGAACGCAGCCGCGTCAACCAGACGATGCGGCTCGCGGTGCCGATGCTCGACGCCGAGCGGCATCTGATCGAAGTCTGCGTCGACGAAGCGATTTGACGGCGCGCTGCGGCGCGCCGATTGTTTGAAGTAAGAGGAACACATCAACGATGGCAAAGATCTTCTGCGTTGCAAACCAGAAGGGGGGCGTCGGCAAGACGACGACATCGGTCAATCTCGCCGCAAGCCTTGCAGCGCAGGAGCAACGAGTACTGTTGATCGATCTGGACCCGCAGGGCAACGCGACGATGGGCAGCGGGATCGACAAGGCCGCGTGCGATGCGACCGTGTACGAAGTGCTGGTCGACGGCGTGTCGGTGGCCGACGCGCGCGTACGGCCGGAAGCCGTCACGTACGACGTGCTGCCTGCGAACCGCGAGCTGTCGGGCGCCGAGATCGAGCTGATCGGCATCGACAACCGCGAGCGCCGGCTGAAGGCTGCGCTCGAACGCGTTGCCGACGACTATGACTTCGTGCTGATCGACTGCCCGCCGACGCTGTCGTTGCTGACGCTGAACGGACTGTGTGCCGCGCACGGCGTCGTGATTCCGATGCAGTGCGAGTACTTTGCACTGGAAGGGCTGTCGGATCTCGTCAATACGATCAAGCAGGTTCACGCGAACATGAATCGCGACCTGAAGATCATCGGCTTGCTGCGCGTGATGTTCGATCCTCGCATCACGTTGCAACAGCAGGTTTCCGATCAATTGAAAGCGCACTTCGGCGACAAGGTGTTCGACGTGGTGATTCCGCGCAACGTGCGTCTGGCTGAAGCGCCGAGCTACGGATTGCCGGGCGTCGTGTTCGACAGCAGTTCTCGCGGTGCGCAAGCGTATCTCCAGTTCGGTGCCGAGATGATCGAGCGCGTGCGTGCGTTCGAAGCGTCCTGATTCCGATATGAGCGAAACGAGGAAGAAAGAGATGAACGCCGTACCAAAGAAGAAGGGTTTGGGACGTGGCCTCGAAGCGCTGCTCGGCGGCAGCGCCGATATCACCGAAGCGGTGAAGATCGAAGGCGCGCCGAGCACGCTTGCGCTCGGCAAGTTGCAGGCCGGCAAGTACCAGCCGCGCACGCGGATGGACGAGGGCAATCTGCAGGAACTGGCGGCCAGCATTCGCGCGCAGGGTGTGATGCAGCCAATCCTGGTGCGGCCCATTTCATCAGACAAATACGAAATCATCGCCGGCGAACGGCGCTTCCGCGCGGCGCGACTGGCCGGCCTCGAAGAGGTGCCGGTGCTGGTGAAGGACGTGTCCGACCAAGCCGCTGCGGCGATGGCGCTGATCGAGAACATTCAGCGCGAAGACCTGAACCCGCTCGAAGAGGCGCAAGGCATTCAGCGCCTGCTCGACGAGTTCGGTTTCACGCACGAGCAGGCGGCCGAGTCGGTCGGCCGTTCGCGCAGCGCCGTGTCGAACCTGCTGCGCCTGCTGAATCTCGCGGCGCCGGTGCAGACGATGCTACTGGCCGGCGATCTCGACATGGGCCACGCGCGTGCGCTGCTCGCGGTCGACGCCGCGACGCAGATCACGCTTGCGCACCAAGTGGTCAACAAGCGGATGTCGGTGCGCGAGACCGAGAAGCTCGTCGCGCAAACGACGAAGGCAGCCCCTGCGGTGAAGGCGCGCGCAAAGGACGACGGCGGCCGCGACACGCGCCGTCTCGAAGAGGAGTTGTCCGATCTGCTCGCGTCGACGGTGAAGATCAAGCTCGGCCGCCGCGGGCGAGGGCAGGTGATGATCGATTTCGGCAACCTCGATGCGCTCGAGGGCATTCTCGCGCGGCTGCGCGGCAACGTCGCCGCCGAAGAATAACGGGGAGAGCCGATGGAGAATACCGGCGCGTCGACGCCACGCCGGTTGTTCGGCTGGCTTGCTCAGGAGCCCGTGCTATCGGTGCTGGCATTCGCGCTGATCGTGCTGCAATGGTTGCGCCCGCAACCAGTTGCTGCACTGGCCGGCCTCGTCGACTGGCAGACCGTTGCGACGCTCGCCGGTCTGCTGATGCTGACCAAGGCGCTCGAGCTGTCCGGCTGCCTGATGTGGCTCGCGCACCGTATCGTGCATCACGTGCGCTCCGAACGCGGTCTCGCGATGCTGCTCGTCGGGTTCGCCGCAGCGCTCGCGATGTGGCTCACCAACGACGTCGCGCTGTTCGTCGTCGTGCCGCTGATGGTATCGCTGCGTGCGTTGACGCCGCTGCCGTTTCGGCGGCTCGTGATCGTCGTTGCGCTGTCCGTCAATGCCGGGTCGGTCGCGACGCCGCTCGGCAATCCGCAGAATCTTTTTCTGTGGCAATTGAGCGGCGTGTCGTTCGGCGGATTCGTGATCGCGCTCGGGCCGCTAGCGCTGGCGCTGATGGCGCTGCTGCTCGCGCTGACCGCATGTGCGTTTCGCGCGAAGCCGCTCGATCTGTCCGGCGATGTCGCCGAGTTTCCCGTGCAGCGCACGCACGCGGCGATCGCTACCGTGCTGTTTGCCGCGTTCGTGCTGCTCGCCGACGCGCACCATCCGTTGCCGGGATTGCTCGCGGTCGCGATCGTACTGCTCGCCGTCAAGCGCGACGCGGTTCTGAAGATCGACTGGCTGCTGCTGCTGATCTTCGTGCTGATGTTCGTCGTGCTGCGCAGCGCGGCCGCACTGCCGGCCGTACACGACGCGATCGCGCGTGCGCATCTCGACTCGCCGCTGCGGGTGTTCGCCGCGGGGGCGGTGCTGTCGCAGGGGATCAGCAACGTGCCGGCCGCGATCCTGCTGTCGGAATTCACGCGCGACTGGCGTGCACTGGCGTTCGGCGTGTCGGTCGGCGGCTTCGGCTTTGCGATCGGTTCGCTCGCCAACCTGATCGCGGTACGCCTCGCGAAGGAGCCGCGCATGTGGCTGCCGTTTCATCTCGTGTCGATTCCGTTCGCACTCGCAAGCGCGGGGCTCGGTGCATGGCTGCTCGTTCTTCACGGCTGAACCGCTGAACGGCTGCATGTCGACGATTCACGCACATCGTGTCTGGATCGACGGTGCGGCACACGGCATTGGCGGCATCCGCGCGCTGTTGATAACCGCGCCGATTCACAGTCGAACGTCTGTGACGGCGCGCGGCCGTTCGTCCGCATCGTCGCTGTCACCGGCGATCGCGGTGTCGTGAATCATCGTTCGATCGCGATCGATCGAACTGCAGCGCAGAGCTGCGCGCTTCTTGTCCGGGACGCCGCCCGCGATGAATCCATCTCCACGATCACGCCGACTTCCCGTCGCCGCAGCGACTGCGCGATCGGCGCGCACGCCGATCGAAACACGGCTCGTCGCGTGCTTGTCACCGCATTTCTGCGGCATCGAATTCCGCTGCAACGAAGCGACCTTACAACTGTCATCGTACGTCCGCGACCGACCGGTTTTACACATGACGACGCGTCGTTTTGCACAGGTTTTTGTCGCGTCTAAAGCCTTGAATCACTTGCAACTATCGCTTACAATCGCCCGGATTTGTTAGCTAGGCACCCCTGAAAGCTTTCGGAAAGTTTGGGGCCGGGTTCAAGGACTTTGCGGAAGATTGCGATGGCGGGTCAGGCGCCGAACGACAGGCACGATGATCACCGCGCGCAACGCACCGCTTCAGCGGCCGGCGAGCGGCGCGAGTTCGACGGCGACGACTGGGATGCCGAGCAGCAAGATAACAACATCGTTCCGCTTACACGGGCAGAAGCCGAGAAGCTGTTCGGCCCGAACGTGAGCAAGCCGTCGCGCGTGACGCCGTACAAGGTCGTGATCGCGCAGGTGGCACTGTCCCTGGTTGCAACGCTGGCGTGGTGGCTGTTGTCGAAGTCGCCGGGTGCCGCTGCGCAATCCGCGTTTCTGGGCGGGGCGATCGGCTGGGTGCCAAGCGCGTTGTTCGTGGCACGACTGAAGGCAGGTGGCTCGGCCACCGTGATGAGCTGGGTGGCAGGCGAAGCACTGAAACTCGGCGTGACGATCGGGATGTTCGCCGCAGTGGCGTACGGCTATGCCGGCGTTCATTGGCCGGCACTCCTCGTCACCTACCTCGTCGTGCTGAAGACGTACTGGATCGCGTTGGCCTGGCGGTAACGAACAACCAGCGTGCGGTTTCGACAGCGAGCCGCACCGGCTCGTTCCCGCAATAGCGTGTTGCGGAACGGGCAAAACGATTTTCGACAATTTGGGTGGCATTAACGATATGGCAGCTAGCGAAGGCACGCGTGGTCCGGATCCGTCCGAGTACATTGCGCACCACTTGCAGAATTTCTCCACCTCGCATCAGACGTCGATTTTCGACATCCACGTCTGGAATCTCGACACGCTGTTCTGGTCGATCGTGTGCGGCCTCGTGACGATCGTCCTGCTGCGCCTCGCCGCGCGCAACGCGACGTCCGGCGTGCCGGGCCGTTTCCAGTGCGCGATCGAGATGCTCGTCGAGATGGTCGAAGATCAATCGAAGGCCATCGTCCACGGCAATCGCACGTTCATCGCGCCGCTCGCTCTCACGGTGTTCGTGTGGGTCGCGTTGATGAACTCGCTCGACTTCCTCCCGGTCGACCTGCCGGGCCGCATCATTGGCCTGCTCGGCCTGTCGAACGTGATTTCCCACCATCGCATCGTCCCGACCGCCGACCTGAACGGCACGCTCGGCATCGCGCTCGGCGTGTTCGTGCTGATGATCTACTACAGCATCAAGATCAAGGGCGCGGGCGGTTTTGCGCATGAGCTGCTGTCGGCGCCGTTCGGCGGCCACCCGCTGCTGTGGATCCCGAACCTCGCGCTCAACATCGTCGAATACGTCGCGAAGACCGTCTCGCTCGGCATGCGGCTGTTCGGCAACATGTACGCGGGTGAGCTGTTGTTCCTGTTGATCGCCCTGCTCGGCAGCATGTGGAACTTCGGCGGCGATGCAACGTTCCTCGGCTTCGTTGGTCACGTGATCGCGGGCAGCGTCTGGGCAATCTTCCACATCCTGATTGTTCTGTTGCAGGCATTCATCTTCATGATGCTGACGCTGGTGTATCTCGGCCAGGCGCACGACAAGCACTAAGCGCGGCGTGCAAACAAGAGTCTTCGTTTTATTTTTTTAAATCTCAGTTCCAAGTCTTTTCACAAAGGAGTGATCATGCAAGCTTTCATCGCCAACATCCAGGGTCTGACCGCCATCGGTATCGGCATCATCATCGGCCTGGGTGCAATCGGCGCCTGTATCGGTATCGCGCTGATGGGCGGCAAGTACATCGAAGCGTGCGCACGTCAGCCGGAACTCATCAACCCGCTGCAAACGAAGATGTTCCTGCTGGCTGGCCTGATCGACGCGGCATTCCTGATCGGCGTTGGTGTCGCAATGCTGTTCGCGTTCGCGAACCCGCTCCTGTCGAAGCTCGCAGGCTAAGGTTCCTCGGAAATATGCGCGCGGCGTAACGCCGCCGCAGGGCGGAACGGAGACTTGGGCGCTGATCGAATGCAACTCGATGAGCGCCTTACCGTTTCATTTTTCCGGAATAGCAGATAAGGAAACACCGTGAATCTCAACGCAACTCTGTTTGCGCAAATGGTCGTGTTCCTGGTCCTCGCGTGGTTCACGATGAAGTTCGTGTGGCCGCCGTTGATCAACGCCCTCGACGAACGTTCGAAGAAGATCGCCGACGGCCTCGCGGCCGCGGAGAAGGGCAAGGCGGAACTCGAAGCAGCGCACAAGCGCGTGGACCAGGAACTCGCGCAGGCCCGCAACGACGGCCAGCAGCGCATCGCCGACGCCGAAAAGCGCGCGCAGGCGGTCGCCGAGGAAATCAAGGCCAACGCCCAGGCTGAAGCTGCCCGTATCGTCGCCCAGGCGAAGGCGGAAGCAGAACAGCAAATCGTGAAGGCGCGCGAAGCGCTGCGCGGCGAAGTCGCTGCGCTGGCCGTGAAGGGCGCCGAGCAGATCCTGAAGCGCGAAGTCGATCAAACGGCCCACGCCCAACTGCTGAATCAACTGAAAGCCGAGCTCTGATCATGGCCGAACTTGCAACCATCGCCCGCCCTTACGCAGAAGCGCTGTTCCGCGTGGCCGAGGGCGGTGACATCGCCGCCTGGTCCACGCTCGTGCAAGAGCTGGCCCAGGTTGCGCGTCTGCCGGAAGTGCTGTCGGTCGCGTCGAGCCCGAAGGTGACGCGTGCGCAAGTGGCCGAGCTGCTGCTTGCCGCGGTGAAGTCGCCGCTCGCGTCCGGCGCCGAAGCGAAGAACTTCGTGCAGATGCTGGTCGACAATCATCGCATCGCGCTGCTGCCGGAAATCGCCGAACAGTTCGAGGCGCTCAAGAACGAGCGCGAAGGTGCAGCCGACGCCGAGATCGTGAGCGCGTTCCCGCTGGACGGCGCGGATCTCGACAGCCTCGTCGCGAGCCTCGAGCGCAAGTTCAAGCGCAAGCTGAAACCGACGGTCGCAGTCGATTCGTCGCTGATCGGCGGCGTGCGCGTGACGGTCGGCGACGAAGTGCTCGACACCTCGGTTCGCGCGCGCCTCGCATCGATGCAGGCTGCCTTGACCGCCTGAGCGCCACGCCGGCACGCAACAGAATTGACTATCAGGAGCGAATAATGCAACTCAATCCCTCTGAGATCAGCGAGCTGATCAAGAGCCGGATCCAGGGCCTTGAAGCGAGCGCAGACGTTCGCAACCAGGGCACCGTGATCTCCGTGACCGACGGTATCGTGCGCATCCACGGCCTGTCGGACGTGATGCAGGGCGAAATGCTCGAGTTCCCGGGCAACACGTTCGGCCTCGCGCTGAACCTCGAGCGCGACTCGGTCGGCGCGGTGATTCTCGGCGAATACGAACACATTTCGGAAGGCGACATCGTCAAGACGACGGGCCGCATTCTCGAAGTCCCGGTCGGTCCGGAACTCGTCGGCCGCGTGGTCGACGCGCTCGGCAATCCGATCGACGGCAAGGGCCCGGTCAACGCGAAGCTGACCGACGCGATCGAAAAGATCGCCCCGGGCGTGATCTGGCGTAAGTCGGTGTCGCAGCCGGTGCAAACGGGTCTGAAGTCGATCGACTCGATGGTGCCGATCGGCCGCGGCCAGCGCGAGCTGATCATCGGCGACCGTCAGTGCGGCAAGACCGCGGTGGCGCTCGACACGATCATCAACCAGAAGGGCAAGGACCTGATCTGTATCTACGTCGCGATCGGCCAGAAGGCTTCGTCGATCATGAACGTGGTGCGCAAGCTCGAAGAAACGGGCGCGCTCGAATACACGATCGTCGTCGCCGCTTCGGCATCGGATTCCGCCGCGATGCAGTACCTCGCACCGTACGCGGGCTGCACGATGGGCGAATACTTCCGCGACCGCGGTCAGGACGCGCTGATCATTTACGACGACTTGACCAAGCAGGCTTGGGCATACCGTCAGATCTCGCTGCTGCTGCGCCGTCCGCCGGGCCGTGAAGCGTACCCGGGCGACGTGTTCTATCTGCACTCGCGTCTGCTCGAGCGCGCCGCGCGCGTGTCGGAAGAGTACGTCGAGAAGTTCACGAACGGCGAAGTGAAGGGCAAGAGCGGTTCGCTGACGGCGCTGCCGGTCATCGAAACGCAAGCGGGCGACGTGACCGCGTTCGTTCCGACGAACGTGATCTCGATTACCGACGGCCAGATCTTCCTGGAAACCGACCTGTTCAACGCAGGCATCCGCCCGGCAATCAACGCCGGCGTGTCGGTGTCGCGTGTCGGCGGTGCCGCGCAGACGAAGGTCGTGAAGAAGCTGTCGGGCGGTATCCGTACCGACCTCGCGCAGTACCGCGAACTCGCCGCATTCGCGCAGTTCGCATCGGACCTCGACGAAGCGACCCGCAAGCAGCTCGAGCGCGGCCGCCGCGTGACGGAACTGCTGAAGCAGCCGCAGTACCAGCCGCTGCAGGTGTGGGAACTCGCGGTGTCGCTGTTCGCCGCGAACAACGGCTACCTCGACGATCTCGACGTGAAGCAGGTGCTGCCGTTCGAGAAGGGCCTGCGCGAATTCCTGAAGACCAGCCACGCTGAACTCATCAAGCGCATCGAAGACACCAAGGATCTCTCGAAGGACGACGAAGGCGCGCTGCGCGCGGCGATCGAATCCTTCAAGAAGTCGGGTGCCTATTGATCCGCGAGTGACACACTGAGGCCGCGCGCGGGCGCCGATGCGCCCGCGCCGCTTCGGTGAGCGATGCATGAGCCCCGAGTAAAGCGCTGAAGCGCTAACTCGGGGCGCAAAGGAGCAAGCTATGGCTGGAATGAAGGAAATTCGCGGCAAGATCAAGAGCGTGCAGAACACGCGCAAGATCACGAAGGCGATGGAAATGGTGGCCGCATCGAAGATGCGCCGCGCGCAGGAACGCATGCGCGCCGCTCGTCCGTACGCGGACAAGGTCCGTGCCATCGCCGCGCACATGAGCCGTGCGAACCCGGAGTACCGCCACCCGTTCATGGTGGCAAACGACGGCGCGAAGACGGCCGGCATCATCCTCGTGACGACCGACAAGGGTTTGTGCGGCGGTCTGAACACGAACGTGCTGCGCGCGACGATCCAGAAGTTCAAGGAGCTCGAAGAGAAGGGCCAGACGGTCGAAGCCACCGCGATCGGCGGCAAGGGCCTCGGCTTCCTGAACCGCTTCGGCGCGAAGGTGATGTCGCAGGTCGTGCACCTCGGCGACACCCCGCATCTGGACAAGCTGATCGGCGCGGTGAAGACGCAGCTCGATCTGTACTCGGAAGGCAAGCTGTCGGCGGTCTATCTCGCTTACACGCGCTTCATCAACACGATGAAGCAGGAAGCCGTGATCGAGCAGCTGCTGCCGCTGTCGTCGGAGCACTTCGAAGCCGATGACGGTACGCCGGCCACGTCGTGGGACTACATCTACGAGCCGGACGCGCAGGCAGTCGTCGACGAACTGCTCGTGCGTTACGTCGAGGCGCTGGTGTATCAGGCCGTCGCGGAGAACATGGCGTCCGAGCAATCGGCGCGGATGGTCGCGATGAAGGCCGCGTCCGACAACGCGAAGACGGTGATCAGCGAACTGCAGCTCGTGTACAACAAGAGCCGTCAGGCCGCGATCACGAAGGAACTGTCGGAGATCGTCGGCGGCGCAGCCGCTGTTTAAGCGCGCGCCCGGGACGACAACTGCGCCTTTGCGCGAGTAAAGAATCAGGTATTTAAAGGAAAAGCGATGAGTACTGCTGCTTTGGTAGAAGGCAAGATCGTACAGTGCATCGGCGCCGTTATCGACGTGGAATTCCCGCGCGAAAGCATGCCGAAGATCTACGACGCGCTCATTCTCGATGGTTCGGAACTGACGCTCGAAGTCCAGCAGCAGCTGGGCGACGGCGTGGTCCGTACCATCTGTCTGGGTGCATCCGACGGCCTGCGCCGCGGTCTGACCGTGAAGAACACGGGCAACCCGATTTCGGTGCCGGTCGGCAAGCCGACCCTCGGCCGCATCATGGACGTGCTCGGCCGTCCGATCGACGAAGCGGGCCCGATCGAAAGCGAAACGAAGCGTTCGATCCACCAGAAGGCGCCGGCGTTCGACGAGCTGTCGCCGTCGACCGAGCTGCTCGAAACGGGCATCAAGGTCATCGACCTGATCTGCCCGTTCGCGAAGGGCGGCAAGGTCGGTCTGTTCGGCGGTGCAGGCGTGGGCAAGACCGTCAACATGATGGAGCTCATCAACAACATCGCGAAGGAGCACGGCGGCTACTCCGTGTTCGCGGGCGTGGGCGAGCGTACCCGTGAAGGGAACGACTTCTACCACGAAATGAAGGACTCGAACGTTCTCGACAAGGTCGCGCTCGTGTACGGCCAGATGAACGAGCCGCCGGGCAACCGTCTGCGCGTCGCGCTGACCGGCCTGACGATGGCCGAGTTCTTCCGCGACGAAGGCCTCGACGTGCTGTTCTTCGTCGACAACATCTACCGTTTCACGCTGGCCGGTACCGAAGTGTCGGCACTGCTCGGCCGTATGCCGTCGGCCGTGGGCTATCAGCCGACGCTGGCTGAAGAAATGGGCAAGCTGCAGGAACGCATCACGTCGACGAAGAAGGGCTCGATTACGTCGGTTCAGGCCGTGTACGTCCCTGCGGACGACTTGACCGACCCGTCGCCGGCAACGACCTTCGGCCACCTGGACGCAACCGTCGTGCTGTCGCGTGACATCGCGTCGCTGGGTATCTACCCGGCGGTCGATCCGCTCGACTCGACGTCGCGCCAGATCGACCCGAACGTGATCGGCGAAGAGCACTACTCGATCACCCGTCGCGTTCAGCAGACGCTGCAGCGCTACAAGGAACTGCGCGACATCATCGCGATTCTGGGCATGGACGAACTGTCGCCGGAAGACAAGCTGTCGGTCGCCCGTGCACGTAAGATCCAGCGTTTCCTGTCGCAGCCGTTCCACGTCGCGGAAGTGTTCACGGGTTCGCCGGGCAAGTACGTGCCGCTGAAGGAAACGATCCGCGGCTTCAAGATGATCGTCGACGGCGAGTGCGACCACCTGCCGGAACAGGCGTTCTACATGGTCGGCACGATCGACGAAGCCTTCGAGAAGGCCAAGAAGATCCAGTAAGGGTCATGTGGGACGGGAGTGAGCGCCGAGCGCTCGCTCCGGTCGACCGTCGTGGGGCTGGGCAGGCGCTGACGCGCCGGTTTCGGCCCGCTACGGCATGGATCGGAGTCGGCGCCGACGCGCTCGCTCCGGTCGACAGGAGTCGATATGGCAACCATCAAAGTAGACGTCGTCAGCGCGGAAGAGCAGATCTTCTCGGGCGAGGCGAAATTCGTCGCGCTGCCGGGCGAAGCGGGTGAGCTGGGTATCCTGCCGGGTCACACGCCGCTGATCACGCGGATTCGTCCGGGTGCGGTGCGCATCGAAGTCGAGGGCGGCAACGACGAATTCGTGTTCGTCGCGGGCGGCATTCTCGAAGTGCAGCCGGGCGCCGTGACGGTGCTCGCCGACACCGCGATCCGCGGCAAGGACCTCGACTCGGCGAAGGCCGAGGAGGCGCGCAAGCGCGCCGAGGAAACGCTGCAGAACGCGAAGTCGGACATCGACCTCGCGAAGGCGCAATCCGAGCTCGCGACCGCGATGGCGCAGCTCGAAGCGATCCAGCGTCTGGCGAAGATCCGCAGCCGGCACTGAGCCGCGCGTATCCCGCGAAAGAAAGCAGCCTTCGGGCTGCTTTTTTTTCGCCGTCGGCCGGTGATGCCCGTCGTTGCGTCCGGTCGTGCTATTTCATCCGTCCGCCGCGATTTGATGTCAGAGTGTCGTCAGCGGAGCGCGGCATCATCCGCGGTAAAGGTCGTCCGTCGCGATCTCGACGACGGGCGTCGGCGCCGGCCCCGCGCCGGGCCGATCAGACAAAAACGGACGGAGACATTCATGGCAGCAGACCTTGGCGTGAGGGCGCTGATCGCGCCCGAGAACGGCCTGTCGTACGTGCGCGGCGCAACCGATGTGCCGCTGTCCGAAGCGACGATCGGCCGATTCCTGCTCGATACGGCCGGCCGGTTTCCCGATCGTCCGGCCGTCGTGTTCCGCGAGCAGCAGGTGCGCTGGACCTGGCGCGAATTCGCGGACGAGATCGACGTGCTCGCGGCCGGCCTGGCGGCGCTCGGGATCGTGAAGGGCGATCGTGTCGGTATCTGGTCGCCGAACCGCAGCGAATGGCTGCTCACGCAATTCGCGACCGCGCGGATCGGCGCGATCCTCGTCAACATCAATCCGGCGTACCGGCTCGCGGAGCTCGAATACGCGCTGAACAAGGTCGGCTGCAAGGCGGTGATCGCGGCCGAGCGCTTCAAGTCGTCCGCGTACGTCGAGATGCTGCAGACGATCGCGCCGGAGCTGGCGACCGCGACACCGGGCGACCTGCACGCGGCGCGTGTGCCGAGCCTGCGTACGATCGTGTCGATGAGCGACGTCGCGCCGCCCGGCATGGTCCGCTTCGCGGACGTGATCGCGCGCGGCCGCCGCGCGGTCGATTCCGCGCTGCTCGACGCGATCGGTGCGACGCTCGCGTCGACCGATCCGATCAACATCCAGTTCACGAGCGGCACGACCGGCAGCCCGAAGGGCGCGACGCTCACGCACCGCAACGTCGTCAACAACGCGCGCTCGATCGCGCGCGCGATGCGCTTCACCGAGCACGATTCGCTCTGCATTCCGGTGCCGCTCTATCACTGCTTCGGGATGGTGCTGGCCGTGCTCGCATGCGTGTCCACGGGCGCTGCGATGGTGTTTCCCGGCGAGGCGTTCGATCCCGTCGCGACGCTCGCGGCCGTGGCCGAAGAGCGCTGCACCGCGCTGCACGGCGTGCCGACGATGTTCATCGCCGAGCTCGATCATCCGGAGTTCGCGAAATTCGACCTGTCGACGCTGCGCACCGGAATCATGGCCGGTTCGCCGTGCCCGATCGAGACGATGAAGCGCGTCGTCTCGCAGATGCATCTGTCGGAGATCACGATCGCGTACGGGATGACGGAGACGAGCCCCGTGTCGTTCCAGAGCTCGACCGACGATCCGCTCGAAAAGCGCACGACGACGGTCGGCCGCATCCAGCCGCACCTGGAAGTGAAGATCATCGATCCGAGCGGCGACATCGTGCCCGTCGGCGCGACGGGAGAGCTGTGCACGAAAGGTTATTCGGTGATGCTCGGCTACTGGGACGACGACGCGAAGACGCGCGAGGTGCTGATCGACGGCTGGATGCATACGGGCGACCTCGCGACGCTCGATGCGGACGGCTACTGCAACATCGTCGGCCGGCTGAAGGACATGGTGATTCGTGGCGGCGAGAACGTGTACCCGCGCGAGATCGAGGAATTCCTGTTCAGGCATCCGAAGATCCAGAGCGCGCAGGTATTCGGCGTGCCGGACCCGAAATACGGCGAGGAGCTGTGCGCGTGGATCGTGCTGCGCGCGAACGAGCAGATGACCGAGGATGACGTGCGTGCGTTCTGCCAAGGACAAATCGCGCACTACAAGATCCCGCGCTACATCCGCTTCGTCGACGAACTGCCGATGACGGTGACGGGCAAGGTGCAGAAGTTCGTGATGCGCGAGCGGATGATCGACGAGCTGAAGCTCGACGTGCAGAAGACCGCGTGAAGCGGCTCGATGCGGTGAAGAACGCGGCGGCCTGCGGGCCGTTGCGTTTTCGATGGACGAAAAAAAGCGGGCTTATGAGCCCGCTAAAAACCACACGCTACGGGGTTAGCGCGAGGAGACCAAAGTTGAAACCGAATCCGGCGGGGAGCCGGAAACGACTCCAACAGGGATGCCCCTCGGAAGGGCTTCGGTACGTGACCGACTGGCTCGCAGCGCTTCGCGTCCGCTCACACTTGGCACACGAGACCGCATCCGTGTTGAAACCGTTGAAGGCATTGTGGGCGAATTAACGCGCCGACGCGGTAACAAAGTGTTTCAGGTTGTAACGCCCGCCAGATAAGGTTTTCCGGGATTTTTTGCTGTTTTCGATATCCTGAAAAAGGTCGTTTTTACCCGATTTTTCCGCAGAGTTTTCATCGCATGCATATCCCACGTTTTTCATGCGTATACGGCTCAATGAATGGTCGATATGCACGCACGAAAATCGGTCGAACGCCGCGTGTCGCATGTGACGAGCGATTCGTCGGAAAGATTTTGAAACGTGATCGGCGGGCGCGATAGTCGGCCGTCCGGCCAATTTTCGTCGAATCGTCGCGGCGCGCTTGCGGTCGAAGCCGCACCGATCGCATCGGCGTCGATACCGTTGATCGGCCGCCGATGCATGTACTGTCGCTTACTTCAGCCATTTGTCCGAGATCGCCTGATATTCGTCGGTCGACAGCGCAAGGTGCAGCCACTGATCGACGTACTGCTGAAACACGACGTCGCCGCGCGGCACCATGTACGCCTTCTCGCCGAACTGGAACGGCTTGTCCGGATGCACCGAGCACAGCCCGGGATTCAGCTTTTGCTGCAGCAGCGTCTCGGACGCATCGGTCACCATCACGTCCGCCTTGCCCGCGAGAATCTGCTTGAAGATCGTCACGTTGTCCGGATAGACGGTCACGTTCGCATGCGTGAAATGCTGCTTCGCGAAACGCTCGTTCGTGCCGCCCGGGTTCACGATCACGCGCGTGTCCGGCCGGTCGATCTGGGCGACCGTCTGGTACTTGTCGACGTCCGCGCAGCGGACGATCGGCGCCTTGCCGTCGACCACGTACGGCTGCGTGAAGAACGCGCGCTTCTGGCGCTCGAGCGTCGTCGACACACCGCCGACCGCGATGTCGCACTTCGCGACGAAGTCGGCAGTGAGATTCGACCAGCTCGTCTTCACGTAGTCGGTCTTGACGCCGAGCGACTTCGCGAGCGATTCGGCCATGTCGATGTCGATGCCTTCGAAGCGGCCGTCCGGACGGTAGTACGAGTACGGCTTGTAGTCGCCGGTCGTGCACACGCGCAGCGTGCCGCGCGCGAGCACGTCGTCGAGCCGCGAGCCGCTGCCGGCCGACGCGGCGGTGGCGGGCGCAGCAGTCTGCGCGGTCGCGGCCGCGCAGCAGAGCATCGCAGCGGCGATCGTGGCGAATGTCTTCATCGGTCTCCTCCTTCATTCCGTTCGATATGAGCGTCCGATCATAACGGAGCCATCGCGCGCGTCATATGGCCGCCATCGCGCGGGCATGCGCAGTCGCGCGGCGTCGCTCCGGTAAAATGCCGCTTTGCCTTCGCATCGTCGCTCCTACCGTGGCCCATACCCTGCTCAACGACACCTTCCTGCGCGCGCTGCTGCGCGAGCCGACCGACTACACGCCGATCTGGCTGATGCGTCAGGCGGGCCGCTATCTTCCCGAATACAACGCGACGCGTGCGCGTGCCGGCAGCTTCCTCGGCCTCGCGAAGAATCCCGACTACGCGACCGAGGTCACGCTGCAGCCGCTCGAGCGCTTTCCGCTCGACGCCGCGATCCTGTTTTCGGACATCCTGACGATTCCGGACGCGATGGGCCTTGGCCTCGACTTCCAGGCCGGCGAAGGGCCGAAGTTCGCGCACCCGGTGCGCACCGAGGCCGATGTCGCGAAACTCGCGGTGCCCGACATCGACGCGACGCTCGGCTACGTGACCGACGCGGTGCGCGAGATCCGCCGCGCGCTTACCGACGGGCAGGGCCGGCAGCGCGTGCCGCTGATCGGCTTCTCGGGCAGCCCGTGGACGCTCGCGTGCTACATGGTCGAAGGCGGCGGGTCGGACGATTTCCGCACGGTGAAGTCGATGGCGTATGCGCGCCCGGACCTGATGCACCGGATTCTCGACGTGAACGCGCTGGCCGTCGCGGCGTACCTGAACGCGCAGATCGAAGCGGGCGCGCAGGCGGTGATGATCTTCGACACATGGGGCGGCGCGCTCGCCGACGGCGCGTATCAGCGCTTTTCGCTCGACTATATTCAGCGCGTCGTCGCGCAGGTGAAGCGCGAGCACGACGGCGCGCGCGTGCCGGTGATCACGTTCACGAAGGGCGGCGGGCAGTGGCTCGAGCAGATCGCGGCAATCGGCGTCGACGCGGTCGGGCTCGACTGGACCGTCAATCTCGGTGCCGCGCGCGAGCGCGTCGCGGGACGCGTCGCGCTGCAGGGCAACCTCGACCCGACGATCCTGTTCGCGCCGCCGGCCGCCGTACGCGAACAGGCGCGCGCGGTGCTCGACAGCTACGGCAACCATCCGGGCCACGTATTCAACCTCGGACACGGGATTTCGCAGTTCACGCCGCCGGAGCACGTCGCGGAGCTCGTCGACGAAGTGCATCGTCACAGCCGCGCGATCCGTAGCGGGGCGGCGAGCTGAACGCAAGCGCTGTCATGCTGCGTTGCGGGGTGACGATGTTTCGTCGCGCGCGCTAAACAGGGCGCAACCCCGCACCGGTTGCCGATTCGATGCTTGTCAAGACTTGACTTATACACATTTTCCACGTTGCAGCGCGGTAGAGCCCCTTATCGGTGGATTTATCTCGCTATGGTGGCGGAATTTGAATAGCAGCCTTATGGAATAAGGCTTCGCGGGGCGCCGCGCGAAACGGGCGAAAGCAGCGGAAAGCGCGGCCCCGCGCGCATTGCGGCCGTTGAGGGGCAAGTTCTCAACAAAGTTATCCACAGGCTGGGCAGGGTAAACGGCGATTCCTAATGAGAATCCAAAACTTAGCGCCGAATCTGAAGTTTTACTTTAAGTTCGCCGTCGCGGCGCGGATCCGCATGCAACGCGCTCGCGCGCAGCGCTCGATCGCCGGAGCGCCGTGATGGACGGCCCCTACCTGCGGGTCGCGCTCGACCATCCGCTCGCGACGCTGTTCGACTATCGCTGCGACGTCCAGCCTGTCCCGGTGCCCGGCACGCTCGTGCAGGTGCCGTTCGGCAAGCGCCGCGTCGTCGGGCTCGTCTGCGAAGTGACGACTCACACTGACGTGCCGCCGTCCCGGCTGCGCGCGATCGACGCGATCTGCACCGACCTGCCGCCGCTGTCGGCGGACTGGCTCGCGCTCGTGTCGTTCGCTGCCGACTACTATCAGCGCGGGCGCGGCGAGGTCGCGCTGCCGGCGCTGCCGCAGGCACTGCGCGACGCCGGTCGGTGGGGGCGGCTGCTCGCGCCGGAAGTCCGCTATCGCGCGACCGAAGCGGGCCGCGCGGCGCTGCCCGACGCACTGCCGGCGCGCGGCGCGGCACTGAGACGGCTCGCGCAGGCGCTCGTCGACACCGATTCGCTGTCGCTGCCCGACGCGCGCGCGCTGCATCCGAAGGCGGCCGCGACGCTCGACGACTGGGCGGCGCGCGGCTGGGTCCTGATCGACGAAATCGGCTGGGCCGACGCGCCTGTGGCCAAGTCTGTGGATAACCTGTCGACATCCGGTGGACGAGCTGTGCCGCCGGCGCTCACCGACCAGCAGACCGACGCGCTCGATGCGATCCGCGCCGCGCGCGGTTTCGCGCCGTTTCTGCTGCACGGCGTGACGGGCAGCGGGAAGACCGAGGTCTATCTGCATGCGCTCGCGTCGCTGCTCGCCGCGCGACCCGACGCGCAGGCGCTCGTGCTCGTCCCCGAGATCAACCTGACGCCGCAGTTCGAAGCGGCGTTCCGCGCGCGCTTCGCGGGCGCGCTCGCCCACGACGCGATCGTCACGCTGCACAGCGGGCTCGCCGAAGGCGAACGCGCGCGCAACTGGCTTGCCGCGCACACCGGTCGTGCGCGAATCGTGCTCGGCACGCGGCTCGCGGTGCTCGCGTCGCTGCCGACGCTCGCGCTGATCGTCGTCGACGAGGAACACGAGCCTGCGTACAAGCAGCAGGAAGGGCTGCGCTATTCGGCGCGCGATCTGGCGGTGTGGCGCGCGAAGCATCTCGGCATTCCGGTCGTGCTCGGCTCCGCGACGCCGTCGCTCGAAAGCTGGTGGCAGGCCGAGCAGGGCCGCTACACGCGGCTCACGCTGTCGCGCCGCGCGGTGGCCGACGCGACGCTGCCCGCCGTGCGGTTGATCGATCTCGAAGAGGAAAGGCGGCGCGGTCGCGCATCGATCGGCGGGCTGTCGGGGCCGCTCGTCGCGGCGTTGAAGGCGCGGCTCGAACGCGGCGAGCAAAGCCTCGTGTTCCTGAACCGGCGCGGCTACGCGCCGCAGCTCGCCTGCGACGCGTGCGGCTGGGTCGCGGGCTGTCCGCGCTGCAGCGCGTACGTCGTGCTGCACAAGCCCGAGCATGCGCTGCGTTGCCACCACTGCGGCTGGGAAGCGCGCATTCCGAAGTCGTGTCCGGAATGCGGGAACGTCGACATCGCGCCGCTCGGGCGCGGCACGCAGCGTATCGAGGAAACGCTCGCCGAGGCCGTGCCCGGCGCGCGCGTGCTGCGCATCGACGCGGACAGCACGCGCCGCAAGGGCAGCGCGCAGGCGCTGTTTTCCGACGTGCACGCGGGCGAGGTCGACATCCTCGTCGGCACGCAGATGATCGCGAAGGGGCACGACTTTCAGCGCGTATCGCTCGTCGGCGTGCTCAATGCCGACACCGCGCTGTTCTCGCACGACTTCCGCGCGAGCGAGCGACTGTTCGCGCAGCTGATGCAGGTGAGCGGCCGCGCGGGGCGCGCGGGGCTGCCGGGCGAGGTGCTCGTGCAGACGCGCTATCCGCGCCATGCGCTGTACCACGCGCTCGCGCGGCACGATTACGTGGGCTTCGCGAATTCGACGCTCGGCGAGCGCCGCGACGCGCACCTGCCGCCGTTCGTCTACCAGGCGCTGCTGCGCGCCGAAGGGCGCACGCTCGACGCGGCGCTCGCGTTTCTGCAGCAGGCGGCGGCCGCGTTGCCGGGGCTGCCGGGCGCGGATCGCGTGACCGTCTACGACGCGGTACCGATGACGATCGTCAAGGTCGCTAACGTCCATCGCGCGCAATTGCTGCTCGAAAGCGCGTCGCGCGCGGCGCTGCAGCACGCGCTGCGCGCGTGGCAGCCGGCGCTGCGTGCGCTGAGGGGCGTGCTGCGATGGAGCGTCGAGGTCGATCCGCTCGATATCTGACGAACCGAGCGGGTCCGCGTCAACGCCACGCGTCTTTTTGCCGATCGGTTCGGCGGGCCGTTCGACTTCACCGCGCGTGTTCAGCGGCCGAATATCGACGCGCACGCGGAGTGCAACCCGTTTTTCGCCGCGCGCGGTCGCGCTGAAAGGCGCACGCACAGCCGAAACCGGTCCGATCAGGGAAAACACCGATCGCGCGACCACGGGCAACCCCTAAGTTGCGACCGCCTAAGTGACTGATTATATTGACCAATCAATGGGTGCAACCAATGCTGAAATTTGGTTGCACCTTTTTATTGCGTACCGTAGGATTTCGCGCATCCTCTCACACGCTACCGCCGGGCTCGCCCGGCATACGAATCCACCATGGCAAGCACCACCCTCGGCGTCAAAGTCGACGACCTTCTCCGCTCGCGCCTGAAAGACGCGGCCGCGCGTCTCGAGCGCACCCCGCACTGGCTGATCAAGCAGGCGATCTTCGCGTATCTCGAGCGAATCGAGCACGGCCAGCTGCCGCCCGAGCTGTCGGGCCACAGCGGGGTCACGGAGCTCGCCGACGGCCAGGCCGCGGACGGCGACGACGACAACTCGCCGCACCCGTTTCTCGAATTCGCGCAGAACGTGCAGCCGCAGTCGGTGCTGCGCGCGGCGATCACGGCCGCGTATCGTCGTCCGGAGCCGGAATGCGTGCCGTTCCTGATCGGCCAGGCGCGGCTGCCGGCGAACCTGCAGGCGGACGTGCAGGCGCTCGCGACGGAGCTCGTCGAAGCGCTGCGCGAGAAGAGCTCGGGCGGCGGCGTCGAAGGGCTGATCCACGAGTTCTCGCTGTCGAGCCAGGAAGGCGTCGCGCTGATGTGCCTCGCCGAAGCGCTGCTGCGCATTCCCGACCGCGCGACGCGCGACGCGCTGATCCGCGACAAGATCAGCAAGGGCGACTGGCGCTCGCACGTCGGCCACGCGCCGTCGCTGTTCGTGAACGCGGCGACGTGGGGGCTGATGATCACCGGCAAGCTCGTCACGACCAACAGCGAGGCCGGCCTGTCGTCGGCGCTCACGCGGCTGATCGGCCGCGGCGGCGAGCCGTTGATCCGCAAGGGCGTCGACATGGCGATGCGCCTGATGGGCGAACAGTTCGTCACCGGCGAGACGATTTCGGAAGCGCTCGCGAACAGCCGCAAGTACGAAGCGCGCGGCTTCCGCTATTCGTACGACATGCTGGGCGAAGCGGCGACGACCGAAGAAGACGCGCAGCGCTACTACGCGTCGTACGAGCAGGCGATCCATGCGATCGGCAAGGCGGCGGGCGGCCGCGGCATCTATGAAGGGCCGGGCATCTCGATCAAGCTGTCGGCGCTGCATCCGCGCTACTCGCGCTCGCAGCAGGACCGCACGATGAGCGAGCTGCTGCCGCGCGTGCGCGCGCTCGCGCTGCTCGCGCGCCGCTACGACATCGGCCTTAACATCGACGCGGAAGAAGCGGATCGCCTCGAACTGTCGCTCGACCTGCTCGAGGCGCTGTGCTTCGATCCCGACCTGGCCGGCTGGAACGGGATCGGTTTCGTCGTGCAGGGGTATCAGAAGCGCTGCCCGTTCGTGATCGACTATCTGATCGATCTCGCACGCCGCAGCCGTCATCGTCTGATGATCCGCCTCGTGAAGGGCGCGTACTGGGACACCGAAATCAAGCGCGCGCAGGTCGACGGGCTCGAGGGCTACCCGGTCTATACGCGCAAGATCTACACCGACGTGTCGTACCTCGCGTGCGCGAAGAAGCTGCTCGCGGCACCGGACGCCGTCTATCCGCAGTTCGCGACGCACAACGCGTACACGCTCGCCGCGATCTATCACCTCGCCGGCCAGAACTACTACCCGGGCCAGTACGAATTCCAGTGCCTGCACGGGATGGGCGAGCCGCTGTACGAGGAAGTCACCGGCCGCGACAAGCTGAACCGTCCGTGCCGCGTGTACGCGCCGGTCGGCACGCACGAGACGTTGCTCGCATACCTCGTGCGCCGTCTGCTCGAAAACGGCGCGAACACGTCGTTCGTGAACCGCATCGCCGACAAATCGGTGTCCGTGAAGGAGCTGGTTGCCGATCCGGTCGACGAGGCGTCGAAGGTCGTGCCGCTCGGCGCGCCGCATCCGAAGATCCCGCTGCCGCGCAACCTGTACGGCGACGAGCGTCCCAATTCGATGGGCCTCGATCTGTCGAACGAGCATCGGCTTGCGTCGCTGTCGTCCGCGCTGCTCGCGAGCGCGCATCATCCGTGGCGCGCGGCACCGATGCTCGCCGACGACGCGCTCGCCGACGCGCCGGCCCGCGACGTACGCAATCCGGCCGATCAGCGCGACGTGGTCGGCACGGTCAGCGAGGCGACGGCCGAGCACGTGAGCGTGGCGCTCGCGCACGCGGTGACGGCCGCGCCGATCTGGCAGGCGACGCCCGTCGATGCGCGCGCCGACTGCCTCGTGCGCGCAGCCGATCTGCTCGAAGCGCAGATGCACACGCTGATGGGCCTGATCGTGCGCGAAGCCGGCAAGTCGTTGCCGAACGCGATCGCGGAGATCCGCGAGGCGGTCGACTTCCTGCGCTATTACGCGGCGCAGATCCGCGGCGAATTCTCGAACGACACGCATCGGCCGCTCGGTCCGGTGGTCTGCATCAGCCCGTGGAACTTCCCGCTCGCGATCTTCATGGGCCAGGTGGCCGCCGCGCTCGCGGCCGGCAACACGGTGCTCGCGAAGCCGGCCGAGCAGACGCCGCTGATCGCCGCGCAAGCGGTGCGGCTGCTGCGCGAGGCCGGCGTGCCGGCCGGCGCGGTGCAACTGCTGCCGGGCGACGGCGAGACCGTCGGCGCTGCGCTCGTCGCCGATCCGCGCACGCGTGCGGTGATGTTCACCGGGTCGACCGAAGTCGCGCGGCTGATCAACAAGACGTTGTCCGCGCGCCTGGATCCGGACGGCAAGCCGATTCCGCTGATCGCGGAAACGGGCGGCCAGAACGCGATGATCGTCGACTCGTCGGCGCTCGCCGAGCAGGTCGTCGCGGACGTGCTGCAGTCGTCGTTCGATTCGGCCGGCCAACGCTGCTCGGCGCTGCGCGTGCTGTGTCTGCAGGACGACGTCGCGGATCGCACGCTGACGATGCTCAAGGGCGCGATGCACGAGCTGACGCTCGGCAATCCGGACCGCCTGTCGACCGACGTCGGGCCGGTGATCGACGCGGAAGCGAAGCGCACGATCGACGCGCACGTCGCCGCGATGAAGGAAAAGGGCCACGCGGTCACGCAGCTGCCGATGCCCGACGCATGCGCGCACGGCACGTTCGTCCCGCCGACGCTGATCGAGATCGGCAGCATCGACGAACTGAAGCGCGAGGTGTTCGGTCCGGTGCTGCACGTCGTGCGCTACCGCCGCAGCCAGCTCGACAAGCTGCTCGAGCAGATCCGCGCGACCGGCTACGGCCTCACGCTCGGCATCCACACGCGGATCGACGAGACGATCGCGCACGTGATCTCGAACGCACACGTCGGCAACATCTACGTGAACCGCAACGTGATCGGCGCGGTGGTCGGCGTGCAGCCGTTCGGCGGCGAAGGGCTGTCGGGCACGGGCCCGAAGGCCGGCGGCGCGCTGTATCTGCAGCGCCTGCTCGCGACGCGTCCGTCGGGCCTGCCGCGCTCGCTCGCGCAGATGCTGACGGCGGACGGCAGCGTCGAAGGCGGCGAGCGCAGCACCCCGACGACGGCGCTCACCGCGCTGCGCGACTGGCTGATCGAACAGCGCGAGCCGGCGCTCGCCGCGCGCTGCGACGGTTACCTCGCGCAGGTGCCGGCCGGCGCGACCGCCGTGCTGACCGGGCCGACGGGCGAGCGAAACACGTATACACTCGGCCCGCGCGGCACGGTGCTGTGTGTCGCGGCGACGCCGTCCGGCGCGCGTGCGCAGTTCGCGGCGGTGCTCGCGACCGGCAACCGCGCGCTGTTTGCCGGCGCGGCCGGCGAGGCGCTGGTCGCCGCGCTGCCGGCGTCGCTGAAGGCGCACGCGGCCGTACGCAAGCAGGCCGATGCGGCGTTCGACGCGGTGCTGTTCGAAGGCGACAGCGACGAACTGCAGACGCTCGTGAAGGACGTCGCGCAGCGGCCGGGTCCGATCGTGTCGGTGCAGGGTGTGTCGGCCGGCGCGTTCGAGAACGGCGATGCGGAGGACTACGCGCTCGAACGGCTGCTGACCGAGCGCTCGGTGAGCGTGAATACGGCCGCGGCGGGCGGCAATGCGAATTTGATGACGATCGGCTGACCATCCTTGCCGTTCGGATCAAACAAAGGAAGCGGCAAGGCGATCCCGAAGCCGCTCCATTTACCCTGGTACCAAGGAGATGCTATGCAACACACGATGAAAAAGCTGGCAGGCGCGACGTTTGTCGCAGTCATGTCGCTGGCGGGGACGGCTCATGCGGAAGACGTGAAGATCGGTTACGCAGGGCCGATGACGGGCGCGCAGGCGCACTACGGCAAGGATATGCAGAACGGGATCGTGCTCGCGATCGAGGATTTCAACGCGACGAACCCGAAGATCGGCGGCAAGCCGGTGAAGTTCGTACTCGACACGCAGGACGACCAGGCCGACCCGCGCACGGGCACGACGGTCGCCCAGAAGCTCGTCGATGACGGCATCAAGGGCATGCTCGGCCACTTCAACTCGGGCACGACGATTCCGGCATCGCGCATCTATGCGAACGCCGGCATTCCGCAGATCGCGATGGCGACCGCGCCGGAATACACGCAGCAGGGTTACAAGACGACCTTCCGCATGATGACGTCCGACACGCAGCAGGGTTCGGTCGCGGGCACGTACGCGTCGAAGGATCTCGGCATGAAGAAGATCGCGATCGTCGACGACCGCACGGCCTACGGCCAGGGTCTCGCCGACCAGTTCGAGAAGGCCGCGAAGGCCGGCGGCGCGACGATCGTCGACCGCGAGTTCACGAACGACAAGGCCGTCGACTTCAAGGCGATCCTGACCAAGCTGAAGGCCGCGAAGCCGGACCTCGTCTACTACGGCGGCGCGGATTCGCAGGCAGCGCCGATGGTCAAGCAGATGAAGGCGCTCGGCATCACCGCACCGCTGATGAGCGGCGAAATGGTGAAGACGCCGACGTTCCTGAAGATTGCCGGCAGCGCGGCCGAAGGCACGATCGCGTCGCTCGCCGGCCTCCCGCTCGACGAGATGCCGGGCGGCAAGGCGTACGCCGAGAAGTACAAGAAGCGCTTCGGCGAAGACGTGCAGACGTACTCGCCGTACTCGTACGACGGCGCGATGGCGATGTTCAACGCGATGAAGAAGGCCGATTCGACCGATCCGGCGAAGTACCTGCCGGTGCTCGCGAAGACGGACATGGCGGGCGTCACGTCGACGCACGTCGCGTACGACGCGAAGGGCGACCTGAAGAACGGCGGCATCACGATGTACAAGGTCGAGAAGGGCGAGTGGAAGCCGCTGAAGAGCATCGGCGGCAAGTAAGCCGAATGATGTAGCAGGGCGATTGCCGGGCCGCGATTATGCGGTGCCGGCGGGCATGCCGGACCCGCCGCGAGCGCCGAGCGCTTGCGGCGGGTTTTGTTTTTTGCTGGCGGCTTCTCAAATTGTTGCGTGTATGCAGGGTACGCGATATGCCAGCGCGGCTATGTCTTCAGTAATTGACGAAGCGCCTCAAAAAAAGAAGCTGTCGTAAATCCGCGTAATGACGGATCGAAATCATGACCATACCGGTCAATAAATTCATCATCCAGATTGGTCGCGTATTTTTTTTCGAACAAGTCAATTTCTTTCAGCAGTTCGGCTCGCTCTTCCTGCGTCGTTTCGCTTTTGTACAACGCAACGACGCCTTCAAAGCTGTCCCCCCATGAACGCCAGTCCTGGCCCAGATATCCGCTTGCGATAGCCAAGAGATGTGGAAAATCGTGATAGTCCATTATCTTGTCAAGTACGAAGTGAGAATGTAAAAAGGCATGCCGTTGTAGCTGCGTCGCACTAGAACGACCTGAACGTACGAGAGCTTGTCAATATACCCTTTTGTCGAGCTTATCCCCGTATCCGACGCTGCGCCCGACATTTTCATTTAGTACGGCGCGCATTGCAGTATCGGAATTGGCCCACGCCTCGATTCTGAACGCATTTATTTGCATCACTTTGGAAATCGCCCACTCGGCTTCGGCTATGTTCGTAAATGACGAGACCAGCCGGAGATCCGGTTCTGCCCGAAGCCTGGCCATCAGGTCGGTGCCGCTCTTTCCCACATGTTTCGCAATCGTATGTCCGCCCAATCTAGGGTTTGCCGCCGTCGGCGGCGCTTTCGTCGCATCGACCAGTTTGCTCACGCCGAGCTGCAGCAGTGCGCTCGTCTGTCGCCCGGTCCAGATCTAATACAGCCCGGCAGCCGCGGTGTCGGCGCCGTGTGCGCCGAACGCGATACAACCGAGTTTCGTGAGACCGGTCGGCTCCGGCGCGATGCACAACGTCGCGGGCCCCGCCATCCAGGGCGCGCCGCCCGCGACTGCGGGGCGCCCCATAACGCGTTGCTCAACCTCTCGCTTCTACAATGCGACGATTTCTTCGAAGCTATCTTCCGCAAAAACATCAGCCGTAGCCGAGATGCCCACTTGCGATAATCACAAGGCATAGGCGATCGGCCGCAGGCGTCTCGACCGTGCCGGCCGACGCGGCAAGCATTGCGAGCACGGGTTCCCACCGCGCGCTGGATTTGAGCACCGCTATTGCAGATTTTTCCTCAGCGCATCGAAGAAGGATGCAGTGGTGAACCCCCAGAGTGTCGGATTGAAATCGTGTCCATATGATTTCAAAAACTCGTCGTCCAGAGCGGGGCCAAGGCGCTCCTGAAGTAAATTCAGTTCGTGCAGCAACTCGAGCACCTCTTCTTCTGTGCTTTCGTTTTTATAGAGCGTAATGATTTCATCGAAATTATTTCCCCATAGATCCGAGTCCTGTCCGAGGTAAGACCCCAGAAGGTTGAAAAGTCGAGGATATTCCTGTGTGTTGATTTTCATTTGGTCAAGTACGATGTGGCGATATAGAACGGCATTCCATTGTATGGCTGTAGCTTCACGACAACCTGAACACGGCTTAACTCTCTGACGATCTGGTTGTTCCTGCTGAGTCCATAACCGACGTTTCGTCCGACGCCTTCATTGAGAACGAGAGGGGTCTTTGACGCAGATTGCGTCCATGCGACGATCCTGGCGCTATTTTTCTGCATGACGCTTGAAATGGCCGACTCGGCGTTAACCAAGATTGAGCACGCCGCCCACGACCTGCAGGCCGCCCCATAAGCGGTTGCTCAACATCTCGCCCGGACTGATCGTCTGGCGCTTCAGTACCGCAGCCAACTGGGCCGCACTCAGTACGATCGGAACTTCACCGTCGTGGTCCTCGCGCATCGTTTCTCTCAGCTTGAAATAAAAATGAAAGAAACGATGCTAATGCGCTGATTGAACGGATATTTTTTGGGATTTGCGAGGACGGAGCGAATCCACGAGCCGATATGGCTTTCGGGTGGATCGAAACATCACAAACGGTAAATAACGGCGACATGGACGCCGGCGCTGCCGGCGTGCGCGCCACGTCGTTCGATCACTCGCGCTTGCCGCTCGAACGCCGGCGACGCGCCGAATCGGCGCTCCGCTCATCTTCCGGCATCAGTTCGATTTGCCCGTCCGTAATACGCGACACGCGCATCGCGCGGAATGCGCGGGCCACTTTGCGCGGCACGCGAAGCAGCCGATCGACGAGCATCTGTCGTCGGCTGATCGTCCTGCCTTCCAGAATCGCGCGCAGTTGCGCTTCGCTCAGCACGATGCGGACCGCTTCCACGCCTTCCGGCACGTCGGCCTTGTCGTCGTATCGCACCATTCCTGTCCCGCGGCTATGAAATCGAAGCATGATGCTGACCCGCTGGACAAACAGCAATTTTCGAGATTCGGGCCGCGACGGCGTGCTCGGCAACAGCACACGTCGATATGCGTGGATCACGGCCGATGGAATTCACCGCTCGGGCCGACCGTCAACGCGGATAGGCCCGTTCGAGCAACGCGCCGACGTCGATCGTCTGCGGATCGAAGCCGCCCGCAATTCGCCCCCACGACGATTCGGCGAGCCGCGTCGCGATGAACGCATCCGACACCGCCGCCGGCGCATCGCGCCGCAGCAGACACGCCTGCGCAACCAGCGCGAGCCGCTGAGCGAACAGCCGCGCGGCCGCCTCCAGCGTGTCGGCCGGCACGGCAAGCATCGCGCGCAACGCGTCGAGCGCCGCGCGAATCCGTGGCTCGCCGGCGCCGAGCTCGGTCAATTCGTCGAACAGCGCGGCGGCCGAATCGGGCTCGCGCGACACCGCGCGCAGCACGTCGAGACACATCACGTTGCCCGAGCCCTCCCAGATCGAGTTGACCGGCGCTTCGCGGAACAGCCGCGCGATCGGGCCGTCGTCGACGTAGCCGTTGCCGCCGAACACTTCCATCACCTCGCCGGTCAGCTCGACCGCGCGCTTGCACACCCAGAACTTTGCGGCCGGCGTGACGATCCGCTTCCAGGCGCGCTCGCGCGGCGAGTCGTCGCGCTCGAACGCGTCGGCCACGCGCATCGCGAGCGCAAGCGCGGCTTCGCTTTCGAGCGCGAGATCGGCGAGCACCGTGCGCATCAGCGGCTGCTCGGCGAGCGCGCGGCCGAACGCGTGGCGCTGCCGCGTGTACGCGATCGCCTGCACGACGCCCTGACGCAGCATCGCCGCGCTGCCGAGCACGCAGTTGAGCCGCGTGTAGGTCGCCATCTCGATGATGGTCGGGATCCCGCGACCTTCGTCGCCGAGCATGATGCCCCACGCATCGTTCAGCTCGATCTCGCTGCTCGAGTTGCTGCGGTTGCCGACCTTGTTCTTCAGGCGCTGGATCTCGACCGCGTTCTTCGTGCCGTCCGGCCGCCAGCGCGGCACGTAGAAGCATGACGGGCCGCCTGCTTCGGTGCGCGCGACGACGAGGTGCGCGTCGCACATCGGCGCGGAGAAGAACCACTTGTGGCCGCGCAGCCGGTATTCGCCGCCGCGGCCGCCCGCGCCGACCGGCGTCGCGAGCGTCGTGTTCGCGCGCACGTCGGAGCCGCCCTGTTTCTCGGTCATTCCCATCCCGAACCAGGTCGACCGCTTGTCGGCGATCGGCACGTCGCGCGCATCGTAGTCGTCGCTGTACAGCTTGTCGCGCAGCGCTTCCCACAGCGCCGGTTCCTTCTGCAGCACGGGGATCGCGGCCTGCGTCATCGTCGCCGGACACAGCGTGCCGGCCTCGATCTGCCCGTGCAGATAGAAACCGGCCGCGGTCGCGGCCCAGCGGCCGCGACGCGTATCGCGGAACGCGAGCGACACGAGACCTTCGTTGCGGTACAGGCCGAGCAGCGTGTGCCACGCGGGATGGAAGTCGACGCGGTCGATGCGGCGTCCGCGCCGGTCGAATGCGTTCAGTTCGGGTGGATGGCGGTTCGCTTCATCGGCAAGCCGCGCGGTGTCGGCGCTGCCGAGCCGGGCGCCGTACGCGTCGAGCTGCGGCGCTGCCCAGTCGGCGCCCGCGCGCGCGAGCGCTTCGCGCAGCGCGACGTCGGTCGCGAAGAGGTTATAGTCGACCAGTTCGTCGAACTGGTTCGTGACGACGTGGGTCGGTTCGGTCATCGAGCGTCTCCGGTCTCGTGCTTCGGCAGTCGGTCGGCTCGTGCAGCGCGGCGCGCACGTCGCACGTAATCGGGGCTTCTGTCGAATGCGTTTCTGCCGGATTTCAGAGTAGCAAATATGCCGCCGCGACATGTTCAGGTTCCGGCGCCGCCCGGCCAGCCGGCGGCGCAGCCCGCTCCCGCATTGCGCCGCCGGCCGCGCCAGTCGCGCGCGCACGCGAGTTCGGACGCGCTGCAGCAGGCGTTCGTTCAGCTTTTGCTCGAACGCGGCTATGCGAAAGCGACGATTCGCGAGATCGCCGGGCTTGCCGGCGTGAGCATCGGCACGTTCTACGAATACTTCGGCGACAAGCAGAGTCTCGCGGCGCTGTGCATTCATCGGCGCGTGCAGGCGCTGGCCGACCGTCTGCGCGATGCCGCGCACGCGCTGCGCGGCGCGCCGCGCGCCGAACTCGCCGCTGCGCTCGTCGACCTGCAGGTCGATACGGTCGGCGCCGATGCCGCGCTGTGGAGCGCGCTCTTCGCGCTCGAGCGGCAGGTGTCGCCGCTTGCCGCGTACCGCCGGCATTACGACGCGTATGTCGCGCTGTGGCGCGACGCGCTCGCACACGCGGCCGATCCGCCGCCGGCCGCCCGGCTCGATGCGCTCGCGCGGATGGCGCATGCGGTCTGCTACGGCGGCGTGTCGCAGGCGTTGCTGACGCTCGGGCCCGCGCTCGACGTCGGCGCGTTGCGCACCGAGCTGCATGCGGTGCTGCGCGCCTATCTGGCCGCGGGCGACCGGTGACGGGCAGCCGCCGGTGCGTCGGCGATCGATACGTCGTTCGGTGTGGCGCGTCATTTCATACGGAAATGCCTGATTCGCATGGTGGGCCGGCTATCCGGCCTTCCCGCTGAACGCCGTGCGCGGCATGCCATGAGAAAAATGCATGGCCGCCATGACGAACTTTCGGTTGTCCGCGGATATTGGCTCGGGCTAAATCGACCGGCATGCCAAGGGCCGCCGCGCGCGTTGCGCGGCCCGGCCGGCAGGACATCAGGAGGAAGACCCATGCGAAGCGCGACCGCGCCCCGTTCGAAACTGCCCGACGTCGGGACGACGATCTTCACGGTAATCGGCCAGCTCGCCGCGCAGCACGATGCGTTGAACCTGTCGCAGGGCGCGCCGAATTTCGCGCCGGATCCGGCGCTCGTCGAAGGCGTCGCGCGTGCGATGCGCGACGGGCACAACCAGTACGCGCCGATGGCCGGCGTCGCGGCGCTGCGCGAGCGGCTCGCGGAGAAGACCGAAGCGCTGTACGGCGCGCGCTACGACCCGGCGACCGAGATCACGGTGATCGCGAGCGCGAGCGAAGGGCTGTACGCGGCGATCAGCGCGCTCGTGCATCCGGGCGACGACGTGATCTATTTCGAGCCGTCGTTCGACAGCTACGCACCGATCGTGCGGATGCAGGGCGCAACGCCGGTGGCGATCAAGCTGTCGCCCGAACATTTCCGCGTCGACTGGGACGCAGTTGCCGCCGCGATCACGCCGCGCACGCGGATGATCATCGTCAATACGCCGCACAACCCGACCGCGACGGTGTTCTCGCCGGACGATCTCGCGCGGCTCGCGCAGCTCACGCGCGGCACGGACATCGTGGTGCTGTCCGACGAGGTGTACGAGCACGTGGTGTTCGACGGGGCGCAGCATCAGAGCATGGCGCGGCATCGCGAACTCGCCGAGCGCAGCGTGATCGTGTCGTCGTTCGGCAAGTCGTTCCACGTGACCGGCTGGCGGGTCGGCTATTGCATGGCGCCGGCCGACCTGATGGACGAGATCCGCAAGGTGCACCAGTTCATGGTGTTCTCGGCCGACACGCCGATGCAGATCGCGTTCGCGCAGATGCTCGCGCAGCCGGACAGCTATCTCGGGCTGTCGGCGTTCTATCAGGCCAAGCGCGACCTGCTCGTACGCGAGCTGGCCGGTTCGCGGTTCGAGCTGCTGCCGAGCGAAGGGTCGTTCTTCATGCTCGCGCGCTTTCGGCACTTCTCGGACGAGCGCGACAGCGATTTCGTGCTGCGCCTGATCCGCGACGCGCGCGTCGCGACGATTCCGCTGTCGGCGTTCTATACCGACGGCACCGACGCGGGCGTGATCCGGCTCAGCTTCTCGAAAGACGACGACACGCTGATCGAAGGCGCGCGTCGATTGCGTTCGCTGTAATCGCGGGCGCGGCCCGTACCGTACCGAATCGGGCGACGCGGACGTCGCTTCGACCCCACCCAGGAGATCACGATGAACTACACGCCGTCCTTGAAACTTGCGTTCTTACTCGCATGCGTGCTCGGCTCGGGCGCCGCGCTCGCCGACGCGCAGACGCTGCGCTTCGGCCTCGAGGCGCAATATCCGCCGTTCGAATCGAAGGCGCCGAACGGCGAACTGCAGGGCTTCGACATCGACGTCGGCAACGCGGTGTGCCAGACCGCGAAGCTCACGTGCAAATGGCTCGAGACGTCGTTCGACGGGCTGATCCCGGCGCTGCAGGGCCGCAAGTTCGACGCGATCAATTCGGCGATGAACGCGACCGAGCAGCGCCGCCAGGCGATCGACTTCACGACGATCATCTACCGCGTGCCGACGCAGCTGATCGCGCGCACCGGCAGTGGCCTGCTGCCGACGCCGGAGTCGCTGAAGGGCAAGCGCGTCGGCGTGCTGCAGGCGTCGATCCAGGAAACCTACGCGAAGGCGCACTGGGAGCCGGCCGGCGTGTCGGTCGTCGCGTATCAGGACCAGAACCAGGCGTACGCCGATCTGGTGGCCGGCCGCCTCGACGCGACGCTCGTGCTCGCACCGGCCGGCCAGCGCGGCTTCCTGTCGCGTCCGGACGGCAAGGGCTTCTCGTTCGTCGGCCAGCCGGTGCGCGACGACCGGATCCTCGGCAGCGGCATCGCGTTCGGGCTGCGCAAGGGCGACGATGCGCTGAAGGCGAAGCTCGATGCGGCGATCGACAAGCTGAAGGCGGACGGCACCGTGAAGTCGCTCGGCCGGAAGTACTTCGGCGACATCGACATTTCGGCGAAGTAAGCGGCGCGTGCGCACGATGCAGAACGGCGACGGGAACGCCGCACCCGGCGCGCCGCGCGCGGCGGCGCCCGCAGACGATGCGCTCGAAGACGCGCTCGTCGCGGCGCTCGGCGATGCGCTCGTCACACGCTCAGCCGCGATCGAGCCGCGCTACTTCACCGCGTACAACGAGCCGGCCGGCGTGCGGCCGCGCGCGCTCGTGCGGCCGGCGAGCGTCGACGACGTATCGCGCACGCTCGCGCTGTGCACGCGGCTCGGCCAGCCGGTCGTCCCGCAGGGCGGGCTGACCGGGCTCGCGCGCGGGGCGGTCGCGCTGGGCGGCGAGGTCGTGCTGTCGATGGAGCGTTTGGCGGGCATCGAAGCGCTCGATCGCGCCGCGGGGACGATCACCGTGCGCGCGGGCACGCCGCTGCAGGCCGTGCAGGACGCGGCCGATGCAGCGGGTTTCACGTTCGGCGTCGATCTCGGCGCGCGCGGTTCGTGCCAGATCGGCGGGATGCTCGCGACCAACGCGGGCGGCACGCGCGCGATCCGCTACGGGATGATGCGCGAGCAGGTGCTGGGGCTCGAGGCGGTGCTCGCCGACGGTACGATCGTGTCGTCGATGAACCGGATGCTGAAGAACAACGCCGGCTACGACCTGAAGCAGCTGTTCATCGGCAGCGAAGGGACGCTCGGCGTGATCACGCGCGCGGTGCTGCGGCTGCATCCGAAGCTCGCCGCGCCGGCCACCGCGCTGTGCCGTGTGCGCGACTACGACGCGGTCGCCGCGTTGTGGAACCGCATGCGTGCGCTGCCGGAGATCGTCAGCTTCGAAGCGATGTGGCCGTCGTTCTACGAATACGTGGCGCGCCATACGCCGGACGTCGTCGCGCCGTTCGCGGGCGACGGCGGTTTCGCGGTGCTGATCGAGTGCGCGACGAGCGCGCCGGGCGGCGATGCGCGCCACGCGCTCGAAACCGCGCTCGCGGCGGCGTTCGACGCGGGCGTCGTCGACGATGCGGCGCTCGCGACGTCCGAACGCCAGGCGCGCGAGCTGTGGACGTTGCGCGAAGGGCTCGCGATCGACGCGCTGCCGCATCTGATCAACTACGACGTGAGCCTGCCGACCGGCGAACTGGGCGCGTTTGCCGAGCGCTGCGAAGCGGCGCTGCGCGCGAGCTGGCCCGACATCGTGTGCGTGTTCTTCGGGCACGTCGGCGACGGCAACGTGCATATCGGCGTGTCGCTCGCCGGCATGCGCGACGCGGATGCAGACGCGATCGACCGCTGCGTGTACGCAACGGTGCGCGACATGGGCGGGTCGGTGTCGGCCGAGCATGGAATCGGCGCGCTGAAGCGCGCGTATCTCGCGCATACGCGCAGCGAAGCGGAAATCGATTTGATGCGGCGCGTGAAGGCGGCGCTCGACCCGGCCGGCATTCTCAATCCGGGCAAGGTGCTGTGACGTACGCGCGCTTCGGTCCTATGACGCGGGACCGCTAGCACGCGTCGCGCGTCACGCGTCGACCCAGCACAGCGCGCCGATTTTCAGATGTTCGACGACGCTGCGCGTCCAGTCGAGCTCCGCGTCGAGCAGCACGAGCGCATGCTCGTTCTGCAGCAGGAACAGGCGCGGCACCTGGTCGGCCTGCGCGGCTTGCCGCAGCGCTTCGACGCGTTCGCGCTCGGCTTCGAGCGCCGCGATCCGGCGTTCGAGCTGCTGCCGCGCATCTTCCGCGTCGAGCAGCGGCAGAAACGCGAGGCCGGCGCCGAACGCCGGGAACTCGCGCACCGGCTCGGCGAGCAGCGTATGCAGCCACGCCTGTCCGGCCTTGTGTCCGGCGTCGGTCAGCGCGTAGACGGTGCGCTCCGGAAACGCGCCGTCGCGCTCGGTGTCGTGTACCGCGATCAGGCCGTCGCGCAACAGCCGCTCGATCGTCTGGTAGACGCTCGTGCGTTGGCGCACGTTGACGACCTCGTCGTAGCCGCGCGCCTTCAACTGCTGCAGCATCCCGTACGGGTGCAACGGAGCTTCGGTAAGCGTCGCGAGGATCGCGAGCGCGAGCGGAGAAGGGCGGCTCGTCGTTGCCATGAATAGTTCGGAAAAATCTAGTCAGTATATGACTAGTATCGATAAAACCATCATATTCGACAAGGGTTTCAGCCGAGGTGCGAGCGCTTTGCGGCGGGCGCGACGGTTTCCATCGTCGCGAGTCCGTGGACGATACCGCAGTCTTCGACCGAATGTTCGCCGACGCATCGGCGGCGCAATTCCGTGAGCTGGTCGCGCAACTGCGCGAGTTCGGCGAGGCGCGCGTCGACGTGGCCGATGTGCTCGTCGAGCAGCGCATTGATCGAATCGCAACGGTCGCCCGGTGCGTCGGTCAGCTTCAGCAGCGCGCGGATTTCGTCGTGCGCCATGTCGAGCGCACGGCAGTTGCGGATGAAGCGCAGCCGTTCGACGTGCACATCCGTGTAGTTCCGGTAGTTCGAATCGGTGCGCTCCGCGTCCGGCATCAGACCCTCCTTCTCGTAGAAGCGGATCGTTTCCGGCGTGCAGCGGGCGGCCTTGGCCAGTTCGCCGATCTTCATCGCGTGCTCCTGTGTCAGGGTTGACCTTGTAGTGGCTTCAGGGTGTTAACTGTACACCGTCAAGCCATCGAGGAGGTTGTCATGACCGACGCCCAGCGTCCCCACGACCCGCGACACCGCCACGCCGGCGGCGCCGATGCCTGCTGCGCGGATGCGCGCGGCGGGCAAGCGGCAGCCGTGGCCGACACGGCGCCGCAGGCCGGGGAGCACACGCATGGCGGCGCGGCGGCGTGCGGCATCCAGCCGCACGCAGGCGGCCGCGGCGACGATCGCGCACCTGGCTGCTGTGCGTCCTCACATCGCGCCGATGGCCGGCACGACGACGATCGCGATCGCGATCGCACGCACACGCACGACGATCGGCACGCGCACGGTGCCGCATGCGCGCCCGAACGCGTCGCACGCGACGATGCTGGCCACGACCACGACCACGACCACGACCACGACCACGACCACGACCACGACCACGACCACAACCACGCGGCCGGCGCCTGCTGCGCGCCGGCCGCGCCGACGCTCGCGCCGCTGCCCGTCGCGCAGACCACGGCATCGGGCGGCGTACGCTCCGCATTCCGGATCATGCAGATGGACTGTCCGACCGAAGAAACGCTGATCCGCAAGAAGCTCGGCGCGATGCGCGAGGTGTCGGCGCTCGAATTCAACCTGATGCAGCGGATGCTGACCGTCGAGCACGCGCGCGGCGCGCAGCCCGCGATCGAACGCGCGATCCGCTCGCTCGGGATGACGCCCGAGGCCGCATCGGCGGACGCACCGGCGCCGCAGGCCGTCGACACGCCGAAGAAGCCGTGGTGGCCGCTCGCGCTCGCCGGCGTCGCGGCGATCGCGTCCGAAGCCGTCAGCTGGGCGGCGCTGCCGGTCTGGCTGTCTGCGCTGCTCGCGCTCGGTGCGGTGCTCGCGTGCGGGCTCACGACGTACCGGAAGGGCTGGATCGCACTGCGCAACGGCAACCTGAACATCAACGCGCTGATGAGCATCGCGGTCACGGGCGCGATGGCGATCGGCCAGTGGCCGGAAGCCGCAATGGTGATGGTGCTGTTCACGATCGCCGAACTGATCGAGGCGAAGTCGCTCGATCGCGCGCGCAATGCGATCCAGGGGCTGATGCGGCTCGCGCCCGATACGGCGACCGTGAAGCAGGCGGACGGATCGTGGCGCACGGTCGAGGCCGCACAGGTCGCGCTCGGCGCGCTCGTGCGCGTGAAGCCCGGCGAACGGATCGGCCTCGACGGCGAAGTCGTGACCGGCCGCTCGACGGTGAACCAGGCGCCGATCACCGGCGAGAGCCTGCCGGTCGAGAAGACCGCGGGCGATGCCGTCTACGCGGGCACGATCAACGAATCCGGCTCGTTCGAATACCGCGTGACCGCGGTGGCCGCGAACTCGACGCTCGCGCGGATCATCCATGCGGTCGAGGAGGCGCAGGGCGCGAAGGCGCCGACGCAGCGCTTCGTCGACCGCTTCGCGCGCGTGTACACGCCGATCGTGTTCGCGATCGCGCTGCTGGTCGCCGTCGTGCCGCCGCTCGTCGCCGGCGGCACATGGCACGACTGGATCTATCGCGCGCTCGTGCTGCTGGTGATCGCGTGTCCGTGCGCGTTGGTGATCTCGACGCCGGTGACGATCGTGTCGGGGCTCGCCGCGGCTGCGCGCCGCGGGATTCTGGTGAAAGGCGGCGTTTATCTGGAAGAAGGGCGCAAGCTCGCGTGGCTCGCCCTCGACAAGACCGGCACGATCACGCACGGCAAGCCGGTGCAGACCGATTTCGAACTGCATGCGACCGGCGTCGACGCGGCGCGCGTGCGGCAACTGGGCGCAAGCCTGGCCGCGCGTTCCGATCACCCGGTATCGCAGGCGATCGCGGCGGCGGCGCGCGACGCGCAGACGGCGACGCTCGCCGACGTGCGCGATTTCGAGGCGATCGTCGGGCGCGGCGTGCGCGGCACGATCGACGGCGCGCGCTACTGGCTCGGCAATCACCGGCTCGTCGAAGAACTCGAGCGCTGCTCGCCGGCGCTCGAAGCCAGGCTCGATGTGCTCGAGCGGCAGGGTAAGAGCGTCGTGATGCTGGTCGACGACACGCGCGTGCTCGGCATCTTCGCCGTCGCCGACACGATCAAGGACACGAGTCGCGCGGCCATCGCCGACCTGCATGCGCTCGGCATCCGCACCGCGATGCTGACGGGCGACAACCCGCATACCGCGCAGGCGATCGCGGGCCAGGCCGGCATCGACGACGCGCGCGGCAACCAGCTGCCGGAGGACAAGCTCGCGGCGGTCGAGGAACTGTCGGCGGGCGGCAACGGCGCGGTCGGAATGGTCGGCGACGGGATCAACGACGCGCCGGCACTCGCGCGCGCGGACATCGGCTTCGCGATGGGCGCGATGGGCACCGACACGGCAATCGAGACCGCCGACGTCGCGCTGATGGACGACGACCTGCGCAAGATTCCCGCGTTCGTCCGACTGTCGCGCGCGACGCATCGCGTGCTCGTGCAGAACATCGGCTTTGCGCTCGGTGTGAAGATCGTGTTTCTCGGCCTCACCGTCGCGGGGCTCGGCACGATGTGGATGGCCGTGTTCGCGGACGCCGGCGCGAGCCTGATCGTCGTCGGCAACGGCTTGCGGCTGCTGTCGTCGTCGCGCGCATTCGGCGGCGTGCGGGCGGCGCGTTGAGGCGCCGGATATGCGTTTCCTGAAGTGGATCCTGGGCGGCCACGGCGACACGCATCGCGGCGAGCGCGACGGTGCGCATCACGACGGCCACGATGCGCGCGATCGCGATCGTCACGGCGGGCATGCCCGCGTGCCGGGCGGCGATAGCGGCGGCAACGTGCCGTTGCGTCGGCTCGCGTGCGCAGGCTGCGGCGCGCTCAACGCGGCGGGCGCGAGGTTCTGCGCGCAGTGCGGCGCGTCGCAGCGCGCCCGCGCGTGTGCTCGTTGCCATGCGGCGCTGGTTGCGAATGCGCGCTTCTGCCTGACGTGCGGCACGCGCGCCGGCACGTGATGTGGGCCGCTCGCGGCGTCGGCCGGCCCGGATGCACGCGCGACGCCGCTTCGTCGCGAAGCAGCCGGCACCGGCGGCACGATCAGCGCAGCGGTAGATGAATCTCGGTGCGCAGGTCGGCCGGCGCGGTGTCCATCGGCGTGTTCAGATACAGCTCGAACGGCGGCGCGTCGGCGGCTTCGCGGCCCGAATGGCGAAGCCAGTCGCCGTACAGCCACTGATATGCGGCTTTCAGGTCCGCGTAAGGCCCGGTGTGCAGCAGCACCGCGTATTCGCCGCCCGGTATCGTCACGCGCTCGACGGGCGCCTGCGGCGCGACGTCCGGTGCGCCCGCGGCCGGCACGACGCACGCTTTTGCGCGCAGCTGCGCTTCGGGCACCGTGTCCGGATCGTCGTAGTAGATGCCGATCGTCTTCGCGCCGGGGCCGAACAGCCCGTGCCGGCCTGCCCACGCGCCGATCTGCGCGAACGCGTCGCCGACCTTCAGATATGCGCCCGTATGCGCGACCGCGTAGCCGTGCAGTTCCGGCAGCGGCCGGATGTCGACCTGATGCTCGAACATGTGTTGCTCTCCTCTCCGTAACGGATAAATGGGGCGGTGCACGCCCGTGCGCCGATGCTGCACGGGCGACACGCGGTACGCATCCCGAAACGCACGCGCGAACGCGTGCGTCGAGCCGTAGCCGGCACGCCGCGCGACGTCGTCGAGCGGCAGCGCGGTGCACACCAGATCTTCGGACGCGCGCACGAGCCGCATCCGCCTCACCGTCAGCACGATCGACTCGCCGTACAGCGCGCGATAGACGCGTTGCCAGTGATACGGCGACAGGCACGCGATCTCGGCGAGCCGGTTCAGGTCCAGCGTGTCGTCGAGATGCTCGACGATGTAGTCGTGCACGCGCGCAATGCGCTCCGCATAGCGCGCCCACGCAGGCGTTTCGGCTTTCGCTTCGGCGGTCATCGGTGCGTCCCGGTCATGAATCGCCGTCACGGTAGCACGGCGCGAATGGACAAATCTTGCGGAGATGCGTAGCCGGCCAAAGCGCGCCCCGTTTTTAATTCTCGACAAAGTGGGCCTGTGGAATGCGACGATCGCAACCGCTGCGCGCGCCGCCGGCACGGTTCCGTAGCGTTTCCGTCAGCGAAACGTCAGCCGCCACCTTTGCCGAATTTCGATAACACGTCGATTAATGACTCTCTAGCATCGATTCTCAGTCGCGCAGGCCGACAGGCACGGCGCCGTTCAGTTCAGGAGAATCCGATGAAAGCAGAGTCGAATGGCCGGCCCGGCGCCGGCGTGAGCGCGTCCGCGCAGCCCGCGCTGCAGCAGACGCTCGGGACCTGGCAGCTGTGGGGCATCGCGGTCGGTCTCGTGATTTCCGGCGAATACTTCGGATGGAGCTACGGCTGGGCGAGCGCGGGCACGCTCGGCTTCGTGGTGACAGCGCTGTTCGTCGCCGCGATGTACACGACGTTCATCTTCAGCTTCACCGAGCTCACGACGTCGATTCCGCACGCGGGCGGCCCGTTCGCGTATGCGCGCCGCGCGTTCGGTCCGACCGGCGGCTATCTGGCCGGCGCGGCGACGCTCGTCGAGTTCGTGTTCGCGCCGCCCGCGATCGCGCTTGCGATCGGCGCGTACCTGCACGTGCAGTTTCCGGGGCTCGAACCGAAGCACGCGGCGATGGGCGCGTATCTCGTGTTCATGGCGCTGAACATCGTCGGCGTGCAGATCGCGGCGACGTTCGAGCTGGTCGTCACGCTGCTCGCGATCTTCGAGCTGCTCGTGTTCATGGGCGTCGTGTCGCCGGGCTTCACGTGGAGCAACTTCATGAAGGGCGGCTGGTCGGGCGCCGATCATTTCAGCGTCGGCGCGTTCCACGGGATGTTCGCCGCGATCCCGTTCGCGATCTGGTTCTTCCTCGCGATCGAAGGCGTCGCGATGGCGGCCGAGGAAGCGAAGAACCCGAAGCGCTCGATTCCGATCGCGTACGTCGCCGGCATCCTGACGCTCGTCGCGCTCGCGATCGGCGTGATGGTGTTCGCCGGCGGCGCGGGCGACTGGACGAAGCTCGCGAACATCAACGATCCGCTGCCGCAGGCGATGAAGTACATCGTCGGCGCGAACAGCGGCTGGATGCACATGCTCGTGTGGCTCGGCCTGTTCGGGCTCGTCGCGTCGTTCCACGGCATCATCCTCGGCTATTCGCGCCAGATCTTCGCGCTCGCGCGCGAAGGCTATCTGCCCGAATGGCTCGCGAAGGTGCATCCGCGCTTTCGCACGCCTTACCGCGCGATTCTCGCGGGCGGCGTGGTCGGCATCGCGGCGATCTACAGCGACGAGCTGATCCAGTTCGGCGGCCAGACGCTGACCGCGAACATCGTGACGATGTCGGTGTTCGGCGCGATCGTGATGTATATCGTCAGCATGGCCGCGCTGTTCAAGCTGCGCCGCTCGCATCCGCAGATGGCCCGCCCGTTCCGTGCGCCGCTGTATCCGTTGTTCCCGGCGTTCGCGATCGTCGCGGCGCTCGTCTGTCTCGGTACGATGGTGTACTTCAACGGGCTCGTCGCGATGGTGTTCATCGGCTTCCTCGCGCTCGGCTATGCGTATTTCATCGCGACGCGCGCGCAGCGCGCGAGTGCGCCGGGCGACGCGCTGCTGGAGGAATGACGGCGACGCGGTCGAACGGCCGTTCGCGACGGCATCCGGCGCGCCCGCTGCAGCGGCGCGCCGCCGGCTTTTCGGCAACGGCGGGCGACGACCCGCCACGACTGGCAAGGAGACACGCACGATGTCCTACACGGAGACGATCGGCCCGCGCACGTACCGTTTCGCGGACCTGAAGACGCTGCTCGCGAAGGCGAGCCCGCTGCGCTCCGGCGACCAGCTCGCCGGCGTCGCGGCGGCGAGCGAGGAGGAGCGCGTCGCCGCGAAGATCGCGCTCGCGGGCGTGCCGCTGAATGCGTTCCTGAACGAAGCGGTGATCCCGTACGAGGACGACGAGGTCACGCGCCTGATCGTCGACGATCACGATGCGGCCGCGTTCGCGGAAATCTCGCACCTGACGGTCGGCGACTTCCGCAACTGGCTGCTGTCGCCGGCCGCCGACGGCGCGGCGCTCGAGCGGATCGCCGCAGGCCTCACGCCGGAGATGGTCGCGGCGGTGTCGAAGCTGATGCGCAATCAGGACCTGATCGCGGCCGCGAGAAAGCGCCGCGTCGTCACGCGCTTTCGCAACACGGTCGGACTGCCGGGCCGGATGTCGGTGCGGCTGCAGCCGAACCATCCGACCGACGACGTGAAGGGAATCGCCGCATCGATGCTGGACGGACTGATGTACGGCTGCGGCGACGCGATGATCGGCATCAATCCGGCCACCGACAGTCTCGCGGCGATCACGAAGCTGCTCGCGATGATCGACGCGTTCCGCGAACGCTACCGCGTGCCGACGCAGTCGTGCGTGCTCACGCACGTGACGAACACGATCGCGGCGATCGACAAGGGCGCGCCGGTCGATCTCGTGTTCCAGTCGATCGCGGGCACCGAGAAGGCGAACGCGAGCTTCGGCATCTCGCTCGCGCTGCTCGCCGAGGCGCGCGACGCTGCGTTGTCGCTGCAGCGCGGCACGGTCGGCAACAACGTGATGTACTTCGAGACCGGGCAGGGCAGCGCGCTGTCGGCGAACGCGCATCACGGCGTCGACCAGCAGACCTGCGAGGTGCGCGCGTACGCGGTCGCGCGCAAGTTCGACCCGTTCCTCGTGAACACGGTCGTCGGATTCATCGGGCCCGAATACCTGTACGACGGCAAGCAGATCATCCGCGCGGGGCTCGAGGATCACTTCTGCGGAAAGCTGCTCGGCGTGCCGATGGGCTGCGACATCTGCTACACGAATCATGCGGAAGCCGATCAGGACGACATGGACAACCTGCTGACGCTGCTCGGCGCGGCCGGCATCAACTTCATCATGGGCATTCCGGGCGCGGACGACGTGATGCTGAATTACCAGAGCACGTCGTTCCACGATCAGCTGTATGTGCGTGACGTGCTCGGCCTGCGCCGCGCACCCGAGTTCGAGGAGTGGCTCGAGACGATGGAGATCGCCGACGCGCACGGCGCGCTGCGCGCCGCGACGTCGCGCGTGCCGCTGCTGGCCGGCGCGAACGACTGGATGGGGCTGTCCGCATGAGCGATGCCGTCGAAAAGAATCCGTGGGCGCAGCTGAAGGCGTTCACGAACGCGCGCATCGCGCTCGGCCGCGCGGGCAGCAGCGTGCCGACCGCGCCGCTGCTCGCGTTCAACCTGTCGCACGCGCAGGCGCGCGACGCCGTGCACCAGCCGCTCGACGCGGACGCGCTGCGGCGCGAGCTCGACGCGGCCGGCTTCGCGACGCTCGGCGTGCAGAGCGCCGCGCCCGATCGCCAGCATTACCTGCGCCGGCCCGATCTCGGCCGCAAGCTGTCCGACGACGGGCGCGCGCTGCTCGCCGGCTACGGCGCCGCGCTCGACGACGCGCCGGACGTCGTGTTCGTGGTCGGCGACGGGCTGTCCGCGTTCGCGGCCGCGAAGCAGGCGCTGCCGCTGCTGCGGGCGGTGCGGCCGCGGCTCGACGCGGACGGCTGGCGCGTCGGGCCGGTGGTCGTCGCGACGCAGGCGCGCGTCGCGCTCGGCGACGAGATCGGCGAACTGCTGCGCGCGAAGCTCGTCGCGATGCTGATCGGCGAGCGGCCGGGGCTCAGTTCGCCGGACAGTCTCGGCGTCTACCTGACGTGGGCGCCGAAGGTCGGCTGCCACGACGCGCAGCGCAACTGCATCTCGAACGTGCGGCCCGAAGGGCTGCCGCACGACGCGGCCGCGCACAAGCTGCACTACCTGATGACGCACGCGTGCCGGCTCGGCCTGACCGGCGTCGGACTGAAGGACGACAGCGACGCGCTGCTGCCCGGCGCGCCGGCCGAGCGGATCGGCGCGGCGTGACGGTGCCGTAATGGCGGTGCGTAACGGTGGTGCGTAATGGCGGCGTCGTGCGCCGCGGCTACTGGAACAGCCGCTCGCACAGAAAGTCGACGAACACGCGCAGCTTCGGCGACAGCTGCCGGCTCGACGGCCACACGATCGAGAACTGTCCCGGCGCGATCCGGTAGTCGTCGAGCACGGTGACGAGCGCGCCGCGCTCGAGCGCATCGCGCGCGAGGAAGTCCGGCATGTAGCCGATCCCGAGCCCGGCGAGCACCGCGCCGCGCAGCGCTTCCATGTTGTTGCACGTCATTGCGGTGCGCAGCTTCAGCGGCGTGCCGTCGTCGGCGGCGAGCGCCCAGTCCTGCAGCTTGCCGGTGGTCGGAAAGCAGTAGCGCACGCAGTCGTGCGTTTCGAGATCGCGCGGCGCGTGCGGCGTGCCGGCCCGCGCCAGATACGCGGGCGTCGCGCACAGCACGAACGCGAACGGGCCGAGCCGCCGCGACATCAGGCTCGAATCGGACAGCGGGCCGCTGCGGATGGCCGCGTCGAACCCGCCTTCGACGACGTCGACCATCCGGTCGTTGAAATCCAGATCGAGTTCCACATCGGGATAGCGTTGCCGGAATTCGGGCAGCACCGGCAGCAGGAACCGGTAGCCGATCACCGGCAGGCTCACGCGCAACCGGCCGCGCGGCTGCTGCGCGGACGCCGTGACGGTCGCCTCCGCATCGCGGAGATCCTCGAGGATGCGCTGGCAGCGCTCGTAGAAATGCCGACCTTCGTCGGTCAGCGTGACGCGCCGCGTCGTGCGGTTGAACAGGCGCACGCCGAGCGACTGCTCGAGCCGCGCGATCGTCTTGCCGACCGCGGACGCGGAGATGCCGAGCGCGCGGCCGGCCGCGACGAAGCTCAGCGCTTCGGCGGTGCGGACGAACGCGACGATGCCGTTCAGGTTTTCCATCGATCGAGCCGACACGGATGACAGTGCAGATTGCGGAATTTTAGTCCGGTATCTGCGGAGCTTTGCGTTGTTTTTCGTCGATTCAATCGGATTTATCTTTGGTCGCTGTTGCGGCGCATCGGCGCCGGCTTTTTCAGGAGCGATGATGGATCAACCGTTTTCTACCGTTTCGACGCGTCGGCGCGCGCTGGTGTTGTTCGCGGTGTGCGCGGCCGCCGTCGCGCTGCCGCTGTCGTTTTCGGGCGGCGCGGTCGCGACGCCGGCGATCGGGCGCGACCTGCACGGCAGCCCGGTCGCGATGAACTGGATCACCAACGCGTTCATGCTCGCGTTCGGCAGCTTTCTGATGGCGGCCGGTGCGCTCGCCGACCAGTTCGGTCGCAAGCGCGTGTTCGCCGTAGGCGTCGGCGGCTTCACGCTGGCGTCGATCGCGCTCGCGTTCGCGCCGTCGATGTTCGCGGTCGACTGGCTGCGCGCCGCGCAAGGGCTCGCGGCCGCCGCGGCGCTGGCCGGCGGCACGGCGGCGCTCGCGCAGGAGTTCGACGGCGCCGCGCGCGCGCGCGCGTTCAGCCTGCTCGGCACGACATTCGGCGTCGGGCTTGCGTTCGGGCCGGTGATCGCCGGCCTGCTGATCGAGCGTTACGGCTGGCGCGCGATCTTCGCGACGGGCGCGCTGGCCGGCGCGCTGTCGCTCGCGTTCGGGCTGCCGCGCATGCGCGAGTCGCGCGATCCGCACGCGACCGGGCTCGACTGGCCCGGCACGGCCGCGTTCACCGTCGCGTTGACGCTCTTCACGTCCGGCGTGATCGAGGCGCCCGCGCGCGGCTGGACGGACGCGCTCGTCGTCGCGCTGCTCGCCGGCTCGGCGCTCGGCGCGGTCGCGTTCGTCGCGATCGAGACGCGCGTCGCGCGGCCGATGCTCGATCTGTCGCTGTTCCGGATTCCGCGCTTCGTCGGCGTGCAGGTGCTGCCGATCTCGACCTGCTGCTGCTACATCGTGCTGCTCGTCGTGCTGCCGCTGCGCTTCATCGGCATCGACGGCTTCAGCGAGATCGACGCGGGCTGGCTGATGCTCGCGATCTCCGCGCCGATGCTGATCGTGCCGCTCACCGCGGCGACGCTCACGCGGTGGTGGCCGGCCGGTACGATCTCGGGACTCGGTCTGCTGATCGCCGCGGCGGGCCTCGTGTGGCTCGACGTCGCGCTGCGCGGCGGCGCGGGGCCGGTGGCGATCGCGCCGATGCTCGTGATCGGCGTCGGAGCCGGGATGCCGTGGGGACTGATGGACGGTCTGTCGGTCAGCGTCGTGCCGAAGGAGCGCGCGGGGATGGCGACCGGCATCTTCAGCACCACGCGCGTGGCCGGCGAGGGAATCGCGCTCGCGATCGTCGGCGCGCTGCTCGCGGCGCTCGCGCACGCGGGGCTGCAGGAAGCCGCGGCCGGCGCGTCGCCCGATGCCACGCTGCGGGCCGCCGCGCGGCTCGCGACCGGCGATCTCGCGGGCGCGGCGGCCGTGTTGCCGGGTGTCGGCCGCGCGGCGCTGCGCGCGAGCTATATGCACGCGTTCGATCGGTTGCTGATCGCGCTCGCGCTGCTCACCGTGCTGTGCGCGGCGGTCGTGTTCGCGTTTCTCGGCGCGCGGCATGCGACCGGCGAAACGCACGACGACGCACACGCGAACGGGCGTGCGCACGGCGACGCGCCGGCGCGCCGCCGCGCCGAACCGGCTTGCGCGGAGACGAACGCGCGTTGAGCGTCGGTGCCGTCGCGTTGTGCTGCTGCCGGGTGCGGCGGCCGCCAGACGCTGCGCGCCAAGCGGGCGCCGAATTCGAAGCGAAGTTGCGACGCGCATGTCCGACCCGAGCGAACGGGCCGCTCGCATGTTCTTCTGCCGCCATCCACACACCGGCGCGCTGCGCCGTCCCGCATCACGCGAGCACGAGCGGCGGCAGCGCCGTATCCGTGCGCGCGTGCGCACGCTCGACCGCGATCACCACGTAGCGCTGCGCGTCGGGCCACAGATGCGCACGGCTGCCCGCATCGTCGTCGATCGTCGCGCGGCCCTGCACGAGCCACGTGCGCTGACGGACGAAGTCGACGAACAGCAGCGCGATCGCCGGGTTCACCAGCAGATTGCCGATCGTGTTGAACAGGTTGTTGCCCGCGAAGTCCGGCAGCACGAGCGTGCCGCGGTCCGGTACGTCGACGAGCGGCGCGAAAGAGCCGTCCGCACGCGGCTGCCTGCCGCGATACGAGCAGTCGCTGTCGCCTGCCGCGTCGGCGGTCGCGACGATCAGGAACGCCTGTTCGCGGATGAACGCGATCGCGTCGTCGGTCAGCGGGCCGGAGTCGTTCATGGTGTCGAGCGGCGTCGAGCCGTGCGTTCGGATGCGCGACCGTCACGCAAGCCGTGTGCCATGAATCTGCATGCGTCGTTCGATACGCGCGGGTGCGCGCGGCTGTCCACCCGCTCGCGCGCACTGTGGAAAAACCGAACACCGGCCGCGCCGCTGCGCAGCCGCGGTGTTCAGAATCGACACACTCGCGCGCGGCCCGCGAACAGGCCGGCCGCGTCGGCCGTGCATCCGTTCGTCGCCCGTTCCGTTTGGCATGCATGTTGCGTAATCGGTGCAGCGCGATCCAACCGGCGCTGCATTCGCACAAGCACGATGAACAGGAGACATGTATGAACCCGTTTGACCTGAAGCAACTGGGCCTCGACGTCGAATATCCGTATCGCCAGCAGTACGACAACTACATCGGCGGCAAGTGGGTGCCGCCGGTGAAGGGCGAGTACTTCGACAACGTGTCGCCGATCAACGGCCAGCCGTTCTGCCGCGTGCCGCGCTCCGGTGCCGACGACATCGAGGTCGCGCTCGACGCCGCGCACGCCGCGCGCCGCAAATGGGGCAAGACGTCCGTGACCGAGCGCGCGAACCTGCTGCTCGCCGCCGCCGACCGGATGGAGAAGAACCTGAAGCTGCTGGCGGTCGCCGAAACGATCGACAACGGCAAGCCGCTGCGCGAGACGATGGCGGCCGACCTGCCGCTCGCGATCGATCACTTCCGCTACTTCGCGGGCTGCATCCGCGCGCAGGAAGGCGGCATCTCGGAGATCGACGACAACACCGTCGCGTATCACTTCCACGAGCCGCTCGGCGTCGTCGGCCAGATCATTCCGTGGAACTTCCCGCTGCTGATGGCCGCGTGGAAGCTCGCGCCCGCGCTCGCGGCCGGCTGCTGCGTCGTGATGAAACCTGCCGAGCAGACGCCCGCGTCGGTGCTCGTGCTGATGGAGCTGATCGGCGACCTGTTCCCGGCCGGCACGATCAACATCGTGAACGGCTTCGGCAAGGAAGCCGGCGAAGCGCTCGCGACCAGCAAGCGAATCGCGAAGATCGCGTTCACGGGCTCGACGCCGGTCGGCAAGCACATCCTGCGCGCGGCCGCCGACAGCCTGATCCCGTCGACGGTCGAGCTGGGCGGCAAGAGCCCGAACATCTTCTTCGCGGACGTGCTCGACCAGGACGACGCGTTCCTCGACAAGGCGCTCGAAGGGCTCGCGATGTTCGCGCTGAACCAGGGCGAAGTGTGCACGTGCCCGTCGCGGATCCTGATCCAGGAATCGATCTACGAACGCTTCATCGACAAGGCGGTCGCGCGCGTCGAGCGCATCAAGGCCGGCCACCCGCTCGACATGCAGACGATGATCGGCGCGCAGGCGTCGCAGCAGCAGCTCGACAAGATCCTGTCGTACATCGACATCGGCCGCGGCGAAGGCGCGCAGTGCCTGACCGGCGGCGAGCGCACCGCGCCGGCGGCCGAACTGAACGCCGGCTACTACGTGAAGCCGACGATGCTGCTCGGCAACAACAAGATGCGCGTGTTCCAGGAAGAGATCTTCGGGCCGGTCGCGTCGGTGATGACGTTCAAGGACGAGCAGGAAGCGGTCGAACTCGCGAACGACACGTTCTACGGGCTCGGCGCCGGCGTGTGGACACGCAACGGCACGCGCGCGTACCGGATGGGCCGCGAGATCGAGGCCGGCCGCGTGTGGACGAACTGCTACCACCTGTACCCGGCGCATGCGGCGTTCGGCGGCTACAAGCAGTCGGGGATCGGCCGCGAGACGCACAAGGTCGCGCTGTCGAACTACCAGCAGACGAAGTGTCTGCTCGTCAGCTATCAGGCCGAGGCGCTCGGGTTCTTCTGATCGTCGACGTACGCGTCGACACGTGGCGCGCAGGCGGCCGGCCGCGCAGTATCGCGTCCGGCCGCTCGCTCGCGCGTTCGGCGCACGTAGGCCGCTGGCTGCCGGGCCGACGTCGAACGCGCGCGGGCCGGGCGGGCGCCGATTCCGCGTGCGGAAGATCGAGCGTCCGGCAGCCGAGATCGGCTCGCTCGCCCGCCCGCGCGGCATTTATTTTTCTGGCACGAACATGGCGGAACCGCCCCGATCCTTCGCACGACATCCGGTGTTTCACACGGGCGAACTCGACGCGCATCGCCGCTTCGGCGTCGTCGACGAAGCGGAGCGGATGAGCGACGTCGTGACGACGCGGCTCAGCATCGGCGTGCGGCAGTTCGTCGAAGCGCAGCCGTTCATGTTCGTCGGCACCGCGTTCGGCGGGCGCGCGCCGCTCGCAGCCGACATCGTGCTGGGCGCGCGCGACTGCAACGGCGAGCGGCTGCCGGTGGTTCGCGTGATCGACACGAAGACGCTGCGGTTCGCGTTGCCCGTGCGCGACGACGGCAGCCGGATCGACGCGGCCGCGTGCGACGGCTGCGGCGTCGGGCTGCTGTTCGTCGACTTCATGCGCGGAATTCGTTATCGGATCAACGGCCGCGCGACGCTGCGCACCGATCTGGCGGAAGCGGACGCGGCGCCGTGGCCGGCCGGCAGTCCGATCGTCGAACTCGCGGTCGCGCAGGCATACGGCAACTGCGGGACGCGCGTCGTGCGGCTGCGGCCCGCGACGAGTCTATAGGCGGCTGCGGCTGCGGCTGCAGCTGCGGTTGCGGCTGCGCCGCCCGCGCCGCGATGCGCGGCCGTCGCGCGCGCCGCACCGGCCGGGTGCGCGGCACGCCGCGTCCGGGTGCGCCCGCATGGCGCGCGTCGGCCGAACCGCGTGGAATGACGGGCCGGCCGCGGGTCGAGCGGTTCGGCACGGGACTTGCGTGACGAACGCGATGCCGCGCAAGTGACGGAGAAACACGATGGACGCACGACTGGAGCGCAACGACGAACCGACGGCCGAAGACACGCGGCGCAACGCGCTCGGCGACGACGCGCTCGCCGGGCAGGCGGTCGTCAGCGTCGCGCACGACGCCGACGAGCAGGCGCGCAACCTGATCGGCTGGCGGCAGACCTACGATCAGCTCGCGGCCGGCCGCTTCGTCGGCACGCTGACCGAGCTGCCGCTCGACACGATGAAGCTGTTTCGCGAATCGACGAGCCACGTGCTGCGTCAGGCGTGCGAGGTGCGCGGTGACGCGTACTGGTTCGGCATTCCGCTCGCCGGCGACGGCACGGCGCGCGTCGACGCGTGCCGCATCGGGCCCGGCGCGCTCGCGTTCCGGCCCGGCAACGTCGAATTCGAACTGCTGACCCCCGCGCAGTTCTCGATCTACGGCGTCGTCGTGCGCGGCGACGTGCTGCGCCGTTATGCGGAGGAAGTCGAGCGCCGCGCGCTGGACGAGCGCGTGTTCGCGCAGCGCGTGATGCAGATCGGCGACGCGCGGCTCGCGCGCCTGTGCGCGCTGCTCGGCCGGCGGCTCGACGGCGCGATGGCCGCGGCCGCGCCGTTGCCGGACGCGCAGCGCGACGAACTGCAGGCCGAGGTGCTGGCCGCGCTGTTCGACGCGTGCGCGCAGCCGGCCGACGATGGTGCGGGCAGTGCGCCGTCGACGCGGCGCTGGATCGTCGAGCAGGCGCGCGACTACGTGCTCGCGCATCGCACGCGGCCGGTCGGCGTGCCCGAGCTGTGCGAGCAGCTTCACGTGAGCCGGCGCACGCTGCAGTACTGCTTCCAGGACGTGCTCGGAATGGCGCCCGCCGCGTATTTGCGCGCGCTGCGGCTGAACGGCGCGCGGCGCGACCTGTGCGGACGCGCGGCAGGCTCGGTGCAGGACGTCGCGGAAGCGTGGGGCTTCTGGCATCTGAGCCAGTTCGCGACCGACTATCGGCGGCTGTTCGGCAAACGGCCGTCGGAGACGCTGCGCGAGCGGCCGGCCGCGGTCGCGCTTGGCTGAAGGGCTGGACGGCTGAACCGCTGAACCGCTGAACGGCCGAGCAGCCCGTATGCGCAGCGACGAACGCATGCCGCCGCGCGCACGGCTCGTCGATCGTTACCGCGTGCCCGTTCGCGACGCGTTCGACGCCGACGTCGCCGCCGCTTCGCGCGGCGCCGGCCATGCGACCGCATCCCAGTCGATCGCGCGATAGGCGGCTTCGACGGCGGCGAGGTCGGCCGGCCGTTCGCTGCGATGCAGCCCGTGCAAGTCGGCCGGCACGTCGAGCATGATCGACACGCAATGCGGATAGTCGCGCACGCGCAGCGCCGGCGCGATCGTCGTGAAGCACGCGAGCGTCGGCACGTCGAATCCGTCCGCGACATGCAGCGCGGCGGTGTCGGGCGCGAACAGCATGCTCGCTCCGTTGATCCATGCGATGAACCGGGCCGTGTCGGCGGCGTCGCCGCTCACGTCCGTGTAACCCGGATGCGCGACCGGACCGAAGCCGACCACCGGCAGTCCGTAGCGCTGCACGAGCCGATCGACGAACGTCGAGCGTAGCGCGGGCGGCACGCTGCGCACCGCGGTGCTCGCGCTCGGGCAGAACAGCACGTACGGGCGCTGCCACGCGGCCGGCAACGCCGGCAGCGGCAAGCGCGCGAGCCAGCGGTTGCGTTTCGCGGCGGCCGGCACCGCGGCCGCGTCCGCGCCGAGCGCATCGAGAAAGAAATCGATCATCGGCAGCCGCGCGAATGCAGGCCAGTACAGGTGATTGCCGATATCGATGCGCGGCTCGTGCGCGGGCAGCGCATCGGCCCGATACGGCAGCGCGTGCGACGGCGCGACGACGTCCGCTGCGAGCGCATACAGCGCCTCCACGTAGCGCGGCGCGCGAGCCGGCCGGTACAGCGTGAAGCGCAGCCGCGGATGCGCATCGCGCAGCGCGGCGAGCGCGCTCAGCCCGATCACCGAATCGCCGAGCGCGACACCCATCCCGTTGATCACGTGCACGTGCGACGCATCGCGATAGTCGAGCCGGAACGGCCGGTGCGCGGCATTCAGCAGCCCGAGCGCGGGTGCGGCGGCGATGTAGCCGTCGGCGCGCGTGTCGCCGTGTTCCAGATCGTACGGGGCGACGAGCGTGCCGTCCGGCGCGAGCAGCGTGCCCGGATAGGCGAGTGCATCGTCGTGCGACAGCAGTCGGCCGGCCGGCGCGGCGTGCATGGCGATCGTCATGCGCTGCGCCCGCGGCGGCCCTGCTCGCGGATCTGCTCGAGCGTCGCGGCCGGTGTGCTCGCGTCCTGCGGGATGCGGATCTCGATCAGCGCGGGCAGCCCGCAGGTCAACGCGCGCTCGAGCGCGGGCGCGAAGTCGGCCGTGCGCTCGACCGTTTCGCCGTGCGCGCCGAACGCGCGCGCATAGGCGGCGAAATCCGGGTTGGTCAGCGCGGTGCCGTGTACGCGGCCCGGATAGTGACGTTCCTGATGCATGCGGATCGTGCCGAATTGTCCGTTGTTGACGACGATCGCGACGATGTTCAGCCCGTACTGCATCGCGGTCGCGAGTTCGTTGCCGGCCATCATGAAGCAGCCGTCGCCGGCGAGCGCGACGACCGCGCGCGACGGATACAGCGACTTCGCGGCGAGCGCGGCCGGAATCCCGTAGCCCATCGCGCCGCTCGTCGGCGCGAGCTGCGAGCGGAAGTGCCGATACGCGAAGTGCCGATGCAGCCAGATCGCGTAATTGCCGGCGCCGTTGGTCAGGATCGCATCGCGCGGCAGCCGCTCGCGCAACTGCACCATCACTTCGCCGAGCTGCACGTCGCCCGGCATCGGCAGCGGCGCGTGCCATTCGCGGTACGCGCGATGCGCGTCGGCCGCTGCGCCGGCCCACGCCGGGTGCGCGGGCGGTTCGAGCGCGGCGAGCGGTGCGGCGATCTCCGGCATGCCGGACACGATCGGCAGATCGGCCGCATACACGCGGCCGAGCTCGTCCGCGCCCTGATGCACGTGGATCAGCGTCTGGCGAGTCTTCGGGATGTCGAGCAGCGTGTAGCCGCCGGTCGTCGCTTCGCCGAGGCGCGGCCCGAGCACGAGCAGCAAATCGGCATCGCGGATGCGCTTCGCGAGCGCTGGATTGATGCCGAGCCCGACGTCGCCCGCGTAATTCGGATGCGCATTGTCGAACGTGTCCTGATAGCGGAACGCGCATGCGACCGGCAACTGCCAGCGCTCGACGAACGTACGCAGGTTCGCGCACGCGTCGGGCGTCCAGCCGCTGCCGCCGACGATCGCGAACGGCCGTTGCGCGCGCGCGAGCCGCTCGCGCAGCTCGGCGAGCTGTGCGGCCGACGGCGCGGCGGCCACGCGTTTCGCGGCCGGCACGACGGGCTGCGGCGCGCACGCGTCGGACAGCACGTCCTCCGGCAGCGCGAGCACGACCGGCCCTGGCCGTCCGGACATCGCGACGTGGAACGCGTGGCTCAGGTATTCGGGGATGCGGCGCGGATCGTCGATCTGCGCGACCCATTTCGTCATCTGGCCGAACATCCGGCGGTAGTCGATTTCCTGGAACGCTTCGCGATCGAGGTGCTCGCGCGCGCACTGGCCGACGAACAGGATCATCGGCGTCGAATCCTGGAAGGCCGTGTGCACGCCGATCGACGCATGCGTCGCGCCGGGCCCGCGCGTGACGAACGCGATGCCGGGGCGGCCGGTCAGCTTGCCGACCGCTTCGGCCATGTTCGCGGCGGCCGCCTCGTGGCGGCACACGACGGTCTGGATGCGCGCGGTGTCGTCCGCGAGCGCATCGAGTACCGCGAGAAAGCTCTCGCCGGGCACGCAGAACACGCGTTCGACGTGATTGGCGAGCAACGCATCGACAAGCAGTCGCGCGCCGGTGGTCGCGCGCGGCTCGAGATCCTTGGAATGCGACATGGGCTGCCGTCTCCCTGGGTAGCGGGACGTACAGCTTACGCTGGTTGGCGGGGCGGTGAAAGCTGGCCGAACGGCCGATTACGGTGCAGCGGACCGGGATTGCGCGACGAGCGGCCGATACGTCGCGGGGGCGCAAGCGTTCGCTGGAACGTAGTGGCAAGTCGAAATTTTCGTCGGTGTCCGATAGCTTGACGTATCTCGGATGACTAGGCTCGTGTGTTCACGTTCTCATCCATTGATTTTCGATGACGACTGGGGACCGCGCGCCACTCGCATGAGAGCGGCACGTTTCGATGAATGATTTTTACGGGGGCGGCGGAGATGCATATTTGTACGTTCGAACTGAATGACAAACCGATCAGCAGGTTCGAGATCGCGGGGCGGGTGTTTCCGGCGTTTTCCGGAGCGGGTCCCCATGCCAACAAGCGGACATTCATGTGCGTGCCCGACCTCGGGCCGTTGCCGGTCGGAACGTATTACATCGTGGATCGAAAATCGGGAGGATGGCTGGGCGCGCTGCGCGACAGCATTGCCGGCAACTCGGAATGGTTTGCGCTCTACGCCGACGACGGCCGAGTCGACGACGAGACATTTTGCGACGGTGTGAAGCGAGGCCGGTTCAGACTTCATGCAGGTAGCATCAGCAAAGGCTGTATCACGATCGCAACACAGGCGGACTTCAACGTGATCAAAGGAATGCTGCGCGGCAAGAGCGAGCATTTCATCCCGGGTCGAAAAACTCGCTATTACGGCAAGGTGATCGTCAAATGAAGCGTTTGCTCAAGGCGACTGCCTGGGTTTTTTCTGTCTTCGCTCTTGCGCTCTCGTACATGTTTGCCTGGGCGCACACTGTCGACCTTTTTCCGGAGTACCCCGGACTGGCTCCGCTGCTGATGGCGCTGACAAAATCTCTGCCTTGGGACGACGGTTCGCCGGAATGGCTGAACTTCCATTACAGGCTGTGTGTCGCGCTGCTCACGGTTACACCGCTTGTCGCCGGCATTCGGTTGCTAGGTTGGTTGTTCAGCCGAAGGCGCGCTCGCGGGCGAGAGCCAATCGCATAACGACGCATAAGCGTTGCTCGTCCGCTCGTCACGCGTATGCCTGTCGCGGTCGCATGCCGACTGCTATGGCGATTCCGATACCGTCGGCCGCCGTTGTTTCGCCGGCCCGATCGCACGTAGCCATGTACGAAACACGCAAGCAGCGCGTTTCGTACACCCGCAAGATTTCAACGTGGTCCGAAGCCTGCTGACCGGTACACATGTTCATATTCTGGGTAGCAATATCAAATGCTACGGAAAGGTGACGGTGGAATGAAAGGCGCTTTTTGCGGGCTCGTATGGGCGGCTCGGGGCATCGGATGGACGCTGTTCGTGTCCGGGCTGATGCTGATCTATATCTTTATCGGATCCCGTATCGACGGGATGTTTCCGGCGTTTCCCGCGTTGATTCGCTTCTCCGATGCCATTGCGGATCGGCTGCCGTCGCTGGACGGAACGCATGAGACGCGGGATGACCTTTACATGGTGCTCGTCGCCTTCGTCGCAGTCGTCCCGCTCGTCATCGCAGGCCGGCTGTCATGGCTGTTTCGGCGCCGTTGGCTGGCGCTGTTGAGCGAAGGGTTGCGCACGCGAATCGTGCAACTTTATCGGACGTTATGGAAACGTAACCGCGGCGTGCGATATCTGGTTCGCGGTGTCGTCGCGGGGATTCAGATTGTTTCACTGACGATCGCGTACTTCGTCGCCTGGGCGCTTACGGCCGACCTGTTCCCGGACTACCGCGTATTGCGCCCCGCGGCAGACAAGGTCATGGATTGGCTCGCGTGGTCGGACAGAACGCCCGAAGATCGGGACGCCGTGTACGCGCTGCTCGTCTCGTTCGTCACGGTCGCGCTGGTCGCCGGCATGGTGAAGCTGCTAGGACGGTGTCGGCGTCGCGCAGCTGCGTGCCCGCGCCGCGACGACCGTCCGTAACGCCGTTCAGCGCGCGGTTCGTTCAGTCCATCCGCCGAGCGTTCCGCAGCGGCGGGTCGGTCGTCCGCCGCTTTGCGTTGCCACATCAGCACTCGACGATATTCACGGCCAACCCGCCGCGCGACGTTTCCTTGTACTTCGTCTTCATGTCGGCGCCCGTCTCGCGCATCGTCTTGATCACCGAATCGAGCGACACGTAATGCGAGCCGTCGCCGCGCAGCGCCATGCGCGCGGCGTTCACGGCCTTCACCGATGCCATCGCGTTGCGCTCGATGCACGGAATCTGCACCATCCCGCCGACCGGGTCGCAGGTCAGCCCGAGGTTGTGCTCCATGCCGATCTCGGCCGCGTTCTCGACCTGACGCGGCGTGCCGCCGAGCACGGCCGCGAGCGCGCCGGCCGCCATCGAGCACGCGACGCCCACTTCGCCCTGGCAGCCGACTTCCGCGCCCGAAATCGACGCGTTCAGCTTGTACAGAATGCCGATCGCGGCGGCCGTCAGCAGGAAGTCGATCACGCCCTGTTCGTTCGCGCCCGGCGTGAAGCGCGTGTAGTAGTGCAGCACGGCCGGAATGATGCCGGCCGCGCCGTTGGTCGGCGCGGTGACGACGCGGCCGCCGGCCGCGTTTTCCTCGTTGACGGCGATCGCGTACAGGTTGATCCAGTCGACCATCGACAGCGGATCCTGCAGCGCGCGCTCCGGATTGCCGGTCAGCGCGCGGTACAGCTGCGGCGCGCGCCGCTTCACCTGGAACGGGCCGGGCAGATTGCCGTCGGCATCGGGATTGCCGATTCCGCAGCCGCGCGACACGCACGACTGCATGACCGACCAGATCTTCAGCAGCCCGTCGCGCGTTTCCTGCTCGGTGTGCCATGCGCGCTCGTTCTCCCACATCAGCTGCGCGATCGACTTGCCGGTCGACTCGGTCAGCGCGAGCAGCTCCGCGCCGGTGCGGAACGGGTGCGTCATCTGTTCGGCCGCGCTGAGCACCTTCGTGTTCGGCGCGCCGGCCGTCACGACGAAGCCGCCGCCGACCGACAGGTACGTGCGCTCGACGAGCATCGCGCCGTTCGCATCGGTCGCGCGCAGCTTCATTCCGTTCGGATGCTCGGGCAGCGCCTGCCGGTAGAACGCGATGTTGTCCTTCAGCACGAACGGCACCGGATGCTTGCCGAGCAGCGCGAGCTGCTTCGACGTGCGCACTTCGTCGAGCCGTGCGTCGATCGTGTCGGGGTCGACGGTGTCGGGCGCGTCGCCGAGCAGCCCGAGCATCACGCCGCGGTCGGTGCCGTGGCCCTTGCCGGTCGCGCCGAGCGAACCGTACAGCTCGACCTTCACGTGCGCGGTCGCGTCGAGCAGCCCGTCGCGCTCGAGGCCCTGGACGAACATCAGCGCCGCGCGCATCGGCCCGACCGTATGCGAGCTGGACGGACCGATGCCGATCTTGAAGAGGTCAAACACGCTGACTGCCATTTCGATTCCTGCCTTGCGTAAAAGTACTAGCGCGCCTGCAACGGCAGGCACGCGGCGAGCCATGCGGGCGGCATTGGAGAAAGTTGCTGCGCGACGCGGGCATAGCGCCCGTCGAGCCGCGCGGCCAGATGAAAGAGTTCGGTGGCGTTTTTCGGGTCCCACTGCCCCGTGTAGCCGGGCAACCCGGCCTCGCGGCGCTTCGCGTCGAACGGCACCGCCGAATGCACGAATTCGTCGTGCGTCTTCTCGCCGCGCGCGTACGGCACGAGCCAGTCGAGCGCCGCCGCGAGCGTCGCGCCGTTCGCGCCGCGCTCGCGCAGCCAGTTGCGGTTGAAGCGGCGCGCGGCGAGCGCGGCCGTCACCAGCGGCTGCAGATCGTAGACCGTGTAGTGCAGCGCGTCGCGTTCCTCGAAGTCCCACGTCTTGCCGTCCGGACCGATGTTGTCGGCCAGATGCTCGACGAACAGCCGCTGCGCGGCGTTCATCATCTTGCGGTCGCCGAGCGTGAACGCGGACAGCGCGATCAGCTTGATCCGGTGACTCTGCCAGTTGTTGCGCCACGTACCGGTGAGCGGACGCTTCTGCGCGTCGATCTGCGCGACGTAGCCGGCGCCGAGCTTCGCGATGAATGCGGCGGCCGCGTTGCGCGTCTTCACGGGCAGCGCGCTCGCCGTCATGTCGTACGCGATGATCAGGCTGTCGAAGCGCGTCTCGTCGATCGGGTTGAAGCTCGGCTGATACGTCGCGACCCACGCGGACAGGAAGCGGTCGACGAGCTGCAGATAGCGCGGCGCGTTCGTCACGCGCCACGCGAGCGCCGCGTCGCGCATCAGGTCCATGTCGCGCAGCGCGTCGACGCTCTGGTCGTAGATGCCTTCATGCGGGAGCGTGCCTTCGGTGTGCACGCGCACCATTGCCTTCGGCTGCTCGCCGATGCGCGCGTCGACACTGCGGATCAGTGCCTGCACGCCCGGCTCCGCATGCGTGGTCTCGCTGGCCTGCAACGCAGGCGCCGCGCAGAAATTCATCGCGGCGCGCGCGTGGCCGGCCGTGCCGAGGCCGGCAGCGACGAGCGACAGCGACGCGACGAGCATCGGCATCGAGCGGCGCGCGCGCGGATGCTGCCGCGTCGCCGCCTGGCCCGGAAACATCGGACGCACCATGCGGAACTCCTTCATTGGCTGGATCGCGTGTGATGTTAGCCGGATTGACGGGCGAACGTGAGCGGGATCGCGCGCGGCGCGAACGCAGCACGCGATACGAGGCTGCGTACCGCGCACTCGCCGCCGGGCGATGTCGCGCGACGCGTGCGTCAGGTCACGCGTACTCGGACATCGGCACGCACGAGCAGAACAGGTTGCGGTCGCCGTACGCGTTGTCCGCGCGGCCGACCGGCGGCCAGTACTTGTTCGTGCCGAGCGACGCGACCGGGTACGCAGCCTGCTCGCGCGAGTACGCATGCGGCCACTCGTTCGCGGTGACGACGGCCGCCGTGTGCGGCGCGTGCCGCAGCGGGTTGTCGTCGCGATCAGCGCGGCCTTCCTCGACCGCGCGGATTTCTTCGCGGATCGCGATCATCGCGTCGATGAAGCGGTCGAGCTCCTCCTTCGACTCCGATTCGGTCGGCTCGACCATCAGCGTGCCCGGCACCGGGAAGCTCATCGTCGGCGCGTGGAAGCCGTAGTCCATCAGGCGCTTCGCGACGTCGTCGACGGTGATGCCGCTCGTTTCCTTGATCGGGCGCAGATCGAGGATGCACTCGTGCGCGACCAGCCCGCCCGGGCCCGAATACAGCACCGGATAGTGCGGCGCGAGACGCTTCGCGATGTAGTTCGCGTTGAGGATCGCGGTTTCGGTCGCGGCCGTCAGGTTCTTCGCGCCCATCATCGCGATGTACATCCACGAGATCGGCAGGATCGACGCGGAGCCGTACGGCGCGGCCGACACCGCGCCGATGCCGTCCTCGCTGCGTGCATAGCCGGTCGAACGCTGGTTCGGCAGGAACTTCGCGAGGTGCGCGCCGACCGCGACCGGGCCGACGCCCGGGCCGCCGCCGCCGTGCGGGATGCAGAAGGTCTTGTGCAGGTTCAGGTGCGACACGTCGCCGCCGAACTGGCCCGGCGCGGTCAGGCCGACCATCGCGTTCATGTTCGCGCCGTCGACGTACACCTGGCCGCCGTGCGCATGGACGATCTCGCAGATCTCGCGCACGTTCTGCTCGAACACGCCGTGCGTCGACGGATACGTGATCATGATCGCCGCGAGATTCGCCGAATGCTGTTCGGCCTTCGCCTTCAGGTCGGCGATGTCGACGTTGCCCTGCGCGTCGCACGCGACGACGACGACCTTCATGCCCGCCATGTGCGCGGACGCCGGGTTCGTGCCGTGCGCGGATGCGGGGATCAGGCACACGTCGCGATGGTCTTCGCCGCGCGACGCGTGATACGCGTGGATGATCAACAGGCCCGCGTACTCGCCCTGCGAGCCCGCGTTCGGCTGCAGCGACACGGCCGCGTAGCCGGTTGCCGCGACCAGCATCTGCTCGAGCTGGTCGATCATCTCGCGGTAACCGACGGTCTGGTCGGCCGGCGCGAACGGGTGCATGCGGCCGAATTCGGGCCACGTGACGGGCAGCATCTCGGACGTCGCGTTCAGCTTCATCGTGCACGAGCCGAGCGGAATCATCGAACGGTCGAGCGCGAGATCCTTGTCGGACAGGCTGCGCAGGTAGCGCAGCATCTCGGTTTCCGAGTGATGACGGTTGAATACGTGGTGCGTCAGGTACGCGCTCGTGCGCTCGAGGCCGGCCGGCAGTGCGGCGACGCCGTGCAGGCCCGCGTCGAGCGCATCGACGGCCGGCGCGGTGCCGCCCGCCGCCTGCGCGAACACCGCAAGCAGGTCGGCGAGGTCGTCGCGGGTCGTCGTCTCGTCGATCGACACGCCGACACGCGTGTCGCTGACGCGGCGCAGGTTGATGCGCTTCGCGTTCGCGAATTCGTGGACCTGCGCGGTGCGCGCGCCGGTGTCGATCGTCAGCGTATCGAAGAACGTGTCGTTGACGATCGTGAAGCCGAGCTGCTTCACGCCGGCGGCGAGCAGCGCCGCGATCCGGTTCACGCGCAGCGCGATCGTCTTCAGTCCGTGCGGGCCGTGATAGACCGCATACATGCTCGCCATGATCGCGAGCAGCGCCTGCGCGGTGCACACGTTCGACGTCGCCTTCTCACGGCGGATGTGCTGTTCGCGCGTCTGCAGCGCGAGGCGCAGCGCGGGCTTGCCCTGCGCGTCGACCGTCACGCCGACGAGACGGCCGGGCATCTGGCGCTTGAATTCGTCGCGCACCGCGAGATACGCGGCGTGCGGGCCGCCGAAGCCCATCGGCACGCCGAAGCGCTGCGTGTTGCCGACCGCGACGTCCGCGCCCCATTCGCCGGGCGGCGTCAGCACGGTGAGCGCGAGCAGGTCGGCCGCGACGACGACGTGGCCGCCGGCCGCATGGATCGCTTCGGTGAGCGCGCGGTAGTCGCGCACGTCGCCGTTTACGCCCGGATATTGAAGCAGCACGCCGAACGCGTCGGACTGCGCGGCGTCGGCGGCGGGGCCCGTCTTCACTTCGATGCCGACCGGCAGCGCGCGCGTGCGGATCACTTCGAGCGTCTGCGGCAGCACGTCGTCGGCCACGTAGAACACGTTCGATTTCGGCTTGCCGGTGCGCTGCAGCAGCGTCATCGCCTCGGCCGCGGCGGTCGCCTCGTCGAGCAGCGACGCATTCGAGATCGCGAGGCCGGTCAGATCGGTCACCATCTGCTGGAAGTTCAGCAGCGCCTCGAGGCGGCCCTGCGAAATCTCCGGCTGGTACGGCGTGTAGGCCGTGTACCACGCCGGGTTCTCGAGCACGTTGCGCAGGATCACGGCCGGCGTATGCGTGTCGTAGTAGCCCTGGCCGATATACGAGCGGAACACCTGGTTCTTGTCCGCGAGCGCACGCAGCGCGGCGAGCGCTTCGGCCTCGCTCTTCGGCTGCGCGAACGGGCCGAGCGGCAGCGGTTCGGTGCGGCGGATCGACGCCGGGATCACGGCGTCGATCAGTTCGGCGCGCGATGCGAAGCCGAGCGTGTCGAGCATGGCCTGCTGGCTGGCGGCATCGGGGCCGATGTGGCGTTCGGCGAACGCGTCGTGCGTTTCGAGCGCGGCGAGCGAGAGGGGCGTGCGGTTCATCAGGCGGTCCGGGTGTTCGAGCTTCATGGCGTGACTCTGGCTCCGCGCGGGGCAGGGCGGCTCGCCGGCCCCGCGCGGTGGGTGAAGGGGTTAGTCGATCAGCTTGCCGTAGGCGGCGGCGTCGATCAGCTTGTCGGCCGATGCGCCGTCCGCGAGCTTGATCTTGAACAGCCAGCTCGCGTACGCGTCGCTGTTGACCGCGTCGGGCGTGTCGACGATCGCGTCGTTGACCGCGACGATCTCGCCCGATACCGGCGAGTAGATGTCGGATGCCGCCTTCACCGACTCGACGACGCCGACCGCGTCGCCTGCCGTCACCTGCTTGCCGACTTCCGGCAGCTCGAGGAAGACGATGTCGCCGAGCGTGCTCTGCGCGTGATCGGTGATGCCGACCGTCAGCGTGCCGTCTGCTTCGGTACGGATCCACTCGTGTTCGTCGGTGTACTTCAGATCGGCCGGGACGTTGCTCATCGGATGCTCCTGGATAAAAGGGTGTGATTCGTTGTGCTGGCGCGCCGCTCGGGCGCGCCGGATGCGGTGTTCGCCGGGCGCCATTTCCCGGCTTCCCGGGAGGCGGCCCCCCGGCCGTTACGCAGCGAGGACCTTGCCGTTGCGCACGAACGGCAGTTTTACCACGCGCGCGGGAAGTTGCTTGTCGCGAATCTGCACGTGCACCGTGTCGCCGATCTGCACGGCCGTCGGCACGCGCGCGAACGCGATCGATTCCTGCATCGTCGGCGAGAACGTGCCGCTCGTGATCTCGCCTTCGCCGTGCGGCGTGACGACCTTCTGGTGCGCGCGCAGCACGCCGCCCGCCTTGCCGTTTTCCTTCTGCAGGATCAGGCCGACGAACGCGGCGCGCGTACCGTCGCGCTCGAGCGCGGCGCGGCCGACGAATTCGCGCGGCGTCGACAGATCGACCGTCCATGCGAGGCCCGCATCGAGCGGCGACACGTTGTCGTCCATGTCCTGGCCATACAGGTTCATGCCGGCTTCGAGGCGCAGCGTGTCGCGCGCGCCGAGCCCGCACGGGCGCACGCCGTTCTGCTGCAGCGCGTTCCACAGCGCGACAACGTGCACGGCAGGAACGATCACTTCGAAGCCGTCCTCGCCGGTGTAGCCGGTGCGCGCGACGGTGAGGTCGCCGAACGGCGTGCCGGCGACCTGCGCGGCGTTGAACGGCTTCAGCTCGCTCGTCGCGGCGCGCGCGGCGGGCACCGTCGTCCACGCTTTTTCGCGCGCGTTCGGGCCCTGCACCGCGACGATGGCCAGATCGCGGCGCGGCGCGATCGTCACGCCGTAGCCGCCTTGCTCGTTGAGCTGGTTGAACCACGCGACGTCCTTGTCGGCGGTGCCGGCGTTGACGACGACGCGGAAGAATTCCTCGGTGAAGTAGTAGACGATCAGATCGTCGATGACGCCGCCCTGCGGATTGAGCAGGCACGAGTAGAGCGCCTTGCCGGGCGTGCGCAGCTTGCCGACGTTGTTCGCGATCGCGCGCTCGAAGAACGCGCGCACGCGGCTGCCGGTGAAGTCGACTACGCACATGTGCGACACGTCGAACATGCCGGCGTCGGTGCGCACGGCTTCGTGCTCTTCGATCTGCGAGCCGTAGTTGACGGGCATGTCCCAGCCGCCGAAATCGACCATGCGGGCATTGAGCGCGCGGTGCGCGGCGTTGAGCGGGGTATGTTTCAGTGCAGTCATCGAGGCCTCAGGCAAGGCGCTTGCGCGCGGGTCAGAACGGCCATGTGCCGACCGTCGCGGCTGCGGGCCGGCGAGCGATCCTGTACATGCCCCTCTGTCCTCGATACCTGAGAGATTGCGCTGCGGGCCAGGCCCGGCGAACGCGCGCCCCTTCGGTGGGCAGCCTGCCGCGCTGCGTATGCAGCGGACTACTGCCGCTCTCCAGAGTGCGGGGAGTGCGGCCCGCGCGATGCGCGGACGGGGTTCCCCGACGCGGTCGGTCCTTTTGCCTGAGAGTTTGCGGGTGTGCCCCTTCGGCGGCGCGACCGGCGTTGCAGCAACGCGGTCACACGCTCTCCCGACGCGTGCGGGCGACTGTACGCGAGCGGTCGAGCCTTGTCAATTTGAGCAAAAGAATGTCGCTTCGCGACAAGCGGCGGCCGCGAAGCCGTCGCTTTCCGTCGGACCGGCGGGGCCGGCGCCCGTCACTCGCCGATCGCGCGCGCGGCCGTGTCGAGTTCCTGGTTCAGCACGCGCTGCTCGTCGGCGGACAGGCCGCCGTTGTGCTGCGCCGACATGTCGTTCGACTCCTGGCGGATCACGTCGAGGCGGTGATGCAGCTGCGCGCCGTACGGCGGCGGATAGTAGCCGGCGTTCACGCGCGCGTCGATCCGGCGATGCAGATTGTCGATGCGGCCCTGGACTTCCTGCATGCGCTCGTTCGCGACGACCTGCGCGCTCGGTCGCGGCGGCGGCGCCTGCCGCGCCGGCCGCTGCGGCTGCACGATACATGCCGCGAGCGAGGAAACCAGGACGCAGCATGCCGCTGCGCGAATCAACCGTTGCATCGCATTCTCCTGACGGAAAGGTGTCGGATCGACTTTTTCGAGAAACGCGTCAGACCGGCGGATCGCTGACTTTCGTTCCCGCGGCATTTGTAACCGAATGTTCCGGTTCGTCGTGCGCCGCGTCTTTCCGCACCGGTTGTTCGTGCGTGCCGGCCGCGCGAGACGGCCGGCACGCGCGCGTCAGACCGTGCGTCGCACGAACGGCAGCCGGCGGCCTTCGTGTTCGCTCTGCGCGGCGAGCTCGATGATCGTCATCACGTCGACCGCGTCCTGCGGCGCGATCGGGAACGGTGCGCCGTCGCGCACCGATGCGGCCAGCGCGCGATAGAACTCCGCGTACTGGCCGTCGAGCGTCGGCACCGGCCGTTCGACTTCCAGTTCGCCGTCGAGCACGCGCAGCACGCCCGGCGGATTGCCGCCGCCGAACTCGACGTCGTCCGGCGTGAGGCCGGCCTTCAACTGGTCTTCCTGCGTGTCGAGCCCGAACTTCTGATAGCTGCCGCGCGTGCCGTGCAGCGTGAAGCGCGCGGGCTCGATCGCCGACAGCGCGCTCGCGTGCAGCGCGACGTCCTTGTCCGGGTAGCCGAGCAGCAGATGCACGAAATCGGGCGCCGTGCCGTTGTCGCGGCGCGTCTTGACGGTCGCGCTGACGGTGTCGGGCAGCCCGAACAGCACGAGCGCCTGGTCGATCAGGTGCGGGCCGAGGTCGAGCAGCAGGCCGCCGCCGCGTGCCGGCTCTTCGCGCCAGCGTGTGCGCGGCGCCGGCCGGAAGCGGTCGAAGTGCGACGCGAAATAAGTGAGCCGGCCGAGCTCGCCCGCTTCGACGATGCGGCGCACGGTCAGGAAATCGCCGTCCCAGCGACGGTTGTGGAACGGCGCGAACAGGCGGCTGCGCGCGTTCGCGAGCCGTGCGAGCGCCAGCGCTTCGTCGGCGGTCAGCGTGACCGGCTTGTCGACGACGACGTGACGTCCGGCTTCGAGCACGCGCCGCGCGAGCGGAAAGTGCGTGTCGTTCGGCGTCGCGATCACCACGCATTCGATGTCGTCGAGGGCGAGCAGCGCGTCGAGATCGGCGACGATGCGCGCGCCCGGATACGCAGCCTGCGCGCGATCGGGCTGTCCCGTCGCGATGGCGGCGACCTCGGTGCGGCCGCTCGTCGCGATCACGGGCGCATGGAACGTCGCGCCGGCGAAACCGAAACCCATCAAACCAATCCTGAGCAATGACGACATGGCAATCCCTGGCTACGAACGAAACGAAAGGAGGCCGCGCCGCGACGGCGCGACGACGGCCGGCTATTTTGGCACGGTGCGGCGCGGCGGCGCGTATGGGCGTGTCCGGCAACGCGAGCGATGCCGGGCGGCGCGTACGCGGCGAACGCCGGCGCATTGCGGTCTCGCGTACCGCTTCTGCGCGATCTGACGGCCGCCTGTGCCGCGCACGCGCCGGGGCGCGGCCGCGACCGCTCGACACGCGCGGCAAATGCTCGACACATGAGCCCCGACCCAAACGGCACCGACTCGGCCCCGACAGTGGCGAGCCGACATCGTGCCGTGTCGACGCCGCCGGATTCATGCCGCCCAGCGGCCTTCACCGACGAGCGCCGATTGTCGCCGATCGGCATGCGTAGCGGGCCGGATTGGCCGAACAGCCGGGTGCGGCCCGGCCGGTGCGCACACGGACGACGCGCACCGCGCCCGCCCCGAAACGGACGCCGCCGACGTGTTAACATGCGCGTCCTGCCCGCGTGTCCGCCTGCTCCGCAGACGCTTGCGCGCGCGGCATCCTCCCGGCGTTCCGCCGTCAACCGCAACATCATCCGCCATCATGTCCGCAGGCCTGAACCCCGCCCAGAACGAAGCGGTGCGCTATCTCGACGGTCCCTGCCTCGTGCTCGCCGGCGCGGGCAGCGGCAAGACCCGCGTGATCACGCAGAAGATCGCGCACCTGATCGAAGCGAAAGGCTTCGAGCCGCGCCATATCGCCGCCGTCACGTTCACGAACAAGGCGGCCGCCGAAATGCGCGAGCGCGTGTCGAAGCTGCTCGAAGGCAAGACGCTCACCACGCCCGGCAAGGAAGGGCGCAAGGTGCCCGTCAACCAGCTCACCGTGTGCACGTTCCACTCGCTCGGCGTGCAGATCCTGCGCCAGGAGGCCGAGCACGTCGGCCTGAAGCCGCAGTTCTCGATCATGGATTCGGACGATTGCTTCGGAATGATCCAGGAGCAGCTCGGCACGACCGACAAGGGGCTGATCCGCAAGGTCCAGACCATCATCTCGCTGTGGAAGAACGGCCTCGTCACGCCCGAGGAGGCGATGACGATCGCCGCGAACGAGGACGAGCACCAGGCCGCGCTCGTGTACCGCAACTACGTCGCGACGCTGCATGCGTATCAGGCCGTCGACTTCGACGACCTGATCCGGCTGCCGACCGAGCTGTTCGCGAAGAACGAGCAGGTGCGCGATCGCTGGCAGAACAAGCTGCGCTATCTGCTGATCGACGAGTACCAGGACACCAACGCGTGCCAGTACGAGCTGCTGAAGCTGCTCGCCGGCCCGCGCGCCGCGTTCACCGCGGTCGGCGACGACGACCAGGCGATCTACGGCTGGCGCGGCGCGACGCTCGAGAACCTCGCGCAGCTCGGCAAGGATTTCCCGAAGCTGCACGTGATCAAGCTCGAACAGAACTACCGGTCGACCGTGCGGATCCTGACCGCGGCGAACAACGTGATTGCGAACAACCCGAAGCTGTTCGAGAAGAAGCTGTGGTCCGAGCACGGGATGGGCGATCCGGTCACCGTGACCGCGTGCAACGACGAGGAGCACGAGGCCGAATCGGTCGTGTTCCGGCTGTCCGCGCATAAGTTCGAGCGGCGCGCGCAGTTTCGCGACTACGCGATCCTGTATCGCGGCAATTTCCAGGCGCGGATCTTCGAGCAGGTGCTGCGGCGCGAGCGGATTCCGTACGTGCTGTCGGGCGGCCAGTCGTTCTTCGACAAGGCCGAGATCAAGGATCTGTGCGCTTACCTGCGGCTGATCGCGAACGCCGACGACGATCCCGCGTTCATCCGCGCGGTCACGACGCCGCGGCGCGGCATCGGCAACACGACGCTCGAGGCGCTCGGCGCGTTCGCCGGGCAGGCGAAGGTGTCGCTGTTCGAGGCCGTGTACATGGGCGGGATCGAGGCGCGGCTGTCCGCGCGGCAGATCGAGCCGCTCCGGATGTTCTGCGACTTCATCCAGCGGCTCACCGAACGCGCGGACAAGGAGCCCGCGTCGGTCGTGCTCGACGACATGATGGAGGCGATCCATTACGAGGCGTACCTGTACGACGCGTTCGACGAGCGACAGGCGCAGTCGAAGTGGCAGAACGTGCTCGAATTCCTCGAATGGCTGAAGCGCAAGGGCACGAAGCCCGAGACCGAGGCCGTCGACGGCGAGGCCGACGGTTTCCACAACGCGGACGGGCTTGCCGATACCGGCAAGAACCTGCTCGGGCTGATCCAGACCGTCGCGCTGATGTCGATGCTCGAGGGCAAGGACGAGGATCCCGACGCCGTGCGGCTGTCGACCGTCCATGCGTCGAAGGGGCTCGAATATCCGCACGTGTTCCTTGTCGGCGTCGAGGAGGGCATCATGCCGCACCGCGGCGGCAGCGACGACGACGGCCCGATCGACGACGAGCGGATCGAGGAAGAGCGCCGGCTGATGTACGTCGCGATCACGCGCGCGCAGCGCAGTCTCCATCTGAACTGGTGCAAGAAGCGCAAGCGCGCGCGGGAGACGGTCGTGTGCGAGCCGTCGCGGTTCATTCCCGAGATGGGACTCGACGATGCGCCGCCGCCCGCGCCTGAGGACGCGCCGATGACGCCGAAGGACCGGCTCGCGAGCCTGAAGGCGCTGCTGCAGAAGTGACGGCGCCGCGCGGCGCTCGTGCGGACGTGCGAAATGTGCCGGACGTGGAAAACGAAACCCCCGCGATGCGCGTGCATCGCGGGGGTTTTCTTCGCGTCGGGCGACCGCGTTACTTCACCGCATTGACCATGTAGTCGACGGCTGCTTTCACGTCGGCATCCGATGCGTTCGACCCGCCCTTCGGCGGCATCGCGCCCTTGCCGTGCAGCGCGTAGTTGTAGACGGTGTCCATCGAATCCTTCAGGCGCGGCGCCCAGTCCTCCTTGCTGCCGAACTTCGGTGCGCCGAGCACGCCGGCTGCGTGGCACGCCTGGCACACCGACGTGTAGAGTGCCTTGCCGGCCGATGCGGCGTCGGCGCTGGTCGGCGCGGCGGCGGGCTTTTCGCCGGCCTTCGGAATCGCGGCGATCGCTGCCATCGCGGCGGCTGCCTGCGCGTTCGCCGCATCGCCGCCCGACGCGGCGGCTGCGCCGCTGGCGGCCGGCGCTGCGTTCGCGGCCGGTGCGGCCGGTTCCGGGAAGTTCGCGCCATCGTTGTTGGCCATATAGACGATTGCGCGGGCGATTTCATAGTCGCTGACGTCGTCGGGGCTCGTGCCGCCGCGCGGCGGCATCGCGCCCTTGCCGGCGAGGGCTGTCTTCAGCAGCGTATCGAAGCCTTGCGAGATGCGCGGCGCCCAGTCGTCCTTGCTGCCGAATTTCGGCGCGCCGGCTGCGCCCGTGCCGTGACAGGTCACGCAGACGGCCTTGTAGACTTCCTCGCCCGTCTTGTACGTGCGCGGCGCGTTGGCGTCCTTCACTTCGACCTGTGCGATCGGCGCGATGCGGCGCTCGACCTGCGCGTCGGAAAGCGCGTCGGTGCCGGCGCCGGAGCGAAACGCGTGGTTCGCATAGCTGGCGAACAGGACGATGAGGGCAATCGGAATCGCGAACGACGCGATGATGAGGGCGATCAGCTGCCCGGGGGTTTTGACGGGAGATTCGTGGGGTGCTTCGCTCATGCTTGCCTCGTCTCCGTGAATAGGAATTGTGAGCGCGGTGCAACGGCAAAATGGCAGTCCAATGAAGCACGGACGATTATAGACGGAACGTTTACATCACGGCGAGCGGCGCGATGGCGCGTGTTTACCCGCACGGACGCCGTGCCGACGGGGATTCGGCAGGTACGGTGGACGCGTCATGGGAAACCGGGTATCCTTGCCGTCTTGCCAATTGTGGGCGGCCTGATTTTCGGGGTCGCTTCACTGTCCCAGGCGCCCGTAGCTCAATGGATAGAGTACTGCCCTCCGAAGGCAGGGGTTGCTGGTTCGATCCCAGCCGGGCGCGCCAAGCCTGACAAGGCTTTCAGCGGTTTCGCTACTTCTCCGTTTTTCCCCTGTTGCAGTGAAATTACAGCTAGCCGGCTGCGGCTCGGCGCGGGGCTGTCGTCGCTGGCGTCATTTGTGTCGCGGCTCAGGTCAGGCTCGAGATCAGGTGACAGCCGCAGGTGGCGCGGTGCCCGTGTCGAGCGATCGGGATGCCGTTGTCCGTCATCGACGGGTCGCCTTCCTCAATGACGTTGTGCGATACGTCGGGATGCTGCGGGCAGGATACGCGATCGCCCTTGCGCGCAACGAAGCGGCCGTCGAAGCGCATCGTCGGTGAGCCGGTTTCGACTTTGCCGCCGTGGTCGGTTTCGTCGCCGACGCGGATCAGCTCTATCAAGCTGACTTGCTATTTCTCAATAAGCGTTTTCAAATAATCGATGCGCTGCCTGGTGAGTGCAAGTGAGCACTCTTTCGTGATTAATCCGGGACCAACGCCTTGGGATTGAGAGGCCTCGGCTGCAATATAGCCGTTACATTGCTTTTCTCTGTAATTAAGCCAGGCTTTCTGTGATTGCTCAAACTCCTGTTTATATTGTGTACTTGAATATATTCTCCTGTGCAGTGAGTTGAGGTCTTTCTTGGATTTTTCTAGTGATTGATCGACGCAGGATAAGTCATTGTAGGCGTTTCCGCCGTTTATGCATTCGTCGGCAAATGTGGTCAGAGGTAAAAATAAGAATATGAGATAAACGATATTCTTCATAAGAGTATAAGCGAGTTGGCGATTTTGTGGTTATGGTGGTTCTATGGAACAGGGCTCTTATCTAAAGCGCATTAGTCCATGAGTTGTCCCGTGCACATGAACCGCACGCCCTTTTCCATATCGATATCCAGCAATACAACAGCGCCGGTTTGCTCTCATAAGTCGCCATCGCCCAAGCTCAAATGCAACCTCAGTCGCTGCAACTTTGATTAGGTTGTCGACGTCCTGCTCGGATATCCGGATGGCTCTTGGCTTGTTCCAGCGTTCGTTCAGGTCAGGCTCGAAATTAGATGACAGCCGCAGGTGGCGCGGTGTCCGTGTCGAGCGATCGGGACGCCGTTGTCCGTCATCGACGGATCACCTTCCTCAATGATGTTCGGCGATACGTTGGGATGCTGCGGGCAGGATACGCGATCGCCCTTGCGCGCAACGAAGCGACCGTCGAAGCGCATCGTCGGTGAGCCGGTTTCGACTTTGCCGCCGTGGTCGGTGTCGTCGCCGACGCGGATCAGGTTCATCATAAAAGGAACATGGGATACGTTATCCGATGAAGTCAAAAATTCAGATTTTTGACCACTCAATTTGCCGATGTCACATATCCTTAGTGGCCGTAATATCTTGAAAACCCATAAAAAAGATCATCGTCCTGTGTTTTAATTAGCACGATTCTTCCATTTTTTTTCCAAAGCCAAGAGCATTGACCAATGCCAACATCAGAGCACGCTTGCATCTCGGGGCGCCCTTGACACCTCTTGTCTTCAAGAGTGCATGGTAATGCGTTTTGTCCGCGATAAGGGCGCCATCCGTTTTTTAACATAATTTCTCGCACTTTTTCATACGGGGTTTCCATCTTTATTTTGGGGACACCCAAAGGAGGCGCGCTGGAATCGGCAAGCGCAGCACACGCGACCAGAGAGAGGTACGCGCAAAGAAATGACGTTAGAATGGATTTAATATTCACGTTTACCTCCTTCTGCCTCAATTTCGTTGAGTATGTCGCGCAATTTTTTTGTTGAATCGGAATTATGCGAATTGGCTGCGCCCTGATAATACGACATGCGGCCGTCCGAAATTCTACCATCCTGAATAGGCATGCCTCTTGGAACTGAAATCGATGCCCATTCCTGCGCAGCTGCATATTGCGCTTGGTCTACAGTTCCAATTCCATTTTTTACAAATGACGCCAACTTGCCACCGCCCGCCTTGCTAAAAAGAAAATCCCGAAAGAATCGTTCTTGCATTTCGGCATCGTATTTTTCTTCGCCCGTCAACCCAAGCGCAGCCTTGCCGGATCTAAGTGTTGAAATTGTTGTTTGATACTTTCCCGTTGCGAACATTCGATTTGGATCGGTACCGGAAAGGGAGTCTGTAGCAAGAATTTCGTTAATCGTCTTGCCCGTGACAGCGCCGGGAGCCGGATTCATGTAGGAATGGCCGACTCTGCCTCCAGGAACGCCCTTTGTTCCGGAATTATAAGACTCGTATCCACCTTCTCCGCCCGATATTATGTCGCCGATTTTCCTTATAAGTTCGTCCAATGCCGTGCTGGAACTCACTTTGAAATTCCCAACAATCCCCACCGGATGAAAATGCCAAGGATTGGGCTCCTTCGGGAAGCCTTCGACGCTCGTCACCTG
>NZ_CABVPR010000010.1 GCF_902499135.1 Burkholderia dolosa
TGAGTCCTGTTCAATACAGAACCCAGCCCCGGCTGGCCTAGCATTCCTGAACCGTCCAACTTCTGGGGTTCAGTTCACGCGGCGCCCGTTTCTCGTTCCAGCTGTTTGCGGCGCGACGCGTCGCGCTTCACGCGTCGTCCGCATCGGCGCCGTCCGAGCCTTGCGCGCCGAGCAAGCCGGCCGCCGCATCGCCCGGCAGTGCCTCGACCTGCTTCAGCTTGCGGTTCATCACGCGCGTGCGCTGCTCGGCCGCTTCGATCGAACGCGTGACCGATTCGAGCTGCGACTTCGTGCGCGCAAGCACGTCGCCGAATTTGCCGAACTCCGTCTTCACCGCACCGAGCACCTGCCACACCTCGCTCGAACGCTGCTCGATCGCGAGCGTGCGGAACCCCATCTGCAGGCTGTTCAGCAGCGCGGTGAGCGTCGTCGGCCCGGCGACCGTCACGCGATAGTCGCGCTGCAGCAGATCGGTCAGCCCCGGACGGCGCAGGATTTCCGCGTAGAGTCCTTCGGTCGGCAGGAACAGCAGCGCGAAATCGGTCGTATGCGGCGGCGCGACGTACTTCTCGGCGATCGTGCGCGCCTCCAGCCGCACGCGCGCTTCGAGCGCGCGCGCTGCATCCTCGACCGCGACCGCATCGGCACGCTCCTGCGCATCGATCAGCCGCTCGTAGTCTTCGCGCGGAAATTTCGCGTCGATCGGCAGCCATACCGGCGACGCATCGCGCGTGCCGGCGTCGCGGCCCGGCAGCCGGATCGCGAACTCGACGCGCTCGCCGCTCTTCGGCACCGTCGCGACGTTCTTCGCGTACTGATCGGGCGTCAGCATCTGCTCGAGCAGCGCCTCGAGCTGCACTTCGCCCCACGTGCCGCGCGTCTTCACGTTGGTCAGCACCTTCTTCAGGTCGCCGACGCCGGCCGCGAGCGTCTGCATCTCGCCGAGCCCGCGATGCACCTGCTCGAGCCGCTCCGACACGAGCTTGAACGACTCGCCGAGCCGCTGCTCGAGCGTCGCGTGCAGCTTGTCGTCGACGGTGCGGCGCATTTCCTCGAGCTTCGCCGCGTTGTTGGTCTCGATTTCCTTCAGCCGCTGCTCGAGCGTCGCGCGCACCTCGCCGATCCGGCGGTCGTTCGCCTCGGTCAGCTGCGTGAGCTGCCGGTTCAGCGTGTCGCCGAACAGCCGGAGCGCGGTCGTCTGCTCGTCGCGCGCCTGCTGCGCGTGGCGCTGCATGCCGTCGCGCATCGCGTCGAACTGCTGCGCGTTGCCGGCAACCAGCTTCGCGAGCTGCTGCGCAAAGCCTTCGATCTGATTGTTCTGCACGGTCGCGACGCTCGTCAGCTGCGCGGCGAGCGTCTGCTGAAGCTGCGCGAAGCTGCCGGCGAGCTCGGTGCGCGAGCCGCGCGCGTTCTCAGCGATCTCGCCGCGCAGCTCGCGCTCGAGCCGCTCCACCGCCCGCGCGTGCGCATGCGCGGCGTCCTCGATCTGGTCGCCCAGCACCGCGACGTCGTCGTGGCGGCTACCGCGCACGAGCGCGACGATCGCAACCGCCAGCGCGAGCGCCAGCACGACGACGGCGGCAAGCAGCAACGTCGTCGTCATGCCCGCGGCTTCCCGATCACGTCGGGGTTGATCGGGTTCGGCGGCCGTCCCGCGCGCGGTCCTTCGCCGAGTGCGGCGATCAGGTTGTCGGCCGCGAGGTTCGCCATCGCGCGGCGCGTCTTCTCGGTCGCACTCGCAATGTGCGGCGTCAGCACGACGTTCGGCACCTCGAGCAGCGCCGGATGCACGCGCGGCTCGCCTTCGAACACGTCGAGGCCGGCCGCGGCGATCGTGCCGTCACGCAGCGCGGCGGCGAGCGCCGCGTCGTCGACGATCCCGCCGCGCGCGATGTTGGTCAGCGTCGCGGTGCGCTTCATCTTCGCGAGTTCGGCAGCGCCGATCGTGTGATGGTTCTCCTTCGTGTACGGCAGCACGAGCACGACGTGGTCCGCGCGCGCGAGCAGCGCGTCCTTCGACACGTATTCGGCGTTCAGTTCGGCTTCGATCTCCGGCGCGACGCGCGACCGGTTGTGATAGATCACCTGCATGTCGAAGCCGCGCGCGCGACGCGCGAGCGCCTGGCCGATGCGCCCCATCCCGATGATCCCGAGCGTCGAGCCGTAGACGTCGTTGCCGAGAAAACCGTCGTACGCCCACTTCTGCCAGCGCCCTGCGCGCAGCCAGTGCTCGGATTCGGCGATCCTGCGCGCGGCCGCCATCATCAGCGCCCAGCCGAAATCCGCCGTCGATTCGTTCAGCACGTCCGGCGTGTTGGTGCCGAGCACGTTCGCCGCGTTGAACGCGGCCATGTCGAAGTTGTTGTAGCCGACCGCCATGTTCGACACGACGCGCAGCCGCGGCGCGGCCGCGAGCGTCGATGCGCCGATCGGATCGCCCGCCGTCAGCGCGCCGTCCTTGTCCACGAGGCGCGCGGCGAGCGCGTCGGGCGCGAGCACGTCGCCGTCGTTCCAATCGACTTCGAAATACTGCTTGAGCCGCTCGATCACGTCCGGAAAGATCGGACGCGCGACCAGAATCTTCTGCATCGCCATCTCCGCATGCCGCGGCCGGAACGCGGCGCGACGTGCGCCGCGCGACCGCCCGCGCTTGGTTGAAAAGCCAGGTTGAAAATCGTGAGCTTACGCCGTGAAGAAGATCCACGACGTGAGCAGGAACACCGGTATCAGCACGACGAACGCCCAGCCGAGATACGCGAAGAAGCTCGGCATCCGTACACCGCGCGATTCGGCGATCGCCTTCACCATGAAGTTCGGCGCGTTGCCGATGTAGCTGTTCGCGCCCATGAACACCGCGCCCGCGGAAATCGCGGCGAGCGTCGTCGCGCCCGTCGTCATCAGCGTCTGCGCGTCGCCGCCCGCGAGGTTGAAGAACACGAGATACGTCGGCGCGTTGTCGAGGAACGACGACAGCAGTCCGGTCGCCCAGAAGTACATCGCGTCGATCGGCTTGCCGTCCGCCCCGGTGACCAGATGGACGACCGACGCGAATGCGCCGTCCGCGCCCGCGCGCAGGATCACGATCACCGGCGCGATCGTCACGAAGATGCCGGCGAACAGCTTCGCGACTTCCTCGATCGGCGCCCAGTTGAACGCGTTGCCTTCGCGCGCGGATCGCGGCGTCAGCGCGAGCGACGCGAGCGTCACGACGACGAGCGCGACGTCGCGCACGACGTTCTGCAGCGCGACGTGCGTGCCCCATACGTCGAACGCGATGCCCGGCTTCCACACGCCGCTCATCAGCACGAGGCCGATCACGGCGGCGAGCAGCACGAAGTTCAGCTTGCCGTCGATCGACAGCGCGGCGCCGTCGGGCGTCGGATCGAGCGCGGCCGGCCGCTCTTCGCCGCCCTTCCGGTAGAAGTACGTGTCGAGCGCGAAGAACATCGCCAGCAGCAGCGCGCAGACGAACAGCATCGGCAGCGCGAGATGCACGGTCGTCCAGAAGAAGCTCACGCCGTTCAGAAAGCCGAGGAACAGCGGCGGATCGCCGAGCGGCGACAGCGACCCGCCCGCGTTCGCGACGAGGAAGATGAAGAAGATCACGACGTGCACGACGTGCGTGCGGTTGTCGTTCGCGCGCAAGAGCGGCCGGATCAGCAGCATCGCGGCGCCCGTCGTGCCCATCACGCTCGCGAGCAGCGTGCCGAGCGCGAGGATCGCGGTATTGAGCTTCGGCGTGCCGTGCAGGTTGCCGTTCACGCAGATGCCGCCGGCGACCGTGTACAGCGCGGTCAGCAGCACGATGAACGGGATGTACTCTTCGAGCAGCGCATGCACGAGCGTGCCGAACGCGGTGCCCGCGCCGAACGCGACCGCGAACGGAACCAGGAACGCGATCGCCCACGCGGCGGCGATCTTGCCGAAATGGCGATGCCAGAACACCGGCGCGACGAGCGGGAACAGCGCGATCGACAGCAGAATCCCGGCGAACGGGATGCCCCACAGCGCGGACAGCGTGGCGCCGTCGAGCGTGGCGGCCGATGCGAGCGCGGGAACGGCGCCGAGCGCCGCTCCCGACGCCATGCGCGCCCAGGCGGCATGTCGTTTCATGCAGGACTTCCTCGAATGATGGTGATGAACGCCGCGCGTCACGCGCCGCGAACGACGATCGCGTGCACGCGATACGGGCCGTGTGCGCCGAGGACGATGGTCTGCTCGATGTCGCCGGTGCGGGACGGCCCCGACACGAAGTTGACCGCGCGCGGCAGCTCGCCGCGCTCCGCGCGGATCAGCGCAAACGCGTCTTCATGGCCGGCGACGATCCGCGATGCCGGCACGATCGCAATGTGCGTCTCCGGCAGCAGCCCGGCCGACGCATAGGTGTCGGGCCCCGACAGCAGCACCAGCGAGCCGGTTTCGGCGGTCGCGCAGAAGCAGCCGGTCAGGCCGACCAGATCGCCGTCGCGCGGCTTCCGGTATTCGACCGACAGACCGGCGCCCGCCCAGTCGAGCGTAGACAGCGTGCGCCATGCGATCGCCTGCGTCGGCAGGCCGTGAGCGGAAAGATAGCGAGCGGCGGCGGCGGGCGCGTCGGCAAGCGTGTCGACCTCGTCGACCGTCGTCGCGAGCCGCGCGGCTTCGTCGACGAACGCGGCGACGAGATCGGCCGGCGCCGGCGGACGCGGGCCCTGCGGATGGCGGGCGAGATAGTCGGCGACGCTCTCGCGCTCCGCTGCATCGGGCTCGGCCGCACGACCCTGCGCCGCGCGGATGCGTGCGAGGATCTGGCGACGGGCAGCGGAAGTGTCCATGAACGGCCTCGTGACGGTGGCGTGCGATATCGCCGGATTATACCGACCGGCCTCGGCGCGACGCACGCCGTCCGTTCGCGCGACATCGAACGGACGACGCGGCCGACGCCTACTTCGACGCGTCGTCGTCGACCGGCTGCGCGATGCCGAACACCTGGCGCAGGTAGGCGAGATACGCCTTGTCGTCGCACATGCTCTTGCCCGGCGAATCCGACAGCTTCGCGACCGGCTGCCCGTTCGCGCGGACCATCTTGATCACGATCTGCAGCGGCACGTAGCCGAGATCGTTCGTCAGGTTCGTGCCGACGCCGAACGCGAGCTTGCAGCGGCCGCGGAACCGTTCGTACAGTTGCATGACCTTCGGGATGTCGAGCGCATCGGAGAACACGAGCACCTTCGTGCGCGGGTCGCAGCGGTTCGCCTCGTAATGGCGGATCATCCGCTCGCCCCATTCGAACGGATCGCCGGAGTCGTGGCGCGCGCCGTCGAACAGCTTGCAGAAGTACATGTCGAAATCGTTCAGGAACGCGTCCATGCCGTAGACGTCCGACAGCGCGATTCCGAGGTCGCCGCGGTATTCCTTCGCCCACATTTCGAAGCCGTACGTCTGCGAATCGCGCAGCCGCGGCCCGAGCGCCTGGCACGCCTGCAGGTATTCGTGCGCCATCGTGCCGAGCGGCGTCAGCCCGTGCTTCATCGCGTAGAACACGTTGCTGGTGCCCGCGAACTGCGCACCGAGCCCGTCGCGCAGCGTGAGCGCGACCTCCTCGTGCCAGACCTTCGAGAAACGCCGGCGCGTGCCGTAGTCGGCGATCTTGCAGTCCGCGAATTCGGGCTTCGCGCCGAGCAGCTTGATCTTCTCGCGCAGCCGCTCGCGCCCTTCGCGATAGTCGGGATCGCGCTGCGTGTTGCGGAAATACACTTCATTGACGATCGCGAGCACCGGAATCTCGAACAGGATCGTATGCAGCCACGGCCCCTTGATCTCGATGTCGATCTCGCCGTTGCCCTTCGGCGAAGGCGTGATCGAGATGTACTTCTCGTTCAGATGGAACAGCGCGAGGAAGTCGACGAAATCGCTCTTGATGAAGCGCATCCGCCGCAGGTAATCGAGTTCGAAGTCCGTAAAGCGCAGCGAGCACAGCCCGCGCACCTCGTCGCGGATCTCGTCGATGTACGGGACGAGATCGACGCCGGGCGTGCGGCACTTGAAACGGTATTCGACGTTTGCGGCCGGGAAGTGATGCAGGACGACCTGCATCATCGTGAACTTGTAGAGATCCGTGTCGAGCAGCGAAGTGATGATCATGATGTGCGGCACCGCCAATATCGAGACAGGGCCCCGGCGCACCGCGCGCCGTCCGGTCTGCCGGTCATGTTACCCGAATGCGTGCCGGACCATCGCCGAACGGCGGCGCGGCGGCGCGCGCGGGCGGCGGTCCGCGCCCCATAAACTAATCACGAAACGATATAAGCCGGAAAGCCGACCGCGCGATGCGGGTTTTGTGCATCAGTTACAATGCCGCTTTTGGCGCAAACGCCACCCCATATATACCGCCAAGCAGGAGCGTTTTAATGACTCACGTTGTGACCGAAGGCTGCATCAAGTGCAAATACACGGATTGCGTGGATGTGTGCCCGGTGGATTGCTTCCGTGAAGGTCCCAACTTTCTCGCCATCGATCCGGACGAGTGCATCGACTGCGCGGTATGCGTGGCCGAATGCCCGACCAACGCGATCTATGCCGAAGAAGACGTTCCTGGCGACCAGCAGCAGTTCACCGCGCTGAACGCGGAGCTGGCGAAAGTCTGGCCGTCGATCACGAAGACGAAGCCGGCGCCTGCCGATGCGGACGAGTGGAAGGACGTGCAGGACAAGCTGCACCTGCTCGAGCGCTGATCGCGCGGCAGCCGCAGAAATTTTTCTCCGTCGGCGGCCCAAAGGTGTTGACAGCTTAGCCGACACTCCATACAATCTCGTTTCTCTGCTGTTTGTTCCCCGATAGCTCAGTCGGTAGAGCGCCGGACTGTTAATCCGTAGGTCCCTGGTTCGAGCCCAGGTCGGGGAGCCAAAAAATGCAAAGGCCCGTTGAAGGTAGACGGGCTTTTTACTGGTAACCAAACGCAGACGTACCGATTTATTCCCCGATAGCTCAGTCGGTAGAGCGCCGGACTGTTAATCCGTAGGTCCCTGGTTCGAGCCCAGGTCGGGGAGCCAGACAGCGAAAGGCCCGTCATTCGACGGGCCTTTCGTTTTTCCGGCCGCCGTCGCTGCGCATGCTAGAGTTTGCGTCCCGCATACGCATACGCTCCGGTTCCATCGATGAAGCATCGTCTCCTTTCCCCCGTGCGGCTCGCCGCCCTCGTCTGCGCCTTCGCCGCCGCCCCGCTCGCGCACGCGGAAGAAGTCGGCAGCGTCAACACCCATTTCCGCGTGACGGGCTCCGATCGCGTGGTCGTCGAAGCCTACGACGATCCGGTCGTCTCCGGCGTCACGTGCTACGTGTCGCGTGCGCGCACGGGCGGGATCAAGGGTTCGCTCGGCATCGCGGAGGATCCGAGCGAAGCGTCGATCGCATGCCGGCAGGTCGGCCCGCTCGCGTTCAAGGAGCCGCTGAAGCAGCAGACCGACGTGTTCAGCGAGCGCATGTCGTTCATCTTCAAGACGCTGCATGTGGTGCGCGTGGTCGACAAGAAGCGCAACACGCTCGTCTATCTGACCTACAGCGACCGCATCGTCAGCGGCAGCCCGAAGAACGCGGTCACCGCCGTCCCCGTGCCGGCCGGCACGACGATTCCGGTCAAGTAAGCGCGCCTGCTCCCCGGCCGATACACTGTCGCCTCGCCCGCTCCCCGCGCCCGCCGATGCCAGCCCTTCGTCTTCGCGATTCCGTCCGCTACTGGCGCACGCCGCTGCTGCCGGATGCGGATCTCGTCACGGCCACCTATCGCGATCACGCGTTCGCGCCGCACTGGCACGACGCGTACACGATCCCCGTGATCCTCGAGGGCGCGGAGCGCTTCACGTATCGCGGCAGCGGCTACGTCGCCGAGACGGGCACCGTGCCCGTGATCAATCCCGGCGAAGTACATACGGGCTCGCGCGCCACCGACGACGGCTGGTGCTATCGCGTCGGCTATGTGCCGGTCGATTTCGTCCGCAATCTCGCGAGCGCGATCGCCGGCCGCCCGCAGGACGCGCCGTGGTTCCCGCCCGGCGTGATCCGCGACGCCGATCTCGCCGCGCGGCTCGCGCTCGCGCACCGGATGATGGAAGCCGGCAGCGAGCGTACGCCGCCGTCGCATGCGCACGGGCAGCCGGCCGACGGGCCGGCGTCCGACGCGCCCGGCGGCGTCTACGATCCGCTCGCTGCCGAAACGGCGATGCTCGATGCTTTGTCGACGCTGATCGTGCGGCACGCCGATACACGGCCGCGGCCGGCGACGCTCGCGGCCGACGAACCGCGCGTCGACGCGATGCGCGAGCGGCTCGCCGCCGATCTGGCGAGCACGGTCACGCTCGACGAGGTTGCGCAGGCAGCGGGCCTGTCGCCGTTTCACGCGGCGCGGCTCTTTACGCGCACCGTCGGCATGCCGCCGCACGCGTGGCGCAATCAGCTGCGGCTGCAGCGCGCGCTCGCGCCGCTGCGTGCCGGCGCGCCGGTCGCCGACGTCGCGGCGGCGAGCGGTTTCGTCGATCAGAGCCACTTCACGCGGCATTTCAAGAGAATGTTCGGCGTGCCGCCCGGACGCTGGCAGGCGCGCTGACGCGCGGCGTTTCGCGCCCCGGCATCCCGCGCACCCGAGGATCGCCGCGCGCGCGTTGCGTTGCGGCCTCTGCGTCGCGGTGCCGCCGCCCGCGACAGCAAGAACGTACAAGTCGGCGAACCGCCGGTCCGCTATCCTCGATCGCATGGACACGCGCCCTTCTAACCCGACACCTCCGCCCGCGCCGACCGCGCGGCGCCCGCTCAACGAATGGCTCGACGGTGCCCGCGACACGATCCCGATGATGATCGGCGCGGCGCCGTTCGGCGTGATCTTCGGCACGCTGGTCGCCGGCGGCCCGCTCGCCGCATGGCACGGCGCGCTGATGTCGCTCGCGGTGTTCGCGGGCTCCGCGCAGTTCATCGCGCTCGGGCTGATCGCGGGCAGCGCGAGCTTCGCGGTCGTGCTCGCGACCACGCTGATCGTCAACCTGCGCCACCTGCTGTACAGCGCGACGCTCGCGCCGTACGTCGCGCATCTGCCGCTGCGCTGGCGCGCGACGCTCGGCGCGCTGATGACCGACGAAGTGTTCGCGGTCGCGTACGCGCACTACCGGCACTTCCCGCCCGGCGCGATCGGCCCCCACTACTTCTTCGGCTCCGGCCTCGCGATGTATCTGAACTGGCAGGTGTGGACGCTCGCCGGAATCGGCTTCGGCGCCGCGTTTCCGGGCCTCCAGTCGCTCGGCCTCGATTTCGCGATGGCGGCGACGTTCATCGCGATCGTCGTCCCGCAGCTCGGCAAGCTGCGCTATCTCGCGGCGGCGGCCACCGCCGGCACGCTCGCGTACTTCTGGCAGGACTGGCCGTACAAGCTCGGGCTGCTCGGCGCGGTGGCGGCCGGCGTCGCGGTCGGCGTCGTGCTCGCGCTGCGGCACGAACGCTCGCGCCCCGGCTCGCGAACGGAGACCGCATCATGAGCTATGCGCTGCTGATTCTCGGGATGGCCGTCATCACGTACGCGATCCGCACGACGCTGTTCCTGTTCGGCGAGCGGCTCACGTTCGCGCCGCTCGTGCGCACCGCGCTCGGCTTCGTGCCGGTCACCGTGCTGACCGCGATCATCGTGCCGATGGTCGTATCGCCGCACGGCGGCACGGCCGAACTCACGTGGCGCAATCCGCAGCTCGTCGGCGCGCTCGCCGCGGTGCTCGTGTCGGCCACGACGCGCCGCCCGCTCGTGACGATCGCGGTCGGCCTCGCGGTGTTCTTCTTCTGGCAGGGCATCGTGCTGCACCGGTGGCTGCCGGCCTGACCGCGCGCGGCGCAGCGCGCGGCTCAAGTTTCGGCCGGACGCGCCGATATAGCGGGTGAAGACCCGCCATCGGCCTCGGCGCGAACCGGTCAGTCGACGCTGCGCCCGTAGCCGTGCGCGGCGCCGGCCGTCGGCACGCGCAGGCCGCCATCGAGACGATTCATGGGCCAGATCACCCTTTCCGTCAAAGACGACACCCTCGCGTCCCTGCGCAAGGACTACGATGCGTTCGTGCGCGTGTCGCTGAAACTCGACCCGCAGTTCGCGACGCCGTCGTTCGAGGACTTCCTGCGCGCCAAGCTGCTCGACAACATGGTGCCGCTGACCGAGCACGCGGTGCAGCGAATGCTCGAGGGCGGCCAGTACGCGTGGGCGAAGCGCACGCTCGACAAGGAGTTCCCGGACGTCGTCGCGATCCTGATGCGGCAGGCGAGCGAATTCGGCTTCGGCTTCGCGTCGCGTTCCGAATGGACGCCCGACGAGCTCGCGAAGGCATGCCGCGACTGGGCGAAGGCGATCGTCGCCGAAGCGCAGGGCGACGCGTCGCTCGTCGATCCGCTCGCCGCGCAGATCAAGGGGGCGGTACACGACATCCAGACGCTCGAGGAAATGATGCAGACGCCCGCGTGGCGGCTCGCCGAATCGCTGCGACAGCGCGTGTACGAAGCGAAGCTCGCGTGCGAGATGAGCGTCGGCAGCGCGGCGCGCGACAAGCTCGGCGAACTGCGCGGGCTGCTGCGGCTCGGGCTCGCGCACGGCTCGTTCCAGAAGCAGGAAGCGCAGCAGATCATGGAATACCTGCGGCTGCTGAAACCGGAGATTTTCGTCGACGAGCCGTACGACGTGTTCGCACGGCTCGCCGCGTGGCTGCGCAGCGTGTTCTCGCCGCCGGCGCGCTCGTCGACGGGCGCGGGGCACGAGCAGCAGCGGCCGTAGCCGCGCACGCGAACAAGCAGACAAGCGAAGAACGAAGAGCGGCCCGGCTCGCATGACACGAACCGGGCCGCCGGATTGCCGCCGTCACGACGCACGGCCTGCTGCACGCACCGTCCGCCGTACGTCGACCGGGAACGGATATCGCCTACTGCGTGCCGCCGGACGCCGAGCCGCCGCCCTGCGCACCGGTCGACGCACTGCCGTCGACCGCTTCGTCGCCGACCTTCGACTGCGTCGAGCGCGCGTGATGCTTCGTCGACTTCGCGGTGTGCTTCGTATGCTTCTTCGTCGAATGCACGCCGGACGCCGCCGTATCGTTCGCCCCGTTGGCCGTCGCGCCGGCCGAGTCGGCCGCACCGCCGGCCGCACCGCCCGTCGCGTTGCCGGTCGCGTTCGTCCCGGCGCCGCCCTGCGCGCCCGCGCCGACCCCGGCCCCCGGCGTCTGCGTCTGCATGCCGGCGCCCGCGCCTGCGGTGCCCTGCGCGGCCGTGCCCGTTTGCGCAAACGCAGCCGAAGTGGCGAACGCCGTCAGCGCGGCACCGATCAGCATCGTACGAATCTTGGACATGACTATCCTCCTCGAGAAGTTGCGGGCGCGGATCGCGTCGATGCGATCCGTCGCGTCGCCTGCCGCGACATGCAGCAGGTATCCGGAAAGACCCGCCGCTCGCCGCACCGGTTCGCCGATCTCTCAGACTGTTACCCACCGTTTCATTTGCTGACGACTCGCTCACAGTCGCTAACAACTGCGCGGCCGCCCGCGCTCGCGCACCGGCCCGCGGTGCCGTATGATGCGGAGCGACTCCTCCCGCGCGCAGCGCACCTTCTCGTCATGCCCAATCTGGATTTCACGCTGACCGGCGACTACGTCGAGCTGCACAACCTCCTCAAGATCACCGGCCTCGCGGACAGCGGCGGCACCGCGAAGATGATCGTCGCGTCCGGCGCGGTGAAAGTCGACGGCGCGGTCGAGCTGCGCAAGACGTGCAAGATCCGTGCGGGCCAGGTCGTGCTGCTCGGCGATACGCGCATCGCGGTACACGGCGCATAGCGTTCCCCTTTGCGCGGCATGGCCATCGGCGCGCGCGTTCGACACGGCACGAATAAAGCCGTAAGCTGACCGTCTCTCAAAATAAATACATCGCGCGCGGGCCCGCTCCCGCGCGAGCGCTCATCCCATGTCGCATTCCGGTCTCTCGAGGACGGCCGCCGTGCCGCCGTCGCTGTCCAGCCACGCCGCCGATACCGCGCGCCTCGCCGCGCCCCTCGCAATCGCACAACTGTCGCAGATGGCGATGAGCGTCACCGACACGGTGCTGCTCGGCTCGCTCGGCCCCGATTCGCTCGCCGCGGGCGGTCTCGGCGCGAACTTCTTCTTCGTGATCGTGACCGTGCTGCAGGGCGTGCTGTCGTCGGTCAGCGTCAGCGTCGCGCACGCGCGCGGCGCCCAGGCCGACGATCGCGTGCCGCACATCTACTGGACCGGCTTCGCGCTGTCCGTGCTGCTCGCGATTCCCGCGATCGTCGCGCTGTCGCTTGCCGAGCCGATCCTGCTGATGTTCCACGAACCGCCGGTGCTCGCGCGCCACGTCGGCGAATACACGGGCATCCTGCGCTTCGCGGCGCTCGGCAGCCTGATCGGCGTCGGGCTGATGCGCGCGTTTCTGCCGGCGATCGGCGCCGCGCGGCGGCTGCTGTGGGTGTCGATCGGCGGCGTCGGCGTGAACGGCGTGCTGAACTACGGACTGATTCACGGCGCGTTCGGACTGCCGCGGCTCGGCTTTCTCGGCTCGGCAGTCGCGACGACGATCACGATCTGGCTCACCGCGCTCGCGTTGATCTGGCTGCTGCACGGCCGGCAACGGTTCCGCCATTTCGTCACCGCCGCGCGTCCGAAACTGCCGGTGATGGGCGAGCTGATCGGCATCGGCTGGCCGGTGGCGATCACGTACGGGGTCGAATCGACGCTCTTTCTCGCGACCGGGCTTACGGTCGGCGTGCTCGGCGCGACGTCGCTCGCCGCGCATCAGATCGCGCTGAACGTCGCGTCGGTGACGTTCATGGTGCCGCTCGCGATCGGCCAGGCGGCCAACGTGCGCGTCGGCTACTGGGCCGGCGCCGGCCAGCCCGTGGCCGCGCGTCATGCCGGCTTCGTCGCGCTCGGACTCGGCGTCGCATTCATGTCGCTGTCCGGGCTCGTGATGATCGTCGCGCCGCATACGATCGTCGGCCTGTACCTGCACCTCGACGATCCGGCGAACGTGCCGACGGTCACGCTCGCCGCGTCGCTGCTCGGCATCGCCGCGGTGTTCCAGATCGTCGACGGCATGCAGACCGTCGCGTCCGGCGCGCTGCGCGGGCTGAAGGACACGCGCGTGCCGATGCTCGCCGCGACGTTCGGCTACTGGGGCATCGGCTTTCCGACCGGCTACTGGCTCGCGTTCCATGCGGGGCTCGGCGCGCGCGGCCTGTGGTGGGGGCTCGCGGCCGGCCTCGCGAGCGTGGCCGCGCTGATGGCATGGCGCTTTCATCTGAAGAGCGCGTCGCTCGTGTCGCGGCTGCACTGACGCATCGAACCGGCCGCGACGCGACGCAAAATCGCGGCGGGCGCTATGCTTGTCGGCTGAACACCCGAAGGCGCCGCGCGAGCGGCGCCGCTGCCTCACGATACGCCCGCCGCCGCGCGACGCGCGGCCCTTCCCTTTCCTCGAGGAGTGCATCATGAACGAAGCAGTTCGGATGGAACGCGACACGTTCGGCGAGATCGCCGTGCCGGCCGATCGGCTGTGGGGCGCGCAGACCGAGCGCTCGCTGCAGAATTTCCGGATCTCGACCGAGAAGCAGTCGCCCGAGCTGATCCACGCGCTCGCGATCGTCAAGCGCGCGGCGGCGGCCGTGAACCAGTCGCTCGGCGTGCTCGCCGACGACAAGGCGCAGGCGATCATCGCCGCGGCCGACGAAATCATCGCCGGCAAGCATGCGCGCGAATTCCCGCTCGCCGTCTGGCAGACGGGCTCCGGCACGCAGACGAACATGAACCTGAACGAGGTGATCGCGAATCGCGCCAGCGAGCTGATGGGCGGCGAGCGCGGCGAAGCGCGCAAGGTTCATCCGAACGACGACGTGAACCGCGGCCAGTCGTCGAACGACGTGTTCCCGACCGCGATGCACGTCGCGGCCGCGTACGCGATCGTCAATCATCTGCTGCCGGCGCTGCGCACGCTGCGCGCGACGCTCGACGCAAAATCGAAAGCGTTCGCCGATATCGTGAAGATCGGCCGCACGCACCTGCAGGACGCGACGCCGCTCACGCTCGGCCAGGAGTTTTCCGGCTATGTCGCGCAGCTCGATCAGGGCATCCGGCACGTCGAATCGGCGCTGCCGCACCTGTACGAGCTCGCGCTCGGCGGCACCGCGGTCGGCACCGGGCTGAATGCGCATCCCGAGTTCGCGGTGCGCGTCGCCGATGAGATCGGCCGCCTGACGAAGCTGCCGTTCGTGACCGCACCGAGCAAGTTCGAGGTGATGGCGGCCGCCGACGCGCTGGTGTTCGCGCACGGCGCGCTGAAGACCGTCGCCGCGAGCCTGATGAAGATCGCGAACGACGTGCGCTGGCTCGCGAGCGGCCCGCGTTGCGGGCTCGGCGAGCTGTCGATCCCGGAGAACGAACCGGGCAGCTCGATCATGCCGGGCAAAGTGAATCCGACGCAGTCGGAAGCCGTGACGATGCTGTGCTGCCAGGTGTTCGGCAACGACGTCGCGGTCAACGTCGGCGGCGCGAGCGGCAATTTCGAGCTGAACGTGTTCCGGCCGATGATCGCGCACAACGTGCTGCAGTCGGTGCGGCTGCTTGCGGACGGCGCGCAGAGCTTCAACGATCACTGCGCGGTCGGCATCGAGCCGAACCGCGCGCGCATCGATTCGCTGCTGAACGAATCGCTGATGCTCGTGACGGCGCTCAACCCGCATATCGGCTACGACAAGGCCGCGCAGATCGCGAAGAAGGCGCACAAGGAAGGCACGACGCTGAAAGCCGCCGCGCTCGCGCTCGGCTACCTGACCGAGGCGGAATTCGATGCGTGGGTACGGCCGGAACAGATGATCGGGTCGCGGTAACCGCGCGGCGAACGGGCCGCCGGGCGCGGCGCGGCGACGTACGCGGCGCCCACTGCGCCCGTTGCGCTCAGACCGTTCCCTTCGCGACCTCTTCCGGCTTCATCTCGACGATCTTGTCGAGCGCGGCGCGCACGTCGGCCGCATATTTCGCGAGCACCTTCTGCTCGTCGGTCTCCGGCACGAACGGCGGCACCGGCACCGGGTTGCCGTTCTCGTCGACCGCGACGAACACGACGAGGCAGTCGGTCGTCTGGCGCAGCACGCCGCCCTTCGGATCGCCGGCATGCACGGAGACGTGGATGTGCATGCTGGTGCGGCCGGTCGCAACGACGCGCGCCTTCAGTTCGACCAGATTGCCGACGAGAATCGGCCGCTGGAACCGGATGTTGCCGACGCTGACCGTCACGCAATAGCGGCTCGACCAGACCGCCGCGCATGCGTACGCGACCTCGTCGATCCACTTCATCAGCGCGCCGCCGTGCACCTTGCCGCCGAAGTTCACGGAAGACGGCTCGGCGAGGAAGCGGAATACGGTTTCGGTCCGGTCGAGAGCGGCCGGTACGGGGGACGGTTGGGACATCGCGTGGCTCCAGGCGGCGGGGGCGCTGTAATTTGGGGGCATTATACGGTGCGCTGCGGCGATGCGTCGCAGCGCGGCGGGCCGCGCGACGCGGCCGCGGCCGCGGCCGACCGACCCCGACGTGCGTCAGCGGCGCACCGTGATGCCCTGGTCGATCGTGCCGTACATCTCGAGGCTGCCGCCCCGCTCGCCGGCGGCGCCCGCGCCGCCCTGCGCACAGGCCGCGCAAACGAGCGCGGCCGCCAACAGGCAGAAAATCGTCTTCATCGTCGCATCGTGTCGCATGCGGGCGGCCCGGCGCCGCCGCGTGCCGCCATTCTACGCGCGCCGCCCGCGCGCCTCGCGGCCGCGACATTTCACCGGAGCCTGAAACATCGAATGACCGCAGCGCCTACACTGCAGGTCGACTTCGCAATGACAGACGACGATGACCGATCGAGACGACTCTCACTTTCCGGGCCTGAGCCGCATCGGCGCGCTGATCGCCGACCCGGGGCGCGCGGCGATGCTGTGGGTGCTGATGGACGGCAGCGCGCGGCCCGCCGGCGAACTGACGATGATTGCCGGCCTGTCGCCGTCGGCGGCGAGCGCGCATCTCGCGCGGCTGACCGAAGGCGGCCTGCTCGCACTCGACGTGCGCGGCCGGCACCGCTATTACCGGATCGCGTCGGCCGACGTCGCGGCGGCACTCGAAGCACTCGCGAACGTCGCGCGCGCGGCGGCGCCGCATCGGCCGGTGCCGCCGCCGTCGCGTACGGTCCCGGCCGAACTGCGCTATGCGCGCACCTGCTACGACCACATGGCCGGCGAACTCGCGGTGCGCATCTTCGACGGCCTCACCGCGCGCGGCTGGCTGCATGCGCACGGCGATACGATCGACACGACCGAACTCGGCACGCAGGCGCTCGCGCGCTGGGGCATCGACGTCGCTCAGCAGCGCGCGCGGCGCCGCCGCTTCGCGTGCGGATGCCTCGACTGGAGCGAGCGCCGCCCGCACCTCGGCGGCGCGCTCGGTGCGGCGCTGCTCGACAGCTTCTGCGCGCGCGGCTGGATCGAGCGCACCGCGCGGCCGCGCGTGCTGCGCGTCACCGTGCCGGGTCAGCAGGCTTTCGACGCGTGGCTTACGGGCGCTTGACGGCTGCATTGCAACCGCACGACAACGGCGCGCGATCGACAAGTTTTGTTACATCGCGGACGTTTCGACTTACAAAACACCGAGCACTGAAACAGGCCGACCGGATATCGTGAATTCAGCGGCGCGAATCGACGCGTCGCGACAATCACGAAGAAGATGCTCATCATGGCCCCGCTGTTCACGCTCAAGCGTACCGCCCGCTACACGCTGCTTGCGTTCGCCGCGATGGCGGCATTGCCGGACGCGTTCGCGCAATCGACCGCCGCCGCGCCGTATGCGGCCGCCGCGCAGCAATCGAGCGGCGATCCGCCGGGCCGCGTCGCACGGCTCAATTACCTGTCGGGCGCCGTGACGACCGAGCCGGCCGGCACCGATACGTGGTCGTACGCGGCCGTGAACCGCCCGCTGACGACCGGCGATCAGCTGTGGAACGATGCCGGCGCACGCTCGGAGCTGCATATCGGCTCGACCGCGGTGCGGCTCGGCGAATCGACGAGCCTGTCGGTGCTGAACCTCGACGACACGACGACGCAGCTGAAGGTCGGCCTCGGCACCGTGTCGACGCACGTGCGCGCGCTGCCTGCGGGTACGTCGTACGAAATCGACACGCCGAATCTCGCGCTCGGCATCACGGGCCCCGGCGACTATCGCGTCGACGTCGCGCCGAACAGCGCGAGCACGACCGTCACCGTGCGCAGCGGCAGCGCGACCGTGTACGGCAGCAACGGCCAGTACCCGCTGTCGCCCGGCCAGCAGGTCGTGTTCACCGGCACCGACCTGCAGGTCGCACAGCAGTCGGCCGCGCCGGGCCCCGACGCGCTCGACCGATGGGCGGCCGCGCGCGACGCGGCCGAGGACCGCTCGGTGTCGGCGCGCTACGTGTCGCGCGACATCCCCGGCTATCAGGATCTCGACGCCAACGGCACGTGGCGCGACACGCCGAACTACGGTGCGGTATGGGTGCCGAACGACACGCCGGCCGACTGGGCGCCGTATCACGACGGCCACTGGATCTGGCAGGCGCCGTGGGGCTGGACGTGGATCGACGACGCGCCGTGGGGCTTCGCGCCGTATCACTACGGTCGCTGGGCATACGTGGACGACCGCTGGGCATGGGTGCCCGGCCCGATGGTCGTCAGCCGGCCGCCTGCATACGCGCCGGCGCTCGTGGCATTCGTCGGCGGAGGCGGCGGCCCGGACTGGAGCGTCGCGTTGACGGTCGGCGGCGCGGCCGCGGCCGGCTGCGCATGGTTCGCGCTCGGCCCCGGCGAACCGTGGCACCCCGGCTGGGGCGGCTGGAGCCCGCACTACTACGAGCGCGTGAACCGGAACATCGTCGTGAACAACGTGACGGTGAACAAGACCGTGAACGTCACCAACATCAACAACACGTACGTGAACTTCCGCGCGCCGCATGCGATCACGGCGGTGCCGGCGTCCGCGTTCGTGCACGGGCAACCCGTCGCGCGCTTCTCGCAGCGCGTCGACCCGCAGCAGTGGCGCAACGCGCACGTGATGCCCGGAACACCGGGCATCGCACCGGTGCGGCAGAGCTTCACCGGCGGGCTGCGTACCGCGAACTACCGTCCGCCGGCCGCGATCGCGCAGCATCCGTTCGTCGCCACCCGCAACCCCGTCGTACCGGCCGCGTATCGCGACCAGGCCGCCGCGCAGCTCGCGCAACGAGGCGCGCGCGTGCCCGGCGCAGGCGCGCCCATCGTGAAGACGAATGTGCCGGCCGATTACGTCGCGCACCCGGTGCGCGCGACGGGCAACCGAAACGGCGGCGGCGCGTGGACGATGCGCAACGTGCAGCTCGTCGATCCGCATGGTCCGGTCGTGCAGCCGGCGCGCGCGCCGCGCGATGCGCACGCCGGCCCGGCGGCGCAACGTCCGGCGCAGGTGGGCGGTCCGGCACCGAACGCGCCGGCGCCGACAATGCCGAACGCTGCACGCGCGGCGAACGGCGCAGCACCGCCATCGCGCGTTATCGGCGCCAACGCGACGCCGCAGGGGCCGGACAACCGCACACCGCATTCGGCATTCGGCCCAGGAAACGGCGTTCCGCATCCGCCGGTGGCGATCAACAGCCCGGCCGGTCCCGGCAACGCGCACGCGGGCACGGCGCCCGCGCCCACGTGGATGCAGCCGCACACGCCGATGGAGCGTCAGCGCTCGGCTGCGCCTGCCGCACCCCACGCTGCAGGCCCGAACGCGCTGCCTGCCGTGCGTGACGGCACGCCGGCGCCGCATCGGGAACCTGCGGCGGCCGCACCGAACGGCGCGCCCGATACACGTCGCGAGAGCCCGCGCGCAGTGCCGCAACCGCAAGTCGACACGACCGCGCAGCTGGCGCAACCGCGTCCGCGTCGCGATTTCCCGACGCCGGCCGAGCCGTCGCAACGACGAACCGAGCGCGCGGCGCCGGCTCCGCAACCGCGCCCGGAATTCGTGCCGCCGGCACCGCATCGCGAAGTCCCGCCGCCGCGCGGGACCGACTACCGGCCGCCGGCACCGGTACCGCACGACGCGCCGCGCCCGCAGCCGCAAGCGCCGCGCATGGAACCGCGTGCGCCGATGCCTGCGCCGCACGTGGAGCCGCGCGCTCAGCCGACACCGCGAGCCGACGCGCCGCATTCGGGCAACCCGCCGCACGGCGGCCACGACGAGCGGCATCGTCAGTAGTCTGACCGCCAACAAGCGACAAGGCCCGAACGGCACGTGTACCGTTCGGGCCTTGCTGCTTCGTTCAATGACGCCGCCGCGCCGCGATGAATCGCGCCGCGGGTGCGCGGCGGACTCAGACCGCCATCGGCGCGGTCAGCGGCTCATGATGCCGATAGCCGACGAGCGAAAAATCGGACGGTTCGACCTTCTCGAGCCATTCCGGCCCGTAGACGCCCGTTTTCGCGTAGTCGGGCACGCGGTCCGCGATGACGAGCCGCGGGCTTTCGTAAGGCTCGCGCGTGAGCTGCTGCTGCAGCATGTCGAGCTGGTTTTCGTAGATGTGCGCGTCGCCGATGAAGTACGTGAACCAGCGCGGCGTATAGCCGGTCAGCCGGCCGACGAGCGACAGCAGCGCCGCCCCTTCGGTCAGGTTGAACGGCGTGCCGAGCCCGACGTCGTTGCTGCGGATGTACAGGCACAGCGAAATCTCGCGCTTCGCGACATTCGGCAGGAACTGATACAGCAGATGGCACGCGGGCAGCGCGATCTGGTCGAGCACGGCCGGATTCCACGCATGGAACAGGATGCGGCGATCGGCCGGGTTCTCCATGATCGTGTCGAGACACTGGCGCAGCTGATCGATCGCCTTGTACAGCAGCACCTTCGGCGCGCCGTCCTCGTCGAAGCGCGTGACGATCCGGAAGCCGCGGCGCGTCGCGTCCGCGATCTGCGCGTCGGCGCCGGCGTCGAGCACCTTGTAGCCCGGCCATTGGCGCCATTGCACGCCGTACACGTCGCCGAGATCGTCGACGCCTTGCCGGTACGGATTCGCGAGCCACTGCGCGTTCTCGTTCGCGTTCGCATCCCAGACCTTGCAGCCGAGTGCGCGGAAGTCGGCCGCGCTGCGCGATGCGCGCAGGAAGCCGATCAGCTCGCCGATCGCGGACTTGAACGCGAGCTTCTTCGTCGTCACGGCCGGAAAGCCTTCCTGCAGGTCGAAACGCAGCATCGCGCCCGGCATGCTGATGGTGCGGATCCCCGTGCGGTTCTCCTGCCAGGTGCCGGTGTCGAGAATGGTGCGAACGAGGTCGAGATACTGTTTCATGCGGGTTCCTTCGGCCGCGAGGGCGGCCGCACCCGCCAATTTTAGCAAGCGTGCTGCCGAACCTCCGCGAGCGGCGGCGAAAACCCTGCGAGCGTATCGTCGCGGCCGCGCATCCCGTGTGCGCACATCAGCCGGTACAGCGTCACGCGCGATACACCGAGTTCGCGCGCGGCATCGGCAAAACGGCCGCGATGACGCAGCAACGCCTGCTCGATCGCGTGCCGCTCGGCGGCTTCGCGCGCCTCGGTCAGCGACACGGGCGCGAGCGTCGCGTAATCGTGCAGCTCGAGATCGGCCGCGGTGATCATCCGGCCTTCCGACATCACGATCGCGCGCCGCACGCGATTGATCAGCTCGCGTACGTTGCCGGGCCACGAATAGCCGTACAGCGCCGCGACCGCATCCGGCGAGAAGCCGCGCAGCCGCCGATGCGCGTCGCCCTTGAAGCGCTCGAGCATGTGACGCGCGAGCACTTCGATATCCTTGCCGCGCGCGCGCAGCGGCGGCTCCTCGATCTTCAGCACGCACAGCCGATGGAACAGATCCTCGCGAAAACGCCCTTCGCGCAGCGCCGCGGCCATGTCGACATGCGTCGCGCAGATGATGCGCACGTCGACCGGCACCGACGCGTGCGCGCCGAGCCGCTCGATCTTGCCTTCCTGCAGAAAGCGCAGCAGGCTCGCCTGGCTTTCGAGCGGCAGGTCGCCGATCTCGTCGAGAAACAGCGTGCCGCCGTTCGCGGCTTCGACGCGGCCGATCTTGCGCTGGTTCGCGCCGGTGAACGCACCGCGCTCGTAACCGAACAGCTCGGCCTGCAGCAGCGTCGACGGAATCGCGCCGCAATTGATCGCGACGAACGGCGCATGCGCGCGCGACGAGCGCTCGTGAATCGCGACCGCCGTCAGTTCCTTGCCGGTGCCCGACTCGCCGGAGATGAACACCGGCGCGTCGGTCGTCGCGACACGGCGGATCGTCCTGAAGAGCCCGAGCATCGCATCGCAGGTGCCGACCATCTCGCCCTCGCCGCGCCCGGCGCCGGCCGTCGGCGCGACCGGCTCGGTCAGCGCGACCATGCCGTACGCATGACCGACGGTCTCGACGATGCGCGCGGTCTCGTACGGCATCGTCACGTAGTCGAAGCAGTAGTCGCGAATCAGATGCCGCAGCGTGGAGTCGTCCAGCTGTCCGCGGCGCGTCGCGGCGATCCAGCCGATGCGCTGGATCGACAGGCACGATTCGAGTTCGTGAAGCTCGGCCGGCTTGAAGCCCGGCGAGAAATCGAGCAGGCCGGCGGATGCGACGCCGTGCTGCACGATGCGACGTACGTCGCGGACGGTCTGCGCAAGATCGACGCTCCACCCGCATTTGTCGAAATGCCCGCGCAACGCGTCGTTCGGTTCGCGCGAGTAATAGATCACATGCCGCAGCTCGGCTCCCATATCCCCACCCCGTTCATCAGCCAACTCGTGATTGCCGCGCACGCTAGCCTGCGTGCGAAAAGGATCGAATCGGGTCCGGCCTGAGGCAGCTCGATTCGCCTTATCGATGCGCGGCAATGACAGCCTCGCTTGATGGCGCTTATCTCGCGTCCCGTTATTTTCGTCGACACAGCTTGTTATAGGCGCTGATTGCGACAATCCGGTTGCGGGCTGCATGGCAAGCAACGGAATCGCTCAGGAGGTCGATGCAGATCAATCATCTGCATATAACGCCGCATCGCGCAGCGCTCTCGTATCGACACACGAGCCGATTTTCGTCCTTGAAACGCGCGGATTGAATCCGCAGTATTCCCGAGCCCCGTCGTTTCAAGCCTGAAACATTTCCGCGCGTTTTCGATGCCGGTTCACAACGCTCGCGCGCGAACCGCAATTGCGGCAACGCTCGTCGCGCGATGGCATGCATTTCGCTGAATCGTGAAACGGATCGGGAGTGTGACCATGCGAACACATCTTTTGCATGCCTTCGTTACGATCGCCATTGCGACGGCGGCTGCGTGCGCATGTGCATCGTCGCGCGCGGACGAAAACGCCGGGCGCGGGAACGACGCGGGTATCGTCGCCGTATCGGCACCGCAGCCGGTTTCGGCCGCGCGCACGTCCGTCACGCTGTGGGACGAGATCGCCGCGCCGACTGCGCCGCCGCTTCCGGTGCCGCCGTCCGGCGAGATACGTCATGCGATGCAGCGAAGCGCGCAAACCGGCACGCGTCGGTGATCGATACGCGATTCGGCATGCCGATCGGGATCACCGAACGAACGGCGATCGAATCGAACCGCAACGACGGCGATCCGTTTCGCCGAGTCGGTGAAAGCGAAACGCGTGCTGCTGCGCGCGCGAACCGACGGCCAGGTCGCTCGCTCACGCTGCCGCTGAATCGCATCGTACCGCGCGGCGCGGCGCGAGCGGCGCGCCATCGCGGCAAGACGAGTGCCGCGCGTCGTTCCGGTAGAATCGCCGCCATCCCGGTTTTCCTTTTTCTACCCTCTCATGACGACGTTGACCCTGATCGTCGCGCGCGCCCGCAACGGCATCATCGGCCGCGACAACCAGTTGCCCTGGAAACTTCCGGAGGATCTCGCGTTCTTCAAACGCGCGACGATGGGCGCGCCGATCGTGATGGGCCGCAAGACGCACGAATCGATCGGCCGACCGCTGCCCGGCCGCCGCAACATCGTCGTCACGCGCGACGCGTCGCGTCGCTTCGACGGGTGCGACACGGTCACGTCGCTCGCCGACGCGCTTGCGCTCGCCGCACGTGACCAGGCCGCCGAGGCATTCCTGCTCGGCGGCGCGCAGCTCTACACAGAAGGCCTCGCACTCGCCGACAAGCTGATCGTCACCGAAATCGATGCGGACTTCGACGGCGACGCGTCGTTCCCGGCGCCCGACCCGGCGCACTGGCACGAAGTGTCGCGCGAATCGCATCGAGCGGCCGCACCGAACACGTTCGACTACGCGTTCGTCGTCTACGCGCGCAAACACGATTAATGCCGCACGCGCCATGAAAAAGCCCGACCGGCTCGCAAGCGCCGGTCGGGCTTTTTTCGTCGATCGCGGCCGACGCCGCGTCTCGCATACTGCTTACTGGCCGGCGATCGTCATCTGCTCGATCAGCACGGAGCCGGTTTCCTTCGTACCGCGCACGATCGTGTCGGCACCGACCGCGACGATATGCCGGAACATCTCCTGCAGCGTGCTCGCCACGGTGATTTCCTCGACCGGATACTGAATCACGCCGTTCTCGACCCAGAAGCCGGCCGCGCCGCGCGAATAGTCGCCGGTCACGTAGTTCACGCCCTGACCCATCAGCTCGGTCAGCAGCAGCCCCGTGCCGAGCTTCTTCAGCATCGCGTCGAAGTCGTCGCCCGGCTGCGTGTTCGAGCTGCGCAGCGCGAGATTGTGCGAGCCGCCCGCGTTGCCGGTGGTCTGCGTGCCGAGCTTGCGCGCCGAATAGGTCGACAGGAAATAGCCCTCGACGATGCCGTCCTTGACGACGTTGCGCGCGCGCGTGCGCACGCCCTCTTCGTCGAACGGCGCACTGCCCATCGCGCGCGGCACGTGCGGATCCTCGACGATCTGCACGTGCGGCGCGAACACCGGCTTGCCGAGGCTGTCGACGAGGAACGACGTCTTCCGGTACAGCGCGCCGCCGCTCACCGCCTGCACGAACGCACCGAGCAGCCCGGCCGCGAGCGGCGCCTCGAACAGCACCGGCACCTTGCGCGTGTCGAGCCGGCGCGCGCCCATCCGCGCGAGCGCGCGTTCCGCCGCGTAGCGGCCGACGGCTTCCGGCGCCGCGAGATCGACCGCGCTGCGCTTCGACGAATACCAGTCGTCGCGCTGCATGTGACGGCCGCTGCCCGCGATGGGTGCGCACGCAACGTAGTGGCGCGAGTACGGATACCCGGCGAGGAAGCCGCGCGACGTCGCGAGCACGAACTGCGAATGCTGCGCCGACACGCTCGCGCCTTCCGAATTGCGGATCTGCGGGCTGACCGCGAACGCGGCGTCTTCCGCGCGGCGCGCGATCTCGACGGCCTCGTCGGCCGTCAGCGCCCACGGATGATAGAGATCGAGGTCGCGCGGGTCGGTCTCGAGCAGTTCGGCTTCCGCAAGGCCGGCCGCGTCGTCCTCGGCGGTAAAGCGCGCGATGTTGTACGCGGCCGCGACGGTATCCTTGATCGCCGCCGGCGAGAAGTCCGACGTGCTCGCATTGCCGCGCTTCTTGCCGATGAACACCGTGACGCCGACCATCTTGTCGCGATTGTGCTCGATCGTCTCGACCTCGCCGCGGCGCACCGACACCGACAGGCCGTCGCCTTCGGAGATCTCGGTCGCCGCATCCGTCGCGCCGAGCGCCTTCGCATGGCGGAGGATGTCGGAGGCAATTTCTTTGAGCTGGTCCTGCGTGTGCGGGAAATAGCGCGCTTGTACGTCGAGATTGGCTGCCATCGTCGTGATATCCGGTGGCGGGCGAGCGCCCGCATGTTCAAAATGTTGCGTATCCCGCGATCATAGCAAGGTCCGGGGCCGGACACCGACAAGCTTCGGGTATCCGCGCCGCGATACAATGCCGCCCATGACACGCAAAACCCGAATCCAGCCGATCGAGCACGCCGACGATGACGACGGCAACGGCTACGATCGCCCCAGCAAATCTCAACTGAAGCGCGAAATGCACGCGCTGCAGGAACTCGGCCAGGCGCTGGTCGAGCTGCCGAAGGACGCGCTCAAGCGCATGCCGATGCCCGAAGACCTCGCGGACGCCGTTCGCGAAGCGCGCCGGATCACCGACCACGAAGGCAAGCGCCGGCAGCTGCAGTACGTCGGCCGCGTGATGCGCTCGCTGACCGACGACGAGACGGCCGCGCTGCGCACCGCGCTCGACGCGCAACGCGGCGTGAACAAGGCCGCGACCGCGCGCCTGCACTGGATCGAGCGCACGCGCGAACAGCTGCTCGCGAACGACGACGCGCTGACCGAATTCATCCGACAGCATCCGGATGCGGACATCCAGGAAGGCCGCACGCTGATCCGCAACGCGCGCAAGGAAGCGCAGCAGGGTCGCCCGCCGCGCTACTTCCGCGAGCTGTTCCAGTGGATCAAGACCGCGAGCGGCACGCCGGACGCCGACGAACCGAGCGACGACGCCGGAGACGACGATGACGACGAAGCGTAACCATCCGGACGAACTGATCGTCGGCCTCGTGTCGATCAGCGACCGTGCGAGCACCGGCGTCTACGAAGACAAGGGCATTCCGGCGTTGCAGGCGTGGCTCGCCGGCGCGCTGCGCTCGCCGTGGCGCGCACACACGCGGCTGATCCAGGACGACGCGCCGACGATCTCCGCGACGCTCGCCGAACTCGTCGACGTCGACGGCTGCGACCTGGTGCTGACGACCGGCGGCACCGGCCCCGCGCGCCGCGACGTGACGCCGGAGGCCACGCTCGCGGTAGCAACGAAGGAAATGCCGGGATTCGGCGAACAGATGCGGCAGATCAGCCTGAACTTCGTGCCGACCGCGATCCTGTCGCGGCAGGTCGCGGTGATTCGCGAGACCGCCGACCACGCGGCGCTGATCATCAATCTGCCGGGCCAGCCGAAATCGATCCGCGAAACGCTCGAAGGGCTGCGCGACGCCGACGGCAAGTCGACGGTGCCCGGCATCTTCGCCGCCGTGCCGTATTGCATCGACCTGATCGGCGGCCCGTACATCGAGACCGACGCCGCGGTGGTCGCGGCGTTCCGGCCGAAGAGCGCGCAGCGCACGCCGCCGCGCTGACGCGCGGTACCGGGCGCTCAGGCGGCCGGCGTCGATTCGCCGGCCGGCGCCGCGGACGCGGCCGGAATCAGGAAATGCTCGCGGTAGTACTTCAGCTCATCGATCGACTCGTGGATGTCGGCGAGCGCGGTGTGCATCGCGCGCTTCTGGAAGCCCTTGTAGATCGCCGGCTGCCAGCGGCGGCACAGCTCCTTCAGCGTGCTGACGTCGAGGTTGCGATAGTGGAAGAACCGCTCGAGCTCGGGCATCCAGCGCGCCATGAAGCGGCGGTCCTGGCAGATCGAGTTGCCGCACATCGGCGACTTGCCGGGCGGCACGTATTGCGCCAGAAACGCCTGCAACTGCGCGGCCGCGTCCGCCTCCGTCACCGTGGATGCGCGCACGCGCTCGATCAGGCCCGAGCGGCCGTGCGTCGACTTGTTCCAGTCGTCCATTTTCGCGAGCGTTTCGTCGCTCTGGTGGATCGCGAACACGGGGCCTTCGACGGCGATGTCGAGCGTCGAATTCGTCACGACGACCGCGATCTCGATGATGCGATCGTTATCCGGGTCGAGGCCCGTCATCTCCATGTCGAGCCAGACGAGGTTCAGCTCGTTGCGCACGAGCGCGGGCTGGATGGAGGAAGCGGAGATATCGGTCATGGGTGATCCTGGAAATGGGCGGACCGCGCGCGACGCGGCCCGGGCGGCCGGCATCGCATCAGCGGAGCCGGTCCGCAAGAACATATAATTCTCGCATAGAACCCTTTGGCGCCTTCGATGTCACCCTTTTCGTTCACCCTGCTGTTCGCGCTGGCCGTGCTGGCGATGGTCGTCACCAAGCTGTGGCTCGCGTCGCGGCAGATCCGCTTCGTCGCCGCACATCGCGACAGCGTGCCCGCGCAGTTCAGCGCCACCATCCCGTTGACCGCGCATCAACGTGCGGCCGACTACACGGTCGAGCGCACGCGGCTGACGATGCTCGAGATCGTCGTCAGCGCGGCCGTGCTGATCGGCCTCACGCTGCTCGGCGGCGTCGGCGCACTCGACACGCTGCTGGCCGGCTGGTTCGGCCGCGGCTACGGCCAGCAGGTCGCGCTGGTCGCCGCGGTGCTCGCGATCACCGGCGCGATCGATCTGCCGTTCGAGTATTACCGGCAGTTCGGGATCGAACAGCGCTTCGGCTTCAACCGGATGACCCAGCGGCTGTTCTTCACCGACATGCTGAAAAACACGTTGCTCGGCGCCGCGCTCGGCCTGCCGCTGCTGTTCGTCGTGCTGTGGCTGATGAACCAGGCGGGCAGCCTGTGGTGGCTGTGGGCGTGGATCGTCTGGGTCGCGTTCCAGATGCTCGTGCTGCTGATCTACCCGACCTTCATCGCGCCGATCTTCAACAAGTTCGAACCGCTGACCGACGACGCACTGCGCTCGCGCATCGAGTCGCTGATGAAACGCTGCGGCTTCGCCGCGAAAGGGCTGTTCGTGATGGACGGCAGCCGCCGCTCCGCGCACGGCAATGCGTACTTCACGGGCTTCGGCGCATCGAAGCGGATCGTGTTCTTCGATACGCTGCTCGCCCGGCTGTCCGGCCAGGAAATCGAGGCCGTGCTCGCGCACGAACTCGGTCACTTCAAGCGTCGTCACGTGCTCAAGCGGATGCTCGTGTCCTTCGTGCTGAGCCTCGCGCTGCTCGCGCTGCTCGGCTGGCTCGCGCAGCGCACGTGGTTCTATACGGGGCTCGGCGTCACGCCGTCGCTCGATGCGAGCAACGCGGGCGTCGCGCTCGTGCTGTTCTTCCTCGCGATTCCGGTATTCCTGTTCTTCGCGACGCCGTTCAGCAGCCTCACGTCGCGCAAGCACGAGTTCGAGGCCGACGCGTTCGCCGCCAGCCAGACCGACGCGCAGGACCTCGTCAGCGCGCTCGTGAAGCTGTACGAGGACAACGCGTCGACGCTGACGCCCGACCCGGTCTACACCGCGTTCTATTACTCGCATCCGCCGGCGTCGCAGCGGATCGATCGCCTGCTGCAGCACGCATGAGCCGCCCGACCTCCCGCAAGCCGGCCGCGCGCGCATCCGCCGCCGAGCGCGCCGAAGGGCGCGTGATCGCCGCGCACGGACGCCACTACATCGTCGCGCCGGACGACGGCGGCCCGATGCTGCAATGTTTTCCGCGCGGCAAGAAGAGCGACGTCGCGGTCGGCGACCGCGTCGCGTACGAGCGCACGTCGGCCGACCAGGGCGTGATCGTCGAAATCGGCGAGCGGCGCAATCTGCTGTACCGCTCCGACCAGTTCAAGTCGAAGCTGTTCGCCGCGAACCTCGATCAGTTGCTGATCGTTCTCGCGACCGAGCCGTATTTCAGCGAGGATCTGCTCGGGCGCGCGCTGATCGCCGCCGAGGCGAACGAACTGAAGCCGCTCGTCGTGCTGAACAAGACCGACGTCGAAGCCGCGCTGCCGGTCGCACGCGAGCGCCTCGCGCCGTACCGCGCGCTCGGCTACGACGTGCTCGAGCTGTCGGTGAAGGGGGCGCCCGACGATGCGCGTGCGCAGCTGATGCCGCACCTCGCCGGACATTCGACCATCCTGCTCGGTCAGTCGGGGATGGGCAAATCGACGCTCGTGAACCTGCTCGTGCCCGATGCCGAAGCCGCGACGCGCGAGATCTCGGCCGCGCTCAACAGCGGACGCCACACGACGACGTTCACGCGCCTGTATCCGCTGCACGGCGGCGGCGCGCTGATCGATTCCCCGGGCTTCCAGGAGTTCGGGCTCTATCACCTGACCGAAGGCCGCCTCGAGCGTGCGTTCCCGGAGTTCCGTCCGCTGCTCGCGCACTGCCGTTTCTATAACTGCCATCATCTGCACGAGCCGGGCTGCGCGATCCTCGAGGCCGTCGCCGACGGCCGCATCGCGCCGTCGCGCCATGCGTTGTATGCGCAACTCGTGCACGAGGCGAGCCAGGTCGTCCGCTGACAGCGGCACCCACGCCGCAGTCCGCCGCGACAGTGCGCGGCGGACGTTCACCGACAGGAGCCGCGATGCGTTTCAAGGCACCCGATCTCGCGACCGCACAGCATTGGGCCAACCTGCTTCGCGCAGCGGGCATCGGCTGCGAGCTGCACAACTGCTACGCAACCGGCGCGCTCGGCGGCCTGCCGGCCGACGTATGTACGCCCGAACTGTGGCTCGACGACGAACGCGACGATGCACTCGCGCGCCGGCTGCTCGATGCCGCGATGCGCGGTCCGTCGGCCGATGCCGCGCGCTGGCGCTGCCGGCAATGCGGCGAGGTGCTCGAAGCGCAGTTCACCGCATGCTGGCAGTGCGGCGCCGTGCGCGATCCGCTCGACGACTGAGCAACGGCAATCGTGCGACCGCGCACAGCAGAAAGGCCGGCTTGGCGCCGGCCTTTGCATTTCGTCGCGCTCCGCGAAGCGCCGTCACGACACCCACACGGCCAATGTCAGCATCAGCAGCAGGATCATCCACAGGATCACCGCTCGCCATACGAGGCCGACTGCCGACTGAAGCGTGCGCGGCGTGCAGTCGTCCCCGACCGTCAGCGGCCCGCTGTCGCCGACCGCCAGCGCGTCGAGGCTCGACGGCTCCGCGAGCGGCCCGGCCAGCCGCGCACCGAGCGCGCCGCTACCCGCCGCGAGCAGCACGCCGTCGTTCGGGTCCGGCCATTGGCGCGTGTGATTGCGCCACGCGTAGATCGCATCCTCGAAGTTACCGACGATCGCGAAGCCGAGCGCGGTGAGCCGCGTCGGAATCCAGTCGATCACGAAGAACGCGCGCTGCGCGAACGTCGAGAATGCGGCCGTGCGGTCGTCGGCCGGCGTCGACCAGCTGCGCGCCAGATATTCGGAGATCCGGTACAGCACGGCGCCGGCCGGACCGATCGGCAGCACGTACCAGAAGAACACGCCGAACACGTGACGATGCGACGCGACGACTGCATGAATCAGCGTATGCCGAACGATCTCGCCGACCGGCATGTCGACGGTGTCGAGCCCGGTCCATTCATGCAGGATTTCACGCGCGCGCGGCACGTCGTCGTTGTTGAGCGCGAGATGGATGTCGGTGAAGTAATGGCTGAACTGGCGAAAGCCGAGCGTGAAGTAGACGACGGCGACGTTCCACAGGAACGCGAGCACGAAGCTCACCTTGTACAGCAGGAAATAGATCAGCGCGACGATCAGCACCCACGGCAACACGACTGCGAGCCACGCGAGGATGCCGTGCTTCTGCTTGCCGGCGTCGAGACCATGCGCGACGGTTTCCGCGTGAAACTGGAACAGCGCAAATACCGGATTGCTCGGCGACAACGCGCGGACCTGTTCGATGATGAGGGCGAGAAGAACCGAAAAGAAAGTCATGCGTGGCGCCGTCTTCGGAGTTATGTCATTTTTCGCGTAACGATAGCACAGCGTAAGCCACGCATGGCCGCCGGTGCGGCCTGCGCACGGGCGGCCACGCGTGTCGGCCGGAACGTGCGCCTACCCGGCCGCCAAAAAGCGATACAGATTGCGCAACATGCCGGCAGTTGCGCCCCAGATGAAGTAATGGCCGCCCGCTTCGCCGTTCGGATAAGGCATCGCAAAAAAACGACGCTCGCCGCCGTCCCAGCGGAACACGCGGACCTGATGATTCGCGGGATCCATCAGGAACGCGAGCGGCACCTCGAAAATCTCCGCGACTTCGAACGTATCGGCCTGCACGGTAAATGGCGGATGCACGAGGCCGACCACCGGCGTCACGCAAAAACCGGTGCCCGTCAGATAGTCGGGCAGCGCGCCGAGGATCTCGACGCGCTCGGCGGCCAGTCCGATTTCTTCGTTCGCTTCGCGCAGCGCGGTCGCGGTCGCATCGCGGTCGAACGGTTCGCGCCGGCCGCCGGGGAAACTGACCTGGCCGGCATGGTCGTTCAAGTGATCGGCACGCTGCGTCAGCAGCACGGTCAGGCCCGTGTCGCGTACGATCAGCGGCACGAGCACCGCCGCGCTACGCGGATCGACGCCGTCCTGCAACCGGGTCTCGCTCGGCTCGACGCTCCATTCGAGCGTGCGCGCGAAGCGTTCGCGCAAACCGTGCGGCGTGAGCAGATGGCGCTCGATGGTCGGCAGGCCGGCGCCGGTGCCTTCGACCGGCAGCACTTCGGGATCGATGATGGGGCGGCGATTCAATGGGGCTCTCGGATTCGTATCGTGTCGAGCATATTGTCGCGCCAGAATGAAAAAAGCACCCGGATGGGTGCTTTTTCCTTACAGCTCTTACTCTTGGGAAGCTGCGGCGGTGCGATCCTTCGACACCAGCTTTTCCTTGATTCGAGCCGACTTGCCCGAACGCTCGCGCAGGTAGTACAGCTTCGCGCGACGCACGTCGCCGCGGCGCTTCACGACGATGCTCGCCAGCAGCGGCGAGTAGGTCTGGAACGTACGCTCGACGCCTTCGCCCGACGAAATCTTGCGGACGATGAAGTTCGAGTTCAGACCACGGTTGCGCTTCGCGATCACGACGCCTTCGTAAGCCTGAACGCGCTTGCGGTTACCTTCAACCACGTTCACGTTCACGATCACCGTGTCGCCCGGGGCGAATTCGGGGATCGTCTTGCCTGCGAGCGCGCGCTCGATCTCTTCCTGCTCAAGTTTTGCGATCAGATTCATCACTGACTCCTAAAGCCATCGTGTCGGCGTTTGTGCCCGCCTGCTTCCAGGCTCGGCCCCGATAGAGGATGGATTCACATCAGGCGCCGTGCACGCATGCACGACACCGCCATTTCCCGCCCGCGACGCCGCCTCAGGAGGCGTCCTTCGCTTCGCGTGCGAGGTTCGCAAGCCATGCCTCGTCGGCACGGCTCAGCAACTTTTCGCGGCGCGCTCGGACGATCAGGTCCGGCCGCTTCCGCAACGTATTGCGCAGCGCTTCCTGCCGCCGCCACCGCTCGATCTCGGCATGATGCCCGCCGAGCAGAACGTCCGGCACGCGCATGCCCTCGTATTCCTCGGGGCGCGTGTAGTGCGGACAATCGAGCAGCCCGTCGACGAAACTGTCCTGCACCGCCGACTGCGCATCGTTCAGCACGCCCGGCAGCAGGCGCACGACCGCATCCATCAGCGCCATCGCGGGCAACTCGCCGCCCGACAGCACGAAGTCGCCGAGGCTGATTTCCTCGTCGACGCAACGATCGAGCAAACGCTGATCGATCGCTTCGTAACGACCGCACAGTACGACGACGCCCGGTTCCTGCGCCATTTGCTTCACGCGCTCATGCGTAAGCGGCGCGCCTTGCGGCGACATCATCACGACGCGCGTGTTCGCGATGCCCTGCTCCGCCTGCGCCGCCTTCGCGGCACCGATCGCGGCTTCGAGCGGCTTGGCCAGCATCACCATGCCCGGACCGCCACCGTACGGACGATCGTCGACCGTGCGATAGTTGTCCGTCGTGAAATCACGCGGATTCCAGGTGCGCAGACCGAAACGCCCTTGCTTGACAGCCCGGCTGGTGATGCCCCAGTCGGTCAGTGCGCGGAACATTTCGGGAAAGAGCGTGACGACATCGAACTGCACCGCGCTCTCCGTGACCTGGTTCATTTCAGTAATCGGCTTCCCAGTCGACGACGATGCGACGCGCCGCCCGATCCACCGTTTTGACGTACACGCCGACGAACGGAATCAGCCGTTCGGCGGTGCCCGGCCGACCATCCTTGCCGATCGCCGGATACTCGACACGCATGATCGAATGCGCGCCGTTGTCGATCATCCCGATCACCTGCCCGAGCGCCACCGATTGTTGGTTGACGACATCGAGGCCGATCAGGTCGACCCAGTAGAATTCGTCCGCGGCCAATGCCGGGAAGTCTTCCCGGCGCACGAACACGCGAAAGCCGCGTAAAGCCAGTGCGGCATCGCGGTCGCTGACACCCGCGGGTTGCGCGACGACCGTGTCGCCGTGCGTTTTCGACTGCACGAGGCGGGCAGAAAGCCGCTCCGCACCTCGTTCCAGCCACCAGCGGCGCGCGTTGAGCAGTGCATCGCCGCCGCGACCGGCGTCGGCATGCGCAGCCACCTTGATCCAGCCTTTCAGGCCGTACGCATCGACCACCGCTCCGACCTCGACCGCGTCGTCGGGCCAGGCCTGCACCGCTTCGAGACCACCTTGTTCGGCGGTTGCACCGGCGTTCGCGCCAGTGTCGCGTTCGACCGGCTTGCGGACGAATGCGCCGAACGACGCTCGCCCGCGCCTTGCGTTACCGGAATCGTGACCCGCCATCAATGCACCTCACAGCCGGCACGACCGGCACACCGCGCCATGTCAGGCAGCCGGTTGCGCCTTCTGCGCTTCTTTCACGAGACGCTGGACGGTCGGCGACAGCTGCGCGCCGACACCTTGCCAGTACGTCAGGCGATCCTGAGCGATACGCAGCGATTCGCCCTTCGTGGCGACCGGGTTGTAGAAGCCGACGCGCTCGATGAAGCGGCCGTCACGACGGTTGCGCGAATCGGTAGCGACGATGTTGTAGAACGGGCGCTTCTTCGAGCCGCCGCGAGCCAGACGGATGATAACCATATGAAATCCTTCGGGAAAACCGGGTTCGAAACTACAGAAACGTGCGATTATAGCCGGAAACCGAAGGTACAACAAACACTTACGCGCAAAAATTCGGCGGGTGACATCGGTGCAGGCATACAATCGGACTGTTCACGACGCTCGCCGCCGCCATGCCGATATTTCGCGCCACCCTCGTGCGCCGCGTCCGACCCCGTATCGCAGGCCTGCTTGCCGGCCTCGCCTGTCTCGCATCGGCGCCGACCGACGCTGAGCCGCTGCCGGTCAATGAACTCGTCGCACCGGCCGGCTTCCGCGTCGAGGTACTGACCGACGCGGTGCCCACCGCGCGCGAAATGGCATGGTCGCCGCGCGGCATCCTGTACGTCGGCACACGCGAAGGGCGCGTCCATGCGCTTGTGATGCGCGAGGGCCGGATCACTGCCCGGTATGTGGTCGCGTCGGGGCTCGACATGCCTGTCGGCGTCGCCTACCGTGACGGCGCACTCTATATCTCTGCGGTGTCGCGCATTCTGCGCATCGACCGCGTCGACGAACGGCTCGCGAAGCCGCCGACGCCGGCGATCGTGACCGACGCGCTGCCGACTCAACGTAACCACGGCTGGAAATTCATCGCGTTCGGGCCCGACGGCAAACTGTACGTCCCGATCGGCGCGCCGTGCAACGTATGCATGCCCGATCGCGACCGCTATGCAATCATCGCCCGCATGAACGCCGACGGCAGCGGCCGGGAAGTGTTCGCGCGAGGCGTCCGCAATACCGTCGGCTTCGCGTGGCACCCCGAGTCGCATGAGCTGTGGTTCACCGACAACGGGCGCGACATGATGGGCGACGACGTGCCGGACGACAAACTGAATCGCGCGCCGCGCGCGGGCCTCGACTTCGGCTTTCCTTATTGCCATGGCGGCGATACGCCGGACCCGGAATTCGGCAGCGCCGGCGTGTGCGCCCGCTACCAGCCGCCCGTGCTGAAACTCGGCGCGCACGTCGCAGCGCTCGGGATGCGTTTCTATACGGGCTCGATGTTCCCCGCTTCGTACCGCAACAACGTGTTCATTGCCGAGCATGGGTCGTGGAATCGCAGCACGAAGGTCGGCTATCGCGTGATGCGCGTGGTCGTATCGACGGACGGCACCCACGCACGCCAGACCCCGTTCGTCACCGGCTGGCTGCGCGCCGACGGCACGGTCTGGGGCCGCCCCGCCGACGTGCTGCCGTTGCCGGACGGCTCGCTGTTGATCAGCGACGACTACGCGGGCGCGATCTACCGCGTGACCTATGCGGCACCTTGACGCAGGTCGTGGATGACCGGCCCGGATTACGCATCGTAGAATGCGTGCCGGGCCGCGCGCCCGCGCCGGCTTGCCGGCCGCTCATGTCAACGACAATACGCCGCCATCCATGTCCAGCAGCACCGCACCGTCCCGCCGCTTCCGCTCCAAGACGCTCACCGCCGCCCTTGCGTTCCTGCTCGGGTCGCTCGGTGCACACCGCTTCTATCTGTACGGTTTTCGTGACGTGTACGGCTGGGCGCATCTGCTCGCGACGATCGTCGGCATCCCGGGCTTCCTTCTGCTCGCCGCGACGCAACGCAGCGCCGCCCTGGGCTGGTGGCTCGCGGTGCCCGGCGCGATCTCGCTGCTCGCGGCGTTCCTTGCCGCGCTCGTCTACGGATTGCGCCCCGACGACAAATGGGATGCGCAATTCAATGCCGATACCGGCAAGCGCAGCCGCTCCGGTTGGACGGTGATCTTCGTCGTGATCTTCTCGTTGCTGATCGGCGCGTTCCTGCTGATGACCGCGCTCGCGCTGTCGTTCCAGACGTATTTCGAATCGCAGGTTGAAGCGGCGAAGCAGATTTCTCAGTAATCGACGCAACGGTCAGAACAGGCTGAGCTGCAGGTCGTCGCGCGACTTCGCACGAGCGGCGCCGGCGGCAACCTGCGGCGCGGCGCTGCTCACGGCCAGCGCACCGCGAAACCTCGACAGGTCCAGGATGCCGTTCGTACGCTCGTTCAGCCCCAGACGCTTGACCGCCTGACGGAACCGCTGCCGCAACAAGTCGGCCCAGATTCCCTCTCCTTTCATCCGCTTCGAGAAATCCGAGTCGTAGTCTTTCCCGCCGCGCATGTCGCGCACGCGGTTCATCACGCGCTCGGCCCGATCCGGAAAATGCGCGGCAAGCCAATTCTTGAACAGCGGCGCGACCTCCCACGGCAGCCGCAGGATGATGTAGCTCGCATGGGTCGCACCGGCTTCCGCGCAGGCTTCGAGCACGCGCTCCATGTCGGGCTCGGTGACGAACGGGATCATCGGCGCAATGCTGACACCGACCGGCACGCCCGCGTCGCGCAGCGCACGAATCGTGCGCAGCCGACGCGCCGGCGTCGCCGCACGCGGCTCGAGCGTGCGGGCGAGCTCGGCATCCAGCGTCGTGATCGTGACGGCCGCCATCACCTGCCCGCGCTCGGCCATCGGTGCAAGCAGGTCGAGATCGCGCTCGATCAGCGACGATTTCGTGATCGCGGCGAACGGCAGACCATGATCGTGCATGACCTGGATCACGCTGCGCGTGATACGCAGATCGCGCTCGACCGGCTGATACGCATCGGTATTGACGCCGAGCGCGATCGGCTCCGGCACGTAGCGCTTGCGTGAAATCTCGCGCTCGAGCAGTTCGGCCGCATTGACCTTCGCGTAGATGCGACTCTCGAAATCGAGCCCGGGCGACAGGCCGAGATAGCTGTGCGTCGGCCGCGCGAAGCAGTAGATGCAGCCGTGCTCGCAGCCGCGATAAGGATTGAGCGATACGCTGAACGGGATGTCCGGCGATTGATTGCGCGTGAGGATGCTCTTCGCGCGCTCCTCGAACACCTGCGTGCGCAGCGGCGCAGGCAGATCGCCATCGTCGGACTCGTGCGTCCAGCCGTCGTCGACCGCTTCGCGCAGCGCCGTCTCGTATCGCCCTTGCAGATTGTCGACCGCGCCGCGCCCCTTGCGGGGCGCGGGCGGTGCTATCGGAAATTCGTCGTCGGCCCGACCGTTCATTTGCGCACCCGTTCGCTCGCTCCAATACTGTACATTTATACAGTATTGGAGCGAGCATGCCAAGCGCGGGATTAGGGGCGCGATAGCGCGCCGGTGCGATCATTCGCCGACCGAGATCGTCAGCGTCTCCTTGATTTCTTCCATCACGACATAGCTTTTCGACTGCACGGCGCCCGGCAGCTGCAGCAGGATGTCGCCGAGCAGTTTCCGGTAGTCGGCCATCTCGCCGATCCGCGCCTTGATCAGGTAGTCGAAGTCTCCGGACACGAGATGGCATTCGAGCACCTCGTCGATCTTCATCACTTCGCGGCGGAACTGCTCGAACATGTTGCCGCCCTTGTGCCCGAGCGTGATCTCGACGAACACGAGCAGCGCCGCGCCGAGCTGGCTCGGATCGACGCGCGCATGATAGCCGGTGATCACGCCGTCGCGCTCCATGCGCCGCACGCGCTCGATGCACGGCGTCACGGTCAGCCCGACCTGTTCGGCGAGGTCCTTCATCGCCATCCGGCCGTCGTCCTGAAGCAGCTTGAGAATGCGCCGATCGAGCTTGTCGAGCGTGCGCACGGGCTGGCGTTGCGTTCTCATTGGTTTATGCTGAAAAGCTAAAAAATACGATAACAAAACCTGCACATTCGACAATACCATAGCGCAAAAAACTAGATCAGCTAGAGGTTACACGGAGCCGCGGGTGCGCCCGGCCTCGATCTGATTCCTTCGATCTGGAGCAGCTATGCGAGTCGTCGTTCTGGGCAGCGGTGTGGTGGGCGTGGCAAGCGCGTATTACCTCGCGCGCGCCGGTCATGAAGTCACGGTGATCGACCGGGAAGCCGGTCCGGCGCTCGAGACGAGCTTCGCAAACGCCGGCCAGATCTCGCCCGGCTATGCAGCACCGTGGGCAGCGCCCGGCGTTCCGCTGAAGGCCGTCAAATGGATGTTCGAGAAGCATGCGCCGCTCGCGATCCGGCTCGACGGCACGCGCTTCCAGCTCGAATGGATGTGGCAGATGCTGCGCAACTGCACGGCCGATCGCTATGCGGTGAACAAAGGCCGGATGGTGCGTCTGGCGGAATACAGCCGCGATTGCCTGCAGGCGCTGCGTGCCGACACCGGCATCCAGTACGAAGGCCGCACCGGCGGCACGCTGCAGCTGTTCCGCACGCAGCAGCAGCTCGACGGCGCGGCAAAGGACATCGCCGTGCTGCGCGACGCGAACGTGCCGTTCGAACTGCTGTCGCCGGCAGAGCTGAAGAACGCCGAGCCGGCGCTCGCCGCCGTGTCGCACAAGCTGACCGGCGGGCTGCGCCTGCCGGGCGACGAAACCGGCGACTGCCAGCTGTTCACGACGCGCCTCGCGGCGCTCGCCGAAGCGCTCGGCGTCAAGTTCCGCTACAACACGCCGATCGATGCGCTCGCGATCGCCGGCGGCAAGATCGCCGGCGTGCAGTGCGGCAGCGAGACCGTGCGTGCGGACGCGTACGTCGTCGCGCTCGGCTCGTACTCGACGCGTCTCGTCGCGAACCTGATGAAGATCCCGGTCTATCCGCTGAAGGGCTATTCGATCACCGCGCCGATCGTCAACGAAGCGGCCGCGCCGGTGTCGACGGTGCTCGACGAAACGTACAAGATCGCGATCACGCGTTTCGATCAGCGTATCCGCGTCGGCGGGATGGCGGAAATCGTCGGTTTCGACAAGCGTCTGCGCGCGGCGCGCCGCGAAACGCTCGAAATGTGCGTAAACGATCTGTTCCCCGGCGGCGGCGATACGTCGAAGGCAACGTTCTGGACGGGCCTGCGCCCGATGACGCCGGACGGCACGCCGATCGTCGGGCGCACGCCGGTGTCGAACCTGTTCCTGAATACCGGTCACGGCACGCTCGGCTGGACGATGTCGTGCGGTTCGGGCCAGTTGCTCGCCGATCTGATCTCGGGCAAGAAGCCGGCGATCCAGGCCGACGATCTGTCGGTGCACCGCTATCTGAAGGATGTCGCGGGCCAGACGCGCCCCGCGTACGCGTAAATCGCGACGGCCGCGTGGCGGCCCGACCGTACGAAAGAAAAAGCGCCCTTCGCGGGCGCTTTTTCGTTTTATCGGATCGTGCGGCCGTTACACGGAGATGGCGGCCGTTGTCAGCCGCCTTCGCCAAAGCGGCGGAACGCGCCTGCCAAACGCCGCGTTACGCTCACGATGCCGCACTTCGAACTGCTCACGCTGCAGTCACCTTCGACGTCAGCGGCGCAAGCGCTTCGTCGCGAAATTTCGCGGACTCGTCGTGCGCTGCTGCCCAGTCTCGTAACCGGGCTTCGTCGAAGCGAAGCAACTATGCTACGGCGTCGATGTCCGAGCGTTCCTTCGGCACGAACGGCACATCGTTAATCTACGCGATGTCGATGTAACTGACGGCCGTCGCCTTCGGCTGACGACATAAAAAAGGGGCGCTCGTCGCGCCCCTCGTTCAGCGTACTTGCCGCCGATGCATCACGCTGCGTCAACCGAGTTCGGCGACGAGCTCCGGCACGAGCGTGAACAGATCGCCGACGAGGCCGTAATCGGCCACGCTGAAGATCGGCGCTTCCGGATCCTTGTTGATCGCGACGATCACCTTCGAGTCCTTCATCCCGGCCAGATGCTGGATCGCGCCGGAGATGCCGACCGCGATGTACAACTGCGGCGCGACGATCTTGCCGGTCTGGCCGACCTGATAGTCGTTCGGCACATAGCCGGCGTCGACTGCCGCACGCGATGCGCCGAGCGCCGCCGACAGCTTGTCGGCCAGCGGCTCCAGCACCTTCGTGTAGTTTTCGCCGCTGCCCAGACCGCGGCCGCCCGACACGATGATGTTCGCCGACGTCAGTTCCGGACGGTCGAGCTTCGTCACTTCGCGGCTCACGAATTGCGACACGCCCGCATCTGCCGCCGCTTCGATCTTGTCGATCGCCGCACTGCCGCCTTCCGCCGCGACCGCGTCGAAGCCGGTCGCGCGCACCGTGATCACCTTGATCGGATCGCTCGACTGCACGGTCGCGATCGCGTTGCCCGCATAGATCGGACGCTCGAACGTGTCGGCCGAATCGACCGCCGTGATGTCGGAGATCTGCGCGACGTCGAGCTTCGCCGCGATGCGCGGCGCGATGTTCTTGCCGTAAGCGGTAGCCGGCGCGAGGATGTGCGAGTAATCCTTCGCGACGTTCAGCACGGTCGCTTCGACGTTTTCCGCGAGGCCTTCGGCCAGTTGCGGCGCGTCGGCGAGCAGCACCTTCGAGACGCCTGCGATCTTTGCCGCCGCATCGGCCGCCGCCTGCGCGTTGTGACCGGCAACCAGCACGTGAACGTCACCGCCGATCTTCTGCGCCGCCGCCACCGTGTTCAGCGTCGCGGCCTTGATCGACGCGTTGTCGTGTTCTGCAATTACCAGAATCGTCATTTCTTTCCGCTCCCTGTTACAGCACCTTGGCTTCGGTCTTCAGCTTCTCGACCAGCGTCTTCACGTCCGGCACCTTCACGCCGGCCGCACGCTTCGGCGGCTCGACGACCTTCAGCGTCTTCATGCGCGGCGCGACGTCCACGCCGAGGTCTTCCGGCTTCAACGTTTCGAGCGGCTTCTTCTTCGCCTTCATGATGTTCGGCAGCGTCACGTAGCGCGGCTCGTTCAGGCGCAGGTCGGTCGTGACCACCGCCGGCAGCTTCAGCGACAGCGTTTCCGCGCCGCCGTCGACTTCGCGTGCGACCGTCGCCTTGCCGTCGGCGATCGTCACCTTCGACGCAAACGTCGCCTGCGGGAGGCCGGCGAGCGCAGCGAGCATCTGGCCCGTCTGGTTCGAGTCGTCGTCGATTGCCTGCTTGCCGAGGATCACGAGCTGCGGCTGCTCCTTGTCGACCAGCGCCTTCAGAATCTTCGCGACGGCGAGCGGCTCGACGCTGTCGTTCGATTCGACGAGGATCGCGCGATCGGCGCCGATCGCGAGCGCCGTACGCAGCGTTTCCTGCGCCTGCGCGACGCCGATCGACACGGCCACCACTTCGGTCGCGACGCCGGCTTCCTTCAGGCGCACCGCTTCTTCCACGGCGATTTCGTCGAACGGGTTCATCGACATCTTCACGTTCGCGATGTCGACGCCCGTGTTGTCCGATTTCACGCGGACCTTCACGTTGTAATCGACCACTCTTTTCACTGGCACCAGGATTTTCATGCACACGCTCCAAAGTTACGAATACGACCACAGGCCATTTTATAGCCAGGCCTCATGACTGCGCGGCCAAGCGGGCCAATCCATCGCGGCTATCGAGGATAGCGCTCCTCCGCGGCGCGCCGGCAATAGCGAACGGTCGTTCTATTTTAAAAGAGAAAAAACCCCGACGCAAAGCCCGGGGTTTCGATCATCGCCTCTAATCACCGTCGGGCACATCGCGTCGCGTGAATTACCACGCGGCAATGACTGCGCCGCCGAACTTGCCGTCGATGAACTGCTTTACCTCCGGCGAATGGTACGCAGCGACGAGCTTCGCGACCCACGGCTTGTTGCGGTCCGATTCGCGAATCGCGATGACGTTCGCATACGGGCCGTCCGCGCTTTCGATCGCGATCGCGTCCTGTTTCGGTTTCAACCCTGCTTCCATCGCGTAGTTCGTGTTGATCGCGGCCGCATCGACGTCGCCGAGCGAGCGCGGAATCTGCGCCGCATCGAGCTCGACGATCTTCAGCTTCCGCGGATTGTCGACGATGTCGAGCGGCGTCGCCTTCAGCCCCGCATCCGCGCGCAGCTTCAGCACGCGCTGCTTCTGCAGCAACAGCAGCGCGCGGCCGCCGTTGGTCGGATCGTTCGGAATCGCGACACGTGCGCCGGGCTTCAGCTCGGCCAGCGACTTCACGCGCTTCGAATAGATGCCCATCGGAAACGTGACGGTGTCGGCGACCTTGATCAGCTTGTAGCCGCGATCCTTCACCTGCGCCTGCAGATACGGATCGTGCTGGTAGCTGTTCGCATCGAGATCGCCGGCTGCGAGCGCGGCATTCGGCTGCACGTAGTCGGAGAACTCGACGATGCGGATGTCGACGCCGCTCTTCGCCGCGACTTTCTTCACCACTTCCATGATCTGCGCGTGCGGGCCGCCCGTCACGCCGACCTTGATCGTCTCGGCCTGCGCGTGCGCACCGGCGAACAGCGCCGCTGCGCCGAGCGCGGCCGCGAATTTCAGCATCGAGCGTCGTTGCATCGTCTTCTCCCCTAATGAATGAATGTCGTTTTACTTGTGGCTCAGCCGGCGCACGAGCCAGTCGCCGAACGATTGCACGACCTGCACGAACACGATCAGGATCGCGACGACGGTCCACATCACTTCCGGCAGATAGCGCTGGTAGCCGTAGCGGATGCCGAGGTCGCCGAGCCCGCCGCCGCCGATCGCGCCCGCCATCGCCGAATAGCCGACGAGCGACACGAACGTGATCGTGAGCCCCGCGACGATGCCCGGCAGCGATTCGGGCAGCAGCACCTTGAAGACGATCTGCGACGTCGTCGCGCCCATCGACTGCGCAGCCTCGATCAGCCCGCGGTCGACTTCGCGCAATGCCGTCTCGACGAGTCGCGCGATGAACGGCGCGGCGGCGAGCGTCAGCGGCACGACTGCGGCGGCCGTGCCGATCGACGAACCGGTGACGAGCCGCGTAAACGGAATCACCGCGACGAGCAGGATGATGAACGGCGTCGAGCGCACCGCGTTCACGATCCCGCCGAGCGCGCGGTTCACCGCCAGGTTCTGCAATACGCCCTGGCGGTCGGTCAGATACAACAGCACGCCGAGCGGCAGGCCGACGAGCGCGCCGACCGCCCCGGAGATGCCGACCATGATCAGCGTCTCCCAGAACGACTGCACGAACATATCGAACATCTCACTCAACATACGACAGCTCCTCCACCACCACGCCTTGCTCGCGCAGGAACGCGAGCGCCTGCCCGACCTTGCCCGGTTCGCCGCCCGCGAGTACCGCGAGCGAACCGAACGCCTGTCCCTGGATCTCGTCGATCTGCCCGTGCAGGATGTTGAAGTCGAGCTCGTACCGGCGGATCGTCTCGGACAGGATCGGCTGGTCGACGCCGGAGCCGGTGAACGCGAGCCGCAGCAGATGGCCGCTGCCCGTCTTCAACCGCTCGGCGACGCGCGCCTTCAGCGCGGGCGGCAGTTCCTGCGCGATCACGTCGCCGATCAGCGCGCGCGTCACTTCGTGATGCGGCTGCAGGAATACGTCGATCACGCGGCCTTCCTCGACCACGCGGCCGGCGTCGAGCACGGCAACCCGGTCGCACACCTGCTTGATCACTTCCATCTGATGCGTGATCAGCACGATCGTGAGGCCCAGTTCGCGGTTGATGCGCTTGAGCAGATCGAGGATCGAGCGGGTCGTTTCGGGATCGAGCGCCGACGTCGCCTCATCCGACAACAGCACCTTCGGCTTGCTCGCGAGCGCACGCGCGATGCCGACGCGCTGCTTCTGGCCGCCGCTGATCTGCGCCGGATAGCGGTCCTTCTGCGCGGACAACCCGACGAGATCGAGCAGCGGCAGCACGGCCGCCTCGATGTCCGCGCGGCTTGCGCCGGCCAGTTCGAGCGGCAGCGCGACGTTGTCGAACACCGTGCGCGACGACAGCAGGTTGAAGTGCTGGAAGATCATGCCGATTTCGCGGCGCGCCTCGCGCAGCGCATTGGCCGGCAGCAGCGTGAGATCGCGCCCGCCGACGACGACGTTCCCTTCGGTCGGCCGCGTGAGCAGGTTGATGGTGCGCACGAGCGTGCTCTTGCCGGCGCCGCTTCGGCCGATGATGCCGAACACCTCGCCCTGCGGAATCGTCAGATTGACGTTGTGCAATGCGTCGACCCAGCCGCTCGGGCCGGGGAAACGTTGCGACAGATTGCGTAATTCGATCATGTAAACAAAACGGCGGCCGCTGGCGAGCAGGCCCGCCAATCGGCCGCCGATGCATCTGGAATAGCCGGCGATTTTACCGCAAACCCCTCATTCCCCTTAATAATCGATTTCGATCTTTTCATAACTGCGCGAAATTAGAGGAGTGCCGCCGCGACGCGTTTCCGGCCCGCGACTATGATCGCGGAACACCGGGATGAGCGAATGGAGACACGTGAGATGAGCGCCCCCACCACGACGGCAGCGGCGGCGGCCGACGCCGCGTCGGCATCGTCGCCGGCAGCGCCGCTGACGGGCCTGCTGCGCACCGCGGACGGCCTCGAGCTGGCGTCGTATCGCTGGCCGGCCGGCGATCGCACGACGCCGCCGCGCGCGACGGTCGCGCTCTTGCACGGACTCGCGGAGCACGCGGGCCGCTATGCGGCGCTCGCGGCGCGGCTGAATGCGGCGGACATCGAATTGCTCGCGATCGATCTGCGCGGGCACGGCCGCTCGCCCGGCAAGCGCGCGTGGATCGAGCGCTTCGACGATTATCTGTACGATGCCGACACGCTCGTCGCCGAAGCCGCGCGCGCCGATACGCCGCTGTTTCTGATGGGTCACAGCATGGGCGGCGCCGTCGCCGCGCTGTACGCGATCGAACGCGCGCCGACGCTCGGCCGTGCGCTGACGGGCCTCGTGCTGTCGAGCCCGGCGCTCGCGCCGGGGCGAGACGTGCCGCGCTGGATGCTCGCGCTGAGCCGCTTCATCAGCCGCGCATGGCCGACCTTTCCGGCGATCAGAATCGACGCGGCGCTGCTGTCGCGCGATCCGGCCGTCGTCGCGGACAATCGCGCCGATCCGCTCGTGCATCATCGCGCGGTTCCCGCGCGCACCGGTGCCGAGATCCTCGATGCGATGGCGCGCATCGAACGCGGTCGCGGCGCGCTGCGCGTACCGGTGCTCGTCTATCACGGCACCGCCGACAAGCTCACCGAACCGGACGGCAGTCGCGCGTTCGGCGCGCATGTCGGCTCGCCGGACCGGACGCTGACGCTGTACGACGGCGGCTTCCACGAGACGATGAACGATATCGAGCGCGATCGCGTGATCGGCGCGCTGATCGACTGGATTCACGCACGCGCGCCGGCACGCTGACGCACGGGTCGCGAATCGCGTCAGATGCCGGCCAGCACGCGCAGATGCGCGACGACGCTGCGCCCGAGCGCGGACAGGTTGTAGCCGCCCTCGAGGCAGCTCACGATGCGGCCGTGCGCATGACGGCGCGCGACGTCGACGATCTGTGCGGTCAGCCACTCGAAGTCCGCTTCGACGAGGCCGAGGTTGCCGATATCATCCTCGCGATGCGCGTCGAAGCCGGCCGATACGAACAGCATCTGCGGCTTGAACGCATCGAGACGCGGCAGCCAGAACATGTCGACCGCTTCGCGGATCGCCATCCCGTTGCTGCGCGCCGGCATTGGCAGGTTCACCATGTTCGGCGCCTGGTGGTCGACGCCCGAGAACGGGTACAGCGGGTGCTGAAAGAAGCTGCACATCAGCACCCGCTCGTCGTTCGCGAACGCGGCCTCGGTGCCATTGCCGTGATGGACGTCGAAATCGACGATCGCGACGCGCTCGAGACCGTGCACGTCGAGCGCGTGCCGCGCGGCAATCGCGACGTTGTTGAAAAAACAGAAACCCATCGCGCGGGCGGGCTCCGCGTGGTGGCCGGGCGGACGGACGCTGCAGAACGCGTTCGCGTAGCGGCCTTCGATCACCGCGTCGGTTGCCGCGACGGCGGCGCCGGCCGCACGCAGCGCGGCGCGCCACGTGTCGCGGTTCATCATCGTGTCGGGATCGATCTCGACGTGGCCGTCGACGGGCGTCATGGAACGGATGTAGTCGATGTGCGCCTGCGTGTGCACGCGGCCAAGCGCGACTTCACTCGCGAACGGCGCGGTCTCGTGCACGATCAGGTCGTCGATGCGGCTCGCGATCAGCTGATCCTGGATCGCCGACAGCCGGGCCGGGCATTCCGGATGCCACTCCCCCATCTCGTGCAGCATGCAGTCGGGGTGCGTATAGAAGGCGGTTGCCATAAGGTGTCATCCGCGACGCAACGGGCGCCGCAGGTCTCCATCAATGATGTCCATCGTCTGCCGCGAATTCGCCGCTAACTTACCACAACGCAGCGGCGGTTCGGCTCGGCGCGCCGGATGCGTCGGGTATACTGCGCCGAACACAATCGCCCTGCCCGCCCGCCTCGACATGAATTCCCGCAAGCCCGCCGCCGTTCCCTTCGCGCTGTTCCGCGTTCGTGTTCCGCTCGTCGTCGCCGCCGTCGCCGCCATGCTGTGCGCAGCACCGGCCGGCGCTCAAACGCAGCGCGCCAAGGCCGCCGGTACGCTGGTTGCGCAGGCCCAGCCGCAGCAGCCGGCACCGCAGGGCCAGGTGTTCGAAGAGGAAATCGTTCCGCAGCGCTATGCGAACAACGCGAACGTCGATGCCTTCATCGACGAGATGGTGAGCCGCAACGGCTTCGATTCCGCGAGCCTGCACGCGCTGTTCTCGCGCGTCAGCTATTCGGCGACCGCAGTCAAGCTCGTGAAACCGGCGCCGACGCCGTCGGTCAAGAACTGGCGCGTCTATCGCTCGCGCTTCATCGAGCCGATCCGCATCAACGCGGGCGTGAAATTCTGGAAGGCGAACCAGGCGACGCTGCAGCGCGCGTCTGCGGAATTCGGCGTGCCGCCGGAGGTGATCGTCGGCATCATCGGCGTCGAGACGATCTACGGCCGCTACATGGGCAACTTCCGCGTGCTCGACGCGCTGACGACGCTGACGTTCGACTATCCGGATACGCCGAATCGCGACAGCCGCCAGGCGACGTTCCGCAAGAACCTCGAGGATTTCCTCGTGTGGACGCGCGACAACCAGCTCGATCCGACGACGGTGCTCGGTTCGTACACGGGCGCGATCGGCATCCCGCAATTCCTGCCGAGCAGCATCCGCGAGTACGCGGTCGACTATGACGGCACCGGCCATGTCGATCTGCGCAGCAGCGCCGCCGATGCGATCGGCAGCGTCGCGAACTACCTGAAGCAGCACGGCTGGGAAACCGACCGCCCGGTGGTCTGGCGAATCACGCCGGACACCGGCAGCCTCGGCATCGCGCAGGCGGCGGCCGACGGTCAGCCGGAGCCGCACTGGGCGCTGTCGCAGCTGCTGCGTGCGGGCATGACGCTCGACGAACCGACGGTCAACATCACGACCGAAGCGGGTACGCCGGTCACCGTCGTCGATCTGCCATCGCCGGGGCGTGCGACCGAATACATGCTCGGGCTGAAGAATTTCTACGTGCTGACGCGCTACAACCGCAGCTTCTTCTACGCGCTCGCCGTGTATCAGCTCGGCGAGGCCGTGAAAGCGCAGATGGAAGCGAACGGCGCGCTGACGCCTGCGGCAGCGGACGATCAATAAACGCCCGCGCAGCCGGCACGAGCACGGTTCGCATCAACGAAAAGCGCCGCAAATGCGGCGCTTTTTCATTTCTGCGGACGCGTGATCAGGCCGGAAACACGCCGGTCGACAGATAGCGGTCACCGCGATCGCAGACGATGAACACGATCGTCGCGTTCTCGACCTGGCGCGCGATGCGCAGCGCGACTTCGCATGCACCGCCGGAAGAAATACCCGCGAAGATCCCTTCGACCGATGCAAGCCGGCGCGCCATCGTTTCCGACGCAGCCTGGCTCACGTTCTCGACACGATCGACACGGCTGCGATCGAAAATCGTCGGCATGTATGCTTCCGGCCACTTGCGGATGCCGGGAATGCGCGAGCCGTCCTCGGGTTGCGCGCCGATGATTTCGATTGCCGCGTTCTGCTCCTTCAGATAGCGCGACGTGCCCATGATCGTGCCCGTCGTGCCCATCGCCGACACGAAGTGCGTGACGCGCCCTTCGGTGTCGCGCCAGATCTCCGGGCCGGTTCCTTCGTAATGCGCGATGGGATTGTCCGGATTCGCGAACTGGTCGAGGATCACGCCCTTGCCTTCGCGCTGCATCTGGTCCGCGAGGTCGCGCGCCAGCTCCATGCCGCCCTTCACGGGCGTCAGTATGATTTCGGCGCCATATGCGGCCATGCTCTGGCGCCGCTCGACCGACAGGTCTTCCGGCATGATCAGCACCATCTTGTAGCCGCGGATCGCCGCAGCCATCGCAAGCGCGATGCCCGTATTGCCGCTCGTCGCCTCGATCAGCGTATCGCCCGGCTTGATGCGGCCACGCGCCTCGGCCTTGCTGATCATCGACAGCGCCGGACGATCCTTCACCGAACCGGCCGGATTGTTGCCTTCCAGCTTCGCCAGCACCACGTTGTTGCGTGCGCGAATCTCGTCGTCCGGCAGGCGGACCAGTTGCACGAGCGGCGTGTTGCCGATCGTGTCTTCGATAGTTTTGTAAGCCATGGAGATACCGTGAGTGCGAGGCCGATCAATCGATCGATTGTAAACCAGCACGAAGTGGCGCGCCGGCAACCCCATTGAAGCGACGGAATAGCCGCACTTCACCGCTCGCCTCCGATGCACGCACGCGCCGACGCGCACGTCACGCAAAAAACCCGCGGCATGCCGCGGGAAGCCGTCATGACGACGGCACCTGAAGGAGAGCTAGGTCCTGTCGAGCGTTATTTCTGCGCAGTGCGTGCGGGTGCGGCGGCGGATTTCGCTGCGGCCGGCGCGGCCGCCGGTTTGCCTGCGGCGGCGCCCGAACCGGCAGCGCCGATCGTCAGCCCTTCCTGCTGGAGGCGCGCAACCGTATGACCGCCCATTCCCTTCACGCGCGATGCGAGATCGTCGGCATTCTTGAACGGACCGCGCGCGCCGCGCTCGTCGAGAATCGCCTTCGCGCGCGCCGGGCCGATGCCCTTGATGCCGACGAGCGCATCCTCGTTGGCCGTATTGACGTCGACGGCCGCCCAGGCCGACGCGACCGCGCCGAGCATGACCGCTGCGGCAAACCATTTCCTGATCATTGCTGGATCTCCGATGAAAGCGGCCGGCGGCTGCCGACCGTGAGACCCAGTCTATCGATCCGGCGCGTGCGCTTAAACCTGGCCGGACAGCCAACGTACGTAACGGTCGACACCTTGCTGCACGGTCAGGAACGGCGCATCGTAGCCGGCCGCGCGCAGCTTCGTCTGATCGGCCTGCGTGAAGCACTGGTACTTGCCGCGCAGCGCGTCGGGGAACGGCACGTATTCGATCAGCCCCTGCTCGACCTGCTGCGCGAGCGTGAGCGGCGGCAGGTTGTCGAGCGCGCGCAGCGTATTGACGACGGTCGACGCAATGTCGTTGAACGGCTGCGCGCGGCCGGTGCCGAGATTGAAGATGCCCGACTTCTCCGGATGATCGAAGAAGAACAGGTTCACCTTCGCGACGTCCTCGACCGACACGAAGTCGCGCGTCTGCTCGCCCGGCGCGTAGCCGTTGTACTCGCCGAACAGCTTCACCTTGCCTTCGGCGCGGAACTGGTTGAAGTTGTGGAACGCGACCGACGCCATGCGCCCCTTGTGCGTCTCGCGCGGGCCGTACACGTTGAAATAGCGAAAGCCCGCGATCTGGCTCTGCGCGCTCGGCAGCACGCGACGGATCACCTGGTCGAACAGGAACTTCGAATAGCCGTACACGTTCAGCGGCGCCTCGACGTCGCGCTCCTCGACGAAGCGCGTCGAGCCGCCGTAGATCGCAGCCGACGACGCGTACAGGAACTGTGCACGCTGCGCGAGACAGGCGTCGAGCACCGCGCGGCTGTAGCGGAAGTTGTTGTCCATCATGTAGCGGCCGTCGGTTTCCATCGTGTCCGAACAGGCGCCTTCGTGGAACACCGCGCGCACGTTGCCGAAGTCGCCGCGCGCGAAGCGTTCGACGAATTCGGTCTTGTCGAGATAGTCGTCGATCTCGCAATCGACGAGATTCTTGAATTTATCCGCGCGCGTCAGGTTGTCGACCGCGATGATGCGCGTCTCGCCGCGCTCGTTGAGCGCCTTGACGATGTTCGCGCCGATAAAACCGGCTGCGCCGGTGACGATGATGGTCATGGTCGTCCTGCCTGAAAAATGCGAGGCATCGATACGGCGCGTACGTCGCGCCGCCGAATGCGCTCAGTGAAACAGTTCGTCGTAGTCCACGGTGGCCGTGCCGAGCTTGCCAACCACGATGCCCGCCGCGCGGTTCGCGAGCACGACCGCATCGACGAGCGGCACGCCTGCGCCGAGCATCGTCGCGACCGTCGCGATCACCGTGTCGCCCGCGCCCGACACGTCGAACACCTCGCGAGCGAGCGCGGGCGCGTGCAGTTCGCCGGTCGACGAAAAGAGCGTCATTCCCTCTTCCGAACGCGTGAGCAGCAACGCGTCGATGTCGAGCTCCGCGCGCAGCTTCGCAACGCGAGCACGCAAGTCGTCTTCCGATTTCCACTGTCCGACGACTTCGCGCAGCTCCGCGCGGTTCGGCGTGATCAGCGACGCGCCGCGATAGCGCGCCCAGTCGTCGCCTTTCGGGTCGACGAGCACCGGCTTGCCGGCCGCGCGCGCCTTCTCGATCATCGTCGTCACGTGCGTGAGGCCGCCCTTTGCGTAATCCGACATCAGCACGACGTCATGCTGCGGCAGCAGCGCGTCGAAACGCGCGAGGCCGGCGAGCAGCACCTCGTGCGTCGGCGTCGACTCGAAATCGACGCGCAGCAGCTGTTGCTGGCGCGCGAGCACGCGCAGCTTGATCGTCGTCGGCAACGCCGGATCGCGCTCCAGATGAGCCGTCACGCCGCTGCTGCCGAGCAGCTCGACGATCCGCTCGCCAGGCTCGTCGCAGCCGACGACGCACAGCAAGCCGGCCTGCGCGCCGAGCGTCACCGCATTGCGCGCGACGTTCGCCGCGCCGCCGAGCCGCTCTTCATGACGCTGCACGTGCACGACAGGCACCGGCGCCTCCGGAGAAATGCGTTCGACGTTGCCGAACCAGTAACGGTCGAGCATCACGTCGCCGACGACGAGCACGCGCGAGCGCGCGAGCTGCGCGCGCGGCACCGGAACGACTTCGCGGAGCGTATTCATCGTGTGGTCATCCACGGGAGAAAGATTGGGGATCGACATGCGGACGTCCGATCGCGTAGTAATCGATGCCGAGCTCGGCCATCGCGTCCGGCTCGTACAGATTGCGCCCGTCGAAAATCACCGGCGACTTCAGTTCCGCCTTCAGGCGCGTGAAATCCGGGCTTCTGAACTCCTTCCATTCCGTCACGATCACGAGCGCGTCGGCACCCGTGACCGCGGCGTCCTGCGTATCGACGAAGTGTAGGCGCGCAAGCGCGTCCGAACCTTCGCCGAGATCCAGCGCGAATACGCGCCGCGCTTCGTCGATCGCGACCGGATCGTACGCGCGCACGGTCGCACCGCGCTCGAGCAGCGCGCCGATCAGCCGGCGGCTCGGCGCCTCGCGCATGTCGTCGGTGTTCGGCTTGAACGCGAGGCCCCAGACCGCGAACTCGCGGCCGGACAGATCGTTGCCGAAGCGCTGGCCGATCTTGCCGATCAGCACATCCTTCTGCGCGTGATTGGCCGCTTCGACGGCTTCCAGGATACGCAGCGGCTGGCCGTTTTCGCCCGCGGTGCGGATCAGCGCCTGCACGTCTTTCGGGAAGCAGGAGCCGCCGTAGCCGACGCCCGCGTACAGGAAGTGGTAGCCGATGCGCGGATCGGAGCCGATCCCGCGGCGCACGGCCTCGATGTCGGCACCGACCTTGTCCGCCAGATTCGACATTTCGTTCATGAACGAGATGCGCGTCGCGAGCATCGCATTCGCCGCATACTTCGAGAACTCGGCCGAGCGAACGTCCATGTAGATCGTGCGCTCGTGGTTGCGGTTGAACGGCGCGTAAAGCTTCTTCATCTTCTCGCGTGCGATCGTGCCGCTCTCGTCGTCGTCGACGCCGATGATGATCCGGTCCGGACGCATGAAGTCCTCGACCGCCGCACCTTCCTTCAGAAACTCGGGGTTCGACACGACGGAGAAACGATGCGCGACGCTGCCCGCGAGTCCGCGCGCGGCCAGCGCTTCGTCGATCACGCTCCGCACGCGCTGCGCGGTGCCGACCGGCACCGTCGACTTGTCGACGATCACCTTGTAGCCCGTCATGTGGCGGCCGATGTTGCGCGCGGCCTCGAGCACGTACTGCAGGTCCGCCGAACCGTCTTCGTCGGGCGGCGTGCCGACCGCGATGAACTGGATCTCGCCGTGCGCGACGCTTGCCTCGATGTCGGTCGAGAAGCGCAGGCGGCCCGCCACGCGATTGCGCGCGATGATGTCCAGCAGCCCCGGCTCATGAATCGGCATGCCGCCGTTGTTCAGGATCTCGATCTTGCGCGGATCGACGTCGAGACAGAAGACATCGTGGCCGATCTCGGCGAGACAGGAGCCCGTGACGAGACCGACGTAGCCGGTGCCGATGATGGTGATTTTCATAGATGTTCCGGTGTTTCCCGGTAATTGACTAACTTGACCGTCGGGCCGTGCCCGGCAGCGATCGCGGCGCGCGCGCCCGGGCCGCCGGGATCAGCCCGGCATCGCCGGTTCGACGCGGCGCGGCGCATAGGTTTCCCAACCGCTGCATCCGGGGCACTGCCAATAGAAGAGCCGTGCCCGGAAACCGCAATTCTGGCACGTATACCGTGGCAGATTCTTGGTGCGCTGCTTGATCAGCGCACGCATCATTTCAAGCTCCTTACGGCGCGGCTCGTCGGCGGCGGCAATCTGCGCATCGAGCAGGTGCAGCATCCCCGACAGGTTCGGCGACTTCTCCATCTGCGTACGCGCGAGCGCGTGTGCGGCCTCGTGGCCGCGCAACCCCGCGATGTGCTGATACGCGATGTCGAGCAGGTCGTTCGACGGATAGCGGTCGACGTAGCCCATCAGCAGTTCCGCACCGTCGGCGGTCTGGCCGAGCGCGACATACGCCTTCATCAGCTTGTCGGCGACGAGCGGCAGATAGGCCGGATTCTGCGCTTCGACGCGCTTCCAGTATCCAATCGCCGCTGCGTGGTCGCCGGCGGCCTGCGCTGCATCGCCGGACAGGATCGTCGCGCGCACGTTCTGCGGGTTCGCGGCCAGCGCGAGCTTCAGCTGTTCGGCAGCTGCGGCGCCGTCCTTGCGCTGCAGCGCGTCCTGCGCGAGTTCGCAGTGGAATTGCGCGATTTCGACGCCGAGCGGCTTCTCGCTCATCGACTCGATACGCTTCGCGGTATCGATCGACTTGTTCCAGTCCTTCTCGATCTCGTAGATCGTCAGCAGCGCACGCTGCGCGCCGAGCGCGTAGTCGCCGTCGGCCAGCAGGTGGAACGTTTCTTCCGCGCGATCGAGCAAGCCGGCTTTCAGGAAATCCTGGCCGAGTTCGTACAGCGCGTGGTCGCGCTCGTTGACCGGCAGGTCCGTGCGGCTCAGCAGATTCTGGTGCACGCGGATCGCGCGATCCGTTTCGCCGCGGCGACGAAACAGGTTGCCGAGTGCGAAGTGCAGCTCGACGGTCTCGGGATCGAGTTTCGCGACCTCGATGAACGCGTCGATCGCCTTGTCCGGTTGTTCGTTCAACAGGAAGTTCAGGCCGCGAAAATACGATCGCGGCAGGTTGGCGCTCTCCGACAGGAGACTCTTCAGGTCATAGCGCGACGCCGCCCAGCCGAGCGCGAACGCCACGGGTATCACGAGCAACCACCAGAAATCCAGATCCATGCGAAATATCGAAGCAGAGACGAAAACCGCGCGAGATTCGCGCGGCGTCCGTGTTAAATGACGGGCGGCATCGGCGGCTGGTCGACGACGGTCGGTGTTTCGCGCGCCGCGCGCAAGTCGCGCTTCAGGCGCCCGTTCTCGACGCGCAGGCGAAAGATCGCCGGCAACGCGGACAGCAGGCCGGCGAGCAGGCCCACGATGAAGAACGCGAGACCGATCAGGATCAGCGGCGCTTGCCACGCATAGCCGGCAAGGAAATTCAGCGTCGCGGTTTGCGTATTGGCCAGTGCGAGCACCAGCAGCAGCACGAATACCAATACCCGGATCAGCCAGACGATAAACTTCATGAAGCCCTCTCTTTGTTGAGGTTTGCCGCGGCGCGCGACTCCCCTTCGCCGCGCCGAATCGACCCGTATTGTAAAGGATGCGTTTCCGCGTCAGCGCACGTCATGCCGGCGCCGGTTACGCCGCAAACGCCGAAAACAAAAAAAGCGCCCGCAAGGGGCGCTTTTTCTTCAGCCTTTGCCGGCAAGATTCCGGGCAAACCGAACGACGCTCAACGCTCGTCGTCCGGCTCATCTGCCTTCAGCGGCTCACCCGCACGGCCGTCGACGCGTTCGCGCAACTCTTTGCCGGGCTTGAAGTGCGGCACGAACTTCTCGGGCACCTGCACTTTCTCCCCCGACTTCGGGTTGCGTCCGACGCGCGCCGGACGACGGTTGAGGCCGAAGCTGCCGAAACCGCGAATTTCGATGCGATGCCCCTTTGCCAGAGCATCGGACATCGCATCGAGCATCGTCTTCACTGCGAAATCCGCGTCCTTGAGAACAAGTTGCGGAAATCGCAGTGCCAACTGCGCGACCAACTCGGATTTGGTCATACTTCAGCAGACCTCGCGAGGCTTACTGGTTCTGGCCGTCGAGCTTGGCCTTCAGCAGCGCGCCGAGGTTGGTCGTACCCGTCGCGGCAGCGCTGGTGTCGGCTTGCAGGCCGCGGATCGCTTCCTGCTGCTCGGCCGAATCCTTCGCCTTGATCGACAGGTTGATGCCGCGCGACTTGCGATCGATGTTGATCACCATCGCGTTGACCTTGTCGCCTTCCTTCAGCACGTTGCGTGCGTCTTCGACGCGATCCTGCGAAATTTCCGACGCACGCAGGTAGCCTTCGACGTCGCCCGTCAACGTGATGACCGCACCCTTCGCGTCGACCGACTTCACGACGCCGTCGACCAGCGAGCCCTTGTCGTTCATTGCAACGTAGTTGCTGAACGGGTCGCCTTCGAGCTGCTTGATGCCGAGCGAAATGCGCTCCTTCTCGACGTCGATGCCGAGCACGACCGCCTCGACTTCGTCGCCCTTCTTGTACTTGCGAACGGCTTCTTCGCCGGCTTCGCTCCACGACAGGTCCGACAGGTGGACCAGGCCGTCGATGCCGCCCGGCAGACCGATGAACACGCCGAAGTCGGTGATCGACTTGATCGCGCCCGTGATCTTGTCGCCCTTCTTGAAGTTGCGGCTGAAGTCATCCCACGGATTCGGCTTGCACTGCTTCATGCCGAGGCTGATACGACGACGGTCTTCGTCGATCTCGAGCACCATGACTTCGACTTCGTCGCCGAGCTGGACAACCTTCGACGGTGCGACGTTCTTGTTCGTCCAGTCCATTTCCGACACGTGGACGAGGCCTTCGATGCCCGATTCCACTTCGACGAATGCGCCGTAGTCGGTGATGTTCGTGACCTTGCCGAACAGGCGCGTGCCCGACGGGTAGCGGCGCGAGATGCCTTCCCACGGATCGTCGCCCAGTTGCTTGATGCCCAGCGACACGCGGTTCTTTTCCTGGTCGAACTTGAGGATCTTCGCGGTGACTTCCTGGCCGACCGACAGGACTTCGCTCGGGTGACGCACGCGGCGCCATGCGATGTCGGTGATGTGCAGCAGGCCGTCGATGCCGCCGAGGTCAACGAACGCACCGTAGTCGGTGATGTTCTTGACCACGCCGTTGACGATCGCGCCTTCCTTCAGCGTCTCGAGCAGCTTCGCGCGCTCTTCGCCCTGCGTCGCTTCGATCACGGCACGACGCGACAGCACGACGTTGTTGCGCTTGCGGTCGAGCTTGATCACGCGGAATTCGAGCGTCTTGCCTTCGTACGGGGTCGTGTCCTTCACCGGACGCGTGTCGACCAGCGAACCCGGCAGGAACGCGCGGATGCCATTGACCATCACGGTCATGCCGCCCTTCACCTTGCCGGTGATCGTGCCGGTGACGAGTTCGTTGTTGTCGAGGGCCTTTTCCAGCGACAGCCACGATGCAAGGCGCTTCGCCTTGTCGCGCGACAGGATCGTGTCGCCGTAGCCGTTTTCGAGTGCGTCGATCGCGACGGACACGAAATCGCCCGCCTGCACCTCAACCTCGCCCTGATCGTTCAGGAATTCCTCGATCGGAATGTAAGCCTCGGACTTCAGGCCTGCATTGACGACCACGAAGTTGTGGTCGACGCGCACGACTTCGGCGGAGATCACTTCGCCGGCGCGCATGTCTTGGCGGGTCAGCGACTCTTCGAACAGAGCCGCAAAGGATTCGGTATTCGGGTTGGAGGTTTGCAGGTCGGACATAAAAATCGGTTTGTGCGTGGATCGCAGAGCCGCGCCGGCCGGAATGGCAGGCTGAAAGGGCCAGAGCGAAGACCACACGGGGTTAAGGGTTCAACACACACTCCGCGCTTTCGCACGGAGCACCTACTGCCGCCCGCCTTCTCAGGCGGGCTGGCCGAGCGCCCGATACCACTGCAGCACCTGATCGACCGCCTCGTCGACCGAGAGCGCCGAAGTATCGAGCAACTGGGCGTCTGCCGCGGGCTTCAGCGGCGCGGCCGCGCGATTGCTGTCGCGCGCGTCGCGTTCACGCAGATCCCGGAGCAAGTCATCTATATTAGCAGAAAAACCTTTTTGCATCAATTGCTTATGCCGTCTGGCCGCGCGGGCCTCGGCGCTGGCCGTCAGGAACACCTTGAGCACGGCGTCCGGGAAGATCACGGTGCCCATGTCGCGACCGTCGGCAACGAGGCCCGGCGTCTTGCGGAATGCGCGCTGGCGCGCGATCAGCGCGATGCGCACCGGGCCGTGCACCGCGATCGCCGATGCGCGGTTGCCGATCTCCTCCGCGCGGATTTCGTTCGACACGTCGACGCCGTCGAGCTGCGCGCAGCCTTCGCGGAACGTGATATGGAGATCGTCGATCAGCTTCACAAGGGCATCGATGTCTTCCGGCGCAATGCCGTAGCGCACGCTCGCGAGCGCCGCGAGCCGGTACAGCGCACCGCTGTCGAGCAGATGGAAGCCGAGGTGCGCGGCGACCAGCGCCGCAACGGTGCCCTTGCCGGAAGCGGTCGGGCCGTCGATCGTGATGACGGGAGTCGGGTGAAAGGGTCGGGTCGATTTCATCGGGCAGTCGGTCAGGCCTTCGCGAGCGCGGCGAAGCGGTCGAAATAGTCGGGGAACGTCTTGCCGACGCACTTCGGATCGTTGATCCGCACCGGCACGCCGCCCAGGCTGACGAGCGAGAAGCACATCGCCATCCGATGATCGTCGTACGTATCGATCGCCGCGTTCGGCGTGAGCGCGGCGGGCGGCGTGACGACGAGATAGTCGGCGCCCTCTTCGACCGTCGCGCCGACCTTGCGCAGTTCCGTCGCCATCGCCGCGATGCGGTCGGTCTCCTTCACGCGCCAGCTTGCGATGTTGCGCAGCGTGCTCGTGCCGCTCGCGAACAGCGCGGCGACCGCGATCGTCATCGCCGCATCGGGAATCAGGTTGAAGTCCATGTCGATCGGCTCGAGCTTGCCGTGGTCGTGGCCGATACCACGCACTTCGATCCAGTCGTCGCCCATCGTCACGTTTGCACCCATCTGCATCAGCGCGTTCGCGAAACCCACGTCGCCCTGGATGCTCGCGCGCCCGACGCCTTCGACCCTGAGCGGACCGCCGCCCAGCGCACCGGCCGCGAGGAAGTACGACGCCGACGATGCATCGCCTTCGACCATGATCCGCCCCGGCGACCGGTAGCGGACGCCCGCGGGCACGGTAAAGCGCTGCCAGCCGTCGCGTTCGACGACCACGCCGAAACGCTCCATCAGACGGATCGTGATGTCGATGTACGGCTTCGAGATCAGCTCGCCGTCGACTTCGACGACGATCTTTCCGTCCTTCGCCTTCACGAGCGGCAGCGTCATCAGCAGCGCGGTGAGGAACTGGCTCGACACGTCGCCGCGCACCCGGATCGACGCGTCGACCGCGATCGTCGCGGGCCGGATACGCAGCGGCGGATAGCCGGCATTCTGTTCATAGTCGATTCGAGCGCCGATCTGACGCAGCCCGTCGACGAGATCGCCGATCGGCCGCTCGTGCATCCGGGGTACGCCGTGCACGCGATAGTCGCCGCCGTTCACCGCGAGCGCCGCCGTCAGCGGCCGCACGGCCGTGCCCGCGTTGCCGAGGAACAGATCGGCCGTCTTCGCGGTGAATGCGCCGCGCGTGCCGGTGACCACGCACGTGTCGCGATCGCGCGCGAGCTTTACGCCGAGCTTGGCGAGCGCATCGAGCATCACGCGCGTGTCGTCGGAGTCGAGCAGGTTGGTGATCGTCGTGTCGCCTTCGGCGAGCGCCGCGAGCAGCAGCACGCGGTTCGAAATGCTCTTCGAGCCGGGCAGGCGCACGGTGCCCGATGCGCTGGAGTACGGGCCGAGATCGAGATAGTCCATGGGAATCGTCCTGTTATTTCTTCACCGCTTCGGCAGCGGTCTTGCCGCCGCGTTCCTGCCACGCGCTGCGGGCCGCGCGCGAGCGTGCGAACACCGCTTCCAGCGCTGCGCCGTCGCCCGCGTCGATCGCCGCGCGCAGTCGCTCGAGCACGCGCATGTAGCCGTCGAGCTCGTCGAGCAGCGCCGCGCGGTTCGCCACGCACACGTCGCGCCACATCTCGGGGCTCGACGCGGCAATGCGCGTGAAGTCGCGAAACCCGCCCGCCGCATACGAGAATTTCAGCTCCGCGTCCGCCTCGCCGAGAATCTGCTCGACGAGTGCGAAGGACAGCACGTGCGGCAGGTGACTGATCGACGCGAACACGCGATCGTGCTGCTCGGTGCTCATCGTGCGCACGTCGGCGCCGGTCGCCCGCCACATTGCGTCGATCCGCGCGACCGATTCGCGTGCGTTCTCGGACAGCGGACACAGCACGACGTTGCGGCCGACGTACAGGTCCGGCAGCGCCGCCTCGACGCCGCTCGACTCGCGCCCGGCGATCGGGTGGCCCGGCACGAACTGCGCGATCCGCGCGCCGAGCGCATCACGCGCGGCCGCGACGACGTCCGATTTGGTGCTGCCCGCGTCGGTGACGATCGTCGCGCCGTCGAGCCACGGCGCAATGCGCGCGAGCAGCGGCCCCGTCTGCGCGACGGGCGCCGCGAGCAGCACGAGATCGGCGCCCGCCAGCGCATCGCGCAGCTGCGCATCGTCGTCGAGCGCAGCCGCGCGGTCGATCACGCCGAGCGACAGCGCGCGCTCGACCGACGCCCGTGAACGCCCGACGCCGACGATCTCGCCCGCACCGCCCGACGCGCGCTCGCGCAGTGCGCGCGCCAGCGATCCGCCGATCAGGCCGACGCCGAAGATGACCAGTTTGTTGAATGCAAAGCCTGACACGACATGAGCCAAGTGACGCGCACAGAGCACTCCCCGCGCGCGGAATTCCAGATCCCGGGTCACGGGCCCGCATCCGGCGCAGTGTGCGCCGGGTGCGGCCCGAACCCGCCTTCGGCAGCGCCGATCGGCCTGCCCTGCCCGCGTTGCCGCGACGTCTGCGTGTCGCAGCGCCGGGCCGCTGCGTTCAGCGTGCGCGCGGATACGAACCGAGTATCTTCAGAAACGCGGCCTTCTGGCCGAGCTCGGCGAGCGCGGCCGCGACCGCCGCATCGTCCCGATGCCCTTCGATGTCGATGTAGAAGTAGTACTCCCACGTGCCGACGCGCGCCGGGCGCGACTCGAAGCGCGTCATCGACACGCCGTGCCGCGCGAGCGGCTCGAGCAGCTTGAACACCGCGCCGGGCTCGTTCTTCACCGACACGATCAGCGACGTCTGATCGTGCCCGCTCGGTCCGGCCGGCTGCTTGCCGACGATCACGAACCGCGTGCGGTTGTGCGGATCGTCCTGAATCAGCGAGAACGCGATCTGCAACCCGTAGTGCGCCGCCGCGCGATCGCCGGCGATCGCCGCGACGCCCGGGTCGGCCGCTGCGAGGCGCGCGGCCTCCGCGTTGCTCGCCACGGCCTGCCGCTCGAGTTGCGGCGCATTCGCGGCCAGCCACTGCTGGCATTGCGCGAGCGCCTGCGCATGCGCGCATACGCGCGTGACCCCGTCGAGCGTGCCGCTCTGCGTGAGCAGGTTGTGATGGATCGGCAGCGCGAGCTCGCCGCTGATCAGCAGTTGCGTCTGCAGCAGCAGGTCGAGCGTGCGTGACACCGCGCCTTCGGTCGAATTTTCGACCGGCGCGATGCCGAATGCGGCCGCGCCCGCTTCGACCGAGCGGAACACCTCGTCGATCGACGGACACGGCAGTCCTTCGATCGACTGGCCGAAATACTCGAACATCGCCTGTTCGCTGTACGTGCCGACCGGCCCGAGGAACGCGACGTGGATCGTCTGCTCGAGCGCACGGCTCGCGGCCATGATCTCGCGCCAGATCGCGCTGATATGCTCGCTCGCGAGCGGACCCTCGCTCATGTCCTGCAATCGCGCGATCACCTGCAGCTCGCGCTCCGGCCGGAACACCGGCGCGTTGAAGTGCTTCTTGACCTCGCCCACCTCCAGCGCCACCGCGGCACGCTGGTTCAGCAGCGCGATCAGTTGCGCGTCGATCGCATCGATGCGATCGCGCAGCGGTTTCAGGCGGGAATTCAGTTCGTCGTCCATGCGTAGTTGCCGTGCTGTTGAGCAGCGTCGCCGTCAGGCGCTGCGCTGCTCGAAGTCCTTCATGTACTCGACGAGCGCCTTCACGCCCGCGAGCGGCACCGCGTTGTAGATCGACGCCCGCATGCCGCCGACGGACTTGTGGCCCTTCAGCTGCAGCAGCCCGCGCGCCTTTGCGCCGGCAAGGAAGTCTTCGTTGCGCGTTTCGTCGGCCAGGAAAAACGGCACGTTCATCCGCGAACGCGCCGCCGGCTCGACCTTGTTCAGATAGAAGCTGCTCGCATCGATCGTGTCGTAGAGCAGCTTCGCCTTCTCGATGTTGCGGGCCTCGATCGCCTCGAGCCCGCCCTGCCGCTTCAGCCACTGGAACACGAGGCCCGCGATGTAGATCGCGTAGGTGGGCGGCGTGTTGTACAGCGAGTTGTTCGCGGCGACAGTCTTCCATTCGAATGCGGACGGGCAGATCGACAATGCGCGATCGAGAAGATCCTCGCGGACGATCACGACCGTCACGCCGGCCATCCCGATGTTCTTCTGCGCGCCGCCGAACAGCACGCCGTATTTCGCGACGTCCATCGGGCGCGACAGGATGTGCGACGACACGTCGGCGACGAGCGGCACGTCGCCGAGATCGGGAATCTCGAACGTCTCGACGCCGTCGATCGTCTCGTTCGTGCACAGATGCACGTAGGCGGGATCGTCCGACAGCTGCCACTCGGCGTACGCAGGCGCACGCGTGAAGCCGTCGGCCGTCTTGCCGGTCGCGGCCAGATGCGGCGCGCCGTACTTCTTCGCTTCGTTGAACGACTTCTGCGACCACGAGCCGGTCACGACGAAGTCGGCGGTCTTGCGTGCGCCGAGCAGGTTCATCGGCACGATTGCATTCTCCGCAATGCCGCCGCCCTGCAGGAACAGGATCCGATGGCTCGCCGGCACGTCGAGCAGCTCACGCAGGTCGGCCAGCGCGGCCTCGTGGATCGACATGAACTCCTTGCCGCGATGGCTCATCTCCATCACGCTCATGCCGCTGCCGTGCCAGTCGAGCATTTCGTCGGCAGCCTGCCGCAGCACTTCTTCGGGCAGCGCCGCGGGGCCGGCGGAGAAATTAAAGACGCGCATCGTGAAAACCTCGGAGGGACGCGACCGGCGGCTTGCCGCCACATGTCGATTGCAATCAGTCGCGCCAAAAAGGAAATGGCCGCTTGCGCTCGCGCGCAAACGGCCATTATCGCACTGTCACCAGGCTCCCGCCAAACCCGGCCGGACGGCCGGGCGCGTGCCCGGAGACGGCTTACTTGCCCGGCTTGACTGCCGCGACTTCCTTGTCCGCCTGCGCACGCGTCGCCTGGATCGCCTGCGGCATGTACTTCTGCATCAGGCCGTTGACGACGTCACGACCGACCTGGTCCTGAACCTGGATGAACTTGCGGCCCGTCGGGCTCTTGTAGAACGTCGTCAGATCCTTGATCTCCGACGTCGTGTAGTACTTCGCGTACGCGTCGTACTGAGCCGACATCGCGTCGTTCTGGAACTGCTGCGTGCCGAACACCTTGCCCGCGCCGTCGACCAGCTTCGGCACCGCGTTCTTCTGCAGCGTCGGCACGGCAGCCTGCTTCTGCTTGTCGTTCAGCGTCTTGTTCTCCGACAGCGCGTCCGACAGGATCGCCGGAACGAGCTGCTTTGCCTGCATCTCGGCGCTGTTGCCGATAGCCGACACGAGCTTCGGCGCGTCGATCGCGTCGAGCAGATCCTTGATCGCTGCCTTCTTGTCGGCGTCGATCGGCGCAGCTGCCGCGGGCGCAGCCGGTGCGGAATTCGACAGCGCCTGCGCCATCGCGAACGTCGGCACCAGTGCAGCCAGCAGAACCAGTTGCTTGAATTGCTTTTGCATCATCACTCCCTTGTGGAAATATGAATGGGTTCTCGCCGATCGCATCGCGCGGCGCTCACTACGTTGCGCGGCACGCGTGCGGCGGCTCGAGAGTCTCATCCGTTCTTCAGGCTTCGCCGTCCGACGCCTCGTCGGCTTCGCCATCGCCCTCTTCGGCCTCGGCAATCTGCTGCAGACCCGAAAGCTTCGTACCCTCATCGAGACTGATGAGTGTAACACCTTGCGTCGCCCGTCCCATCTCGCGGATCTCGGAAACGCGCGTGCGAATCAACACGCCGGCCGTCGTGATCAGCATGATCTGATCTTCCGGATCGACGAGCGTCGCAGCGACGACCTTGCCGTTACGCTCGGAGGTCTGGATCGCGATCATACCCTTCGTGCCGCGGCCGTGACGCGTGTACTCGGTGATCGGCGTACGCTTGCCGAAGCCGTTCTCGGTTGCGGTGAGCACGGACTGCTCCTCGCTGCCCGCGACCAGCAGCGCGATGACCTGCTGCCCGTCCTCGAGCTGCATGCCGCGCACGCCGCGCGCTTCGCGGCCCATCGGACGCACGTCGTTCTCGTCGAAGCGCACGGCCTTGCCCGAATCGGAGAACAGCATCACGTCGTGCGCGCCGTCGGTGATCGACGCGCCGATCAGATAGTCGCCCTCGTCGAGGCCGACCGCGATGATGCCCTTCTTCATCGGACGGCTGAACGCTTCGAGCGGCGTCTTCTTGACCGTGCCGAGCGACGTCGCCATGAACACGAACTTGTCGGCCGAGAATTCCTTCACCGGCAGCACGACGTTGATCTTCTCGCCTTCCTGCAGCGGGAACATGTTGACGATCGGACGGCCGCGCGAGTTGCGCGAACCTTGCGGCACCTCGTAGACCTTGATCCAGTACACGCGACCGCGGTTCGAGAAGCACAGCATGTAGTCGTGCGTATTCGCGATGAAGAGCGTCTCGATCCAGTCGTCTTCCTTCATCTGCGTCGCCTGCTTGCCGCGGCCGCCGCGCTTCTGCGCGCGGTACTCCGACAGCGGCTGCGACTTCACGTAGCCGGCATGCGACATCGTGACGACCATGTCCTGCGGCGTGATCAGGTCTTCGGTATTCAGTTCGGTCGCGTTCAGCTCGATCCGCGAGCGGCGCGCATCGCCGAATTCGGCCTTCACCGTCGTCAGCTCGTCGCCGATCATCGTCGTGATGCGCTCCGGGCGCGCGAGGATGTCGAGCAGATCGGCGATCTGCGCCATCACTTCGCGATACTCGCCGATGATCTTGTCCTGCTCGAGGCCGGTCAGGCGCTGCAGACGCATCTGCAGGATTTCCTGCGCCTGCGTGTCGGACAACCTGTACAGCCCGTCGGCCTGCATCCCGTACGCCGGATTCAGCCCTTCCGGACGGTACGCGGCACGGCCGCCCGCCGCCGCGTTCTCGGATTCGGCGCGCGTCAGCATCTCGCGTACGAGCGACGAATCCCACGACTTCGTCATCAGCTCCTGCTTCGCGATCGGCGGCGTCGGCGCGGCCTTGATGATCGCGATGAACTCGTCGATGTTCGCGAGCGCGACCGCGAGACCTTCGAGCACGTGGCCGCGCTCGCGCGCCTTGCGCAGTTCGTAGATCGTGCGGCGCGTCAGCACTTCGCGCCGGTGCGACAGGAAGCACTGCAGGATTTCCTTCAGGTTCAGCAGCTTCGGCTGGCCGTCGACGAGCGCGACCATGTTCATGCCGAACGTGTCCTGCAGCTGCGTCGCCTTGTACAGGTTGTTCAGCACCACTTCCGGCACTTCGCCGCGCTTGAGCTCGATCACGACCCGCATGCCGCTCTTGTCGGATTCGTCGCGGATATCGGAAATGCCTTCGAGCTTCTTCTCGTTGACGAGCTCGGCGATCCGCTCGAGCAGCGAGCGCTTGTTGACCTGGTACGGCAGCTCGTCGACGATGATCGCCATCCGCTGGCCGCGGTCGATCTCCTCGAAGTGCGTGGCCGCGCGCATCACGACGCGGCCGCGGCCGGTGCGGTAGCCGTCGCGCACGCCGGCGACGCCGTAGATGATGCCGGCCGTCGGGAAATCCGGCGCCGGGATGATCTCGATCAGTTCGTCGACCGTCGCGTCGGGGTTGCTCAGCAGGTGCTGGCACGCGTCGACGACTTCGTTCAGGTTGTGCGGCGGAATGTTGGTCGCCATGCCGACGGCGATGCCCGACGAGCCGTTGATCAGCAGGTTCGGGATCCGCGACGGCAGGACCGACGGCTGCGTTTCGTTGCCGTCGTAGTTCGGCTCGAAATCGACCGTTTCCTTGTCGATGTCGGCGAGCAGCTCGTGCCCGATCTTCGCCATGCGAATTTCGGTGTACCGCATCGCCGCCGCATTGTCGCCGTCGATCGAGCCGAAGTTGCCCTGCCCGTCGATCAGCATGTAGCGCAGCGAGAAGTCCTGCGCCATCCGCACGATCGTGTGGTAGACCGCCGTGTCGCCGTGCGGGTGGTACTTACCGATCACGTCGCCGACGATACGCGCCGATTTCTTGTACGCGCGGTTCCAGTCGTTGTTCAGTTCGTGCATCGCGAACAGTACGCGCCGGTGCACGGGCTTCAGGCCATCGCGGACATCCGGAAGGGCACGTCCGACGATCACGCTCATCGCGTAATCGAGATACGAACGGCGCATTTCCTCCTCGAGGGAGGTGGGCAGGGTCTCTTTGGCGAATTGATCCATGTATCCGTATCGTTTCGGAGCGAAGACGGCGAACGCCTTTCGCGTGGGCGCTGCATGCGCAACGCAACGCGAGATTCTAACATGCGCCCATCAGCCGCCAATTCGCCGGCCCACTATATGTAAACAGCAAAATCCGCGACGGCTTCGGTATCGCACATATCGGCACATATCGCGACACGTATCGCGGTCGCGCTCGCCAGCTCCCGTCGTTCCTCCGGCCGCCCGTCCGTGACATCGGGCCGCTTCACGCACCCGGTTGGGGTTTGCCGTTTTTCTCTCGCATTCGCGAACCCACTCTTGACAATCATTGAAAGTTGCGGCAGGCCGGTGTTGCGCATGCACCACAAACGTCAAGGCGATCTTGGGGTGGGGAGGATTTTTTTTCGTAGGAAGGGAACGATATGGCAAAATGCCAACGCACTGAAAGTTAGACGCTGCTCGAAGTCTACACAGAGCGGTGCCGCGTTTTTTGTGCCGCACCAATGTTATACTTCGAGCAATGTATGACTTGTCACCGTCAACAGGCTCGCAGTAAACCTGCGGTAATCTCAATTTCGAGAGGAGAAATATGAATAAACTTTCAAAGCTCGCGTTCATTGCAGCTACCGCAGTTATGGCTGCATCCGCTTCGGCACAGTCGGTGCCGGCGTCGCGTCAAGCCGTCAACGACAACTGGGTGAACGGTACGGGCGAATGGGTGTGGATGAACGGCACGAACGAGCTCTGCTGGCGTGACGCGTTCTGGACGCCGGCCACCGCCAACGCGAAGTGCGATGGCGCACTGGTCGCCCAGGCACCGCAGCCGCCGGTCGCTCCGGTCGCTCCGGCCATCACGAGCCAGAAGATCACGTATCAAGCCGACGCACTGTTCGACTTCGACAAGGCAACGCTCAAGCCGCTCGGCAAGCAGAAGCTCGACGAGCTGGCATCGAAGATCCAGGGCATGAACACGGAAGTGGTCGTCGCAACGGGCTACACCGACCGTATCGGTTCGGACAAGTACAACGACCGCCTGTCGCTGCGCCGTGCGCAAGCCGTGAAGTCGTACCTGGTCAGCAAGGGTGTCCCGGCCAACAAGATCTACACGGAAGGCAAGGGCAAGCGCAACCCGGTCACGACGGGCTGCAACCAGAAGAACCGCAAGCAGCTGATCGCCTGCCTCGCACCGGACCGCCGCGTGGAAGTCGAAGTGGTCGGTACGCAAGAAGTGCAGAAGACGACCGTTCCGGCGCAGTAAGCCACGGTTTTCGACTGCTTCAAAGCCCCGCTCCGGCGGGGCTTTTTCATTGATGCCCGTCCGGGCGTTCGCTGGCCTCGTCGTCCACCCGCTTATATACTCGGGACTGATGTGCCGAAGCGCCGCCCTCCTTCCGTAGCCCTTTGCCGACATGACCAACGCCGATCCGCACGAACTCCAGAAATTCAGCGACCTCGCCCACCGGTGGTGGGATCCGAATGCCGAATTCAAACCGCTGCACGACCTGAATCCGGTCCGACTCGGCTGGATCGACGCGCATGCGCATCTGGCCGGCAAACGCGCACTCGACGTCGGCTGCGGCGGCGGCATCCTGTCCGAGTCGATGGCCGGGCTCGGCGCGCAGGTCAAAGGTATCGACCTGTCGACCGAAGCGCTCGGCGTCGCCGACCTGCACAGTCTCGAGAGCGGCGTATCGGTCGAGTACGAGGCGATCGCCGCCGAAGCGCTCGCAGAGCGCGAACCGGGCACGTACGACGTCGTCACCTGCATGGAGATGCTCGAGCACGTGCCGTCGCCGGCCGGCATCGTCGCGGCTTGCGCGACGCTCGTGAAGCCGGGCGGCTGGGTGTTCTTCTCGACGCTGAACCGCAACCTGAAGTCCTACCTGTTCGCAGTGATCGGCGCCGAATACATCGCGCAGATGCTGCCGAAGGGCACGCACGACTACGCGCGCTTCATTCGACCGTCCGAGCTGGCCGGCTTCGTGCGCGCCACCGGTCTGCACATCGTCGAGATCAAGGGCATCACCTATCACCCGCTCGGCAAGCGCTTCGCGCTGTCGAACGACACCGACATCAATTACCTCGTCGCGTGCCGCCGCGGCGCGTGACTTCCCCGGCATGACGACTCCCCTTTCGCCTGCGCGAGCCGCATTCGACGCGCCGCGCCTGCAGCACTGCGACGCCGTACTGTTCGACCTCGACGGCACGCTCGCCGACACGGCGCCCGATCTGGCTGCCGCCGTCCACAAGATGCAGCGCGTGCGCGGCCTGCCCCAAACGCCGATCGACGTGCTGCGACCGCTCGCGTCGGCCGGCGCGCGCGGGCTGCTCGGCGGCGCATTCGGCATCGGTCCGCAATCGCCCGATTACGACGCGATGCGCGATGAGTTTCTCGCGAATTACGCAACGGATCTGTGCGTGCATACCACGCTGTTTCCCGGCATCGGCGACGTACTCGACGAACTCGATGCACGCGGCGTGCGCTGGGGCATCGTGACAAACAAGGTGATGCGACTGACGGCACCGCTCGTCGAACTGCTCGGTCTTGCGTCGCGTGCAGCGTGCGTCGTCGGGGGCGACACGACGCCGCACCCGAAACCGCATCCGGCACCGCTGCTGCACGCGGCTGCGCAGCTGACGCTCGCGCCGGAGCGCGTCGTCTATGTCGGCGACGATCTGCGCGACATCCAGGCCGGCACCGCCGCGGGCATGGCGACGGTGGCGGCTGCCTACGGCTACTGCGGCGACGGCGCTGCGCCGGCCGACTGGCAGGCGCAGCATCTCGTCGCGACCACGCGGGAGTTGCGCGACCTGTTGCGCGATGTTCGGCTATAATGGTCGATCTTATCCGCGGGGGCGACCTGGTTTCGACAGGGGTTGTGAAGCGGCTAGGGCATGTCGAGGACCCGTCACCTCGTTAATCAATGGGAAAAACGTAACTGCAAACGACGATACGTTCGCACTGGCAGCCTAAGGGCCGCCGTCCTCTGCCTAGTTCACTGACGGGCTAGTGTCGCAAGACCGGTAGCAATACCGCCAGAGGTCATATACGTCAGTTAAGCCCTGTCGGCGTCGCGACGCCAGGGTCGAAAATCCAGCGAATCGCCGTAGTGCAGCGTGTTCGTCCGCGTCGCTACGGTTAAATCAAATGACAGAACTAAACATGTAGAACTGGTCGTAGAGCGCTTCTGGACGCGGGTTCGATTCCCGCCGCCTCCACCAAATTCGCGCTTGACGCACGAACCCCGCATGACGCGAGTCTGCGGGGTTTTTGTTGTCTCGACGCGCTGCGGCTTGCGTCCCTGCTCCGAAAAAGCGCCCGACCCGACGGGTCGGGCGGAACGCCGCCGACATTCCAGCGGCCGGAGGTAACGGATGTTCGAACACGCGGCGCATACCGCGCCGTCGGACCGCGCCGAATCCGCCGGCGCGAAGTCGAGCGCGACTCATCGTCGCATCCCGGCACTCGGCCGTACCGCGCGACATACCGCTTAGCTGCCGCGATACAGCGACTTCATTTCTTCGGCAGTGGCCGGACGCACGCCAAGCGCACGCGAGCCGGATGCCGATGCACCCTGCGCTTGCGCGCCATACCCGCTGGCGTCGTCGCGTTGCGCTTGAGCCAGCGCGCGTTGCTGTTCCGCGATGCGCGCGGTCGCAGCCTGGATCGCTTCCGGATAATGCGGATCTTCACCGCGGGCGGAGTTGTAGCCGGCTTGCTGCAGTTGAACCAGTTCCGCGCGGACCTGCGCGCGGGTCAGAGCCGAGCCCGGCTGGGCGAACGACACGGCCGGAATGGCGACAGCGGCTGCAACGACGACGGCTTGAACGAGCGACTTCATGATGACCTACCTCCAGATTTGTCCGTTTTCGCGGTGAACACCTCGTTCATCGCTGACAACCCGAAGTTTATGTAGGCGACTGCTTAAGAATAAGGCGGGTTTCTGGAAGACATTCTTCCCGAATCGAGGGTTAACCCTTATTCGCACGCACCCGGTCGGCCATCCCGCAGCCGCCGATGTACGCAAAAGAAGAGCCCCGCGAAGCCAGCTTCGCGGGGCTCGGGGAATCTGTATCGCCCGTCCCGTTATCGGGGATCGGCGGATACGCCGGCAACGGCGCGGGCGCGATCGCTTACTGGGTGTCCATCGGGCACTTCAGATTGCAGCCGTTCGGATCGCCGAGGTCGCCCTTGCGGCGCAACGCCGACTTCTTGCCGTTCTGGTACTTCTGCGACGGCGCCGACGCCGCGAACGGCATCTGCGGATGTTCGTTCAGCCGGAACTGGTCGCTCAGGATGCCGCCCGGCACGCCCGGTGAATTTTGCCCGAACGCAAACGGCGAAACGGCGATCAGAAGCCCCGCGGTCAACGCGGCCGCGGAGAAAGGCACGGAAAGTTTCATGTCAGGATGACGCCTGAACGGCGTGCTTGTTGGAACGTTGATCAAGCGGCAAGCGTAGCGTAAATCCCTTGCCGTTGCAGCGCGACTCTCACGCATGCCGGTTACCGTCCATTGCCGTCCGGCGCGGCTACGCCGTCGTCGCCGGCAAGCCCGTCCGGGATGCTCGTCAGCGTGCCGCACGCGGCGGGATCGTAGCCGTCCAGACGCGCGACGCGCTCGACGAAACGCGCGTCGCGCAGCAGGTCCAGCACGCCGGCGAGCGGCTGCGAATCGAGCCGTGCGCGCTCGCATGCGAAGTAATAGTCCTCGTCGACCACCGGGATGAAATCGAGTCCGAAATGCCGCGCGGCCGGCTCCACGCCGAAGCCGAGATCGGCCATCCCGCTCGCGATGAACGCGGCAATCGCCGAATGCGTGAGTTCGGCCGACGCATAGCCGTTGATGCTCTCCGGATCGATGCCGATCGCGCGCAGCGCGAGATCGAGCAGCATGCGCGTGCCCGAGCCCGGCTGCCGATTGACGAAGCGGATGTCGCTGCGCGCGAGATCCGCAAGCCCGCGCACCTGCTTCGGGTTGCCGGGCGGCACGAAGAGCCCCTGCTGGCGGCGCGTCAGATGAATCAGCACATGGCGCGTATCGTCGAGCCACGGCCGATAGATCTGCGCGCACTCCGCCCGAAATGCGCCGCGAGGCAAATGGAATCCGGCGAGTTCGCATTCGCCGCGCGCGAGCGCGCGCACGGCTTCGACGCTCTCGCGGTATTTGATGTCGACCGCGGCCTGCGCGTCGACGAGCGCGGACACGAGCGCCGCCACCGCATACCCGTGCGACGCATGAATTCGCACGGCGCCGTCGCGCTGAGCGAGCCGCCGGTTCAGATCGCTCGCCACTTCGTCCGCGAGCGCGCGCAAGCTGCCGTCGAGCCGGCTGCGCGCGAGGCGCTGCGCGTCGACCACCGCCCGCCCGAGCTCCGACAGCGTCGAACCCTTGCCGCGCGCGGTTTCGATCAGCTCTGCGCCGATGCACGCTTCGAGCGCGCGCAGCAGCCCCCACGCGTGCCGGTACGACAGCCCCTTCGCGTGCGCGGCCTGCGCAATGCTGCCCGTATCGGCAACGAGCTCGAGCAATGGCGCGACGTCCGACAGGCTCGCCGTGCGGCCTTCCGTGTCGCGTACGGTCAGATACGCGTCGCATTCGATTCGAATCAATTATGTACTCCGATTTCCTATTGCGACTGCGAAATCTTCCGCTTATCGTTGGGCGAAATCAATCAGAACGAAGTCGCGATGCGCACTATATGAATTTCAAGCGCATATGAGGCTTTGGAGGAGCATAACCGATGTCCCCGAATTCCCCTGCGCCCGACGCGCTCGTCGAGCGCCACGCGCGCGCCGGCCGATCGCTCGTCGCGATCCTGCATGCGATCCAGGATGAAGCCGGCTACGTGCCGCAGGGCTGCGTCGCACCGCTCGCGAAAGCGCTGAATCTGTCGCGCGCGGAAGTACACGGCGTGCTCACCTACTACCACCACTTCCGCACCGCGCCGCCCGCCCGCGTGACGATCCAGATGTGCCGCGCGGAAGCGTGCCGCAGCATGGGCTGCGAAGCGCTGGCCGCGCACGCGGAGGCGCGCACCGGCTGCCGGTTCGACGCCGGACACGGCGATGCCGCAAGCGCGCATGCGCGGGCCGACGTCGCGCTCGAATCGGTCTACTGCCTCGGACTGTGCGCGCAATCGCCGTCGATGACGGTCAACGGCGCGCTGCATGCAAAGGTCACGCCGGAGAAATTCGACGCGCTGCTCGCCGACGCCGTCGCCCACACGCGGGAGGCCGCATGACGACGCGCATCTACGTACCGCGCGATTCGTCCGCGCTGGCGCTCGGCGCCGACGCGCTCGCTGCCGCGATCGTCGCGGAAGCCGAACGGCGCGGCGTTCCGATCGAACTGATCCGCAACGGCTCGCGCGGGCTGCTGTGGCTCGAGCCGCTCGTCGAAGTCGGCACGGCAGCCGGCCGCGTCGGCTACGCGAACCTGTCCGCGGCCGACGTGCCCGCGCTGTTCGACGCGAACTGGCTCGACGGCGGCGCGCATCCGAGCAGCGTCGGCGTCGTCGACGCGCTGCCGTATCTCGCGCGCCAGCAACGCCTCACGTTCGCGCGCATCGGGCTGACGGACCCGCTGTCGATCGACGACTACCTGAAATACGACGGCCTCGCCGGACTGAAAAACGCGCTCGCACTCGACGGCGACGCCGCGTGCGAAGCGCTGATCGAATCCGGGCTGCGCGGCCGCGGCGGCGCCGCGTTCCCGGCCGGCATCAAGTGGCGCACGGTCCGGCACGCGACCGCAAAGCAGAAGTACATCGTCTGCAACGCGGACGAAGGCGACTCGGGCACGTTCTCCGATCGGCTGATCATGGAAAGCGATCCGTACTGCCTGATCGAAGGAATGATCATCGCCGGCATCGCGACCGGCGCGACCGTCGGCTACATCTACGTGCGCAGCGAATATCCGCATGCGATCGCGACGCTCGAAGCCGCGATCGAGCGCGCGCGCGAAGCCGGCTGGCTCGGCGAACGCGTGCTCGGCTCCGCGCACGCATTCGAGCTGCACGTCGCGAAAGGCGCGGGCTCGTACGTATGCGGCGAGGAAACGGCGCTGCTCGAATCGCTCGAAGGCAAGCGCGGCGTCGTGCGCGCGAAGCCGCCGCTGCCCGCGCTCGCCGGGCTGTTCGGTCAGCCGACCGTCATCAACAACGTGATCACGCTCGCGACCGCGCCGGTGATCTTCGCGCGCGGCGCCGCGTTCTACCGCGACTACGGGATGGGCCGCTCGCGCGGCACGCTGCCGTTCCAGCTCGCGGGCAACATCCGGCACGGCGGCCTCGTCGAGCTCGCGTTCGGCGTCACGCTGCGCGAGCTGCTGTTCGACTTCGGCGGCGGCACCGCGACCGGCCGCCCCGCGCGCGCCGCGCAGGTCGGCGGCCCGCTCGGCACCTATCTGCCTGAGCATCAGTGGGACGTGCCGCTCGACTATGAAGCGTATGCGGCGATCGACGCAGTGGTCGGCCACGGCGGCATCGTGCTGCACGACGACACGTCGAATCTCGCGGAGCTCGCCGAATACGCGATGAAGTTCTGCGCGATCGAATCGTGCGGCAAGTGCACGCCGTGCCGGATCGGTTCGACGCGCGGCGTCGAGACGATCGCCCGCATCCGCCAGGGCGATACGTCCGAGCGCCAGATCACGCTGCTGCGCGATCTGTGCGACACGATGCTCGCCGGCTCGCTGTGCGCAATGGGCGGGATGACGCCGTATCCGGTGCTGTCCGCGCTCGATCACTTCCCCGAAGATTTCGGGCTCGCCGGCAGCCACGCCGCGCCGGGTCCGGTCAAGGCCGCGGCCTGACCCAGAAGGAGCTCTGCATGTCTGTCGACACGAACAATGTCCGCCAAGGCGGTTGCGGCTCAGGCCAATGCGCATGCAAGAGCGCCGCGCAGGCGCGCGTGCGCGACCCGTTCGACGAAACCGATTACGGCACGCCGCAGCGGTACGCCGACACCGACGTGACGCTCGAAATCGACGGCCGGCCCGTCACGGTGCCGGCCGGCACGTCGGTGATGCGCGCCGCGATCGAAGCCGGCGTGAACGTTCCGAAGCTGTGTGCGACCGACTCGCTCGAGCCGTTCGGCTCGTGCCGGCTGTGCCTCGTCGAGATCGAAGGCCGGCGTGGCTATCCGGCGTCGTGCACGACGCCCGCCGAAGCGGGGATGAAGGTCCGCACGCAGTCGGACCGGCTGCAGGCGCTGCGTCGCAACGTGATGGAGCTGTATATCTCCGACCATCCGCTCGATTGCCTGACCTGCCCCGCCAATGGCGACTGCGAATTGCAGGACATGGCGGGCGTCGTCGGCCTGCGCGAGGTGCGCTACGGTTTCGACGGCGCGAACCACCTGCAGGACCGTAAAGACGAGTCGAATCCGTACTTCACGTACGACCCGTCGAAGTGCATCGTGTGCAATCGCTGCGTGCGCGCCTGCGAGGAAACGCAGGGCACGTTCGCGCTGACGATTGCCGCGCGCGGCTTCGAGTCGCGCGTCGCGGCCGGCGAAAGCGAACCGTTCATGGAATCGGAGTGCGTGTCGTGCGGCGCCTGCGTCGCCGCATGCCCGACCGCGACGCTGCAGGAGAAGTCGGTCGCGCAGCTCGGCCAGGCCGAACACTCGGTCATCACGACCTGCGCGTATTGCGGCGTCGGCTGCTCGTTCAAGGCGGAGATGAAGGGCACGCAGGTCGTGCGCATGACGCCGCACAAGAATGGACTCGCGAACGAAGGCCATGCGTGCGTGAAGGGACGCTTCGCGTGGGGCTACGCGACGCACAAGGATCGCATCACGAAACCGATGATCCGCGAAAAGATCACCGATCCGTGGCGCGAAGTCAGCTGGGACGAAGCGCTGACCTACGCGGCGACGCAGTTCCGCAAGCTGCAGCAGAAATACGGCCGCGATTCGATCGGCGGCATCACGTCGTCGCGCTGCACGAACGAGGAAACCTATCTCGTGCAGAAGCTCGTGCGCGCCGCGTTCGGTAACAACAACGTCGACACCTGCGCGCGCGTGTGCCATTCGCCGACCGGTTACGGACTGAAGACGACGCTCGGCGAATCGGCCGGCACGCAGACCTTCGCATCGGTCGGCAAGGCCGACGTGATCGTCGTGATGGGCGCGAACCCGACCGACGGCCACCCGGTGTTCGGCTCGCGGCTGAAGCGGCGCATTCGCGAAGGCGCGAAGCTGATCGTGATCGATCCACGCCGCATCGACGTGGTCGACGGCCCGCACGTGAAGGCGACGCATCATCTGCAGCTGCGGCCGGGCACCAACGTCGCGATCGTCAACGCGCTCGCGCACGTGATCGTCACCGAAGGGCTCGTCGATGAAGCGTTCGTCGCCGAGCGCTGCGAGACGCGCGCGTTCGAGCAGTGGCGCGAGTTCGTGTCGCGCGCCGAGAATTCGCCCGAAGCGACCGCCGACGTGACCGGCGTGCCGGCCGAACAAGTACGCGCGGCCGCGCGCCTCTATGCGACCGGCGGCAACGCGGCAATCTATTACGGCCTCGGCGTGACCGAGCATGCGCAGGGCTCGACGACGGTGATGGGCATCGCGAACCTCGCGATGGCAACCGGCAACATCGGCCGCGAAGGCGTCGGCGTCAATCCGCTGCGCGGCCAGAACAACGTACAGGGCTCGTGCGACATGGGTTCGTTCCCGCACGAACTGCCCGGCTACCGGCACATCGGCGACGCAAGCGTGCGCGCGCAGTTCGAGCACGCATGGTCGGCCACGCTGCAGCCGGAACCGGGGCTGCGGATCCCGAACATGTTCGACGCGGCGCTCGACGGCAGCTTCAAGGGGCTCTACTGCCAGGGCGAGGACATCGTCCAGTCGGACCCGAACACGCAGCATGTCGCGGCCGCGCTGTCGGCGATGGAATGCATCGTCGTGCAGGACATCTTCCTGAACGAAACCGCGAAGTACGCACACGTGCTGCTGCCGGGTTCGTCGTTCCTCGAAAAGGACGGCACGTTCACGAACGCGGAGCGCCGCATCTCGCGCGTGCGCAAGGTGATGCCGCCGCTCGCCGGCTATGCGGACTGGGAAGTGACGCTGATGCTGTCGCGTGCGCTCGGCTACGACATGCACTACACGCACCCGTCGGAGATCATGGACGAGATTGCGCGTCTCACGCCGACCTTCTCCGGCGTGTCGTACGAGAAGCTCGACGCGCTCGGCAGCATCCAGTGGCCGTGCAACGAGCAGGCGCCGGAAGGCACGCCGACGATGCATACGGACACGTTCGTCCGCGGCAAGGGCCGGTTCGTGATCACGAAGTTCATCCCGACGCCCGAGAAGGTCACGCAGCGCTATCCGCTGATCCTGACGACGGGCCGCATCCTGTCGCAATACAACGTCGGCGCGCAGACGCGTCGGACCGAGAACGTGCGGTGGCACGAAGAGGACCGCCTCGAGATCCATCCGCACGATGCGCAGGACCGCGGAATCAAGACCGGCGACTGGGTCGGCATCGAGTCGCGCGCCGGGCAGACGGTGCTGCGCGCGCTCGTCACCGAACGCATGCAGCCGGGCGTCGTCTACACGACGTTCCACTTCCCGGAATCGGGCGCGAACGTGATCACGACGGACAGCTCCGACTGGGCGACGAACTGCCCCGAATACAAGGTGACGGCCGTGCAGGTGATGCCGGTCGCGCAACCGTCGGAATGGCAGCGGCAATATGCGCGCTTCAGCGCGGAGCAGCTCGACTTGCTCGAGCGCCGTGCAGCGGCGGCGCCGGCCGCCGTGACGACCGGCAAGTGAGGACGCGATGGACACCGGACACCTGATCGACATGGCGAACCAGATCGGCGCATTCTTCGAATCGATGCCCGATCGCGACGAAGCGCTGACCGGCATCGCCGACCATATCCGGCGCTTCTGGGAGCCGCGGATGCGTCGCGCCTTCCTCGCCGCGCTCGACGACCCGTCGAGCGACGCCGCACGCCGTGCCGCGCCGATCGTGCTCGACGCGATCGCCGCGCACCGCGCGTCGCTCGTGCCAGCTGCGGCGCCGGCCTCCGCGTGACGGCGCGGTCACGCGGATAGCGATACGCCCGCGAACCAGCCTTCGCAGTGACGCAGCAGCGCGTTCGCGTCCGTCGCCGTGCGGCCGCGAGCGGCAACGTAGCCGTCCGGCCGCAGCAAGTAGAACGACGGCCGCGAGCGGCCGTACGCTTGCGCGAGCCCTTCGGCGCCGTTGCCTTCCGCATCGGCGATCCGCCACGCGCGCACGGCACCCGGCATGATCCGTTCGAGCCCGCGCACGAGCGCCTGCGCATCGTCCGGCATCGGCGGCACGTCGCCCGGCTCGGCACTCGGATGCTCTTCGAGCAGCAGCAATGTGAAGCTCGCCGGATCGTGCAGATCGTATAGCCGCGCGGTGCCGGGCGCCTGACCGAGCGGGCCGTCGATCACGTGCAGCAGCGCGTCCGGCGCGCGCTCGCCCGCGCGCGGCCCGCCGTCGAGCACGCGTTCGAGCGTGAGCGGGCTCTTCCGATACTGGACGCCCAGCTCGCTGACCGTGCGCCGCAACGCGTCGCGCACCGGCCCGAACGACGACAGCAGCGGCACGATGCGATCGCGCAGCAGCTTCATCGCGCCGTGGTCGGCTTCGACGATCTGCGTGACGAAGCCCGTCTGCCGCAATACGTCGCGCTCAATCGGATGGCGCTCCGCGTGATACGTGTCCAGCAACCGCTCGGGCGCGCCGCCGGAGAGCACGCGCGCGAGCTTCCAGCCCAGATTGAACGCTTCCTGGATGCCGGTGTTCATCCCCTGCGCGCCGGCCGGACTGTGCACGTGCGCCGCGTCGCCCGCAAAGAACACGCGCCCGTGGCGCAGCCGCTCGACCATCCGGCTATGCAGGTGGAAATACGACGACCACGCGAGATCGCTCGGCGCGATCGACGTGCCGATGCGCGTACGGACGATCGCCTCGCACACGTCGAGCGACGGTGCCGATGCGTCCGGCAGCGGCTCGCCGGGCGGCCGGTCCGCGACGAGCCGATAGCGCCCTTCGCCGAGCGGGAACAGACCCGCGATGCCGTCCGACGTCGTGAACAGGTGGATCTCGTCGTCCGGCCAGTCGGGTATCGCCGCGAAGTCGGCGAGCAGGAACGTCTGTTCGAATGCGTGGCCGGCGAAGCCGACGCCGAGCAGGTGCCGTACCGTGCTGTGCGCGCCGTCCGCCGCGATCAGATACGACGGCGCGAATCGCTCGGTGCGACCGTCGGCGCCGCGCAGCGTCACGTCGAGCGACGTACCGCCTGCGTCGCACGCGCAAAGCTTCACGCCGCGCTCGACGCGCACGCCGAATCCAGCCAGGTGCTCGGTCAGCAGCCGCTCGGTGACGCTCTGGTCGAGAAGCAGCAGATACGGATAACGGGTTTGCAGCGGATCGAAATCGAGCTGCGCGATGACGCGGCCGTCGGCGTGCAGCGCGGCCGCGTGCACGCGATGCCCGAGTTCGAGAAACGGTTCGACTGCCCGATGCTGCTCCAGCAACTCGAGCGTGCGCGCCTGAATGCCGATCGCGCGCGAATACGGCGCGGGCGTGACGAGCCGGTCGACGATGCGCACCGGCACGCGGGCCCGCGCGAGGCTCATCGCCGCGGCAAGGCCGGTCGGCCCCGCGCCGACGATCAGCACGGGCGGAATATCGAGCAGTGTGTCAGCCATGAGAACCTCGATGACACGCGACCCTGCAAGTCTACGCCGCTCCGCGTGACGGGGCCATATGCCGAACGGCCGATGGGCGGCGCGCGCAGGCAGTATGGGAAAATACGCGCTTTCCGCCAGTTTTCGCGTCATGGATTCCGCATTCGACCGAGCGTACGCCGCGCATCGCGAGGGCCGCCTCGCCGAGGCCGAGCACGGCTATCGCGCCGCGCTCGCGACCAATCCCGCCGACGCCGACGCGCTCCATCTGTTCGGCGTGCTTCGGCATCAGCAGGGCCAGCATGCCGAAGCGGCTGATCTCGTCGGCCGTGCGGTCGCGTTGCGCCCGAACGATGCGGCGCTGCAGCTCAATCTCGGCAATGCGCTGAAGGCGCTGGGCCGGCTCGACGAAGCGATCGACCGCTTTCGGAATGCGCTGACGCTCGCACCCGAATTTCCGCTCGCGCACTACAACCTCGGCAATGCGTATGCGGCGCTGCAGCGCCACGAGGACGCCGTCGATGCATTCCGCCGCGCGCTGCTGCTGACGCCGGACGACGCATCGATCCACAACAATCTCGGCAACGCGCTGAACGCGCTCGGCCGTCACGACGATGCGCTCGCCGCGTTCCGCCGCGCGCTGGAGCTGCGGCCCGGACATGCCGGCGCGCACAACAATCTCGCGATGGCGCTGAACGCGATGGGCCGCGCCGACGATGCGATCGCGCACTTCCAGGCCGCGATCGCCGCGCAGCCGCGTTTCGTCGCCGCGCATTTCAATCTCGGCAATACGTTCGAGGCGCTGGGCCGTCATGCCGATGCGGCCGCCGCATTCGAGGCCGCGCTCGCGCTGCATCCGCCGTTTCCGCTCGCCCTGTTCGGGCTCGCGAACGCGCTGTGCGCGCAGGGGCGTCACCGCGACGCGCTGCCGTACTACGAGCGTGCGGTCGGCCTCGATCCGTCGTTCGGTCTGGCGTGGCTGAATCTCGGCAATGCGCATCACGCGCTCCGCGCGTACGAGATGGCGCTGCGCGCGTTCGATCAGGCGCTGCGCGTCGCGCCGGATCTGAAGCTCGCCGAATTGCACCGGGCGGTCACGCTGCTCACGCTCGGCGACTTCACGCGCGGCCTGCCCGCTTACGAAGCGCGCCACGATACGCCGGGCGCGACGCCGCTCGGCGCGTTGCCTCGCTGGCACGGCGAGCCGATTGCATCGCGCACGCTGCTGATCCGCGCGGAACAGGGGTTCGGCGACACGCTGCAGTTCGTCCGCTTCGTGCCGCTCGCGCGCGCAAAGTGCGCACGGCTCGTGCTCGAAGTGCAGCCGGAACTGCTCGCGCTGCTCGCACCGGCTGCGGCACGCTGGCGCGTGACGCTCGTCGCACAGGGGACGAAGCTGCCGGCCGCCGACGTCGGATGCACACTGATGAGCCTGCCGTTGCTGCTCGGGCTGCAGCCGGCCGACATCGCCGTCGGCCAGCGTTATCTCGACGCGCCCGACACCGCACGCCGACGCTTTCGCGGGTCGCTCGGCGGTCAGTCGAAGCGCAAGTACGGCCTTGCATGGTCGGGGCGCCGGCAAGCGCAGGAAAACCGCTCGATGCCGTTCGACGCGCTCGCACCGCTGCTCGCGCTGCCGGACATCGACTGGATCGTGCTGCAGCCCACGCTCGACGACGGCGATCGCGCGCGCGTCGACGCGCATCCGCGCGTGCATCGTCTCGACGGCCGGCTGAACGACTTCGCCGATACGGCTGCGCTGATCGAACGGCTCGACGGCGTCGTCACGATCGACACGGCCGTCGCGCACCTCGCGGGCGCACTCGGCAAGCCGGTGTGGATCATGCTGCCGTTCGCGGCCGACTGGCGCTGGTTCACCGGCGACGATTGTCCGTGGTATCCGCGCGCCCGGCTCGCGCGCCAGCCGGCACCGGGCGAGTGGCGCGACGTGGCGGCGAGCGTCGCTGCCGCGCTGCGCGACGCGTGAACGCGCACGAAAAAGGGAGCGCAGTGCGCTCCCTTCCGATGCACGGCGCACGCAGCGCGCGCCGCGCGGCAGCCCGGCGTCACACGCCGGACGTCAAGTGGCCTTGTACTGGCTGCGCGATTCGTTCGTACGGTACAGCACGAGCGTCGCGAACAGGCCGCAGATCGCGGCGACGCTGAGCCACAGCCCCGGCGCGGCCTTGTTGCCGGTCTCGTGAATCAGCAGCGTCGAGATCGCCGGCGTAAACCCGCCGATCGTCGTCGCGAGGCTGTATGCGAGCGAAAAGCCGGCCGTGCGTACGTCGGCCGGCATCACTTCGGTCAGCGCGACGACCATCGCGCCGTTGTACGAACCGTACAGGAACGACAGCCACAGCTCGACGGCGAGCAGCCGCAGGAACGACGGCTGCGCGACGAGCCACAGCACGGCCGGGTAAGCCGTCAGCAGCGTGAGCACGGTGAACGCGATCAGCACCGGGCGGCGGCCGATACGATCGGACAGCGCGCCGGACAGCGGCAGCCACACGAGATTCGAAATGCCGACGCACACCGTCACGACGAGCGCGTCGAGCGACGTCAGATGCAGCACTTCCTTGCCGAACGTCGGCGTATAGGCGGTGATCATGTAGAACGACACCGTCGTCATGATCACCATCCCCATGCCGGCGATCACGACGCCCCAGTTGTCGAGCATCGAGCGCATGATTTCGCCCATCGACGGACGATGCGACTTCGCGAGAAACTCGTCGGTCTCCTTCAGCGAGCGGCGAATCAGGAACAGGAACGGCACGATCAGGCAGCCGATCAGGAACGGAATGCGCCAGCCCCATGCGGTCATGTCTTCGGCCGGCAGCGCGCGGTTCAGCAGCACGCCGACGAACGCGGCGAACACGACGGCGACCTGCTGGCTGCCCGATTGCCACGACGTGTAGAACCCTTTGTGCCCTTTCGTCGCGATCTCGGACAGGTAGACCGACACGCCGCCCAGTTCGACGCCCGCCGAAAAGCCCTGCAGCAGCCGGCCGAACAGCACGAGCGTCGGCGCGAGCACGCCGATCGTCGCGTAGCCGGGCACCGCGGCCACCGTCAGCGTACCGAGCGCCATCAGGCCGAGCGTGAGGATCAGCCCCTTGCGGCGGCCGTGATGGTCGATGTACGCGCCGAGCACGATCGCGCCGACCGGCCGCATCAGAAAGCCCGCGCCGAACACCGACAGCGACAGCATCAGCGATGCGAACGCGTTGCCGCTCGGGAAGTAGGTTTTCGCGATGGCCGACGCGTAATAGCCGTAGACCATGAAATCGTACATTTCGAGGAAGTTGCCGCTGACGACCCGAAATACGGTGCGGACTTTCGATTCCTGCGTAATCGCTTGCGATGCTGTGGACATGTTTTCTCGCTCGAGCTCGAATGGCGCTGAATGCGCGCCGCGTGCCGGCGACGCGCTGCAACGACACGCCGGCCGACATGACCGGCGAATGATGCCACGCGAAGCCGACAATTGCCTTGTAGCGGCGGCACGGCGTCCGGCTTGATCTACCGCTCGTACGAGTTGCCCCGGATTCCGCACGAAAATCGGATCGGTCCGATCGACCGGTCGTCGCGGCCTGACCACAATGTCGGGTTTCCGACGATATCCGCGCCGCGACCACCTACCTGTTCGCCCGTGTCGCGCGGTGTACCGCTCTCATGACGCAATCGCCGCTGGTTCCTGTCGAAGGCGCGCTGGCTCGCCCGCGCGCCGCGCCGCTTGACGACGTCCCGCCGTTCGGCCGCGAGTGGACTTTTCGCGGCAGGGCGGGCGCGCCGCCGGGCAAGCTCTGTGTCGCCACGCTGTCGACGTCGTGCATCGACATCCGCGCGCCGCACCGCGCATGCCGCTGGGGGCCGATCGCGGCGTCCGCATCGGCTGCAGCCGATGCGCCGGTCGTTCCGGCCGCCGCCAGCGGCCGCGCCGAGCAAGCCGGCCGTACTCGTGATACGCCGCGCGAACGGCGTTCGCTATATGCGACCTGCTGGACGATCGGCGCGCTCGCGATCATCGGCTCGTTGATCGCGCTGCGTGGCCCGTCCGCCGGCTTCGCACCTGCTCGCGCGGTCGGCACGACGGAGGTCGTCTCCGATCGTGCCGCGCCGTCGGCAATCGCGCACCGCCCTGCGCCGACACGATCTGATTCCGCTGCCGCGGCGGCACAACCGACCGCTGCGGCGAGCGTCGCGACAATCGTCCGATCACTGCAACCGGCGAACGGCGCAACACATGGTCGGGCAGCACCGCGCCCCGGCGCGGCGTCCGACAGCCGGGCGCTCGCAAGAGCATCCCACGCACAGCAGCCGTCGGCGCGCGAATCGCATCGATCGTCGCGCCCGGGATCGGAAACGGCACAAGCGACGCCGCCATCCGCGCCGCGCGTCGCCGCCCGTCCGGGCCGTGCGGGTCGCACGTCGAACGCATCACACGCATCGACACGCGCCCGCGTCGCGCCGCCGCACGAACACGCATTCGACGACCCGCTCACGCCGATCGCCATCGCGAACGCGCTGCGCGCCGACTCGCCCGCTCGCACGGCGTCGACGCCCGCCGCCGACTTCGACTGGACGTCGCAGCTGTCCCACCGCCGCTTGACCGACCAATCGCCCGTGCTCACGCACTGACCGCTCAGCCAATAAAAAACCCGGCGAAGACCGCTTCGCCGGGTTTCGTTCACGCATCGAATCCGTTCGTTCGACGCGTCGTCACTGATGCGCGGATAATCCGCTCTCCGCCTGCCGCTCGAGTTGCCGCACCTGGTCCTGCAGATCACGCAACCGGATCTGCGCCGCCCGCTTTTCGACCTGTAGCGCCTGCGCCTGCTCCTGCGCCGCCTTCTGCCGCTGCGCGACCTCGCTCTGCTGGCTGCGCGCGACGCTCAGGTCGGCCTGCAACTGCTGCGCGCGATTCGCCTGCAGCGCGATCACGCGCTCGAGAAACGCCTTCTGCGCCTGCAGCTCGGTACGGCGGATCTCGACGTCCGCCAGCTGCACGGTTTGCTGCACGAAGTTCGCGTATACGCTCTCCGCACGCTGCTTGTCCTGCGACCGGATCACACGCCACAGCTGCTTGTCCTGGAACAGCGCGACGTAATACGTCATCTCGCGCGGATCGAACATCAGGCTCGCACCGTAGCTGCCGTTGTACGTCGTACGCATCTCGACGATCCGGCCGTCGTGCAGCATGCGCGTGAGCTCGGCGACGTTGCCCTGCGCGGTCGCGTCGACCCCGGACGCACCCGAAGCCGCCGATACCGCGGATGCGGCCGCGCCGCCGAGGCTCGTCATCGCGGGACGCGTGCCCGCGACGGGCGCCGTCGTGTCCGCAGACCACACGGCGCAGGCATACGCGGACGCCATCATCGCAACGATCCACGTTGCACATCGTGCTGGGGAAAAATTTCGGAAGGCCAACGTCACACTCCGGCGAACGAATCGAAACACGCGATTATCGTTCACGCGCGTGCGGCCGCATCTCGAAATTGTGCGGGATGCGGCCGCATCGATGACCGTCGTGGAACGCCGCTCGCTACAGGCGCGTTTCGCGCGCCGCGCGCAGGAATGCATCGAGCAGCGGCGTGCAGTCGAGCAGCTCGGCGCCGCCCGCGCGGTGGAACTCCGGGTGCCACTGAACGCCGACGACGAACGGTGCGCGACGATAGCGGATGCCTTCGATGATTCCATCGCCGACCGACACGGCCTCGATGTTCAGATCGCGGCCGAGATCGCGGATCGCTTGGTGATGAATCGAATTGACGATCGCTTCGCTGCGCCCCGGGAACATGCTCGCGAGCGTCGACGATTCGGGGAAGCGGATCGCATGTCGATGCTGGTCGTAATGCTCGCTCACGTGCGGATTCGCGGTCGGCACGTCGGTCGCGATGTCCTGATACAGCGAGCCGCCGAACGCGACGTTGATCAACTGGCAGCCGCGGCACACGCCGAGCACGGGCTTGCCGGATTCGACGAACTCGTGCAGCAGTTCGAGCTCGTACATGTCCCGCACGCGATCGCCCGGCCATTCGGGGCGCGCGTCCGACGCCGCGTACGTCTGCGGCGAAACGTCCGCGCCGCCCTGCAGCAGCAGGCCGTCGAGATGCTTCGCGTAGTCGCGCAGCCGGATGTTGCTCGGGTGCAGCATCCCCTGATGGCCGACGGTCGGGATCATGAACACGAGCACGTCGCGCGACATCACCCAGTGCGCGATCGATTCCTCGAGATACTGCAGCGTCTTGCCGCGCAATCCCTTCGCGCCCGGTTCCGGGTGGAAGATCCGCGCAGACACGCCGATGCGCAGCGTGCGCTGCGTGATGCGCTGGCCGGCGCGGTCGAACAGCCGCCGCGCGCGCGCCGCGACGATGCGGCCGAACACCGACCACGGCGTGTCGTTCTGCTTCAGATACGCGGGCGGTGCGTTCTGCGCACTGGCGGGTGGCGGCCGCGGCGTGTCGAAATCGGGCGGCGCGCCGAAGCCGGGCGGCGGTGCGCCGGGTTTCTGCGGCTCGACGGCGCCGTCGGCTGGCGCGCCGGCCGCGCCGGGTGCGCCGGGCTCGGACGCCGCGGTGACCGGCGATGCGCCGTCGTCGGCAACGTCGTGCGTCGCGGCGGCCTGCTCTGCCGGCACGTCGGGCGTTTTAGCAGAATTGGGGCGAAGGGAATCGGAGGAAGCGGAAGAAGTGCCGGGCAACCCGGCCGAAGGCGGTGTGTTTTCGCTCATGACGATGGGGTGATACGTCTCGCGCGTGTAGATAGACGAGGATTCATTATGCTTCAGTGCCCGATCGCACGGTAAACCTGCAACATCCTGTCGATCATGTTGCAACTGCGCAGCGAATTGCCTGCCCGTGCGGGTCGTCCGGGCCAACCGGCGGAAAAGGCAAGGTTGCGGCTGGACAGCAGTGATATATCACAATAATATCCATGCATCGTTCACGCTCCGACGGTGCCCGCGATGATCGCGTCTTCCCCGCCCGCCGTACCGCAACCCGCATGAATGCTCGCCCCGACGTCGCGCCCGAAAGCCCTTGCGCAGCGGCGACGAGCCTCGCCGAACGCGCGTACGCGTTGATCCAGCGCGACATCGTCACGATGCGCCTGAAGCCGGGCGCCGCGCTCAACGAAGCCGAGCTCGTCGCGCGCACCGGCATCGGCCGCACCCCGGTGCACCAGGCCGTGCACCGGCTCGTGCTCGAAGGGCTGCTGTCCGTGATACCGCGCAAGGGTCTCATGGTGCAGCCGCTGTCGCTCGACGACATCGTCGCGGTGATCGACGTGCGGCGCATCAACGAAGCGCACTGCGCGGCGCTCGCCGCGCGCCATGCGGCACCGGACGAACTTGCGCGCATGGCCGAGCTGCTCGACGACGGACAGGCATGCGTCGACGCGCACGACGTCGAGGCAATGATGGATCTCGATCGCGCATTCCATCAGACGATCGCCGCGGCCGCGCGCAACGCGGTGCTCGCCGACATCCTGCGCGGATTGCACGAACGCTCGCTGCGCTTCTGGTTCGTCACGCTGTCCGAGCCGCATCATCTCGCCGACGTCCAGCGCGAGCATCGCGAGCTGTTCGAGCGGCTGTCCGCGCGCGATGCCGCAGGCGCACGCGATGCCGTCGAACGCCATATCGATTCGTTTCGCACCACCCTTCTCCAACATCTTCGCCCCTGAGCCGCCCATGACCGCTTTCACGCCCTTTCCGCCGCTCGCGCGGCTCGCCGCCGATCTCGCCACCGGCCGCACCACCAGCCGTGCGCTCGTCGATACTGCGCTCGACCGGATCGCCGATCCGTCCGGCCAGGGCGCGATCGCGTTCACCAAAGTCGACGCGGACAACGCGCGTGCGGCCGCCGACGCGCACGACCGCCTGCGCGCGGCCGGCACCGTGCTGTCGCCGCTCGCCGGCATTCCGGTGTCGGTGAAGGATCTGTTCGACGTCGCCGGCCAAGTCACGCGCGCCGGTTCGCGCGTACTCGACGGCGCGCCGCCCGCGACGACCGACGCGGTCGCCGTCGCACGGCTGCGGCGCGCGGGCGCGGTGATCGTCGGCCGCACGAACATGAGCGAATTCGCGTTCTCCGGGCTCGGGCTGAATCCGCACTTCGGCACGCCGCGTTCGCCGTATCGCCGCGACGTGCCGGGCGATGCGCGGATCGCGGGCGGCTCGTCGTCCGGCGCGGCCGCGTCCGTCGCCGACGGAATGGCGGCCGTCGCGCTCGGCACCGACACGGGCGGATCGCTGCGCATTCCGGCCGCGCTGTGCGGGCTGACGGGCTTCAAGCCGACCGCGAGCCGGATCCCGACGCACGGCGGCGTGCCGCTGTCGACGACGCTCGACTCGTTCGGCCCGATCGGCGTGACGGTCGCATGCTGCGCGCTGGTCGACCGGATACTCGCCGGGCTCGAACCCGACGTGCCGGCGGCTCGGCCGCTCGAAGGCGTGCGTCTCGGCGTGCTGACGAACTACGTGACCGACGGCGTCGACGCGGAAGTCGCCGCCGCGCTCGATGCCGCGCTCAAGCATCTGGAAGCGGCGGGCGCGATCGTCACGGAAGTGCGGTTCCCCGCGCTCGACCGGCTGCCGGACATCAACCGTTTCGGCTTCTCGCCGATCGAGGCGTACGCATGGCATCGCCCGCTGCTCGCGCAGCACCGCGACCAATACGATCCGCGTGTGCTGTCGCGGATCCTGAAGGGCGAACCCGCGACCGCGGCCGACTATCTCGATCTGCTCGCCGCACGTGCCGCGATGCTCGACGAGGCCGCGCACACCGTGTGGGCGCGCTTCGACGCGCTCGTCGCACCGACGGTGCCCGTCGTGCCGCCGCGCATCGCGGAACTCGAAGCGGACGACGCGGCGTTCACGCGCACCAACGCGTTGATGCTGCGCAACCCCGGCGTGTTCAACTTCCTCGACGCATGCGCGCTGTCGCTGCCGTGCCATCCCCGCGATGCCGCGCCGGTCGGGCTGATGCTCGCGGCCGCGCCGCATCGCGACGACGCGCTGCTCGCGATCGGCCAGTCGGTCGAGGCCGTGCTCAATACGATCCGCTAGGCGCGCAGGCCGGGATGCGGCGGGGTGCCGCACCTGCCCCGTCAGTTTCGTGCCAGACCGTTCGCGCTAAAATCGCGCGATTGTTTTCCGGACCGACCGACGAGGAACCCCGCCGACATGAACGACTACACGCTTGCCCTCCGCCGCGAACGCCGCCTGCTGATGCTGCTCGGATGGGTGTGCATCGCGCTGCTCGCCGGCGCGCTGTACCTGCAGTACGTGAAGAACGAGGATCCGTGCCCGCTGTGCATCATCCAGCGCTACTTCTTCGCGGCGATCGGCATCTTCGCGTTCGTCGCAGCCGGGATGCGCAACTGGCGCGGCATCTGGGTGCTCGAACTGCTGATCGCGATCGCCGCGGCGGGCGGCGTCGGTACGGCCGCGCGGCACTTGTCGATCCAGTTGAATCCGGGCTTCAGCTGCGGCTTCGACACGCTGCAGCCGATCGTCGACAGCCTGCCGCCGGCACAGTGGTTCCCCGGCATGTTCAAGGTCGCCGGGCTGTGCGAGACGGTCTACCCGCCGATCCTCGGCATCCTGCTGCCCGGCTGGGCGCTGATCGGCTTCGCCGCGATCCTGCTTCCCGTCGTCGCGAGCCTGTGGCGCCATCGCCGCAAGCTCGCCGGCTGACCCCGCGACCGGCGAGGGGCGACCTGCGCCGGCCGCCCGCGGCAGCGCAGTCGGCCCGCCGGCCGCCGTCCGTTCGTCGCCGGGCACGCGGCCGCCGATGTGCGGCCGCCGCGTATCACCACCTACAGCGCTGCCGCGCGGAGGTCCGGACGAACGTCCGCCGCGCGGCGCCCGCATCCGCCCGCCGCGCGCGCGTTTCGGCCCCACGCCCGCACGTCGGCGCCCGAATCGCGCACGACGGCCTATGATCGACATGATCGCCGCCTGATAGCGCAGATCACCGTCCGACGATGTTGCCGCCGCGCGGCGGTGCTATCTTCGCGACTGGATGGCGATCTACGTGCGCGAGACCAGGCGGTCTCACCTCCTGCGTAACGCGCGCCCGATCCGCAATGTCGACTGGATTCGTCATGACAACGCAAACCATCCGCCTCCGTCACCGTCATCGCGTCCGCCCATCCGGCGGCGCCGTCCGCACGCACCGCCGTGCCGCCGTCGTCCGTCGTCGGCCGCCCGCGCGCCATGCGTCGCTCCCGTCCGTCGTCGTTGCCGCGGCGCCAGCCAGCCCGCGCCGCGCGTCGTGCTGCGCCGCCCCGAACGGAGCATGCTGATGGAAGCGTGGCTCGGCGATCTGCAGCAACTGCTCGCGCACGGCGAAGCGGCCGTGCTCGTGACCGTCGCGCATACCGACGGCTCCGCACCGCGCGAGGCCGGCACCAAGATGCTCGTCACGCGCGACACGGCGCGCCACACGATCGGCGGCGGTCATCTGGAATGGAAAGCGATCGAAATCGCGCGGCATCTGCTGAAGGACGGCGCACACGTGCCGCACGCGCGCCGGCTCGAGCGGCTCGCGCTCGGTCCGAGCCTCGGCCAGTGCTGCGGCGGCGCGGTCGTGCTCGCGTTCGAGCGCCTCGACGTCGGCGACCTCGGGTGGATCATGTCGCTCGCGAAGCGCGTCGCAGCCGGCACCGCGACCGTGCGTAGCGTATCATTCGGCCCCTCGCCGGGCGCACCGCTGCTCAGCGAACCCGAATCGCCTGCCGCGCGTGCCGACTGTCTGCTGTGGGAAACCGGCGGCGTGTCGCTGATGACCGAGACGATCGTGCCGCACGCATTCCCCGTCGTGCTGTTCGGCGCCGGGCACGTGGCGACCGCACTCGTGAAGGTGCTCGCGACGCTGCCGTGCGACGTGCGCTGGATCGACCGCTCCGACGCCGCGTTCCCGCCCGCCGACGCGCTGGCCGGCATCGGCAATCTCGCGATCGAAGCGACCGACACGCCGGCAGACGCAATCGACACGGCGCCGCCGCACGCGTACTTCGTCGTGATGACGCACGATCATGCGCTCGACTTCATGCTCGCCGAGCGCATCCTGCGACGCGGCGACTATGCGTACTTCGGGATGATCGGCTCGCATACGAAACGCGTGCAGTTCGACCATCGCCTCGCCGCGATCGGCATCGACCCCGCGCAGCTCGCGCGGATGCGCTGCCCGATCGGCGTCGAAGGAATCGTCGACAAGGCGCCCGAAGTGATCGCGATCTCGGTGGCCGCGCAGCTGCTGCAGGCCGTCGACGCGAATGCGCCCGCGCAGGCTTCCCCTCATTTCTGACCGACCAAACGACGACGCCATGACCCCGACATTCAAGAACAAGATCGCCCGCGCGCCGAAAGCGGAGCTGCATATCCACATCGAGGGCTCGCTCGAGCCCGAACTGATTTTCGCGCTCGCGCAGCGCAACGGCGTGAAGCTCGCGTACGACTCGATCGACGCGCTGCGCGCCGCGTATGCGTTCACCGACCTGCAGTCATTCCTCGACATCTACTACGCAGGCGCGAGCGTGCTGCTCACCGAGCAGGATTTCTACGACATGACGGCCGCGTACTGCCAACGCGCGCTCGCCGACAGCGTCGTGCATACCGAACTGTTCTTCGATCCGCAGACGCACACCGAGCGCGGCGTGCCGATCGACACCGTGGTCGCCGGCATCGAGCGCGCGCTCGCGGATGCGGAAAAGCGCGGGCTGTCGAGCAAGCTGATCCTGTGCTTCCTGCGCCATCTGCCGGAAGAAGATGCGCTCGCAACGTTCGAATCGGCGCTGCCGCTGTTCGAGCGCTATCGTCATCGACTGATCGGCGTCGGCCTCGACTCGTCGGAACTCGGGCATCCGCCGTCGAAGTTCGCGCGCGTGTTCGACAAAGCGCGCGCGCTCGGGCTGAAGCTCGTCGCGCACGCGGGCGAGGAAGGCCCGCCCGCGTACATCTACGAGGCGCTCGACGTGCTGAAGGTCGACCGGATCGATCACGGCGTGCGCAGCATCGAGGATCCGGCGCTCGTCGAACGGCTCGCGCGCACGCGCACGGCGCTCACCGTATGCCCGCTGTCGAACCTGAAGCTGTGCGTGTTCGACGACATGGCAAAGCACACGCTGAAGGCGCTGCTCGATCGCGGCGTCGCGGTGACGATCAACTCGGACGATCCCGCCTATTTCGGCGGCTACGTGAACGACAACTATTTCGCCACCGTCGCCGGGCTGCAGCTCGACGACGCCGACGTGCATGCGGTGATCCGCAACGGCTTCGAAGCGTCGTTCGTCGATGCGGCGCAGCGCGACGCGCTGATCGCGCGCCTCGACGCGTACTGGCACGCGGCGTGACGGCACGAGGGACGCGACACAGATGACACACGGCGGCGACCTGCGCTTCGCGACGATGCATGCGGCATCGGACTGTGCCGATCGGCCGAGGTCTCGCGCTGCGAATGCGTACCGCGCGCTCGCCGCGTGGCGGCGGCGAGCGCCGTTGCAGATCGAACAACCGGCCGCGTCGACGTGCTCGCACCGCGCGCGCCGCCCGTTCGCCGTATGCAGCCGCACCGAACGCACCGCATGGCCGCCGCTCGCGAATCGCGACACGCGCATGTGCCAACCGCGGCGCTCATGCCGTCGCGCGCGCGACGCCAACCGTTTTCTTCTGTTCGCCTTACCTTGATGCAGGACCATTCGTGATGACGCAAACCGCTTTCCGTTCCCAGTTGCTGACCTTCAACGGCGACCCGGCGCAGTCGAGCCAGGCCGCGAACTACGAGTCCGACGCGCTTCTGATCGTCGACGACGGCAAGGTCGTCGCGGCCGGCCCGTACGCGCGCCTCGCCGCGACGCTCGCACCCGACGCGTGCGTGCACGATCTGCGCGACAAGCTGATCGTGCCCGGCTTCATCGATACGCACATCCACTATCCGCAGACGGACATGATCGCGTCGCCGGCGCCCGGCCTGCTGCCGTGGCTCGACACGTACACGTTTCCGACCGAACGCCGGTTCGGCGATCCGGAGCACGCACGCGAAGTCGCCGATTTCTTCGTCGACGAACTGCTCGCGTGCGGCACGACGACCGCGCTCGTCTACTGCACGGTGCACAAGCAGTCGGCCGATGCGCTGTTCGCCGCGAGCGATGCGCGCGGCGTGCGGATGATCGCCGGCAAGGTGCTGATGGATCGCAACTGCCCGGAGTTCCTGCGCGACACCGCGCAATCGGGCTACGACGACAGCGCGGAGCTGATCGGCCGCTGGCACGGCCGCGGCCGGCAGATGTACGCGCTCACGCCGCGTTTCGCGCCGACGTCGACCGAAGCGCAGCTCGAGGCCTGCGGCGAACTCGCGCGCCGCCATCCGGACGTGTTCGTGCAGAGCCACGTCGCGGAAAACGTCGACGAAGTGAAATGGGTAGCCGAGCTGTTCCCCGGCCATCGCAGCTATCTCGACATCTACGACCGCTACGGGCTGCTGCGCCCGCGCGCGGTGTACGGCCACTGCATTCACCTCGACGACGAGGACCGCCGCCGGATGGCCGAAACGCGCACGGTCGTCGCGCACTGCCCGACGTCGAACTTCTTCCTCGGCAGCGGGCTGTTCGACTTCGACAAGGCCGGCGAATACGGCGTGCCGGTCACGCTCGCGACGGACGTCGGCGGCGGCACGTCGTTCTCGATGCTGCAGACGATGAACGAAGCGCACAAGGTCGCGCGACTGTCGGGCCACCATCTGAGCGCGACGCGGATGTTCTGGCTCGCGACCGCCGGCGCCGCGCATGCGCTCGACCTCGGCGATACGGTCGGCACGCTCGCGCCGCACACCGAAGCGGACTTCGTCGTGCTCGATCCGCACGCGACACCGCTGCTCGCGCGCCGCACGACACGCGCCGAGTCGCTCGAGGAACTGCTGTTCGCATTGGCGCTGCTCGGCGACGACCGCGCCGTGTACCGAACGTATGCGGCGGGCCGGCTCGTGCACGAGCGCGGCGCGGCGCGACGCGCGAGCGCTGCGGCCTGATCTCGCTTTCCCGCGCGGCCGCGGCACGCGGACATTCGCTTCCGCACGCTGCCGCAACGCCGAATGCATGCGGCACGCCGCGCCGTTCCCCGCGCGGCACGCGCCGTGCTAGAATGCGCGCCTCATTGGGGAGTAGCCGCTCCGCTCGATGCCCCGCGCCGCGGCGCGCATCGTGACGGAGGCGTCCGTCAACAGACTTGGCCGTTCGGCCATGGCGGGCGCAGCCACCGAGGCCTGGCGAGACCGATGATTCACAGCGCGCCGCATCAGGGCCCGGCGCGCGGTGAATCGTCGCTCGCACGCATAACGACAGGCCCGTGGAATCCCGTACGTGTCCCAAGCTTTCCTGATCTCGACCGGCGCCGTCGCTCTCGCTGAAATCGGCGACAAGACCCAACTGCTTTCCCTCGTACTGGCCGCGCGCTATCGCAAGCCGCTGCCGATCATCGCCGGCGTGCTCGTCGCGACGCTCGTCAACCACGGCTTTGCCGGCGCACTCGGCGAATGGCTCGGCGCGCTCGTCACGCCGTCGATCATGCGCTGGGCGCTCGCCGTGTCGTTCATCGGGATGGGGCTGTGGATCCTCGTGCCGGACAAGCTCGATGCCGACGAGGCCAATACGAACCGCTCGCGGCTCGGTGTGTTCGGCGCGACGCTGGTCGCGTTCTTCCTCGCCGAGATGGGCGACAAGACGCAGCTCGCGACCGTGGCGCTCGCCGCGCGCTTCCAGGATTACATCGGCGTGGTGGCCGGCACGACGCTCGGGATGATGCTCGCGAACGTGCCGGCGATCGTGCTCGGCGATCGCTTCGCGCACCGGCTGCCGACGAAACTCGTGCACGGGATCGCGGCCGCGCTGTTCGTCGCGCTCGGCGCGCTGGCGCTGCTGGGAATCGGCATCTGACGGACTGTGGAGTCGGCGCGGCGCGCGTGCCGCGCCGACTCCGCATTACTTCGCGACGGCCGCGCCGGACGCCGGCGCAGCCGGCACCGCGCGTTCGTTCGCGGCAGGAACGGCCGGGCCGCCGCGCTTGTCGACCGGCAGCCGCACCGTGCGGACCGCGCCGTTCGCGAGCGGGAAATCGGCAAGCGCGCTGCGCGCGAGGAACGGCATCGCGTACAGCAGCGTGCCGTTGTCGCCGGTCGTGCGGGCGGTCACGTTGTAGACCTCCTTGCCGGTCGCGCGCTCGGTGATCCGAATGCCGAGCGTGTAATCGAATACCTGATACGTCTGCGGAACATAGCCGGCCGGCATCGGGCCCCAGGGTCCCCACGGGCCCCACGGCCCGCGTCGCCAATACGGGCCCGGGCCGAACAGCCACGGATCGTAATAAACGGGCTGCGGCACCGTCACGAGATCGCTGCCGACGCCGTACGTGAGCCCGACGAGATAGCGGGCCTGCGCGGCCGGCACCTGCCGGAACGCATAGGCGGCGAGCTCGTTCGCGACGATCGGCTCGTAGGTCGACTGCTCGATGCTGTTCTTCTGCGCATCGGTGCGCGTAAATGCGTACGTGCGCGTCGCGTCGCTGCCGCTCCAGTCCGAAAAGGCCGTCACCTGCGTCGTCACGTAACTGGTGCAGCCCGTCAGCAGCGCAATGCAGAGCACCGCCGTCCAGCCGGCACCGCGTCGAATCCATTCGCGTTTCATGTTGATCCTCGTCGATCCGTCACCCCGTTCGTCGCAACGCGCGACGCGGTCGGGATGTCGATAATACGCGGACCGTCCGCACCGGTAAAAAGTTCGGACCGGCGCGCGGCCGCAAGCCTTTGTACAATGGCCCGGTTCGCCCGGCCCGTGCTTCGGGCCCGATCCCCACTCCACCGACCTCGACGACCATGTCCGACAACGCCTCCTCCACCGTGATCCGCCGCGCCGACTATACGCCGCCGGCCTTCCTCATCGATTCCGTCGCACTCGAATTCGATCTCGCACCGGCCCGCACGATCGTCAGGAACACGATGCGCGTGCGCCGCAATCCTGATGCCGCGCCCGCGCCGCATCTGGAGCTGATGGGCGAGGCGCTCGAATTCCTCGGCGCGCAGCTGAACGGCGCGGCGCACGATGCCGTGCGCGCGCACGAGCACGGGCTGACCGTCGAGAACGTGCCCGACGCGTTCGAACTGACGCTCGAAAGCGCGTGCGCGCCGGACCAGAACACGACGCTGTCGGGTCTCTACGTGTCGAGCGGCAACTTCTTCACGCAGTGCGAAGCCGAAGGCTTTCGCCGCATCACGTATTTCCTCGATCGTCCGGACGTGATGGCGTCGTACATCGTCACGCTGCGCGCCGACAAGGCCGCGTATCCGGTGCTGCTGTCGAACGGCAACCTCGTCGACTCGGGCGACCTGCCCGACGGCCGCCACTTCGCGAAATGGGAAGATCCGTTCCGCAAGCCGAGCTATCTGTTCGCACTCGTCGCGGGCAAGCTCGTCGCGATCGAGGAGCGGATCACGACCGGCTCCGGCAAGGAGAAGCTGCTGCAGGTGTGGGTCGAGCCGGCCGACCTCGACAAGACGCGTCACGCGATGGATTCGCTGATCCATTCGATCCGCTGGGACGAAAAACGCTTCGGCCTCGAGCTCGATCTCGACCGCTTCATGATCGTCGCGGTCGGCGACTTCAACATGGGCGCGATGGAGAACAAGGGGCTCAACATCTTCAACACGAAGTACGTGCTCGCGAACCCCGAGACCGCGACCGACGTCGATTTCGCGAACATCGAATCGGTGGTCGGCCACGAGTATTTCCACAACTGGACCGGCAACCGCGTGACCTGCCGCGACTGGTTCCAGCTGAGCCTGAAGGAAGGGCTGACGGTGTTCCGCGATCAGGAGTTCTCGGCCGACATGGCCGCGGGCGACGATCTCGAATCGGCCGCGCGCGCGGTCAAGCGCATCGAGGACGTGCGCGTGCTGCGCCAGCTGCAGTTCGCCGAGGATGCGGGCCCGATGGCGCATCCGGTGCGTCCGGAAAGCTACGTCGAGATCAACAACTTCTACACGATGACCGTCTACGAGAAAGGCGCGGAAGTCGTGCGGATGTATCAGACGCTGTTCGGCCGCGACGGCTTCCGCAAGGGAATGGATCTGTACTTCCAGCGTCACGACGGCCATGCGGTGACCTGCGACGATTTCCGTCACGCGATGGCCGACGCGAACGGGCGCGATCTCGCGCAGTTCGAGCGCTGGTACAGCCAGGCCGGCACGCCGCGCGTGACGGTGCGCACCGCCTACGACGCAGCCGCGCGCCGCTATACGGTCACGCTCGCGCAGGGCTACGGCGATGCGTCGCCGGCCGCGCGCGAGACGCAGCAAGGGCCGCTGCTGATTCCGTTCGCGATCGGCCTGATCGGCCGCGACGGCCGCGATCTGCCGCTGCGTCTCGACGGCGAAGCCGCCGCGGCGGGCACGACGCGCGTGCTCGAGTTCACCGACCCCGAGCAGACCTTCACGTTCGTCGACGTGCCCGAAGCACCGCTGCCGTCGCTGCTGCGCAATTTCTCGGCGCCGGTGATCGTCGAGTACGACTACAGCGACGACGATCTCGCGTTCCTGCTCGCGCACGACAGCGACGCGTTCAACCGCTGGGAAGCCGGCCAGCGCCTCGCGACGCGCGCGCTGCTGACGCTGGCCGCACGCGCCGCCGCGAACGAGCCGCTGACGCTCGGCGAGAACTTCGTCGCCGCGTTCCGCCGCGTGCTGACCGACGCGAACCTGTCGCCCGCGTTCCGCGAACTCGCGCTGACGCTGCCGTCCGAAACCTATCTCGCCGACCAGATGGCCGAAGCCGATCCGGCCGCCGTCCATCGCGCGCGCCAGTTCGTGCGCCGTCAGCTCGCGACCGCGCTGCGCGCCGACTGGGTCGCCGCGTACGAGCAGCACCAGACGCCGGGCGCATACGAGCCGACGCCCGAAGCGTCCGGCCGCCGCGCGCTGAAGAACCTCGCGCTCGCATATCTCGCGGAGCTCGAGGATCCGGCCGATGCCGTGCGGCTTGCCACCGCGCAATACGACGCGGCGAACAACATGACCGATCGCGCAGCCGCGCTCGGCGCGCTGCTGTCGGCTGCGGCGTCCGGTGCAACCGGGTCGGCGGAGCGCGCACTCGACGATTTCTACCGTCGCTTCGAGAAGGAGGCGCTCGTGATCGACAAGTGGTTCGCGATGCAGGCGACGCAACGCGGCACGGCCGCGCAACCGACGCTCGCGAAGGTGCGCAAGCTGATGGCGCACCCGGCGTTCAACCTGAAGAATCCGAATCGCGCGCGCTCGCTGATCTTCAGCTTCTGCGCGGCGAACCCCGCGCAATTCCACGCGGCCGACGGTTCCGGCTACGCGTTCTGGGCCGAACAGGTGCTCGCGCTCGACGCGATCAATCCGCAGGTCGCCGCGCGGCTCGCGCGTTCGCTGGAGCTGTGGCGGCGCTTCACGCCCGCGCTGCGCGACAAGATGCGCAGCGCGCTCGAACAGGTCGCCGCGGGGGCGAAATCGCGCGACGTGCGCGAGATCGTCGAGAAAGCGCTCGCGTAACGCGCGCCGCGCGCGCGGGCCGCATCGCGCGCTCGCGTGTCTCGGCCGGCGCCGCTCGCTGCGGCGCCGGCTTTTTTATTGTCGAAACGAGAGCGAACGTCCGGCGCGCGCCGAAGCGCGACGCGAGCTGCACCGTACGCGCGGCAGCGCGCGTCCGCTGCGCGGGCTGGCGAAGACCGTCCCCGCCCCACGCCGCCCGGCGTTGTAACCGGACGAAAAAAGCCCGCGGCCCGACAGGCGCGGCGGGTAAAATTGCGGCAATTCAAGGATTCTTTGGCCTTTCGGAGTCTGTCATGTCCATTGCCCGCCGCACCACGCTGTCCAAGTTCCTGATCGAACAGCAGCGCGCGACCAACAATCTTCCCGCCGATCTGCGCCTGCTGATCGAAGTCGTCGCCCGCGCATGCAAGGCGATCAGCTACAACGTGTCGAAAGGCGCGCTCGGCGATGCGCTCGGCACTGCCGGCAGCGAGAACGTCCAGGGCGAAGTGCAGAAGAAGCTCGACATCCTGTCGAACGAAATCCTGCTCGACGCGAACGAATGGGGCGGCAACCTCGCGGCGATGGCGTCGGAAGAAATGGAGACGTTCTTCCCGATTCCGTCGAACTATCCGCGCGGCGAATACCTGCTGGTGTTCGACCCGCTCGACGGCTCGTCGAACATCGACGTCAACGTATCGATCGGCACGATCTTCTCGGTGCTGCGCTGCCCGGACGGCAAGCAGGCAACCGAGGAATCGTTCCTGCAGCCCGGCACGCAGCAGGTCGCGGCCGGCTATGCCGTGTACGGCCCGCAGACGGTGTTCGTGCTGACCACCGGCAACGGCGTGAACTGCTTCACGCTCGACCGCGAAGTCGGCTCGTGGGTGCTCACGCAGAGCAACATGCAGATTCCGGCCGACACGCGCGAATACGCGATCAACGCATCGAACGCTCGCCACTGGTACGACCCGGTCAAGCGCTACGTCGACGAGCTGAATGCCGGCAAGGACGGCCCGCGCGGCGACAACTTCAACATGCGCTGGATCGCGTCGATGGTCGCCGACGTGCACCGGATCCTCAATCGCGGCGGCATCTTTATGTACCCGGCCGACAAGCGCACGCCCGATCGTCCGGGCAAGCTGCGGCTGATGTACGAAGCGAACCCGATGGCGTTCATCGTCGAACAGGCGGGCGGCGCGGCAACGACAGGCACGCAGCGGATCATGGAAGTGCAGCCGAGCGGCCTTCACCAGCGCGTGCCCGTGTTCCTCGGTTCGAAGAACGAAGTCGAGCGCGTGACGAGCTATCACCGCGACGGCCAATAATTTGCGCCGCAACACTGGACGCACGTACGCGACGCAAGTACAATCGCGCCTCGCGATGTGGCCCTAACGGACCGCATCGCAATGAAGTGAAGGGAAAGCGGGAAATCCGCCGGATCGACGGGTTCGCGAAGCAGCAGCAACGAGCTGAAAAAATTTTCGCAAAACCTATTGCCAAGGCTTCGGATTTCACCCTATAATTTCATTTCTCTGCTGCCGGTGTAGCTCAGTTGGTAGAGCAGCGCATTCGTAATGCGAAGGTCGTAGGTTCGACTCCTATCTCCGGCACCAAGACATAAAGGGCTGACAAGCGATGCTTGTCAGCCCTTTTTCATTTCCGACGCCGAAAGCACGGCCTCGCGTCTGCCCTCTCCTGCTCCCGCATCGTTTCGTTCAAACCGATCCGGCTGCCCGCTGCTGCCGCAGTGCAAGCCGCGCCGCCGCTCTACGCAGACGAATCCGCTGGAAAATCGGGGCGCGGCTGCATAACATTACTTAACGATCCTGACCCGCCTATCGCGTTACATTGCGTGGGGACTGCGGCAGGTCGCCATGCCGTATTCGTCCTGTTCGCGGCAAGACAGCCGACGTCCGGTCAATCGACTCAACACAAGGAGAGGACCACCATGACTCATGGCTTGATTATGTGGCTCATCATCGGCGCGATCGCCGGCTGGCTGGCCGGCCTGCTCGTCAAGGGCGGCGGATTCGGGCTGATCGTCGACATCATCGTCGGGATCGTCGGCGCGGTGATCGGCGGCTGGCTCGCCGCGCGGCTCGGCATCCACATCGGCAGCGGCTTCATCAGCTCGGTGATCGTCGCGGTCATCGGCGCGGTGATCCTGCTATTCGTGATCCGGCTATTCAGACGAGCGGCCTGACGATCTTTCGCACGCGCGTTCGCGCGCGTTTTCGCATCCCGCCGGCGCGCGGCCCGTCCCGCGCGCCGGCGTTCGTTTCAGCGGCGCTTCGCGCGCGTCAACCATCCGTCGAGCACGTCGTTCGTCAGCAATCCGCTGCGCGCTTCCCGCGTACCGTCGCGATCGATCCATACGGTCCGCGGCAACTCCCCTCTCCATCCCGCATCGAGCGCCGCTCGCAGCCGCTCGGGCATCGGCTCCGCGTTCGCGTACTGCGCGATCTGCGGCGGCAGGTTCATCTGCGCGAGCGCCTGCGAGATTGCTGCACCGTTGTCGTCGTATGCGTCCATCGCGACCATCGCGACGCGGACGTCCGGATGACGGCGCTGCCATGCGACGAGATGCGCGGCGTTCTCGCGGCAATAGCCGCAATCGAGCGACCAGATCTCGACCGCGAGCGGCCGCTCGCGTGCCGACGCATACAGCGGCGCGACATCGGCCGCGCGCAGCGGCTGCAGTTCGCCGCCGGCGCACGCGGGCAGCGCCGCGAGCGCGACGGCGATCGATACGATCAGCCTTTTCATCGCGTATCCTCCACCGCGATCAGTCGATAGCCGTCGTTACGCGTGCGCCACGACAGGTAGATGCGCCCCGCATCGTCGAGCAGCTGCGGGTTGTCGCTCGCGCCGGACGTCGACGCGATCATGCGCGGCGCCGACCAGTGTTCGCCGCGATCGTCCGACCGGCGCAGTTCGATCCGCATCGTGTCGCCGTCGAACGCTTTCCACGCGAGCCATACGACGTCGCCGCGCGCGACGAGCGCCGCATGCGACGCCTGCTCGGCCGGCGCGGCGGGATTCGCGCCGAACGCCCACGGCGTGCCGCGCGGCCGACCGTCGGCGCCGATGCGCGAATAGAACACGTCGGCATGCCCGTCCACGACGCCGAACCATGCGAGATGGCGCGTACCGTCCGGCGTGATGGCCAGCGCCGGCCCGTGCTCGGGACACGCTTCGACATGCCAGTTCGAGAACGTCGCCCGCACCGGCACGACGGGCTCCGACGCCGACACGGGCAGCACCGCGAGTGCATGATCGCGGATCTGCCCCGGAAACACGTTGCGCCATGCGGCCTGGATGCGCGCCGCGGGATCGATCGCCATCGCGATCCGGCAGCATTCGCACGTATGGTCCGTCACCTTGCGCTCGGGTTCGAACGACGCACCGCCGTCGCGCGACACCGCGTAATAGACAGCCGCCCCTTCGTACGCGCGCCCGGCCGCCTGCGCGGCAATGAGATCGCGCTTGTCGATCCACGCGATCACGATGTTGCCGGCCGGATCGACGGCCATCATGTCGAAGCGGTGCGTGATCGCCTGCCGGTCGCGATGCACGGTGACGGGCACGCTCCACGTCGCGCCGCCGTCGAGCGAACGCGAGAAGCGCACCATCCCCGTGTACGGCGCATCGAGCGGCATCGACCACGACACATACACCGCGCGCCCGTCGGGACTCGTCGCGATCTTCGGGCGGTTCTCCGCGCTCGTGTAGATCGGCTCGGGCATCGCGTTGACGGTGACCGGCGCGGACAGCGTACGGCCCGCGTCGTCGGAATGCGCGACGACGACGTGCATGCCTTCGACCCACGCGACCCACAGCCGATGGTGAACGTCGAAAGCGGCGCCCGTCGCGAGCGGCTGCTTCTGCTGAGCCGACGCCGGCTGCATGCTCATGTGCGCGGCATGCGGGTCGGCGGCCTTCGGCGCATCGTGCGCGCCGGCGGGCGACAGCGCCGCGAGCCACAGCGCGCAGCCTGCCGCGAACGATTTCACAGCGACCATTTCAATTCTCCATAGAAGGTGCGGCCGGGATACGGATGGAATACGTAGTAGCGACGGTCGGTCAGGTTGTCGATGCCGACCGACGCGCTCCAGTGGCGATCGAACCGGTAGCGCACCTTCACGTCGACGACGGTAAACGAGCTCGTGCCGCCATAGACGTCCGGATTCACGTCGCTGTTGTCGAGCGTGTTGAACTGGCGGCCCGAATAGCGGACGCCGACGCTTGCGAGCCAGTGTTCGTCGAAGCGGTACGACGCGAGCAGGTTCGCGCGCAGGCGCGGGATGCGCGGAAAGCGCGAACCGACGTAGGCGGGATTCGCGGCATCGGCAAGAATCCGCGCGTTGCTGGCCGATACGTTCGCGTCGATGTCGAGGCCGCTGAGTCCGACGTTCTCTCCGCTGAATGCGAGCTCGACACCGCGCACCCGCACACGATCGACGTTCGACACGTTGGTCACCGTCGATGCGCCGGACACGGTCGTCTGGCTGTAGATCGAATCGCGCAGATCGCTCTGGAACACGCTCGCGCGCACGACGCCGACGCCCACGTCGCGCTCTGCCGTGAAATCCCAGTCGATCGCCTTCTCCGGCCGCAGGTTCGGATTGTTGTTGACGATCGCGTTGTTCGAGATCGTGCCCTGGAACAGCTCGCCGACTGTCGGAAAACGCGTGCCGGTCGCGAACGACAGCCGGAAGCGCCACACGTCCGTCGCGTCCCACTGCAGCGCGAGTTTCGGCGACAGCGCGTTCGCGCTGCGGTCCGCGTAGCCGAGCGTGCCGGCCGCATTGCCGAGCGCGCCGCCGTACGCGTCCCAGCGCTCGTAGCGCAGCCCGAGCGTCGCGAGCCAGCCGGGCGCGAAACGCCACGCGTCCTGTGCGAACAGCGCCTGCGTGCGCGTGTCGCCGCGATAGACGCTTGCCAGCGACGTCGTGGGGCCGGCCAGCCAGTCGGCCGTGTTGTACGTGACGTTGCGCAGAAAATAGTTGTCGTAGTGATAGCCGAACGTGAATTTGTGCCCGCCGGCTTCCGGTGCATCCGCCTTCAGGTCGAGCGTGCGCCAGCCGGTGCCGTCGCCCTGGAACAGCGTGCCCGCGCCGCCCTGCACCGTGGACGCCGCGCGCAGCACGTCGCGCGACACGTCGTATGCGGACACGACGCCGGACAGCCGCCAGCCCGAATCGAGCCGCCCGTTCAGGCCGAGCGCATACAGCCAGTTCTCCTGGTCGCCGCGTTGCGGCGCGAACGCACTCGGTGCGACGGTGACGTTCCGGCCGCCGATCGACACGTTGCCGCCGTAGACGGGATTCCCGGCCGCGTCGCGCAAAAACGTTTCGCCGTGCTGCCGGTAGTGGTTCTCCCAATGCCCGAGCGTGAGCGTCGCATCCACGTGATCGGTGAACGCATAGCCCATCCGGATCGTCTCGTTGAGCTGCTCGGTCCGCTCGATCGACTGTGCGCCGACGATCGTGCGCGGCTTGCCGTTCGGCCCGATGTCGGTCGCCGCGCCGGTCGCCGGAACCGCCGGGCCGAGCGCCGCGTTGTAGCCGGCATTGGGGCTTGCATACTGCATCGGCTGGCCGTCGTTCTCGAGCCGGTCGAGCGACAGGGCGAACCAGAATCGGCCGACGCGGTTCGCGATCCGCGCGGTCTGATGATTGCCGCCGAAACTGTCCGCCAGCCCGTATCCGTCGCGGTAGCGCTGCGTAAAGAACTGCGTCGACAGCGACGCCTCGAGTTTCTCCGGCCGGCGCGTGGTCAGCAGCACGGTCGAGCCGATCGAGTTGCCGGGATACAGCGCGGAAAAAGGGCCGTACAGCACGTCGACGCGGGCAATATCGTCGGGCGCAATCAGCGACCAGCGCGGCGGATATGCATAACTCGAGCCGAGCAGGTTCGACAGCAGCACGCCGTCCGCATAGACGAGGCCGCGCGCGCTTTGCAGTTCGTTGAAGTCGCGGCCCGCGAACACGCTGTTTCGATCGCCGATGTAGCGCTTGCGCACCATCAGGTTCGGCGCGTACCTCAGCGCGTCCTCGGTCGTGACGTTGGTGTGCGCGTCGATCCGCTCGCGCGTGATCGACTCGACGACGGCCGGCGTATCGGGATCGACCGGCTGGCGTTGCGCGGTCACGGAAACGGCCGTCAGCGTATCGGCAGGCGACGATGCGGACGGAACGGCGGAAGCCGGCGCGACGGCATCGGCGGAACGTCCGGCGCGCTCGCGGGCCGGGTCGAGCTGCGCATCGTCGGACGCCGCCGCATGGGCGGCGGGCCACGCAAAAGCGGCCGCGCACGCGAGCGCAAGCCGGCCGCGCGATGGCCGCGCGGAGAATCGGAGCGACATGGATGAATTCCTGAAAACGTGATCGGACGCCGCGCAACGCGAGTGGACGCGCCGCGCGTCGACGGCGCGGCACGCGGACTCGGCCGCGCGTGGTCCGCGCGCTGCATGACGCGCGCGGGACGGTATCAATCAGATCGGCGAACTTTCAGGCGGGGCGCGCGGCTGCGCGAGGCGGATGCCCTTGCGCGAGCATTCGGGAACTGCGGGAGAGGCGGCACCGTATGCGAACGCGCGTACGAAGCCGGGAATCGCGGGCGCGCTCGAGCCGAGCGCAACGTTCGCCGCGAAGCCGGGACAGTACACGCAATGCGGTACGCCGGCGTGATCGAACGACGACGTATCGTGCGCACCGCCGGCCTGCGCGAGCACGACACGATGCGCGCCCGCTGCGCTGCACAATGCCAGCGAGAATTCACCGGTGTCGCTCGACGCAAGACGCGCATAGCCGACGACAGGCGACAGTACGTTAAGTACCAGCGCCAGCCATACGAGGCCGATCCATCGCGTCGTTCGTCTCATCGCCGTCCACAAAAAGTGCGCGCAAGTATAGCAAGCGGTCCGATCGTTGCCGATTGCTCGGGCAGCAATAGCGTGCGTCGCATCGTGCACTACCACGCATGTACCGTTAATACAACAGAGACAAAATCTAACGATTCGCTGCTGGCATAAATCTGAGCGCGAGGTTGATAATCATTGAACCCGCTGGAGAAACGATCATGGACGAAAGACCAACCCGCATGCCGCCGCCCGAGCAAGTGATGAGCCCGGATCCGGAACCCGTCGGCGTGGAATTCCTCGCCGAACTGCCCGAGCACGTCCGGGCGTTCTTCGACGAGCAGCGCAAGCTGTATTCGCCGAAGTGACCGTCCGTTCCGTTCTGTAACCGCCACGTGTCGATCGTCGCCATCGTGCGGTACTCTGCTGCGTTTTCGGCGCAGATCGCGTCGCGCCCAGGCTGCAACGGCCTGACGGTGCCGGTTCAGCACGTCCGCTGATTCCCTTGTCGCGCCGTTACGCCGCGCGGCCGTCTTCGTCTATCCTTCTGATTTTTCGCGTCCGGCCCGCCCGGCTCTCCCGATCATTCCGATGAAGCCAACCCTTCGTGCCAGCATCGCTGTCGCCGCACTCGGCGTCGCCTTCCTCGTGTCGCCGCGCATCGCGAGCGCCGACGGCGACGATACCGCACTGACCAACCTCGTCGCGCTCGCATCGCAACGGCTCGCACTCGCCGAACCGGTTGCCCGCTGGAAATGGGCGAACCACAAGGAAATCGAGGACAAGCCGCGCGAAGCCGCACTGCTCGATGCGGTCGAAAAGCGCGCGGTGCAGACCGGCGTCGATCCCGCGTTCGCGCGAACCTTCTTCGAGGATCAGATCGCGGCAAGCAAGGACGTGCAGAACGCGCTCTTCGCGGCGTGGCGTGCGACGCGGCCGCCCGAGGGCACACCGCCGGACCTCGCGACGAGCACGCGCCCTGCGCTCGATCGCCTCACGGAGAAGATGCTCGCAGGCCTCGCGCAAGTCGCGCCGTTGCGAAATGCACCCGATTGCCAGGCGCGCCTCGCGCGCAGTATCGCGAACTGGAAAACGCTCACCCGCTACGATTCGGCCCAGGCACGCGCGCTCGACACCGCGCTGTCGCACGTGTGCTCCGCAGGCGGCGCCAGCGCGATCGGCTGACGCCGATAAACGGTCGTAGTCAGGCCGCCGATGGACGCGCGACCAGCGGAAGCAGTTGCAGGCCGCGCGCGAGATGAGTCTGCAGCAAGCGGTGGGTAAAGGGTTCGAACGCGCCGTCCGTGCGATCGGCGGCGAGTTGCGCGGCTGCATCGAGCGAATCTGCGGCGCCCAGATAGCGCCACCCGTCGATCACATGAAACACGCGACGCTCGCCGCTGGCTTCGAATGCGACCGCGCCGTCGAACGGCCACGGCGCGCCGCCTGCCCGCACGGTGTCAACCGCCGGACGGCGGTTGTACGACGGACGCAGGCGGGCGATCCATTGTGCTTCGGCCAGCATCGCGCCGAGTTCATTGCCGGTCTCCCGCCATTCGACGCGCCGCACCTGCTGCGCAAGCCGCATTTCTTTCGACGATCGCCGCTCGCCGGTCAGCAACGCACGCAGCCGCTGCCGCACGCGCACGCTACGGCCGACGTAAAGCGGCTCGTCGTTCTCGCCGAACAGCGCATACGCGCCGCAGCCGGCCGGCGCCGTATCGAGCCACGCTTCGGTCAGATCGCCCGCCAGACGGAAGCGCCGCGTCGTGCGCGCGATTTGGTCACGCAGCCGCTCGAGCGGAACGATCTCGTGCAGTTGCCGCCAGAACTGCCACAGCAGGTCCGCGTCCGCCAACGCGCGGTGCCGCGCTGAGGGAACGAGGCCATGCCGCTCGATCAGCGCGTCGAGACCATGCCGCGCTTCCCGAGGGAATAGCGCACGCGACAGCCGCACGGTACATAGCACGTCGGGATTGAACGCATAGCCGGCGCGCTCGAATTCCGCCCGCAAAAACCCGCGATCGAAGCTCGCGTTGTGCGCAACGAACAGCTTGCCGTCGAGCCGCTCGAACAGCGCGGGCGCAAGCGACGCGAACGACGGCGCGTCGCGGACCATCGCGTCGGAAATACCGGTCAGTTGCTGAATGAACGGCGGAATCGACTGCCCTGGATTGACGAGTGTGGTCCACGTCGACACACCGAGCGGGCCGACTTCGACCACCCCGATTTCGGTGATGCGATGCTCGGCGGACGAACCGCCGGTGGTTTCAAGGTCGACGAAGACGAGCGGCTGTTCGCTGGCGGGATCGGACAGACTGGAATCGGGCATTGAAAAGGCACATAAACGAAGCTTCCGTGAGTATGCACCGGCATACGCGTTCGCGGCCAGCCCGAATCGGCCGCTTCACCGGGCTTCCGGTTTCCGTCGGCTTCAAAAGCAAAAAGCCCCCGCAATGCGGGGGCCGGACGTGATCGGCAGTGTGCGGCGCGTCAGATCGCCTGGATATTCGCTGCCTGCTTGCCTTTCGGCCCGACTTTCACATCGAACGAAACACGCTGGTTTTCCTTCAGCGTTTTGAAGCCGTCCATCCGGATTTCGGAAAAGTGCGCAAACAAGTCCTCGCCACCATTGTCCGACGTAATAAAGCCAAAACCTTTAGCATCGTTAAACCATTTCACGATACCGGTATCCATACCTTCGTTCCCCACTCGATTAGATCAAAAAAGCTACTTTTTATAGCCGTTTCCCGAAATCCCGGAAGCATCGCTCCAGCAACCTTGCCAGCCCGCTGCCCGAGGACGAGTGCTCACTTTATAAATTGGACAATCCGGGCACGTCAAGAAATTTTTGGCGTGCGCTTTATCGGAAAAATGCTAATACGGTTGGGATCGGTACCCGAGTCCCTTTTATTAATCGATTCGCGCTTAAAACCTGTCAATATTACCGGGATCGGATCACCGATAATACCGATGCTGAAAAACCTACCGGCTTCACACGGAGTCGGTAAAATCCTCGGGTTTTTTCCGGGTTGCGGAAATCCTGGGACGTTGCGATGCTGACACTATGCCGACAGAGGGAGAACGCCATGTGGCTGGACGGAATCAGGCACCTCGCGAGCCGGCTCGGGCGCGTCCGTCGCAAGTCCCGTGCTTTGGCCGAAACTGCGCGCGAAGCGCCATGCGACACCGAGTTCGACACGACGTGGCACGGCGATCACTGGCAGAACCTGCTGGCGTCGCCGCTGGACGCGCGTCATTACGTGATGGAAGACTGGACCTACACGCCGACTCGCACCGACGTTGACGAAACGGCGCCGACGGGCAAGCGGAAGCGGCGCTAGCCCGCACGCGGGCGGAAACGCGGGGCAAAAAAAAGCGCGACTGGGAAGTCGCGCCGACAAAGGTTTGGAGATCTTTTCCGTCAACGAAAAAGTCTGCTTCGGAAAGCAGAGATCGCAGTATAGCGAGAGAACATCCTTTCATTATCCATGCTGTACACAAACCTCTATTGCCGAAGCGTCAATAATCGCGCTACGGCCGCGTGCACGCGCGCCTGAGCGCCTGTCGCGATCGCGCAACGACGAGCACGCGATCGCGATCACTGCGATTCTCGCTGCGCCGCAGCGAACCGTTGTCGCACAAGGCTTCCGGCGTACACCCGCATTTTTGCGTGATCCAAAATTCACTATTGCTTAAAGCGGTTTTGGCCGGCGCAACGATGGCTCCATACACTGCAAACGGATTCTGACACGGGCCTCTCGTCCTTTTTCGGCGCGCTCTCCGCGTTGCCCGCCGACGTCAGCAGCAGGTTCGATCGACATCATCCTGTTCGGAGACAAATCCATGAAAAAGACCCTGATCGTCGCAGCGTTGTCCGGCATGTTCGCCGCCTCCGCCCACGCGCAAAGCAGTGTCACGCTGTATGGACTGATCGACGCCGGTATTACCTATACGAATAACCAGCACGGCCACAGCGCGTGGCAGCAAACGACCGGCTCGATCAACGGCAGCCGGTGGGGCCTGCGCGGCACCGAAGATCTCGGCGGCGGAATGAAAGCGATCTTCACGCTGGAAAACGGCTTCGGAATCAACAACGGCACGTTGAAGCAGAATGGCCGCGAATTCGGCCGGCAGGCGTTCGTCGGTCTCGCGCACAACGGCTACGGGTCTCTGACGCTCGGTCGTCAGTACGACAGCGTCGTCGATTTCCTCGGCCCGCTGTCGCTGACCGGCACGCAATACGGCGGCACGCAGTTCGCGCATCCGTTCGACAACGACAACCTGAATAACTCGTTCCGGATCAACAATTCGGTCAAGTATCAGAGCGCGAATTACGGCGGGCTCAAGTTCGGCGCGTTGTACGGCTTCTCGAATTCGACCGACTTCTCGAACAATCGCGCATACAGCGTCGGCGCGTCGTACAGCTTCATGGGCTTCAACCTCGCCGCCGCGTACATGCAGTTGAACAACAACATCAACTCGCTGGCGCTCGCGGCCAGCGATCCGGGCGCCGTGGCCGGCGACTGGACGTTCGCGGCAAGCCGACAGCGCACGTGGGGCGCCGGCCTCAACTACGCATTTGGACCCGCGACGGCCGGCTTCGTGTTCACGCAGACGCGCCTCACCGATTCCGCCGGAATCAGCGCCGGCCAGTCCGGCGTGTCGGCCGGCATTCCGCTGACGGGCAGCACGCGCTTCAACAACTACGAAGTGAACGGCCGCTACGCGCTGACCCCGGCATTCTCGCTGGCGGGCTCGTACACGTACACCGACGGCCGCCTCGACGGCCAGAAGCCGAGCTGGCACCAGTTCAATCTGCAGGCCGACTACGCTCTGTCGAAGCGCACCGACCTGTACCTGCAGGGCGAATACCAGCGCGTGAATTCGGATGGCCTTGCGATCGGCGCGAATATCAACGGGCTGGGCGCCGCGTCGTCGACGAACAAGCAGATCGCGGTGACGGCCGGCATGCGCCACCGCTTCTGAGCATCGTCGCGGCGGGCGTGCCCTGCGCGCGCATGTATGAAAAAGCGCCCTTCCGGGGCGCTTTTTCGTTTCCGCGACGCGTCGAGACCGGTGGCGGTCAGTCTTCGCCCGCTGCCGGATAGCGGACGTCGAGCACGTCGATCGGCTGCGGGCCGGCCGGCGTCATCAGCGTGACGGTATCGCCGACCTTCGCCTTGATCAGCGCACGCGCAATCGGGGAGATCCAGCTGACGTGACCGCGATCGAGATCGACTTCGTCGATCCCGACGATTGTGATCGTGTGCTCGTCGCCGTCCGGCGTCGCGTAGTCGACGGTCGCGCCGAAGAAAACCTGATCGGTGTTTTCCTGCCGGCTCGCGTCGACGACTTCGGCGAGATCGAGTCGTTTCGTCAGAAAGCGGATGCGCCGATCGATCTCACGTAGCCGCCGCTTGCCGTAGATGTAGTCGCCGTTCTCGGATCGGTCGCCGTTCGACGCGGCCCACGACACGAGTCGAACGACTTCGGGACGCTCGACGTCGATCAGATTCAGCAGCTCGTCCTTCAGCCGCTTGTGCCCGGCGGGCGTGATGTAGTTTTTCGCGCCGGCTGGAATCGCAGGCTGGGTCGAGTCGAAATCGTCATCGTCGCCGTCCGATTCTTTGACAAACGCCTTGTTCATGATGCAGGTTCGATGCAGGGATGGTCGATGTTTCAAGGGTACACGAACGCGCGTCCGGCAAGGCCGCGCGGCGCAATTTGAGAATAAGGCTTCCCTTTTTATACAACCCTGCTATAATTTCGCTTCTGCGTGCGGCTGTAGCTCAGTTGGATAGAGTACTTGGCTACGAACCAAGGGGTCGTGGGTTCGAATCCTGCCAGCCGCGCCACCTTTTCGAGGGCCTTCCAAACCGAAGGCCCTTTCAGTTCGAAGTTGTAGAAGTTGTATCGCGTGCGGCTGTAGCTCAGTTGGATAGAGTACTTGGCTACGAACCAAGGGGTCGTGGGTTCGAATCCTGCCAGCCGC
>NZ_CABVPR010000011.1 GCF_902499135.1 Burkholderia dolosa
CCTGCATCGCGGCGCCGGCCGCGCCGAAGCCGGCGCCGACGAGCAGCGCGAGCACGACCCGCGGCGCGCGGATGCCGACGAGCACCGCGCGCGCCTGCTGCGCGGTCGGGTCGCCGCTCAGCGCCGCCCAGGCCTGTGCGAGCGGAATGCGGTACGCGCCGATGCACAGCGCGACGATCGACATCGCGCACACGAGGACGACGAGCACGGACAGCGCGAACGGTGCCGCGCGGCGCGACGCGCCGATACGCGCCGCATGCGGCACCGCAGGGAAACGCGAAACGGAAGCCGGCATCGGACGCTCCGCAATCAGGCGAGCGCGTCGGATAGACGCCGATGCAGCGTCGTGACTGCGAGCGGCAGCCGCGGACCGAAGCCGAGCAGCAACAGTGCATCGAGCGACACCACGCGCTGCGTACGGCCGGCCGGCGTCGCGGCGAAACCGGGTGCGCCCAGCAGCGCGGTGCGGCCGCCGACGGCCGCGAGCCCTTCGTCGGAAATCAGCACGACGTCCGGCGCGGCCGCGGCGAGCGCTTCGGTCGTCAGCGGCTTGTAGTGATCGAAGCCCTGCATCGCGTTGCGTGCGCCTGCGTAGCGGATCATCGCGTCGGCGGCCGTGCGTTGGCCGGCGACGAGCGCCTGGTTGCCGGTGTGGTTCAGCACGAACAGCACGCGAGGCGGCTGCGCGCCGCCGGGCGGCCGCGCGGCCACTGCGTCGCGCGCGGCCTGCCAGTCGCGATCGAAGCGCTGCAGCAGCGCGGTACCCGCATCGCGCACGTCGAGTGCACGCGCGACGCCTGCGATCTTCGCGCGCACCGAATCGGCATCGTGGCGCTCGTCGAACGTCGTCACCGCGACGCCCGCGCTTTTGATCTGCGCGATTGCGGCCGGCGGCCCGGCTTCCGCCGATGCGAGCACGAGGTCGGGCCGCAGCGACAGCAGTCCTTCGACCGACAGTGCGCGCTGATAGCCGACCTTCGGCAGCTGCTTTGCGGCATCGGGATAAGTGCACGTCGTGTCGGCGCCGACGAGCCGATAGCTGCGCGTGTACGCGCCGCCGAGCGCGAACGCGGTTTCCGCGAGCGCACCGCCGATCACGACGACGCGCTTCGGCTCGGCCTGCGCGAACGCACGGCCGGCCACCGCGCCGGCGAGCGCGCCGGCAAGTGTGCGCGCCAGCAGTGCGCGGCGCCGCGGCGCGAACGGTCGCGCGCTCATCGCGCGTCTCCGCGGCCCGCCGGCGGCAGTGCCGCGACCAGCGAGCGCCAGTCGTCGCGCTCGGGCTTGCCGGGCTTGCGTTCGCCGAACAGCAGCGCGACGTGCTCGCGCCGACGGTCGAACAGTTCGAGCGACGTGACGATGCCGTCGCTCGTCGGCTTCTTCACGACCCACGCGGCGGCGATCATGTCCTCGCGCACGTGCAGGTTGAAGCCCGGATCGAGCACGTTGATCCACGCGCCGACTTCACGCACGTTCGCGACCGGCCCCGTATGGATCTGGATCATTCCCGCGTTGCCGACGAACACCATGATCGGCTGGCCGCTCTGCGCGGCACGCTCGAGCACGTGGCGCAGCGCATGCGCGGGCTCGACCGGATACGCGTATCGCGGATCCGCGAGACGCAGCGCCTGCATCCGGCTGACGCCGAAGCGCTGCGTGATCCCGAAGAACTGGTGCGTGTCGGTCATCGCGTCCCACGCGGCGCGGAAACCCGCGACGTCGATGTCGGTGTCCGCGCGCTCGGGCGTCTTCGGCACCGCGGGCGCGACGTCGAGGCCGGGCGTTTGCGACGCGGCACGCCAGCGCTCGACGAACGCGCCGTAGGCCGCATGATCGCTGTGCGCACGCAGATAGACCTTGTGAATCGCATGACCTTGCGCGTCGAAGAACTGCAGGCTCTTCAGCGGGCCGTGCGCGGTTTCGTCGTGCACCGCGAACGCGGACGCCCAGTGTCGATAGAAGATGCGCAGATCGATGTCGCCGAGCGCGAGCCCGACGGGGCCGTCATGACTCATCTGCGCATAGCGGCCGTCCTTCTCGTGCACGGCCGCATCGTTGCGCGTGAGCGCCATCACGCGGCCGAGACGCGGCATTTCCTCGAACATCGCCGGAAAGCGCGCGTCGAGGCGCACGACGTGTTCGCCGACGAACGCGGCGAGCGCTTCGCCTTCGCTGACGCCGAGCGCCTGCGCGACGTCGCGGTTGCGCAGCCGGCGCTCGGCCTTGAGCTTCACGAACGCGTCGCGCAGCGCAGCGGCCGAGCGCGCCGGTGCGGCCGGCTGACCGGAAACGGCGGATTGCATCATGTCGAACTCCTTCATGGGACGGTTGGGATGGGCAACGCGAGCGACGCGCGTCAGAAATCGACCTTCATGCTGACGGCGACCGTGCGTCCGGGCGACGTATACGCGTCGAGCACCTGCGAGTCGGCCGCGATGCCGCGCACGTCCGACCAGTTCCAGTATTTGCGGTCGAACAGGTTGCGGATGCCGACCGTCGCGCTCACGTGCTTGTTGAAGCGGTAGCCGCCGCGCAGATCGACGACGAGCGACGACGGCGGCGCGAAGCATGCGCGGTTCGAGCAGTCGGACCGGTCGATGTCCTTGTCGCGTTTCGCGGCCTGGAACAGCAGATCCGTCTGTACGAACCAGCGTTCGCCGGGCTCGTAGCGCACGCCGAACACGGCCGAGAACGGATTGACCGTGTTCAGCGGCTGGCTGGCCGCGCCGTCGTTCTGCGTCGAACCCTTCGTGAACGCCATCGCCGTCTTCAGCGTGATGCCGTTCGGCATCGCCCATTCGGCGCGGCCTTCGATGCCGTGAATGCGGGCGTCGGCGAAGTTCACGTACTGGAAGACGAACGGATCGTTCGGCCTGCCGTTGCCGGCGATCGTCGTGCGCGCGATGAAGTTGCGGTAACGGCCGGTGAATGCGGCGGCGCTGTAGCGGACGATGCCGTAGCCGGTGCCCGCTTTGCCGCGCAGCCCGGCTTCGAACGTGTCGCTCGTTTCGGGCTTCAGGTTCGGGTTGCCGATCGACGTGTAGCCGTACACGGGATTCGAGAAGCTGCTGTTCACCTGATCGGGCGTCGGCGCGCGGAAGCCGTGTGCGTACTGCACGTACGGAATCAGTGCGGGCGCGATCTCGTACAGTACCGAGACGCGCGGTGACAGCTCGTTCGCGCTCGTCGACACGGCCTTGCCGGTAAACAGCGGATCGTTCTGCGCGGCGCTGAGCCGATACGTGTCGAAGCGCAGGCCGGGCGTGACGAGCAGCCGGCCGTAGCCGATCCGGTCCTGCACGAATGCGCCGAACAGCGTGTAGTCGGTGTCGGGAAATGCCTTGTTCGGGAACGATTCGCCGACGCCGGGCACCGTGCCGTCGCGCAGGTTCGTCACGCGCGATACGCTGCCGTCGACGCCGACCAGCAGCTTGTGCGCGAGCGGACCGGTGGAGAAGCCGCTTTCCGTGAACGCTGCGCCGCCGAACGTGCGCTCCTTGTACTGGTTGTCGCGCGAACGCGAGCGCTGCGTGCCACGCGTCTCGAACGCGTATTGATCCTGTTTCGCGTCCTGGTAGTAGAACTGCACGTGCGCGTTCTGGAACCAGCGGAACGTATCGTCGCGGAAGTCGTAGTCGACGCTGAAGCGGTTGCGCTCGAGCCGGTCGCGAGTCGTGAGGCCGAGCGTGGCCGGCGCGTTGATCGCCGACAGCACGTCGGTGCTCACGCGGCGCTGCACGGTTTCGGCGGTGAACTTGATCGTGTCGCGTGCGGTGGGCGTCAGCACGAGCTTGCCGAGCAGCGATTCGGAATAAACGTCCTGCGGGTTCGACGTCGTGCGCAGCGTGCTGGCCGAGTTGTTGCTGCCGCGCGTGTCGATTTCGTGGCCGCGCCGTCCGTCCGCGATGATCATGCCCTGCACGCGATCGTTGCCGCCGGCGGCCGACACCGTCGCGCCGATGCTGCGATCGGTCGAGTCGTAGCTCGGCCGCAGCGAGAAGTAATACGGGCGGCCGTAGATCGACAGCAGATCGCGCGGATCCTTCGTGATGAAGTTCACCGCGCCGGTCAGCCCGTCGCTGCCGTACAGCGCCGATGCCGGCCCGCGCAGGATCTCGATGCGCTTGAGCATGTCGAGGTCCGAATAATCGCCGCGGCCCGCTTCGAGCGGTCCGAACGAGAATGCATAAGGCAGCCGGATGCCGTCTTCCATCAGCAGCACGCGATTGCCTTCGAGGCCGCGGATGTTGATGCTCGAGTCGCCGTCGCGGCCGCCGCCGAGCGCGGCGCTGCCGGGGCGGTACGCGGTGCGTCGCACCGTGACGCCGGGTTCGTAGCGCAGCGCGTCCTTGATGTTCGTCGCCTGCTGCTCGTCGAGATCGTCGTCGGTGATCACCGATACCGACGCGGCCGTGCGGCTCGCCGCCGTGGCGGTGCGGGTGGCCGTGACGGTGACCGGATCCAGCAGTGCCGCATCGGCGCGCGACGAAGCGGCGACGGCGACAGGTAAAGGCGTGGCGCTTTGCGGCGACGAATCGGCGTAAGCGGGGGCGGCGGACAAGCCGAGCGCGCCGAACAGCGCGGCGCAGATCGGCCGCCGGGCGAGCGGATAGCAATGCACAGGTGGTCTCCCATTGACGAAAACGAGCCCGAAGGCTGGCTGGGTGACGCGTCCACCTGGCTGGCCCGTTCGCGCGGCAGGCGGCGAACGGCGAATTGAAAGGTAACCGACAATTTCGCCAGTCTAAATGAGAATCATTATCGATACAAGGACGACAAGCGCGTCGCAGCGGCGAGCGTTCGCCCGCGCGGCCGATGCGCGCGGCGGCCGGAAATTGGAGAAAACGGGCGCGGCGGGGCGCCGCTAGGACAGCGATTCGATCCGGATCAGCAGGTTGCGGGCATGTGCGACGAACGCGTCGTGCGCGTCGCGCTCAGCGCGACCTTCGAGGCCGGCCTGCTCGGCGAACGCGAGCTGTTCGGAGTAGACGTCGACGAGCGCGCGGCGTGCATCGACGGGAAGTGCGCGGATCATCGACACGAGCAGCAGTTCCTGCGCGCGAAGCATGCCGGACAGCGATTGGGCGTTCATGCCGACCTCCACGGACGATGCGGCGGCGTGCCGCTTTTCCATACTAGGCGGTCGGCGTGCGCAGCGGGAGTGCGGCGGCGAAGCGGTGAAACGGTGAAACGCACGCGCGGCGCGCGACGGCGAAAGTCAGCCGGCGGCGGTCGTTGCCCGCGCATCGCGCACGACCTGCGCGACGCGTTCGACGAATTCGGCATCGACGCTCGACAGTGCCTCGCGCGCGCCGTCCGGCATCTCGACCATCAGGCGATACGTGACGTCCTGCGTCGTCCATGCGAGATAGCCGACGACGACGAGCATCACGCCGACGACGAGCGCCGCGCTCGATGCGCCGATGCCGCCCGCGACGGCGGCAGCCGCGCCGATCAGCGAGATCAGCGACGGAACGACACGGTTCTTCGGGATCTTGACGACATCGACGCGGCGGATGTCACGCAGCGGGAACACCTGCCCGGCGGTCGACAGGCCGTTGCGCGTGACGGTCACGCCGCGTTCGTTGAATGCGTTTTCCATCGTGTGTTGCGTAGACGAAAACGCGCAGCGTAGCAGACTTCGCGGCCGCATCAAACGAGGCCGACTGCCGCACCGCGCGTGCGGGACGGCGGAAACCGGCGTCGAAACCGGTCAAATGGGCGAACGGGGCGGGACGACGACGTCAGAACTGCAGCCGGCCGTCGCCGTACAGCCGGCCCGGCACGTGCGACGCGACGACTTCCGCGATTTCCTCGTCGGTCGACTCGGCCGGCACGATCTGTCGCCGTGCGGGCGCATCGAGATGCATCGTCCATTCGACGAGCCGGTACGGGCGTCCCCACGGACGCTGCATTTCGACCGACACGCGGCAGCTCTGGACGGGCAGCGAATGCTGGTGCGTGAGCAGCGTGTGCAGATGGCTGAAAACGGTATCTTCGATCATCATGGCCTCCGATCCTGTCTTGTTGGCAATCGATGGCGGCGCCGTCGGGCTCTCAAAAAAAAAGCCGCCGATGCTCAGGCGGCCAACAGGGGGGGTGAACGCATCGTCTCAGCCCAGAATTAAGCGAAACTTAAAAGCCCATAAAAAAGCGCCCCGCGTGGAGCGGGGCGCTTGTTGCCGTCGTGATCCGCGGTTGAGCGGATGCTTTAGAACTTGTGACGGATACCGACGCGGGCTGCGATCTGGTTCGACGAACCGTTGCCCGACGTGTTGAAGTAGCTCGTGCTCGAGCCGATCTGCGCCTGCACGTTGTTGCCCGAGGCCTTCTGGTAGATCACGAGGCCGTACACGTCCGTGCGCTTGCTGAGCGCGTAGTCGAGCGCGACGTTGCCCTGGTTCCAGTGCGCCGAGCTGCCGCTCTGCGTCGCGTTCGTGTACGTGTAGCCGGCAGCGGCCGACAGCGCCGGCGTGATCGCATACTTCAGGCCGGCTTCGTACGCGTTGTAGAACGTGCCCGATGCGCCGCTCGCGAGCGGGGTGAACTGCGTGCGCGTCCACAGCAGCCATGCGGTGGCCGGCCCGAAGATGTAGCGGCCGCCGACGCCGTACGTGCGCAGGTCGCGGATGTTGCCCGTGCTGATGTTCGCGATCGTCGTCGAGAATGCCGGCGTGGCCTGGCTCGGGAAGCGGATGTCCGTGTATGCGGCGCCGAGTGCGAACGGGCCGTTCGCGTAGTTCAGGCCGAAGCTGTACGCGCGCGACGAGCCGGCCGTCGTCGTGGTGCCCGACGTCGTCGCCGGTGCGCCCGCGAAGTCGGTCGAGTTCGAGAAGCCGTACAACGCGCCGAACGTGAAGCCGGCGTAGTTCGCGCTCTGGAACTTCACTGCGTTGTTGATGCGGCTCGACGTGAGCTGGTCGACGTCGTTGACGTGGTACGCGTAGTTGCCTGCGACCGTGTTGCCGCCCGTCGAGTAGTTGGAACCGAGGATGTCGGTCGAGAACGAGTACTGACGGCCGAACGTCAGCGTGCCGTACTGCGACTGGCTCAGGCCGACATAGGCTTGACGGCCGAACAGCGCGCCACCTTGGCCGAGTGCGCCCGTGCCGCTGTTGAAGCCGTTTTCGAGCACGAAGATCGCCTTCAGGCCGCCGCCCAGGTCTTCCGTGCCGCGCAGGCCCCAGCGGCTGCCTTGCGCAACGCCGTCGTCGTACTTGAACAGCTTGCCGCTGCCGCCGTTCGCGGTCTTGCTGTGGTTCACATAGCTGATACCGGCGTCGATGATGCCGTACAGCGTCACGCTGCTTTGCGCGTGTGCCGTGCCTGCCGTTGCTGCGAGGATGGCGATGGTCAACAGTTTCTTGTTCAAAGGATTCTCCGAGCGAATGTAATGGCGTGTCCAGTTGCGGTGCCGGCGCTCTCTGCGGGCGCTTTCACGGACCGGCGGCAACTTTATCGGCGGGCCACGTAATGAATGTGACAGCCTGTGTCATATGAAGAATGTGTGGCGCCGATGCGACATCGGCGCCTGCTTGCAGACGGAACGTGCATCGGCGATTCCGCGCATTCGCAGCCACGTTCGCTCTGCAGGCAGGCCCGAATTCTGCCCGGTTGCGTCGCCGGCGGTTATACCGAATTCGCGGGTCTTTCGATCCGGATCAGGAATATGCACATGAAATAAGCTTGGTTGGTCGCGTTCCGGCCCCGTGTCACGATGCGCGCTTCCATCACGACACGGGATACGAGGACACCATGCGACGTTCGATTCTGACCGGGCTGGGCGCGCTTGCCGCGGCGCTGGCTTTCGCGGCGCCGGCCGCGCACGCGGATCCGCAGACGCTGAAGGTCGGCACGATGAGCGGCCCCGACGCGCAGATCTGGACCGAGGTGACGAAGGTCGCCGCGCGCGAAGGGCTCGCGATCAAGGTCATCGAATTCAACGACTACGTGCAGCCGAACGCGGCGCTCGACGCCGGCGATCTCGACGCGAACGGCTTCCAGCATCAGCCGTTTCTCGACAGCCAGATCAAGCAGCGCGGCTACAAGATCGTCAACGTCGGGCTGACCTATACCGCGCCGATGGGCTTTTACTCGAAGAAGCTCAAGTCGCTGAAGGACTTGCCGGCGGGCGCGAAGGTCGGGATCCAGAACGATCCGTCGAACGGCAACCGCGCGCTGCTCCTGCTGCAGAAATACGGGGTGATCAAGCTGAAGCCGGGCGTCGGCACGAACGGCGTGAACGCGACGCCGCTCGACGTCGTCGAGAATCCGAAGAAGATCAGGATCGTCGAGCTCGACGCCGCGCAGCTGCCGCGCGCGCTGCCCGACCTGGACGCCGCGTCGATCAATACCGACTACGCGGTGAAGGCCGGGCTCACGCCGGTGAAGGACGCGATCGCGATCGAGGATCTGCGCGGGCCGTACGCGAACCTGATCGCGGTGCGCGCGCAGGACAAGGACAAGCCGTGGGTGAAGAAGCTCGTCGCGGCCTACGAATCGAACGACGTGCGCAAGTTCATCGAGCAGAAATTCGGCGGCGCGATCGTGCCCGCGTTCTGATCGCGCGGTGCTGTACTGTCCGGCCGCTGCGCCGGACCCGTCGAAAAACGAAATCGCCCGCGCGAAGCGGGCGATTTCGTTGATGTGCTCCGTCGCGTGCCGTCACGCTTCGCGCGGGCCGAGCACGGCCCGACGCTCCGCGGCCCGACCGCTCACGCCGACAGCAGCGAGCCGGTGCGGATCGGCGTCGCGCCGGCGACGCGCGCGACTTCCATGCCCGCCGTCGCGAAGCGCACGACCTGCCGCGCGTACAGCACGCCCGCCACGCTGCTCTTCAGCGTGACGACGCGATCGGTCAGCGGATCGACGATGTCGGCCACTTCCTGGCCGGCCTCGATCATCGCGCCGACCGGCGTGCGGAACACCAGCACGCCGGACACGGGTGCGACGAGCGGGTCGGTGCCGGCGAGCGGCGTGGCCGGATGCGCGAGCGGCGGCAGCGGCGCGGGCGTGCCTTCGATCACGCCGCGCTCGGTCAGGTATTCGACGATTGCCTGCGCATCCTTTTCCGCGAGTTCGTACGACACGTCACGCTCGCTGCGCAGCTCCACCGTCACGGAGATCGAGCCGTTCGGAATCGGGAAGCGGTCGCCGAACCGGCTGCGCAAGTCGGACCAGCAGAAGCTGTGGATCTCGTCGAACGGGTTGCCGACCGAGTTCAGCGCGAGCAGCGACGCCTGCGCGTCCAGATAGCGCGCGAGCGGCTCGACGTCTTCCCACAGGTCCGGGTTCGTATAGAGGTGCATCACCGCATCGCTGTCGCAGTGCAGGTCGAGCACGATGTCGGCGTCGAACGACAGTTTCTGCAGCGCGAGACGCTGCGATTCGAGTTCGGTGCGCGGCTTCTGCTCGTCGAGCGCTTCGCGCATCGCCGCGCGCACCGCGACCAGGTTGCGCTGCGCGTCGGACGTGAGCCGGCCTTCGATGCGCGGCAGCACGAGCGCCGCGAGATCGTGGAAATTGCGGTTGAAGTTCTGCATCGAGCCGAGCTCGAAGCGGCCGAGGTGATCGCCGAACACGTGCTGCGACAGGCCGATCGGGTTCGGCACCGGCACGACGACGATCTCGCCGCGCAGTTTGCCGGCCGTCTCGAGCGCGGCGATCTTGCGGCGCAGCAGCGCGGCGACCAGCATGCCGGGCAGTTCGTCCGCGTGCAGCGACGACTGGATGTAGACCTTCTTCCCGCCGCGCGGGCCGTAGTGGAAGCTGGTGATCTGGCGTTCGGTGCCGATGGCGGGGGAAATCAGCGGGTGGGTCTGCGTTTGCATGGTGAGGGGAGTGCGGCGCAGCCGCGAGTGACCGATGTGCGTGGAACGTCGATTGTACGTTGCCTTCGTCGGCCCCATCAAACCGCGCCCGCCGCATCCGGTTTCCCGTTCCGAATCAGCGGGTTGGCGCGAAAAAAATCACGTCGCGGCCGCCGTGTCCGCATGCGTGTCCACCGCTTTTCGTCGCGCGCAAAAAAAGACGGGCGCCTGCCGGAGCCCGTCTGCGCGAAGGCGGCGCGCACGCGAAGTTGCGCGCCGATGCATCGCGTTACTTGCCGTAGACGTCGAAATCGAAGTACTTCTTCGCGATCTTGTCGTACGTGCCGTCCTTGCGCATCGCGGCGATCGCCGCGTCGATCTTCGCCTTCAGGTCGGTGTCTTCCTTGCGCAGACCGATGCCCGCGCCTTCGCCGAGCGTCTTCGGATCGTCGAGATCCTTGCCCGCGAAGTCGAAGCCCGCGCCGCGCGGCGTCTTCAGGAAGCCGATCTCGGCCTGCACCGCGTCCTGCAGCGCGCCGTCGAGGCGGCCCGCGATCAGGTCCGCATAGACCTGGTCCTGGTTCTGGTACGGAACGACCTTCACGCCCTTCGGCGCCCAGTAGGTCTTCGCGTAGGTTTCCTGGATCGTGCCCTGCTCGACGCCGATCGACTTGCCCTTCAGCGATTCGGCCGTCGGCTGCAGGCCCGCGCCCTTCTTCGTGACGAGGCGCGTCGGCGTGTTGAACAGCTTCGACGAGAACGCGATCTGTTCCTGACGCGCCGGCGTCATCGACATCGACGACAGCACGCCGTCGAACTTGCGGGCCTTCAGCGCCGGAATCATCCCGTCGAAGTCGTTCTCGATCCACACGCACTTCGCGTTCATGCGGCGGCAGATTTCGTTGCCGAGGTCGACGTCGAAGCCGACCACCTTGCCGTCAGGGCCTTTCGATTCGAAAGGCGGGTAGCTTGCGTCGACGCCGAACCGCACGGTCGTCCAGTCCTTCGCGTATGCGGTGCCGGCCGATACGGCGAGCAGGGCTACGGTCACAGCCGCAAGAATCTTTTTCACTCGGTGACTCCTCGTTTTGTTCGATGGGTGCGCGGTTGTGCCGCGCCGTAAGCGTTCGGTCCGGCGCGGCTTCGCGTCGGACTGTCCGTTTCGCCCGCCCGATGCGGGCGCGCGACGTGCGCAAGATTATCAAGACAAAATACCGGCAGGGCGCCTAGGACATGCCCCGATACCGGGCCCCACGGCTGCGCAGCGTGCGGCGCGGCCGTTTCAGAGCAAGGAACGATTCAGCCGAGCGTTTCGTTGACCGCGCGCTGCAGGCACGTGACGAATTGCGACACGGCGGGCGTCGGCAGCAGGTCGCGCCGCGCGATGATCGACAGCTCGAAGCGCGGCAGGGTTTCGTCGAGCTCGGCCGTGCGGATGCCGAGCGGCGCGACCATCGCGGCGAGCGGACGCGTGAAGCAGCCGATCACGTCGGAGCGCGCGACGAGCCCCAGCGTGACCGCAAACGACATCGGCGAGCGCAGCAGCCGCTTCGGCAGCGGCAGCCCGCGCGCGTCGAACATCGCCATCATCACGCTGTGCGGAAACTGCTCGGCGCCGACGGTGACGATCCACTCCGCATCGAGCAATTCCTCTAATCGGCGCGCATGCGCGAGCGGATGACCGTCGCGCATCACGACCGCGAATTCGGTCGACAGCAGCGGCGACTGCGTGAAATCGCGTTCGAGCGCCGGCACATGGTGCATCGCAGCGATGTCGAGCGTGCCGTTGCGCAGCTGCGCGAGCGCGTCGGGCACCGTCACTTCCTCCAGATGCAGGCTGACGTTCGGCATCGAGCGGCGAAACGCGGTGACCGCGTGCGGCAGCGCGGTCAGTGCGATCGACGGCATCGTGCCGACCGCGACGCGCCCCGACATCTCGCCTTTCACCTGCTCGACGGCTTCGACGGTGCGACGCATGTCGCCGAGCAGCTGCTCGGCGCGCGGCAGCAGCGCATGACCGCACGCGGTGAGTTCGACGCCGCGCACGCTGCGGATGAGCAGTTCCGCGTTGAGCGCCGTTTCCAGTTCGCGGATCGTGTGCGTGATCGCGGGCTGCGTGACGCGGAGTTCGCGCGCGGCGGCGCGCAGGCTCTTGTGATGCGCGGCGGAGACGAACGCCTGCAGCTGCGCGATGTTCAGGGTGTGGCGGATGCGGGTCATCGGTCGGGTTGAAAGGTGCGGCCGTGTCTTGAGCGACGTGTCGCGCCTGTGGTCTTCGTTTGCGCATTCTGAACGATGCGTGCGCGACGCGTGCTTCGGCATGTGTGCGGGAGCGCCGTATCGAACCGAATCGTGGCTCGACAAAATTCGCGCTGTGCGCATCGCGATGGCGCGAAGGGTTTCGCCGGCGCGCGCCGTATCCGGTGCGCGGCGCACTGCGGGCTGCGCGCGTCCCTGCACTGAATGCAGCGACGGTCTCGGCGCAACGCAATGCCGGGCAACGCAACGCCGGGCGCCGACGGCGCTGTGTATGAACCGCTCGCGAACGAACGCGATGGTCGAGGCCGCGAGCCGGCACCGCGGCAGCCGCTTCGCTTCCGGATCGCCGAGCGCGGCACTTCGCGACGGCGCCGCGCCTCCGGCAGCCTCGCTCGCCCACACGTGAGCGTCAGCCTCCGGTCGCGAAACCCAGCGCAGTGGCTTTCGCGCGCAGCTCGGCGAAACGCTCGGTCGTCGGATTGGCGGCCATTTTCGACGGATCGATCCCGGACACCGAGCTTGATGGAGCCGGCGCGGTCGCGCCCGCGCACAGTCCGCCGAACGGCCCTTGCGGCACGCTGAACGCCGGCGCGTCGGTGCGCGGCGCGTCGGTGAAGTCCAGCGCATACGCGAGATTGAACGTCGCCGGATCGCGGCCGCGCACGCCGAGCGGCTGCAGCCCGAAACGCCATTGCAACAGTGCGTGGATCGAACTCGGGTCGAACGGATAGCGCGTGACCGTGCCTGCACGAACGCGCGGGCCGAGCAGCGCGAGCGGCACGCGAAAGCCGAGCTTGCCGTCGTTGCCGACCGCGAGCTCGTTGTTGCTGATCGGCCTGACCGGCGGCACCACGTGGTCGAGAAAGCCGCCCCATTCGTCGTAGACGACGATCATCAGCGTGCGGCTCCACGTCGGGCTCGTGCGCAGCGCGTCGTAGACCTGATTGAGAAACGCCTGGCCGTCGCGAATGTCCGCATGCGGATGATCGTCCGCGGAAAGGCCTTGCAGCTCGCCCGCGAATCTCGGGTCGACCATGCAGAACGACGGCAGCGTGCCGGCCGCCGCGTCGGACAGGAACGCCGAGAACGGATGCGAGATGCCGACGTAGCGCGTGCCGTACAGCGCGGTGAACTGCACGTCGTGATAGTAGTAGCGGCAACCGACGTTCGCGTCGCTCAGGTTGTCCCAGATCGTGCGCAGCGACGAGTTGTCGACGCCGTCGTCGAGGCGGTCGGTCGCGCCGCTGTGCAGATAGAGGCGATTCGGAAACGTGCTGGTCAGAATGCCGCTGAAGTAGAAATCGCCAATCGTGTAGCTGTTCGCGACCGCGCTGAAGAACGGCAGATCGCTCGACGTGTAATAGCCGATCGGCAGCAGGTCGCCCTGGTTCTGGCTGGTTCCGGGCGGAGCAGCCAGCCGTTCATCGCGCCCGACGCCAGCTGCGTGCGTGCGCCTTCGTAGCCGTGATTCGGATCCTGAAACGCGCACGCCTGATAGCCGTACGCGGTGTTCGACGCGAGCGGAAACGGCGCGTGCATGGCGCCGAACGCATCGTTGAACTGCTGGTTCGCGGGCATCCCTTCGGCGCCCGGCACCCAGTTCATGAAGTGGTCGAACGAGCGGTTCTCCATCGTGACGAGCACGATGTGGTCGATTCCGGAGCCCGCCGGATCGGGCAAGGCCGGCCGCGGCAGGTTGTAGCGATCGGCCGCGTTCGGCGCAGGCGTATTGCCGATCGACGGCGCCGGCGCGTTGCCGTCGGTGCCCGGCGCGCTGCCGCCGTCGCCGTCTCCGCCGCCTCCACCGCAGCCCGACAGCGCGACACTGCCGGCCACCGCCGCCACGCCGGCGAGAAAGCGGCGGCGGTCGTGATGCGGATATGCGTCCGTCTCGTCCATGACAACGTCTCCTTCGATCAATGCGGCGCTGGCCGACCGTCCGTGCGCCGCGGCCACGAAGCGACGCGCGCCCGCCGCACGGCGCGGCGAGGCCGCGCATCGGAGGCAAACGTCGTGCCTGTCGCGAAGCGGTTCGTGCTCCGCGCAGCCGCGCGCGACGTACCGCGCGCTACGCGGCCGGCAGCGTGCTTGCGGCGAAGCGAAAGCGCGATCGTCGTTCGATGCCGTTTGGGCATTCGCTGTCAAAAAGGAACGTGCAGAGGAACGTGCAGCGGAAACATCGATGCGCGCGCAATCGTCGGCGTAATCGATGCGACGCTGGTACGACGAAAGCGATCGTCGTCGTTCGTGAAGCGCCGGCTTCATCGACGTGATCGACGCCGGGCGTCATGCCATATCGGCATCGCATCGCATCGTCACGACGTGCGACGCACGAAAAAAAGCCTGGAAACATGCGTTCCAGGCTCGAGTCCATCTTCAAGATGGCGGAGGAGACGTCGCCGGCCGAATCGTCGATCAGATCGCCCAGCCGCCGAGATAGAACGTGACGAGCACGACGGCGATCAGCACGGTGCCGACGTTCAGCTTGCGGAACTCGCCGCTTGCGACGCGCCCGATCACGAGCGTCGAGAAGCCGAGCATGATGCCGGTCACGATGTTCGCGGTCAGCACGATGAACACCGCGCACACGAGGCCCGACATCGCGTCGACCATGTCGTCCATGTGCAGCTTGCTCACGCTGCCGAGCATCAGCAGCCCGACGTACATCAACGCGGGCGCGGTCGCATACGATGGCACGAGCGCCGCGAGCGGCGAGAAGAACATCACGACGAGGAACAGCAGGCCGACCATGGCAGCCGCGAGCCCCGTCTTCGCGCCGGCGGCCACGCCGACGCTCGACTCGATATAGGCGGCCGCCGGTGCGCCGCCGAGGAAGCCGGAGAAGATCGAGCTCACCGAATCGGCCGTCAGCGCGCGGCCGCCGTTCACGATGCGGCCGTGCTCGTCGAGCTGGCCGGCTTGTCCGGCGACCGCGCGGATCGTGCCGGTCGCGTCGAACACGGCCGTCATCACGAGCGCGAGCACGCTCGGCAGCACGGCCATCGACAGCGCGCCGCGCACGTCCATCGCGCCGATCAGCGATGCATGACCGGGTGCGCTCAGCGACGGCAGCGCGAAGATGCCGCGGTATTTGACGGCCGGATCGAATGCGAGACCGATCGCGGAGATCGCGATGACGACGAGCAGAATGCCGCCCGGCACGCGGCGTTTCTCGAGCCCGAAGATCGCGGCGAGGCCGACGACCGACATGATCGCCGGGAACGCGGTGATCTGGCCGAGCGACACCGGCAGGCCGGCGCCCGGATTCTTGATCACGAGGCCGACGTCGTTCGACGCGATCAGCAGCAGGAACAGGCCGATGCCGATGCCCGTGCCGTGCGCGACGCCGGCGGGCAGATTGCGCAGGATCCACGCGCGCACGCCGGTGATCGAGATGCCGGTGAACACGACGCCCATCAGGAACACCGCGCCGAGCGCGACCGTCGGCGGCAGCCCCTTGCCGAGCACGAGACCGAATGCGGTGAATGCGGTCAACGAGATCGCGCAGCCGATCGCGATCGGCAGCTTCGCCCACACGCCCATCAGCAGCGAACCGAACGCGCTCGTCATGCAGACCGCGACGAACACGGCGCTCGTGTCGAAGCCGGCCTTGCCGAACATGCCGGGCACGACGAACACCGAGTACACCATCGCGAGAAACGTGGTCACGCCCGCGACGATCTCGCGGCGCTGCGTGCTGCCGCGCGACGAAATGCCGAAGTACCGGTCGATGACGCCCTGGGTGCCGAAGTCCGTTTCTTCGGCGCCGACGCCGATCGTCGGCTGCACCGGGGTATCGCTCATGAGCTTGCTCCTTTATCAGCATGCTGAAACGGCTCGTTGCAAGCCGTCGTCAGGGTTGTCTCGTATCGGGTTGGAATAGTCGGCAGTGTCGCGACGCGCCGCGTGCCGTGCGTCGTTCGTGCGCGGAGCGCGCATCGGAGCGCCGGCGGCGACGTCGCGGCGGGCGACGCGGCGTGTCGCTTCGTCACGTGCGCTTTGCCGTAGCGAAGGTTAGGCGAACGGCCCGGCGCGTCCCATTGGGAGACGAGCATGCAGCGCATGTCGCAGCGCTTATATCGGCGTGCAGCGGGGCTTCGTCGCGAAGAAACGCGTGTATACGCCTAGTTGAAATCCGTTAAGGCGATTATTCGAGTGCGGCGCCGGTTGCCGTCGTGGCGGCAACGGCCGGTGCTCGGGGGCGGACGAGCGGTGTCGCTAGTCGGCCGCGACCGGGCGTCAGCTGCGGGTTTTCCCGATACGTTCGAGATACGCGCAGAACATGTCGGCCATTGCGGCCGAGTAGCGGTCGATCTCGTCTGGCGTGCGCTCGGTTTCCGAGAACGCCTTGCCGCCGGTGGTGAGCGTCGTCTTGATCAGATCGCCGGCGAGCGCGCGCGTCGCGTCCGGCACGTCGGGCAGCGCTTCGCACATGAACGCGTGGAAGCAGCGATCGGCCGCCGCTTTCGCTTCGCGCGCCTCGGGCGCGTCGCGATACAGCGGCGCCGCATCGTCGAGCGCGATGCGCATCCGCGCTTCGTCGCACTCCGACTGGATGAACGCGCGCACGGCCGTACGCAGCCGCTCGAGCGGCTGCTGCTGCGCGTCTTCGAGCATGTCGCGCAGCATGTCGGCGGTTTGCCGCCATTCGTCGTACTGCAGCCGGAACAGCACGGCCGCCTTGTTCGGAAAGTACTGATACAGCGAGCCGACGCTCACGCCGGCCTTCTCCGCGACTCGCGCCATCGTGAAGCGCTGCGCGCCTTCTTTCTCCAAAACCTGAATAGCGGCCTGCAGGACGTCGTCGACGAGACGGGTCGAGCGCGCCTGCCGAGGCTGTTTCCGTGAGGCGATCCGGGTGGTGCGGCGGTCGGTCATGAGCGGCCCGAGAATGCGAATAGTAAAACCTGAATAGTTCGTCATATTCTAGTCGGGCGCCCTGGAGCGCTCAACCGATACCGGAGATCTGCATGACCACCCTGATTCTCGATCCGCTCGCTTCGTTGCTTGCGCGGCTGTTCGACGAGGCCGACGCGTCGTCGCCGGCGACGAACCCGGACTTTGCCCGCCTGTCGCGCGACGAGCAGGCGCGGCTGATGCGCAGCAAGACCGACTACGTCGATCTTTATGCGCGGCTGAAGGACTATCCGCTGCCCGTGTCGCGCGAGACCGGCACGCTGCTCTATATGCTCGCGCGCAGCAGCGGCGCGCGCTCGATCGTCGAATTCGGCACGTCGTTCGGCATCTCGACGCTGCATCTTGCGGCCGCGCTGCGCGACAACGGCGGCGGGCGGCTGATCACGAGCGAATTCGAAGCGTCGAAGGTCGTGCGGGCGCGCGCGAACCTGACGGCTGCGGGGCTTGCCGATCTCGTCGAGATCCGCGAAGGCGATGCGCTGCACACGTTGGCCGCCGATCTGCCCGATACGGTCGATCTGCTGCTGCTCGACGGTGCGAAGGCGCTGTATCCGGAGATTCTCGCGCTGGTCGAAAGCCGGCTCAGGCCGGGCGCATTCGTCGTCGCCGACAACGCGGACTACAGCCCCGACTATCTCGCGCACGTGCGTTCGCCGCAAAACGGCTATCTGTCGGTGCCGTTCGGCGACGACGTCGAGCTGTCGATGCGGATTCGATGAGCGGCGCGTGACGATGCGGGGGACGCAGCCGCGCATCGGCGCAATCGATGCGCGCGCAACGAATGCGCAGACGCGTGGGCGGAAGGACCGGAACGCGCATGCGCGTTCCGGCGGACGGGACGATCGCGGCGACGCCCGCCGCGATCGCAGCGGCACGCGATCGCGATCAGCGGATCGCGACCGGATTGACGTTGACCTGCGTGGAGCCGACGTACAGCGGCTGACCGAGCACGAACAGGAATTCCCACACGCGGTCGCGCACCAGCGCGCGGCTGTCGATCAGTTCGAGGTTGTAGATCCCGCGCTTCGCGAGCATGTACTGATTGATCGGGAATTCGTCGCGGCCGTGCGGGTTCGGGTAGACCTCCGACGCCCACGTGTCGCCGCCGAACGCGACGATGCCCTGATCGGCGAGCCACTTCGCCGCTTCCATCCCGATGCCCGGCTCGACGCCGAGGAACTGCGCGTCGTCCTTGCCGATCAGCTCGAGCCAGCCGGTGTTGAACAGCACGACGTCGCCCTTGCGCAGCGCCAGCCCTTCGTTCTTCAGCACCGCCTGGATGTCCGCGACGGTGAACTCCGTGCCGCCCGGCACGATCGGCTTGCCGTAGTACGCGGTCATGTCGAGCACGACGCCGCGCGTGACGATCGGCGGCACCTTCTCGACGCCGAGCTTCTTCACGCCGTCGACGGTCACGAAATCGGCCGCGCGATTGCCGTTGTAGTACACGTTGTCGATGCCGATATGGCCGATGCCGTTCAACTGCGTGCCGACGCCGGTCCATGCGTTGACCAGTTCGTCGTTGAACGTGAACTTGTTCGGCCCGACGCTCTTGCCGGCCTGCTGGCCGACCTGCACGTTGTACAGCCGGAAGCTGCGGTGGCGGAACGCCGGCAGATTCTTGTCGACCGGCACCGCGAGCGGATACGTGTTGCCGGTTTTCACGAGCGCGACCGCCTGTCTGACGACGTCGGGCGTCAGCAGGTTCGCCGCGCCGATCTCGTCGTTCGCGCCGTACGCGGACGGATACCAGTCGGCCGCGGGCGTGGCGGTTTCGGCGTGCGCGGCCGCGAACGGCAGGAGCGCCGCCAGCGCGGCGCCGATGACGAATGCTTTCATCGCAACACTCTCCCGTGTCGTCGTTTACGCCGCTGCCTGCGCGAGCGTCGGATAGTCGGTCAGCCCGCGCTCGCCGCCGCCGAACAGCGTATTGCGGTCGTGCTGCGCGAGCGGCGCGCCGGCGCGCAGGCGCTCGGGCAAGTCGGGGTTCGCGACGAACGGGCGGCCGAACGCGATCAGGTCGGCCCAGCCGGCGGCGAGCGCTTCTCGCGCGCGTCCGGCCGTGTACTTGCCCGCGTAGATCATCACGCCGCGGTACACGGCGCGCAGCTTCTGCTTGAACTCGACCGGCATCACCGGCGCATCGTCCCAGTCGGCTTCCGCGATGTGCAGATAGCCGACGCCGAGTTCGCCGAGCAGCTTCGCGGCGGCGACGTACGTGGTTTCCGGATCGTCGTCGACGCAGCCGTTCAGCGTGGTCAGCGGCGCGAGCCGGATGCCGACGCGCGACGCATCGCCGGTGCCTTCGATCAGCGCCTGCGCGACTTCGCGCAGGAAGCGCAGCCGGTTTTCGAGCGAACCGCCGTATTCGTCGGTGCGCGTGTTCGCGTTCGAATCGATGAACTGGTTCACCAGGTACCCGTTCGCGCCGTGCAGTTCGACGCCGTCGAAGCCCGCGTCGATCGCGTTGCGCGCGGCGGCGCGATACTGGTCGACGACCTCGCGGATCTCGTCGATCGACAGTGCGCGCGGTTCGGATGCCTGCACGAAGCCCGGCGTGCTGCCGTCTTCGCCGGCGATGAACACGTTGACGCCCTTCGCCTGGAGCGGCGACGACGACACGGGCTGCCGGCCGCCGAGCAGGCTCGTATGGCTGAGCCGGCCGACGTGCCACAGCTGCGCGAACATGCGGCCGTTCGCCGCGTGCACCGCATCCGTCACCTTGCGCCAGCCGGCCACTTGCGCGCGCGTATGAATGCCCGGCGTCCATGCATAGCCCTTGCCGAGCGGCGCGATATACGTGCCTTCGCTGACGATCAGGCCGGCGCTCGCGCGCTGCGCGTAATACGCGGCCATCAGTTCGTTGGCTTCGTCGCCGGGCTGCGTCGCGCGCGAGCGCGTCATCGGCGGCATCACGATGCGGTTCGGCAGCGTCAGCGCGCCGAGCTGCAGCGGTTGGAAAAGCGGATCGTGGTTCATGTCGGATGTCCTGTCAGTGCCGCGGCCGGTCGGCCGCGTGCGGATCGAATCGGAAGCGGCGGCGGTGTGCGCGTTCAGTCCCACAGCGGCGCGAGGCCGGCCGGATCGACTTCGCGGCCGTTGCGCTCGAGCGCGGCGATCTGCGCGAGGTCGTCGTCGGTCAGCCGCAGCGTCTGCGCGAGCAGGTTGCTCGCCAGGTTCTCGCGCTTCGTCGACGACGGAATCACCGAGTAGCCGAGCTGCAGCGCCCACGCGAGCGCGACCTGCGCCGGGGTCGCATGGTGACGTTGCGCGATCGCGCCGAGCACCGGGTCGCCGAGCACCTTGCCGTATGCGAGCGTCATGTACGACGTCACGTGAATGCCTTCGCTCTTCAGGAACTCGACGAGCTTGCGGTTCTGCAGGTACGGGCTCAGCTCGATCTGGTTCGTGGCGATCGCATCCTTGCCGACCGCGTCGATCGCTTCCTTCGTCAGCGCGATGTTGAAGTTCGAGATGCCGATCTCGCGCGTGAGGCCTTGCGCCTTCGCGTCGGCGAGCGCGGTCATGAACGTGCGGACCGACACGCCGTTGTCCGGCGCCGGCCAGTGGATCAGCGTCAGGTCGACGCGGTCGGTGCGCAGCTTGCGCAGGCTTTCCTCGAGGCTCGGCACGAGCTTGTCCGGCGCGTAGTTGTCGACCCAGATCTTGGTGGTGACGAACAGGTCGTCGCGGCGCACGCCCGACGCGGCGATCGCTTCGCCGATTTCGGCTTCGTTGCCGTAGATCTGCGCGGTGTCGATCGCGCGATAGCCGAGTTCGAGGCCGTTGCGCACCGAATCGATCACGACCTGGCCTTGCAGCCGGAACGTGCCGAGGCCGAATGCGGGAATCTTGCTCATCATGGGCTCCTGGAAAAGGTGAAGCGGTTTCGATATGCGGTTCATTCTGGCGCGTCCGACTGATGAGATAAACGCTCGTAGAGGTCAAAAATATTTGACTTCGAATCAAGTATCGGTGTGCGCGTCAGCCGAGCTGTGCGGCAACGGCGCAGCCGTCACGCGACGCGCGTCGTTGCGCTCGCATCCGGATGGAACAGCGGCAGCACGTCCGACGCGATCTCGGCGATCGTCTCGTCGAGCGGACGGCGGTTGCGGCGGAAATGCAGCCCGATGTGCCGCACGCCCGCGTCGCGCATCGACGCCAGTTCTTCCGTCAACGCGATGCGTCCGGCGCGTGCGCCGAAACGATGACGCTGCAGCGGCTCGTGCGGATCGTCCGCGAGATCGAGGTGGATGAAGCTCACGTACGGCTTGTCGCCGGCGACCGCGCGCCAGTTCGCCGCGCGCTGCCGGTGATCGGCCGGCGTGCCCGGATACGCGAGGCAGCCGTCCATGTGTTCGCCGATCCATTCGGGCGTCTGCTGCGCGAGGCCGGCGACGAGCAGCGGGATCGGCGAGCGTGCGGCCGGCAGCACGTCGAGGCCGGCCGGCAGATGCGTGCGCGCGCCGTCGCGCAGCAGCGCGATCTGGTCGCGGAAGTTCGCGCCGCGCGATGCGAAGTCGCGGCCGAACAGCGGATATTCGACCGGCCTGTCGCCGCTCGCGACGCCGAGCAGCAGCCGGCCGCCGCTCAGTTCCTGGATCGTCGCCGCCGATTTCAGCGTCAGCAGCGGCTCGCGCAGCGGCAGTACGACGGCTGCGGTGCCGAGCAGGATGTCGCGCGTGATGCCGGCGAGGTAGCCAAGATACGAGAACGTTTCGAATACCTGCGCGGCATCGCCGAACGCCGGGTCGTACACCGGCACGTCGCGCACCCACAGCGCGCGAAAGCCGAGCGTATCCGCGAGCTGCGCGAGTGCCGCATGGTTTTCCATGTCGGGTACGCCGGGGCGCCGGCCGTCGCGCTGCCGCTTCGCGTCGCCGGCGGGCGACCAGTCGTTGTCGAGCGGCAGTTCGATGCCGATGCTGAAGCCGCCGTCGGCGAGTTTGTCGAGTGACGTGGACATCGTGTTGCTCCGTTCAGAGTGGGCGCAGGCTGCCGTCGAGCCGGTAGAAATCGAGCGACGGCGCGGTGAAGAACGCGCGCGACGTGCCGCCCGCGAAATCGTCGATGTGCACGACCGTCGCGCGGTCGGCTTCCTGCCACGAGATTGCATAGACGTCGCCGGCGACGTGCTGCCACGTGTACGCGACTTCGCCTTTCGCGCCGGCGAACGGACCTTCGGTGATCTCGTAGCGCAGGCGGATGCCGTCGTCCGCATACGCGTTGACCGCGGTCAGGCCGTCGTAGCGGACTTCGTACGTCTTGCCCGCGAACGGCGGACGTCGGGTCGGTGCGTTCATGTCGATGTGCTCCTGTATGCGATCGGGGTCAGTGCGCGAGTTCGACCGGCTCGGCCGTGCGTTCCGGCAGTCCCGCGCCGCGGTCGAGCCGGCCGCTCAGCGCGGTCAGCGCGAATGCGCCGAGCGTGACGACCGCGGCGATCCACGGCGTGTGGCCGAGGCCGACGTTCGCGACGATCAGGCCGCCGAGCGACGAGCCGCCCGCGACGCCGAGGTTGAACGCCGCGATGTTGAAGCCCGACGCGACGTCGACGGCATCCGGCGCGAAGTGGCGCGCCTGCTTGACGACGTACACCTGCAGGCCCGGCACGTTGCCGAACGCGACCGCGCCCCACGCGAGCATCGTGAGCACCGCGAGCCACTTCGCATGAACGGTGAACGTCAGCGCGAGCAGCACGAGCGCGAGCAGCAGGAAGATTCGCTTCAGCGCTTTCACCGGGCCGACGCGGTCCGCGAGCTTGCCGCCCCACACGTTGCCGAACGCGACCGACACGCCGTAGCCGACGAGCACGAGGCTGACCTGCGACGGCGTGAAGCCGGCGATCTGCTCGAGCAGCGGCGCCATGTACGTGAACGCGATCAGCGAGCCGCCGTAGCCGACCGCCGTCATCGCATAGACGAGCAGCAGGCGCGGCTGCGCGAGCACGCGGAACTGGCGCGCGAGCGGCGCCGGCGGCGTCCGCGGCAGCCCGCGCGGCACGAACGCGACCGCACCGACGAACGCGACGAGGCCGAACAGCGCGACGATCAGGAACGTCGCGCGCCAGCCGAAGTGCTGGCCGATGAACGTACCGAGCGGGATGCCGGCGACGAATGCGACGGTCATGCCGCTGAACATCGTCGCGATCGCGCTCGCGGCCTTGTCCTTCGGCACGAGCGTGGTCGCGATGATCGAGCCGACCGAGAAGAACACGCCGTGCGCGAGGCCGGTGAGGATGCGCGCGACGATCAACGACGCGTAGCCGGGCGCCTGCCACGCGACGAGATTGCCGATGGTGAACAGCGCCATCAGCGCGGCGAGCAGCGTCTTGCGCGGCACGCGGCCGGTCATCGCGGTGAGCAGCGGCGCGCCGATCGCGACGCTGAGTGCATAGAGGCTGACGAGCAGGCCGGCCGACGGCAGGCTGACGCCGAGATCGGCGCCGATCGTCGGAATCAGCCCGACGATCACGAATTCGGTCGTGCCGATGGCGAACGCGCTGATGGTCAGCGCAAGCAGGGCGAGTGGCATGATGGGATCCTGGTTCCGGTAAGGGCGGATCGCAGTGTGCCGGCTTTACTTTTGCTGAAAAACTGGTCTATAAACCAAATTGTTTTGATTCCAGGTCAACAATGAAGATCACGCTCGACGAACTCCAGGCCTTTGCCGCCGTGGTCGACACCGGCTCGATCACCGCTGCCGCGCAGCAGCTCGACGTCACCGTGTCGGCAGCGAGCCGCACGCTCGGGCGGCTCGAGGAGAAGCTGAAGACCACGCTGCTGCGCCGGACCACGCGCCGGCTCGAGCTGACCGAAGAAGGGCGCGCGTTCCTGCAGGACGCGCGCGCGATCATCGAGTCGGTCGAGAATGCGGAGGAACAGATGCTCGCGCGGCGCGAGATGCCGTCCGGGCGGCTGCGCGTCGACGCCGCGACGCCGTTCATGCTGCACGTGATCGTGCCGCTCGTGCGCGGCTACCGCGAACGGTTTCCGAAGGTCGAGCTCGAGCTGAACAGCAACGAGGGAATCATCGACTTGCTCGAGCGGCGCACCGACGTCGCGTTCCGGATCGGACGGCTCAAGGATTCGACGCTGCACAGCCGCCGTGTCGGCAGCAGCCGCGTGCGCATCCTCGCGAGTCCCGCTTACGTCGAAGCGCGCGGGCTGCCGCGCAAGGTCGACGATCTGCGCAAGCACACGCTGCTCGGCTTCACACAGCCCGAATCGCTGAACGTATGGCCGATCCTCGGCACCGACGGCGAGCCGTACCGCATCGAGCCGGACGTGTGGTCGTCGAGCGGCGAGACGCTGCGGCAGCTCGCGCTGGAAGGGGCGGGGATCGTCTGTCTGTCCGACTTCATGACTGCGCACGATCGCGATGCCGGGCGGCTCGTGCCGGTGCTCGCGCGGCAGACGCTCGACGTGCGGCAGCCGATTCACGCGGTGTATTACCGGAATACCGCGATTTCGTCGCGGATCGCGTCGTTCGTCGATTACCTCGTCGACGCGCTCGGCGGCGGTGCGGGCAGCGGCGAAGCGGGGGCGCGACGCAAGGCCGCGTGGATGTCGCCGCCATGACGACGGCAGCCGCGGCGCGCGCTGCGGCTGCCCGATAACGCGCCGCGCGGCATCGATGCCGGCGGCGCGCGCTCATGCGCGGTCGTGTGTCGTCATGCCTCTTCGGCCCACGACATGTTGTCGCGCGCGAGCAGCGCCGACGATGCCGCGGGCCCGAACGTGCCGGCCGTATACAGGCGCGGCCGATCGCCGAGCTGCTTCCATCCGTCGAGAATCGGCTCGACCCACGTCCACGCGGCTTCGAGCTCGTCGCGACGCATGAAGTGCGTGAGACGCCCGCGGATCACGTCGATCAGCAGCCGCTCGTACGCTTCCGCGCGGCGCTCCGGAATCGCCTGCTGCAGGTCGAGGTTCAGGCTGACCGGCACCATGTTCATCCCGCTGCCCGGCTCCTTCGCGAGCATCTGCAGCTGAATCGATTCTTCCGGCTGAAGCTGGATCACCAGACGGTTGCTGTAGTGGCGCGGGCCGCTCGGGATGATCGAGAACGGCATGTCGGCGAACTCGATCACGATCTCCGACTGGCGGCGCTGCAGCCGCTTGCCGGTGCGCAGGAAGAACGGCACGTTCGCCCAGCGCCAATTGTTGATGTACGCGCGCAGCGCGACGAAGGTTTCCGCGCGGCTGTCCGGCGGCACGTTGTCTTCCTCGAGATAGCCCTTGACCGGCTGGCCGTCGACCGCGCCGGCCGTGTACTGGCCGCGCACCGTGTCGCGCGCGACGTCGGACAGCGACATCGGCCGCAGCGAGCGCAGCACCTTCAGCTTCTCGTCGCGCACCGCGTCGGGGTCGAGCGACACCGGCGGCTCCATCGCGACGATGCACAGCAGCTGCAGCAGGTGGTTCTGCACCATGTCGCGCAGCGCGCCCGTATGGTCGTAGAAGCCCGCGCGGCTGCCGACGCCGACCGTCTCCGCGACGGTAATCTGCACGCTGCGGATGCTCGGCGCCTGCCACAGCGGCCCGAAGATCGGATTGCCGAAGCGCAGCACCATCAGGTTCTGCACCGTTTCCTTGCCCAGATAGTGGTCGATCCGGTAGATCTGCGATTCCTCGAAATGCTTGCCGACCGAATCGTTGATCGCCTTCGCGGACGCGAGATCGTGGCCGAGCGGCTTTTCGAGGACGACGCGCGAGTGCGCGTCGACCAGATGCGCGGCCGACAGGTTGTCGCAGATCGTCGTGAACAGCTCCGGCGACGTCGACAGATAGAACACGCGGATCGCGTCGCCGCGCGCCGCGTCGGCGAGGCGCGCGTAGTCCTGCGGCGCGTTCACGTCGATCAGCACGTACTGGAACAGGTCGAGGAAGCGGCTCCACGCGTCGGCGTCGAATGCCTTTTCGTCGATGAACGGGCGCGACTGCTCGTCCATGAACTGCCGATAGCCGTCGATGCCCCAGTCGCGGCGGCCGACCGCGATGATCCGCGTATCGGGCGGCAGGTTGCGGTGCAGGTGCGCCATGTAGAGCGCGGGCAACAGCTTGCGGGCGGCCAGGTCGCCCCCGCCGCCGAAGATGATCATGTCGACGGGGCGCTCGGCTGCGGTCTGGGTAGGCTGATTCGTCATGGGCGTGACTCGCGGTCTGGAACGGTGAACGTGAAACGGACGTCGAAGGGCGCCGCGTGGCTGCGCGGCGCGTTGCGGGTGCGGCAAAACGCTAATAGTGCACGGTTTTGACGGATTGCGTGTGCGTTCGCTCCTGCTATGTAGGGATTTGCGACGTTTCGTCCCGTGCGGTCGTGATCGAGTACTTACTTATTGGCCGTGTCGGCGCGGCCTACCGACGGACCTCTTGGTCAGCGGCTCGGGTCGAGGAACCGGACAAGATAGCGTCGTACACACCGGGCGCCGTGAGCCGAAACGTTTGCGCGTCACGTTGATCAACCGCCTCGTCGGCCGGCAGACGCGAAGCGCGAATCGCTTCCACATCGTTTTTTCGAAAGTTTGGCTGTGTGGTGTGCTCGTTCAGTGTCGGCCGCGGGATCACGAGTATCGGCTTATCGCGCACGCCGGCCGGGGCTGACGCGGTCGGTGCATCGTTTCCTCGACGGGAAGGCGGCATGTGCTGCTTGACCGACGCTCGCGGTATCTGGAACGGCTTCAACGACTGTATTTGCTTCAACGACTGTATTTCTTTCTCGATCTTGTCCAGCAAGGCATCTTTGATCTCGAACATCGCCGAATTCTGATCCTCCAACACGCCGCGTACGGAGGTGATGTTGCGGGAGACCGCACTTATAGCGTCCTCATCGAGGTTGATCCCGTTCACTTGATAGAACTTTGCGGTTGATTGGACAGCACGCAGCGTTCTAAGCAGATCGTCGGTACTCACCCTGCTGCGCCGGGTACTTTTGTGGAGGAGCCGAGAAACCGTAACAACGATGCCGGGTCTTGACTCCGAGGACCAGGACGAGTCTCTTTTAAATATCCCTGCGCAGCAAAACATATCTTTCTCCAAATGCGAAACGACCGCGCTCATGCGCGCAAAAAAGATAGCTCGAGAGTCGGCCGCCCGCTGTCACTTTCCGGTCATTTTCACGAGAAGGACGGGCTTCGGCGTCGGAGCCCGATGTCGGAAAGCGCCCGATCGGAATCGTCAGCGTGGGCGAACGGCCTGCGTTCGGTAGCCGGGTCGCCATGCAGTGCTCGCCGCGACACCGTCGCACCTGCACTTCGACGGAATGCCACCGTGCCGCGCCCCGCCGATCGTGTCGCTGCGCGTGCAGCGAAGATCGCGGGTGCCAAGTCGTCGAGGCGGGACAACGTCACAACGGAAGCGCTCGACATCCCTTTGAAGCGGAATTCCGGGTAGCTGTGGACGCAGGCGCTTCCCATGCGGCACAAGCGTCTGTCAGTGCGGACGCGAAGCTTGTCCATGCCGAGCAGAAATGCGGCGCAGTGCGAGCATCGGCGCTAGCAATTGCGCACGCACGATGGCCGTGCGGTCGCGCAGCGCGCCGCAGCGTCACGCGGAAACTTGGCGCCCGGCCCGTTCCGGCACCCCCGGCGCACCCGAGGTCAGCAGGTCGATCATTGCGCGCGCCGCTGCCGACTGGCGCCGGTGCGGCGCGTAGATCACCGAGAACGGCCGCGACCGTCCTCGCAGCTGCGGCAGTATTTCCACCAGTCGACCGCGCGCTTTCCGGTCGCGGACGATGAACTCGTAGCTCTGGCAAATCCCGATGCCTTGTTCGGCCAACGACACCGCACCCAACACGTCGTCGGAAATTTCGATGAACGAGTTCGGCAGCCAGTCCACGTCGCGCTCGCCGTCGCGAAATACCCAGGGTGCGAGGCGGCCCGTACGCGGCATCACGAACGGCAGACACACGTGTCGCTGCAAGTCCTCGAGCGTCTGCGGCGTCCCCATGCGCGCGACGTATTCGGGCGATGCGACCAGGACCAGCGCGGCATCCTCGAGCTTTCGCGCCACCAGGCCGCTGTCGGGCAGATGTCCCTGGCGGATCGCGAGATCGAACCCCTCCGCAATCAGATCGACGTTTCGGTTTCTTCCGGACTTACCGCCCGAGCTCGCTGATCGCACGAATGATCGAAGCCGACGAGATCGCCGCGATGGTCGCGTTGCTGGCCAGCCGTTTGGGCGCCGCGTCCAACGGTGCGGCGGTTCGTGTCGAAGGCGGTACCTTCCGCTCGATCCTGTGATGGCCGGCGGCACCACGTCCGGCCTCGCGGCCATCGCGGCCGTGCAGGCCCGGCCCGGCTACGAAGCTGCGTCGGCGCACGCGCAATCCGGGCGGGTCGCGATCATGCGGCAGTTGCCGGGATGCATCGGCGACGAATGACGCGAATCGCTCGATCGCCGTCGCGCGCCCGCATCGGCGATCGAACCGCGACCGGCGCGCGCAACGTGCGGACGATCGGCGGACGATCGCGCCCGCTGCTAGCCGGCATGGCGCTGCAATCCGTCGAACAGCGCGTCGAACGTCGCCTTGCAGCGAGCGCTGTGGCGCAGGTCTTCATGCATCGTGACCCAGGTCTCCAGCGGAAAGCTGAAAACGTCCGGTAGCACGCGTACGAGCTGCGGATCGCGCCGGGCCAGCGCGACCTGGCAGACGCCGATGCCGGCTCCGGCACGGATCAGCGCGAGTTGCGCGAGATCGCTGTCGCTGCGCGCCGTGAACGCGTGGCGACGCCACTCTACCGGCAGCGTGCTGGCTGCTGCCCGCAGAAACGGCGTTTCCTCGTCGAAGCCGATCAGGGCGTGCTGTGCGAGTTCCGACGGTGCCTGCGGCGTGCCGCGCCGGGCGAGGTACGCGCGGTGCGCATACAGGCCCACTTCCAGGACGCCGACGCGCCGAACGAGCAACGCGTTCTGCTGCGGCCGCGTCATGCGAACGGCGATGTCGGCTTCGCGCAGCAGCAGATCGTGCACGCGGTTGGTCAGCGCGAGTTCGATCCTGAGTTCCGGGTACGTCGCCTGAAGATCCGCGACGATGGGCGGCAGAACTTCGGCGCCGATCACTTCGCTCGCGCTGATCCGCACGGTGCCTTTGACGCCGCCCTGACTGTCCGCAGCCCGCATCAGCGCTGCGGCGGAACTGCCCATCGCCTCCGCGTAGGGCCTGAGCTCGAGCGCCGCCGGCGTGGGCAGCAGCCCCGACTGCGATCGCGTGAACAGATCGAGTCCCAGCGACTTTTCGAGCGCTTCGATGTGCCGGCCGACCGTCGGCTGCGCGAGCCCGAGCGCGCGGGCGGCGCCGGACAGCGAGCCTTCCCGCAGCACGCCCAGATATGAACGGTAGAGTTCCCAGCCAGGTTCCGAAGCCATACAAAAATGTATATCCGCTATGCAGAATTCAACAATTTCATTGTAGCCGGACGCCGTCGACAATACGCCCACACCATAGGAGACTCGACATGCAGACCAGCAAGACGGCTTTGGTCCTGGGCGCTACCGGCGGCATCGGCGGCGAGGTCGCTCGGCAGCTTCGCGACGCGGGCTGGGACGTGCGCGCGCTCACGCGCGGCCGGCAGGCCGCCGCTGTCCGCGACGACATCAAATGGATCGCCGGCGATGCAATGAATCGCGAAGACGTGACGGCGGCGGCGCAAGGATGTTCGGTGATCGTGCATGCCGTGAACCCGCCCGGCTACCGTCACTGGGCGGAGCGGGTGCTGCCGATGCTCGACAACACGATCGCGGCTGCGGCAGCGCAGCGCGCGACCATCGTGCTCCCCGGCACCGTCTACAACTTCGGCCGCGATGCGTTCCCCGAGCTGCGCGAGGATTCGCCGCAGCATCCGCATACCCGCAAGGGAGCGATCCGCGTCGAACTGGAGCGGCGTCTGCGCGCGGCCAGCGTGGGCGGCGTGCGTGCGATCGTGGTTCGCGCAGGCGACTTCTTCGGTCCGAAGCCCGGCAACAGCTGGTTCTCGCAGGGGCTCGTCAAGCCGGGGCGAGCCGTCACGGCGATCAGTGTTCCGGGCCGCGCCGGAGTGGGACATCAATGGGCGTATCTGCCCGATGTGGCGCGCACGATGGTGGAACTGCTCGCCCGGCGCGAATCGTTGGAGCCGTTCGCGGTGTTTCACATGGCCGGGCATTGGGACGCGGACGGCACGCAGATGGCTGACGCGATTCGTCGGGTCGTGACACGCCGCGTCGGCAGGACGCCGAAACTGCGCGCGTTTCCATGGTGGCTGCTCATGCTCGCGTCGCCGATGGTCACGACGTTCCGCGAGATGCGCGAGATGCGCTATCTGTGGCGGGAGCCGGTGTGCATGAGCAACGCCAGGCTGAAAGCCGTGCTCGGCGACGAACCGCATACGCCGCTCGATCAAGCGGTGGAAGCGACGTTGGACGGCATCGGCTGCCTCGCGCAGTGAACGCGGCATCCGACGTCATGCCGCCGCGCCGATTGCCGGCCCTCGCAGCGCGGTCGCATCGGCAGGCGCCTTCGCTCGTTCGCGCGCAAGCATCGCCGACGGCGTGCGTTTTGCGAAACGTAGCGGTGCCGGAGCGGAAAACCGCAGTGGCGAGACTGAACGCGAGCGAGAAGCCAGCCACGCGAACCTCGGCGGGCATGACTTCAGTGAGCGCCACGACCATCGCGCCGTTGTACATGCCAAAGAAGAACGAGAGCCACAGCAGCACGATCAGCATGCGCGCGAAACTCGGCGCGGACGACAGCCAGGACAGCGCCGGATACGACGTGCAGATCGCGAGCACGGTGATGGCAACGAGAATCGCCTTGCGCCCGATGCGGTCCGACAGTGCGCCGCCGATCGGCAAGTTATCGAGGTCCGGAAACGTCGCGACCGGTACCGCGTCCGCGATGCACCCGTGTTCGGCGAACATCCTGGCTTCTGCGTCGCAGGATGCCTATCGAGTCGCGGGTAGAAATGGGTGAGCGCTTCCCGGCCAACGCGCAAAGCCGTTTTCGATTGGTTGTGAACACACCATGTACGACCGGCGTACCGCGCCCGCATCGGATGTCTGTATCCGCAACCAATCGAAAGATGCCTTCCTGTCCAATCGAACGCTGCACAGCCGACAGCCGCTCCCCGTACTAACCCTGATTAAAAAACCTTATCGCGGTGAAAAATTCCGCATCTTATTGAACCGATAACGGCTCGCTATAGTGGCTCGCCTTCCCCGCACGCGACCGTCCGCGTGCGGCCGACATGCCGACGATCAGCAGGAGCCGCTTGATGACCACCGACACCCGATTCACCGAAATCGAGGACCTGATGCCCGCCGCCGGCGGGCTGCGCGACATCCGCCACCACATCCACCATCACCCCGAACTCGCGTACGAGGAACACGAAACGGCCGCGCTCGTCGCGAGCAAGCTCGACGAATGGGGCTGGCAGGTCACGCGCGGCGTCGGCAAGACGGGCGTCGTCGGTACGCTGCGCGTCGGCGACGGCACGCGCAGCATCGGCATCCGCGCCGACATGGACGCGCTGCCGATCGTCGAGGCGACCGGCCTGCCGTATGCGAGCGGCACGCCCGGCAAGATGCACGCGTGCGGCCACGATGGCCACACGACGATGCTGCTCGGCGCCGCGCAGCATCTCGCGAAGACGCGCAACTTCTCCGGCACCGTGCACCTGTACTTCCAGCCGGCGGAAGAGCACGGCGTCGACAGCGGCGCGAAGAAGATGATCGACGACGGTCTGTTCGAGCGCTTCCCGTGCGATGCGGTGTTCGGCATGCACAACCATCCGGGCGCGGCGCCCGGCGTGTTTCTGATGCGGCGCGGCCCGTTCATGTCGGCCGGCGACAAGGCGGTCATCACGATCGAAGGTGTCGGCGGCCATGCGGCGCGGCCGCATCTGACGGTCGATCCGGTCGTCGTCGCGGCGAGCATCGTGATGGCGTTGCAGACGATCGTCGCGCGCAACGTCGATCCCGCGCAGCCGGCCGTCGTCACGGTCGGCTCGATGCACGCGGGCACCGCGAACAACGTGATCCCGAACGGCGCGCGCCTCGAGCTGAGCGTGCGCTCGTTCAGCCCGGACGTGCGCGCGCTGCTCAAGCGCCGGATCGTCGCGCTTGCCGAGACGCAGGCGGCGAGCTACGGTGCGACCGCGCACGTCGAATACATCGAAGGCTATCCGGTCGTCGTCAATTCGGACGCGGAAACGGATTTCGCCGCGCAGGTCGCGCGCGAGCTCGTCGGCGACGCGAACGTGGTCGAGCAGGCCGATCTGCTGATGGGCAGCGAGGACTTCGCGTTCATGCTGCAGCGGCGGCCCGGCTCGTTCGTGCGGCTCGGCAACGGCGCCGGCGAGGACGGCTGCATGGTGCACAACCCGAAATACGACTTCAACGATCGCAACCTGCCGATCGGCGCGGCGTTCTGGGCGCGCCTCGTCGAGCGCTACCTCGCTCCGTGACCGAAGCGGCCGGCGGCCGCCGCTTGCGGCCGCATTCAAGGAGATCCGAACGATGCAGAAAGACCCTCTCGCACTGCATGCCGAGCCGGCGATGCGCGCCGCAGCGGATGTAGCCGACGTAGCGACGGTCACGCGGCGCGGCGCGATCGCGGCCGCGGTGATCGGCAACTGGCTGGAATTCTTCGACTTCACCGTGTACGGCTTCTTCGCGGTGCTGATCGGCAAGCTGTTCTTCCCGTCGAGCGATTCGACGACGTCGCTGCTGCTGTCGGTCGCGACGTTCGCGGCCGGCTTCTTCACGCGGCCGCTCGGCAGCGTCGTGCTCGGCGTCTATGCGGACCGCAAAGGGCGCAAGGCCGCGCTGAACCTGACGATCATGCTGATGGCGCTCGGCACCGGGCTGATCGCGGTCGCGCCGACGTATGCGCAGGTCGGCGTGGCCGCGCCGCTGCTGGTCGTATGCGCGCGGCTGATGCAGGGTTTCTCGCAGGGCGGCGAATTCGGCGCGGCGACGTCGACGCTGCTCGAGCAGGGCGGCGTGTCGCACCGCGCGTTTCGCGCGAGCTGGCAGCTCGCGACGCAGGGCGGCGCCGCGTTGATGGGCTCGGGCTTCGCGGCGCTGCTGTCGAACACGCTGACGAAGGACGCGCTCGAAAGCTGGGGCTGGCGCCTGCCGTTCTTCGTCGGCGTGCTGATCGCGCCGGTCGGCATGTATCTGCGCCGCCGCCTCGCGGACGACGCGCCCGCCGACGGCCATCATGCGATCGAACGCGGCGTGCTGCGCGAACTGTTCTCGCAGCACGCGCGCACGGTGCTGCTGCTGATGCTCACGGTGATGGGCGGCACGGTGTCGACGTACATCCTGACCTTCTACATGCCGACCTATGCGATTCATACGCTCGGGCTGCCGATGAAGCTGTCGATGTTCGTCGGCGTCGCGTCGGGCTGCGTGATGCTCGTCACGTGTCCGCTGTTCGGCTGGCTGTCGGATCGCATCGGCAGCCGGCGCGCGCCGATCTTCGTCGGCCGCGGCGTGCTGGTCGCGCTGCTGTTCCCGGCGTTCTGGCTGATGAACCATCATCCGTCGCTGTCGGTGATCCTGCCGCTGACCGCGCTGATGCTGCTGTTCTATTCGCTCGGTTCCGCGTCGGAAATGGCGCTGATGTGCGAATCGCTGCCGCGCCACGTGCGCGCGACCGGCATTTCGATCGCGTATGCGATGGCGGTGACGATCTTCGGCGGCACCGCGCAGCTGGTCGCGACGTGGCTCGTGAAGACGACCGGCAGCAAGCTCGCGCCGGCCGGCTATGTGGCCGCGTGCGTGGTGCTGTCGTTGATCGCGGTCGCGCTGCTGCGCGAGACGGCGCGCGAATCGATCGATTGACGCGGCGCGACGACAGCGCGCGACGACGGCCGCTTATCGCGGTGCGCGGATCATCCGCAGGTAGGACACGAGCATCGTCGCCAGTTCCTGCGCGGCCGGCGTGAGCGGCACCGCCGCGCGTTGCAGCAGGCATATCTGCTGCGGCTCCGCATGCTCGTGCACGGGCACTTTCGCGAGCACGCCGGCGAACGGCCCGTCGCGCGTCACCGCTTCGGATTCGAACGCGAGGCAGTCGGTCTGCGTGACGAGCTGCAATGTCTCGAACAGTCCTTCGACGGTCGCGACGATCTTCGGCGGCGGCTGGCCGTGCAGGTCGAAATAGGCGAGCAGCCGGTTCACGACCGGGTCCGCGCTGAGGTTCGGCGAGCGCGTCGACACCCATGCGTAGTCGGCCAGCTCCGCGAGCGACGTCGCATGCCGCTTCGGATGGCCGCTGCGGCAGACGACCACCGGCGCCGACGCATGAAGCGGCGTGACGTCGAGATCGGTCGTGTCGGTCTGCTTCGCGACGAGCGCGATCGCGAAATCGATCGCGCTTTCGCGCAGCCAGCCGATCATCATCCGCGACGTGCCGGCCCGCAGATGCACGTGGACCTTGTCGAAGCGCGCACGGAACGCGGTCAGCACGGGCGCGAACGCGTCGATCAGCGGTTCGGTCACGAGGCCGAGCGTGACCGTGCCTTCGTATGCGCCGCTCAGCTGCCGGATCTCGTGCTCGACCTGCTCGCATTCGCCGAGGATCGCGCCGGAGCGCGCCAGCAGCCGCCGGCCGATCGCGGTCGGCACGATCCCGCGATGGGTGCGCGTGAACAGCGTCGCGCCGAGCGCGGCCTCGAGGCCCTGCAACTGCTGCGTGACGCCGCTCTGCGCGAGATCGAGCGCGCGCGCGGCGGCGCGCAGGCTGCCGTGCTCGACGACGGCCTGGAAGATGCGGAGCTGGGACAGCGTGAACGGCATGAGCGGGCGCGGCGCGGTGATCGAAAAGAGTGATCATGATAAGCCCGCCGCGGGTTCCGGCGGCTGCGGGCGCGCACTACGATCGCAGGCAGTCCGGCTCGTGCCGTCCATCCCCGTCCTGCCCTTCGTCGAACATGAAACGCTTCCTCGTCCCGCTGGTTACGCTGTGCATCGGCTGGGCCGCGACGTGCGCGCACGCAGCCGACGCGCGTGCGGTGCGCGTCGGCATCGATCCGACCTATCCGCCGATGGACGCGAAAGCGCCCGACGGTAGCCTGAAAGGCTTCGACGTCGATCTCGGCAACGAGATCTGCCGCCGCGCGCAATTGCGCTGCCAGTGGGTCGAGCTCGAGTTCTCGGGGATGATTCCGGCGCTGCAGGCACGCAAGATCGACGCGATCCTGTCGTCGATGGCGATCACCGAGAAGCGCGAAAAGCAGATCCTGTTCTCGTCGAAACTGTTCCGCTTCAAGTCGCGGCTCGTCGCGCGGCCGGATCGTGGACTCGACAGCACGGCGGCGTCGCTCGCCGGCAAGCGGATCGGCGTGCAGTCGGGCACACAGTTCGAATCGTGGGCGCTCGCGCACTGGGCGCCGGCCGGCGTCAGCATCGTGCCGTACAAGAGCCAGGACGACGTGTTCGCCGATCTCGTCAACCGCCGGCTCGACGCCGCGCTGCTCGGCGCCGTCGAAGCCGACTACGGATTCCTGCGCACGCCGAAGGGCAGCGGCTTCGCGTTCGTCGGCGCGCCGCTCGACATGGGCGATCGCGGCGTCGGCATCGGCATGCGGCAGTCGGACACCGCGCTGAAGGCGTCGATCGACGGCGCGATCGCGTCGATGCTGAAGGACGGCACGTACGAGCGGATCGCGAAGCGGTATTTCGATTTCAATCCATACGGCGATTGAGCGCCGCACGTGCCGATCGCCGCGTTTTCATCCGTACGAGACTTCCGATGCAGATTCGCACCACGCCGCTGCTGTCGCCGTCGATCGGCACGCAGCGCACGCTCACCAGCTTTCATTTCGGGCCGGCCGGTACCGGACGCAAGATCTACGTGCAGGCCGCGCTTCACGCGGACGAGACGCCCGCGATGCTCGCCGCGTTCGCGCTGAAGCGGCGTCTCGCGCAGCTCGACGACGCCGGACGGCTCGCGGCCGAAATCGTGCTCGTGCCGGTCGCGAATCCGATCGGCCTCAATCATCATCTGCTCGGCCAGTTCATCGGGCGTTTCGATCTCGCGAGCGGCCGCAACTTCAATCGCGGCTTTCTGCCGCTCGCGCAGATCGCCGCGAGCGCGCGCGACCGGCTCGGCGACGACGGCGAGCGCAATCGCGCGATCGTGCGCGAGTGCGTCGGCGCGGCGCTCGACGACATCGCGCCGCGGACCGAATTCGACGCGCTGCAGCTTGCGCTGCTGAAACTGTCGCATGACGCGGACGTCGTGATCGATCTGCATTCCTCGCTCGAGGCCGTGATGCACGTTTATACGAGCGACAGCGCATGGCCGGAAGTCGAGCCGCTCGCGCGCTACCTCGGCGCACGCGTGTCGCTGCTCGCCGAGGACTCGGGCGGCTACGCGTTCGACGATGCACATCATCTGATGTGGTCGCAGCTGCGGCAGCATCTGCCCGCGCACACGCCGATGGCGGCCGGTGCCGTCGCCGTGACGGTCGAGTGCCGCGGCCAGCGCGACGTCACGTACGAACATGCGCAGCGCGATGCCGATGCGCTCGTCGACTATCTGGTGTGGCGCGGCGCAGTGCGCGGCGAGCGTGCGCCGCTGCCGCCGCTGGCCGCGCCCGCGACGCCGCTCGCGGGCAGCGAGCAGTTCCATGCGCCGACGAGCGGCATTCTCGTGCATCGCGCGCCGATCGGCGCGACGATCCGAGCCGGCGATCCGCTGTTCGACATCGTCGATCCGCTGACCGATACGGTGACGACCGTCACGAGCCGCACCGACGGCGTGTTCTACATGCGCCGCGCGATCCGCTTCGTGACGGCCGGCGCGCCGCTCGGCCGCGTGACCGGCACGGTACCGGTGCGCACCGGGATGCTGCTCGGCGCTTGACGGGATTCGCGACGGCATGCGCCGCGCACGGCGTGTCCGAGCAGCTGCGAGCGATTTCGTTCTCGTCAAATTGACCGTGCAAATGCACGTCACTAAATTGAGCGACGCGGAGTTCGCTCCGCACTTCGTGAGAAGGACGTTGTATTGGAGTCAGAGAGTTGAGCGGGCGGCGAAAGCCGCCCGTCTTTTTTGGCGCGCGGCGCGCACGCTCATCCGCGCGTCGCGACGAGTTCCGATACGGTCTGCGCGGCCTGCTGCAGCGGGCCGAGAAACTCCTTCACCATCTGCTTCGCGGTGTGCCGCTGCGCGTTGCCGCTGACGTTCATCGCCGCGATGATCTGCCCGCGCCGATTGCGGATCGGCGCGGAGATCGACATCAGCCCGATTTCGAGTTCCTGGTCCACCACCGCCCAGCCTTGCTGCCGCACCTGCGCGATCGTCGCCTTCAGCTCGTCGAGATTCGTGATCGTGCGCGGCGTATGCGCGCGAATCCCGCTCTGCGCGAGCGTGTCGTCGAGCGCCGCGTCGTCGAGCGCGGACAGCAGCACGCGTCCCATCGACGTGCAGTAAGCGGGCAGCCGGCTGCCGATCGACAGGTTGATCGTCATGATCTTGTGCGTCGGCACGCGCAGTACGTAGACGATCTCGGTGCGATCGAGCACGGCCGCCGAGCAGCTTTCGTGGATCTGCGCGGACAGCTGCTCCATCACCGGCTCCGCGAGATTCCAGAACGGCATCGACGTGAGGTACGCGAAACCGAGCTCGAGGATCTTCGGCGTGAGCCGGAACAGCCGGCCGTCGGCCTCGACGTAGCCGAGCGTCTGCAGCGTGAGCAGGATCCGGCGCGCGCCCGCGCGCGTGAGGCCGGTGGCCGACGCGACTTCGGTCAGCGTCTGCTCCGGGCGCTGCGCGTCGAACGCGCGGATCACCGCGAGACCGCGCGCGAACGACTGGACGTACGAGTCGCCGGGTTTCTGAGTATCTTCGGTTGTCATGGACGGTCGGATTGTCGTGCAGCCGAGAAGATAGCGCATGGGGCCGGACACGCCAACCGCGCGCCGCGTGCGCGCTTGACAGGTCGTCCTCGCACTCCCTATGATGCGCTGAACGTTCGATACACGATCTTATGTTCGTATAAAGAACATTTAAGCGCGCGCCGGCGGATGATGCAAGGGCGCGCTTCTTCATTTTCCGGCCTTGCACGAGACCGCGGCCGGCGCCGACGCGCCGATCCGGTCGACAGGAGACACTGATGACCGAAGCTTTTCTGTGTGATGCGATTCGTACGCCGATCGGCCGCTACGGCGGCGCATTGAAAGACGTCCGAGCCGACGATCTCGGCGCGGTGCCGCTCAAGGCGCTGATCGAGCGCAACCGCGACGTCGACTGGAACGCGGTCGACGACGTGATCTACGGCTGCGCGAACCAGGCCGGCGAGGACAACCGCAACGTCGCGCACATGTCCGCGCTGCTCGCCGGGCTGCCCGAAGGCGTGCCCGGTTCGACGATCAACCGGCTGTGCGGCTCGGGGATGGACGCGGTCGGCGCGGCCGCGCGCGCAATCAAGTCCGGCGAAGCCGCGCTGATGATCGCCGGCGGCGTCGAAAGCATGACGCGCGCGCCCTTTGTAATGGGCAAGGCGGCGAGCGCGTTCGCGCGCCAGGCCGACATCTTCGACACGACGATCGGCTGGCGTTTCGTCAATCCGCTGATGAAGCAGCTGTATGGCGTCGATTCGATGCCGGAGACGGCCGAGAACGTCGCGGTCGACTACAACGTCAGCCGCGCCGATCAGGATCTGTTCGCGCTGCGCAGCCAGCAGAAGGCCGCACGCGCGCAGCAGGACGGCACGCTCGCCGAGGAAATCGTGCCGGTCACGATCGCGCAGAAAAAGGGCGATCCGGTCGTCGTATCGCGCGACGAGCATCCGCGCGACACGTCGCTCGACGCGCTCGCGAAGCTGAAGGGCGTCGTGCGCCCGGACGGCACGGTCACGGCGGGCAATGCGTCCGGCGTCAACGACGGCGCAGCGGCGCTGCTGCTCGCGAGCGAGGAAAGCGCGAAGCGCTTCGGCCTGACGCCGCGCGCGCGCGTGCTCGGCATCGCGACGGCGGGCGTCGCGCCGCGCGTGATGGGCATCGGCCCGGCGCCGGCCACGCAGAAGCTGCTTGCGCGGCTCGGGATGACGATCGACCAGTTCGACGTGATCGAGCTGAACGAGGCGTTCGCATCGCAGGGCCTCGCGGTGCTGCGCATGCTGGGCGTCGCCGACGACGATCCGCGCGTGAACCCGAACGGCGGCGCGATCGCGCTCGGTCATCCGCTCGGCGCATCGGGCGCGCGTCTGGTGACGACCGCGATGTACCAGCTTCAACGCACGCGCGGCCGCTTCGCGCTGTGCACGATGTGCATCGGCGTCGGCCAGGGTATCGCGCTCGCGATCGAACGCGTTTGATCGCGCGATACGGCGACGCCGGCGAATGTGTGCGGCGTCGTGCCGGTCAGTGAGTCAGTTCGTCCGGATGGATGTCGTTCGGCTCGAGCGCGTCAGGCGCCGGGTCGGACCGGGGGATTCGCCGACCATAAAACCCGGCCGCCGATGGAAATCGGTCGTGCGTTGCGACTGTGTCGCGCACGTACAGATGCTCGGCGCCCCCCGAGCGCGCATGCGGGCCGGCCGCGCGGCACAGGCGTTCGCTCGCCCGCGACCGCGCCAATCGCGACTCACGTGCAGAAACTTCAGCTGCCGCTTGTCGCGTCCCGTTCCGAGCGACCGCCGCGACCAGCCGCGCATCGTCCAACATTCCCGGGAGCCAGCCGCCGCGATCGTGGCAGTCGAGCAGGATCGCCGTGTCGTGATCGCCTTCGCCATCGGCCCGGCCGCGCACGTCGTAACGCGCCGGCACCGGATGCCGCGCGCCGTCGCGCAGCGCAAACAGACGACGGACGATCTCGCGCCGATCGACGGTCTACACGAGCGGCATTTCATCGCGCACGAGCACGCGCACGCGCGGCGCGATCGTTTCCCGTTCGGCGGCAGTCCGGCGCGTCATGCGCTTGCCCTCCAAACGACTGCCGGCCGCAAAGCGTCGACGTTGTGCGCGATTCGTCGGATAAACGCATAAACAAACCCGGCTTCGCCGAATCGCGAGCGCTCGAACGGTGAGCGTTTCGACGCGCGTCCATTTTCCTGTACCGGAACGGTCGATTCGGTTCATTCAAATTCTTCTTCATTGAAATCGAATTGCGATCGAAGCGGCACGATAAGTCCAATCGTTTCGCTGCATGCAGCGCCGATATGCGATTAAACCAATCGGCGATTATCTCGGGATTATTTGATCGAGATCATTGTCGCGCCGCGCGTGCCGATTCGAGCCGCCGCGCGATTAAGGTTTTCCGTCGAATTGCCGACAGTAAAGACGAGACCGTCGTAAAGCGATAAACGTTTTTCGGCTACTGAGTGCGATCGATCGCACTGCGCGGACCGCGAGGTCCGCCTTTCGGAGCCCTGCATGCGCAACAATCAGCCCGTTACCCAACAAGAATTCGATTTTCCCGACGACGTCACGCTGATGTCGACGACCGACGCCGACAGCGTCATCACGTACGCGAACACGACGTTCGCGCAGGTCAGCGGCTTCGCGAACGACGAGCTCGTCGGCCAGCCGCACAACGTCGTGCGCCATCCGGACATGCCGCGCGACGCGTTCGCCGACATGTGGACGACGCTCAGGAACGGCGAGCCGTGGACCGCGCTCGTGAAGAATCGCCGCAAGAACGGCGATCACTACTGGGTGCGCGCGAATGCGATCCCGATCGTGCGCAACGGCGTGCCGCAAGGCTACATGTCGGTGCGCACGAAGGCGCCGCGCGACGAGATCGACGCCGCCGACGCGCTGTACCGCGCGTTCCGCGAAGGCAAGGCGCGCGGACGCCGCTTCCACAAAGGGCTGATCGTGCGCACCGGGCTGCTGCGCGTCGCGTCGCTGTCGCAGACGATGTCCGTGCGCTGGCGCGTGCACGCGGCGCTGCTCGTGCTCGCGCCGGCCGTCGTCGCTGCAGGCTGGGCGAGCGGGCTCGCCGGTGCGGGGCTCGCGGCGTTCGCGGCCGCGACGGCGGGCGTTGCGACGGCGGCCGGCCTGTGGCTCGACGCGCAGATCGTGCGACCGCTGAAGCGGCTGCACGAACAGGCGCTGAACGTGGCGACCGGCGCAAGCCGGCGCGGCGTGCGGATGAACCGCGTCGACGAAATCGGCATGACGCTGCGCACGATCAACCAGCTCGGGCTGATGTTTCGCTGGCTCGTCGACGACGTCAGCGAGCAGGTGCGCAACGTGCAGCGCGCGAGCAACGAGATCGCGCAGGGCAACGACGACCTGAGCGCACGCACCGAACAGGCCGCATCGAGCGTGCAGCAAACGGCGGCGTCGATGGCCGAGATGACGGCGACCGTCGACAGCAACACGGAAACCGCGCTGCAGGCGAACCGGCTCGCGGTGTCGGCGAGCGACGCGGCCGAGCGTGGCGGACAGGTCGTATCCGAAGTCGTCGCGACGATGCGCGACATCACCGACAGTTCGCGCCGGATCGCCGACATCATCGGCGTGATCGACGGCATTGCGTTCCAGACCAACATCCTTGCGTTGAACGCGGCGGTCGAGGCCGCGCGGGCCGGCGAGCAGGGGCGCGGCTTCGCGGTGGTCGCGGGCGAGGTGCGCGCGCTCGCGCAGCGCAGCGCGAATGCGGCGAAGGAGATCAAGACGCTGATCGGCGCGAGCGTCGATCGCGTCGAGTCCGGCGTGCGGCGCGTGGACGAAGCGGGCAGGACGATGGACGACATCGTCGCGCAGGTGAAGCGCGTGTCGGACCTGATCGCGGAGATCAGCGCGTCGACGGCCGAACAGAGCACCGGCGTCGCGCAGGTCGATCAGGCGGTCGTGCATCTCGACAACATCACGCAGCAGAACGCGGCGCTCGTCGAGCAGAGCGCGGCGGCGTCGGCGGGCCTGAAGCAGCAGGCGACGCGGCTCGTCGATGCGGTGAACGTGTTTCGTTGACAGGCGGCGACGCGCGGAAAGGGCGACGCGGGCACGGCGGAGAGGGGCGCCGGCCCGCGTCGCGACCGCCCGGTTCCGGCCGGGCGGTCGTGGCCCGCGCCGAAGCGCCGGGCCCGAACCGTCAGACGGCCAGACAGAGGTACTTGATCACGACGTAGTCGTCGATCCCGTAGTGCGAGCCTTCGCGGCCGAGGCCCGACTGCTTGACGCCGCCGAACGGCGCGACCTCGTTCGAGATCAGCCCGGTATTCACGCCGACCATCCCGTATTCGAGCGCTTCGGCGACCTTCCACACGCGGCCGATGTCGCGGCTGTAGAAATACGCGGCGAGGCCGAACTCGGTGTCGTTCGCGAGCCGGATCACTTCGTCGTCGCTGCCGAACTTGAACAGCGGCGCGAGCGGCCCGAACGTCTCTTCCTTCGCGACCTTCATCGCGGGCGTGACGCCGGTCAGCACGGTCGGCTCGAAGAAGCCATGACCGAGCGCGTGGCGCTTGCCGCCGGTGACGACGGTCGCGCCTTTCGCGAGCGCGTCCTCGATGTGCGCTTCGACCTTCAGCACCGCCGCTTCGTTGATCAGCGGCCCTTGCGTGACGCCGGGCTCCGTGCCGCGCCCGACCTTCAGCCCGGCGACGGCCGCCGCGAGCTTCTGCGCGAACGCGTCGTACACGGCTTCGTGCACGTAGAAGCGGTTCGTGCACACGCAGGTCTGGCCGCTGTTGCGGTACTTCGACGCGATCGCGCCCTGCACGGCCGCGTCGAGATCGGCGTCGTCGAACACGATGAACGGCGCGTTGCCGCCGAGCTCCAGCGACACCTTCTTCACGGTGGCCGCGCATTGCGCCATCAGCAGCCGGCCGACCGGCGTCGAGCCGGTGAACGACAGCTTGCGCACGACCGGATTCGACGTCAGTTCGCCGCCGATCGCCTTCGGGTCGCCGGTGACGACGCTGAACACGCCGGCCGGCACGCCCGCGCGCTCGGCGAGCACCGCCATCGCGAGCGCGGAGAACGGCGTCGCCTCGGCCGGCTTCACGACGATCGGGCAGCCGGCTGCAAGTGCGGGACCGACCTTGCGCGTGATCATCGCGGCCGGGAAGTTCCACGGCGTGATCGCCGCGCACACGCCGACCGGTTCCTTCGTCACGACGATGCGCTTGTCGCTCGCCGGCGTCGGGATCGTGTCGCCGTACACGCGCTTGCCTTCCTCGGCGAACCACTCGAGGAACGATGCCGCATAGCCGATCTCGCCTTTCGCTTCGGCGAGCGACTTGCCCTGCTCCGTCGTCAGGATCAGCGCGAGGTCGTCGGCGTTTTCCATCATCAGGTCGTGCCATTTGCGCAGGATCGCCGCGCGCTCCTTCGCGGTCTTCTTGCGCCACGCGGGCCACGCGGCGTTCGCGGCGTCGATCGCGTGACGCGTCTCCGCCGCGCCCATCGCCGGCACGGTGCCGATCAGCTCGCCGGTGGCCGGATTGCGGACGTCGAACGTTTCGCCGTTCGACGCGGCTTGCCATTCGCCGTTGACGTAAGCGTGCTGACGGAACAGCGACGGATCTTTCAGTGCGAGGGTTTCCTGGACAGTGCTCATATGAATCGCCTGCTATGAAGATGAAAACGGCCGCTGCCGTCGTCGCGACGGCAGCGGCCCGTTCAGTGGACCGCGCGTCAGGCCGGCACGCCGACCGTTTCCTTCAGCACTTCGTCGAGGATGCCGAGCGCTTCGTCGAAGACCGCTTGCGGAATCGTCAGCGGGAACAGGAAGCGCACGACGTTCGAGTACACGCCGCACACGAGCAGCAGCAGCCCGCGCTCGAGCGCGCGCGCCTGCACGCGCTTCGTGAACTCGGCGTCCGGCTCGCCGGTGCCCGGCTTCATGAATTCGACCGCGATCATCGCGCCGGGACCGCGCACGTCGGCGATCTGCGGCACGTCGGCCTGCAGCGCGGTCAGCTTCGCCTTCAGCGTGTCGCCGAGCTGCGTCGCGCGCTCGCACAGCTTCTCTTCGTCGATGATCTCGAGCACCGCGTGCGCCGATGCGACCGCGAGCGGGTTGCCCGCATACGTGCCGCCGAGGCCGCCCGGCGCCGCGGCGTCCATCACGTCCGCACGGCCGACGACGCCGGACAGCGGCATGCCGCCCGCGAGGCTCTTCGCCATCGTGATCAGATCGGCGAGCACGTCGTAGTGCTGCATCGCGAACAGCTTGCCGGTACGCGCGAAGCCGGTCTGCACTTCATCGGCGATCAGCAGGATGCCGTGCTCGTTGCAGATCTTGCGCAGCGCGCGCACGAACTCGGCCGGCGCCGGATTGAAGCCGCCTTCGCCCTGCACCGGTTCGAAGATGATCGCGGCGACGCGCTTCGGATCGATGTCGGCCTTGAACAGCATCTCGATCGCCTTGATCGAGTCGGCCGTCGTCACGCCGTGCAGCGCGTTCGGGTACGGCGCGTGGAACACGTCGCCCGGGAACGGACCGAAGTTCAGCTTGTACGGCGCGACCTTGCCGGTCAGCGCCATGCCCATCATCGTGCGGCCGTGGAAGCCGCCCGAGAACGCGATCACGCCCGGACGGCCGGTCGCCGCGCGCGCGATCTTGATCGCGTTTTCGACGGCTTCGGCGCCGGTCGTGAAGAACGCGGTCTTCTTCGGGAAATCGCCGGGCGCGCGCGCGTTGATCTTTTCCGCGAGTTCGACGTACGACGCGTACGGAACGATCTGGTACGCGGTGTGCGTGAAGCTGTTCAGCTGGTCCGAGATCGCCTTCACGATCTTCGGGTGGCGATGGCCCGTGTTCAGCACCGCGATGCCGGCGGCGAAATCGATGAAGCGGCGGCCTTCGACGTCCCACAGCTCGGCGTTCTCCGCGCGCGCTGCGTAGAAGTCGCACATCACCCCGACACCGCGCGGGGTCGCGGCGTTCTTGCGGGCCTGCAGGTCGGCATTCTTCACGGTCATCTCCTTGATGTTCTGTCCGGTGAGTAGGGATTCGGGCGCGTCGGCAGCCCATGGGGGCGACTATAATCAGATTTGGCTCCGACAATCAGAGCCATTTCAATAAATAGTTAGGAGCCAATCATGCGCGCTAGCGTGTTGTCGGACTGGCTCGCGCAGCGCCTCGTGCGCGGCGGCGAGCAGCCGATCTACCGGCAGCTTCACCGGCTGCTGCAGCAGGCGATCCTGTCGCGCGAACTGCCGGCCGGCACGCGCGTGCCGTCGTCGCGGCTGCTCGCCGCGGAGCTCGGAATCGCGCGCAACACGGTCACGCAGGTTTACGAACAGCTTGCGCTCGAAGGCTACGTGCATTCCGCGACGGGGCGCGGCACGTTCGTCGCCGACAGCGCGCCCGACGAGATCGTCGGCGCGCCGGCCGATGCGTCGGCCGGCCCGGCGGTCGCGCCGTCGCCCGCGCGGCGGCTGTCGGCGCGCGGTGCGCGGCTCGTCGACGGCGCCGGCGTGTCGAAGCGCCAGGGCGGCGCGTTCATGCCGGGCGTGCCGGACGTATCGCGCTTTCCGGCACGCGTGTGGACGCGGCTGCACAACAAGTACTGGCGCCGCTTGCGTCCCGATCTGCTGACCTACGCGCCGGGCGGCGGGCTCGCGCTGCTGCGCGAGGCGCTGGCCGACTATCTGCGTACGTCGCGCTCGGTGCGCTGCGCGCCCGAGCAGATCGTGATCACGACCGGCATTCACCAGTCGATCGACCTCGCGGTGCGGCTGCTGACCGATCCGGGCGATGCGATCTGGACCGAGGATCCGTGCTACTGGGGCGTGCGCAGCGTGCTGAACGTGTCGGGGCTCACGACGCGGCCGATTCCGGTCGACGACGAAGGGATCGCGCCGTCCGCGGCCGATCTCGCCGAGCCGCCGAAGCTGATGCTCGTCACGCCGTCGCACCAGTATCCGCTCGGGATGGTGATGAGCCTCGCGCGGCGGCGGATGCTGCTCGAGTACGCGCGCCAGCACGGCTGCTGGATCATCGAGGACGATTACGACAGCGAATTCCGCTACGGCAGCCGGCCGCTCGCGTCGCTGCAGGGGCTCGACACCGCCGGGCAGGTGATCTACGTCGGCAGCTTCGGCAAGACGCTGTTTCCCGGGCTGCGGGTCGGCTATCTCGTTGCGCCGGAGCCGCTCGCGGAAAGCTTCGCGACCGCGAGCGCCGAGCTGTATCGCGAAGGGCAGCTGCTGCAGCAGGCGGTGCTCGCGGAATTCATCGCGGAAGGGCACTTCGTGTCGCACATCCGCAAGATGCGCACGCTGTACGGACAGCGCCGCGAAGTGCTGCTCGACGCGGTCGCGCGCCGTTACGGCGATACGCTGCACGCGCTCGGCAGCGATGCGGGGCTGCATCTCGTCACGCGGCTGCCCGACGGCGTCGACGATCGCGCGGTCGCGCAGGCCGCGCTCGAGCGCAACATCGTCGTGCGGCCGCTGTCCGGCTATTACGCGGAGCGCGAGCGGGCGGCGTCGGGACTGCTGCTCGGCTATGCGTGCGTGCCGGAGGACGAGATCGCGCCGGCGTTCGATACGCTCGCCGAAGCGATCGACGCGCGCGCGTTCGGCAGAATCGTGGCGGCGGCTTGAGCGCAATCGCGCGACGGCGGCGGCACTCCGTGGCCAAGTCGTCGTCGGCCGGCTGCTGCGTGGTGCCGAACTCGAACGATCGTCCGTGCGGCACGCCGTGCGCGCGCATCAAAGCCTGATCAGCGCCGCGCCCGCGACCACCAGCGCGCACGCGACGAGCCGCTGCGCGCCCGGCCGCTCGCGCATCACGAACCAGCCGATCGCGACCGCGAAGATCGAACTCGTCTCGCGCAGCGCGGACACCGTCGCGACCGGCAGATGGCGGTACGCGACGATCACGATCCCGTACGCGGCGAGCGAGATCGTGCCGGCGATCGCGCCGTGCAGCAGTGCGGTGCGCGAGCCGAGCACCGCGCGCGGGCTGCCGCGCACCGCGCAGACGAGCACGATCTGCGGCACGCTCCACAGCAGATACACCCACGCGATATAGCCGAGCGCGCTGCCGGATACGCGCGCGCCGATGCCGTCGCAGATCGAATACGCGGCGATGAACACGCCGGTGAGCAGCGCGTACGGCACGCCTTCCGCGGAGAAACGGAACCCGCGCCGCAGCGCGAGCGACATGATGCCGAACGACACGAGCGCAATGCCCGCGAAGCCGAACGGCGTCGGCCGTTCGTGCAGCACGGCGAGCGCCAGTACCGATACGAGCAGCGGCGAGATCCCGCGCGCGATCGGATAGATCTGCCCGAATTCGCCGCTGCGATACGCGCGCACGAGCGTGAAGCAGTACGCGACTTCGAGCACGGCGGACGCGGCGACGTACGGCCACGCTTCGCGCGCCGGCGCGGGCAGCAGCGCGACGCCTGCGACGCCGAACGCGAGATACGGCAGCGACATCGTGCCGAGCTGCACGAGCCGGTCTTCGCTGACGTGCAGGAATGCGTTCCATACCGCGTGCAGCAGCGCGGAACACAGCACGAGGCCGATGAACAGGTGATCCATGAACGAACGCGCGGACGAGGGCGGGGACGGCGGGCCGTCATTATGGGGTCATCGCGCGCGAGCGCGTCGAATTGTCGATAATAGAGCGCTGTTATTCACCGGATGCCGACGATGACCGAAGCCACCCAAGCCCAGCCTGCCGTTCCGCGCCTCACGAGCCTGTCGCACGGCGGCGGCTGCGGCTGCAAGATCGCGCCGGGCGTGCTGTCCGAGCTGCTGAAGCGCGCGACGCCGCCGGCGCTGTTCCCCGATCTGCTGGTCGGCACCGAGACGTCCGACGACGCGGCCGTCTATCGCCTGAACGACGAACAGGCGATCGTCGCGACGACCGACTTCTTCATGCCGATCGTCGACGATCCGTTCGACTTCGGCCGGATCGCGGCGACCAACGCGCTGTCCGACGTGTACGCGATGGGCGGCAAGCCGATTCTCGCGCTCGCGCTGGTCGGGATGCCGATCAACGTGCTGCCGCACGAGACGATTGCCGCCGTGCTGCGCGGCGGCGAATCGGTGTGTGCGGATGCCGGCATTCCGGTCGCCGGTGGCCATTCGATCGATTCGGTCGAGCCGATCTACGGGCTCGCGGCCATCGGCGTCGTGCATCCGTCGCGCGTGAAGCGCAATGCGGCCGCGCGCGCGGGCGACGTGCTCGTGCTCGGCAAGCCGCTTGGCGTCGGCGTGCTGTCGGCCGCGCTGAAGAAGAATCGGCTCGACGATGCCGGCTATGCGCAGATGGTTGCGACCGCCACGAAGCTGAACCGGCCGGGCGCCGAGCTGGCCGCGCTGCCGGGCGTGCATGCGCTGACCGACGTCACCGGCTTCGGGCTGCTCGGCCATACGCTCGAACTCGCGCGCGGCGCGCGGCTCACCGCGCGCGTGCGCTATGCGTCGCTGCCGTGGCTCGCGGGCGTCGACGCGTTCGTCGCCGACGGCGTGTTCACCGGCGCATCGGGCCGCAACTGGGCCGCATATGGCGCGGACGTGCGGCTCGCGGACGGATTGCCGCCGGTCGCGCAGGCGCTGCTCACCGATCCGCAGACGTCGGGCGGTTTGCTCGTCGCGTGCGCGCCGGAAGCGGTCGACGACGTGCTGGCGTGCTTCCGCGCGGACGGCTTCGACCGCGCGGCGGTGATCGGCGAGATGATCGACGGGCCCGCGCGTGTCGATGTCGGTTGATGCGCGGTTTCTTTCGGATGGGGCCGCGGTTGCCGGAAGCGGTGCGGCGGGTTGACGGCGTCGGCGGCCGATGAGCGATTTCGTGTTCGGCTTGACGATCGCGCTGTCGGTCGGGCCCGTTGCGCTGATGATCGCGAACTACGCGATACGCACGGGCACGGCCGACGGCGTGCGCGCGGCGGTCGGCGTCGCGGCTGCGGACGGCTGCTATGCGATCGTCGCGTTCACGATCGGTGCGGCGCTGGCGCGCACGCTCGCGTCGCAGCTGCCGCTATTCCGTATCGTCGGCGCAGTCGTGCTGATCGCGATGGGCGCGCGGATGCTGATGCACGCGCTGAAGGATCGGCGTCGCACGCTGGACGGCGATACGCGCGCGCCACGCAATCGCCCGTTCACGTCGATGTTCTTCGTCACGCTCGCGAATCCGCTGACGATCCTGCTGTTCTACGGCTATGCGACTGCAGCGGCCGGTTCGCATCGGCACTGGCTGACCGGCGCCGCGTCCGTATTTGCGGGCAGCCTGACCGGGCAGCTCGTGTTCGCGTTCGGCGGCAGCGCGGTCGCACGCGTCGTGAAGTCGCCCGCGCTCCTTACGGCGAGTCATGTGCTTGCCGCTCTCGTCGTGCTCGGCTACGGCGTCGCGGGGCTCGCGCGCGCGTAGACGTCGACGAGCTGCGGGCCGGCAGCGCGCTCGTCGCACGTGCGCGGCTTCAGGCTCCGGCCGCTATCCCGCGCATTTCCGCGCGCCGGGGTTGCGGTGCGGGTTGCCGTGGACGCTCGCACGCGTCCGCCGCATCGGCGCCGGAACATCGCCCGCGTTTCGTAGTCCCGCTCCGCACGCCGCACGTGCGTCTATACTCGTCGCGCAGTCTCCGACAGTCGTTCTCACTCAACGTCACCGAAACAAGGAACGCCGATGCTGACTCGCTCCATTCTTTCCGCCGCCGCATTTTCGCTCGCTGCCTGCGCGACCGCGCCGTCGATCGCGCAGGACAACCCGGGCAATGCGGCGAGCGCGTTCGCCGACGCCGGCGCGCATGGCCGCCCCGTCAAGGTCATGATCATCACGATGTTCGGGCCCGAAGGCCAGGCGTGGCTCGATCGTCTCGGTCCGTGGCGCGACATCGCCGTGCCCGGCCTGTCGCCCGACTATCCGGCGGTTCACTGCAACAAGCAGGACGTGTGCGTGATCACGACCGGCATGGGCTATGCGAACGCGGCCGCGTCGATCATGGCGCTGACGTTCTCGCAGCGCTTCGATCTGCGCCGCACGTACTTCCTGATTTCCGGCATCGCCGGCGTCGATCCGGCGCAGGGCACGGTCGGCTCCGCCGCGTGGGCGAAGTATCTCGTCGATTTCAGCCTGCAGTGGGAACTCGACGCGCGCGAAATTCCGGCCGGCTGGAACACCGGCTATCTCGGCATCAATACGAAGAGCCCGAACGACAAGCCGCCGCTCGACTATCGCACCGAAGTGTTCCAGCTGAATCCGCAGCTCGCGGACACCGCGTATGCGCTGTCGCGCAACGTCGTGCTCGCGGACAGCGCGCAGGCGCAGGCCGCACGCGCGAAGTTCTCGTACGCGCCGGCGAACCGGCCGCCGACGGTGATCCGCTGCGACACGTCGTCGGGCAACACGTGGTTCTCGGGCACGCTGCTCGGCGAGCGCGCGCGTCAATGGACGAAGATCCTGACCGACGGCAAGGGCACGTACTGCATGACCGCGCAGGAAGACAATTCGACGTTCGAAGCGCTCAAGCGCGCGGCGAGCGTGAAGCGCGTGGATCTGTCGCGTGTCGCGGTGCTGCGCACCGGTTCCGATTTCGACCGGCCGTACGAAGGGCAGACGAGCGCCGACAACCTGCTGAACTATGCGGACCAGGGCGGCTTCGCGCCGGCGACGGAAAACCTGTATCGCGCGGGCAATCCGCTCGTGCAGGACATCGTCACGCACTGGAGCGAATGGCGCGATGGCGTGCCGCGCCGATGATGGCCGGACGACGGTTCGACGACGTCCGGCCGCGCGGCGACGCGACGATCAGCGCGATTGCGGCGCGGAACGGAACGGCGTCCAGACCGGCGTCGTGTTGTCCCAGTGATCGAGCGGCGAAGGAAGTTGATCGTTCATCGTATGCTCCTGCAACTGACTGACTAATCGGATTTTCGACGAGTGGTTTGCGACGCCGCGCACGGGGCGACCCGCTGCGCGGCGTCGTGCGTTTACCGGCCCGCGCCTGCGAGCTGGTTGCCTTCGGGCGTCGGCCGATACGGCGCTTGCGCGAGCTCGAGCCCTTGCGGGTACGACGTGGCTTTGCGCAGATACGCGAGCGTGCCGTCGCGGCGCGCCTGTTCGACTTCGGCGCGTACTTCGGCGCGCGTGCGCGGACCGTTGTGCGACGTGCCCGAATCGGCGAAGGCGGGCGCGGAGATCGCGAGTGCGACCGCGAAGGCGGAAAGAAGATGGTGGCGGTTCATGGCGTAACTCCTGTCTTGGCGGAGCGCGCTTGCGCGTGGGCTCCGGTTCCCTCGTCGGGAAAGGTTCGATGCGCAACGACGTGCGCGACAGGGTTAACTCTAGGTATCTGTGCGGCCGCGATAAATGCGTGCGACGCGAATTGAATTGTCGTCACGGAGGAACAATCGCGCTCCGTATCGTCGACAGGGTTATTCGAAAAATCGCGCGAACCCGCGTCGGGCGGTGCGTTTACCGATCTGCTCGCGCACGCGCAACGGCTAACGCGCGATTGCCGCAAGCGGCGCAACGGTGTCGTGCGAATCGGCGAAAGATCGACGTGCATCCCACGCGGCGACGGCGCGAAGGCGGGCAACCAGGAAGGAAGGCGGGAAGGCGGGAAGGCAGAAAGGCGCACGAACGGCAAGTCCGTGCGCCGCAGTTCACGCGGCCGGTTTCGCACGGCCGGCCGCGCGTTTCATCCGGTCACGCGACCCACTCGTTGATGACCGGCGTGTCGAGCGCCGGCGCCCGCTCGGCTTCCTCGAACGTGCGCTTGCTGCACGTCGCGTCGAGGCTGCCCTTGCCGCTCAGCAGCGGACAGCGATCGAACACCTCGGCGATCCAGTCGACGAACACGCGTACCTTCGGCGACAGATGGCGGCTGTGCGGATACACGACCGAAATCGGCAGCGGCAGCGGCTTGAAGCCGGGCAGCACTTCCTTGAGGCGGCCGTCGCGCAGATGCGGCAGCACCATGAACAGCGGCGGCTGGATCAGCCCGAAGCCTTCGAGCCCGCAAGTCACGTACGCATCGGCGTCGTTCACCGACACGATGCCGTTCATCTTCACCTCGACTTCCTTGCCGTCGATCAGGAACGCCCAGTCGATCGTGCGGCCGGTGCGGCTCGAAAAATAATTGACGGCCTTGTGCTGGCTCAGATCCTCGATCGTCTGCGGCTCGCCGTACTTCTCCAGATAGGCGGGCGCGGCGACCGACACGCCTTCGAACAGGCCCACGCGGCGTGCGACGAGCGACGAGTCCTGCAACGCGCCGACGCGGATCACGCAGTCGACGCCCTCCTGCAGCAGATCGACCGGACGATCGGACAGCCCGAGCTGCAGGTCGATGTCCGGATAGCGCGTGTGGAATTCGCACAGCGAAGGGATCACGAGCAGCCGCCCGATCGATCCCGGCATGTCGATACGCAACTTTCCGTGCGGCTTCCGATTGTTGTTCTGGAAGCTCGCTTCGGTTTCCTCGACGTCCGCGAGGATGCGCACGCACCGTTCGTAGTACGCGGCGCCGTCGGGCGTCAGCGACAGCCGCCGCGTGGTCCGGTGCATCAGCCGCACGCCGAGGAACGCCTCGAGATTCTGGATGATCGTCGTGACGGACGCCCGCGGCAGGCCGAGCGTTTCCGCTGCCTTGGTGAAGCTGCTTGTATCGACGACGCGAGTAAACACCTGCATGGCCTGAAGCCGGTCCATCACAACCTCCGCAATCTTGGAGTCCGCCTGCATACGGGCGCGGGCGCGTGCCAGCGCTGCATATGCGAGCCGACTTATGAGCCCCCGAACAAAGAGGCTGCGCCTGCCGGATGAGCAGACGCAGCCTGGATTGTTCGGGGGCGTTGAATTGTGTTGCCGGATTATAGGCATTTATCCGGATGTCTGCCGGACCCAGAATTCGCTCCATCTCGAAATGGATGCTGCATCGTCATGGACGCTTCCGAATTCAGCAAATTCCTGAAAGCCGCATTGCCCGCCGAAGCCAGAGCCGGCGCGGCGCTGACGGTCACGGAGCTGGAAATTCCCGGCTACGCGCAGGACATCGCGCTGCGCCTGTATCGCCGCGCGGACAAAACCGGGTTGCCGGTAGTGCTTTACTTCCACGGCGGCGGCTTCGTGCGCGGCACGCTCGACGACGCCGACTTCGCCGCGCGCTTTTTAGCAGAACGCTTACCGGCTCTCGTAGTGTCGGTCGATTATTCGCTCGCGCCGGCCTTTCCGTTCCCGGCTGCGCCCGAGGACGCGTATCGCGCGGCGGTCTGGGCCGCGACGCGCGCACGCGCATTCGGCGGCAATCCGAAGAAGATCGGCGTCGCGGGCCACGACGCGGGCGGCCAGCTCGCGAACTGTCTCGCGTTCATCGCGCGCGATCGCGGCGAAGTGCCGATCGCCGCGCAGGCGCTGTTCGGGCCGATGCTCGATCCGAGCATGACGCGCATCGGCGACGCCGAGCGCCTCGCATCCGACATCACCGCGCGCGAATGCGCGGCGTGCTATCGCGCGTATCTGCCGCAGGCCGCGCAGCGCATGCATCCGTACGCGGCGCCGCTCGAATCCGCGCGGCTCGCGGGCCTGCCGCCGACGCTCGTCGTCACCGCGCAGAACGACGTGCTGCACGTCGAAGCGGAGAAATACGCGGGCTGCCTGATCTCGTCGGGCGTGCTCACGCAGGTGATCCGCTATCCGGACGTCACGCACGCCGCGCTCGCGACGCACGAAGCCGCGTTCGAGGAAGCCGTGCGCTTCTTCCAGTGCCGCTTCCAGGCGCGCCAGGCGAACCGTTCCGAATAACCAAACCAATCCACGTTTACCGGAGATCTACATGGCCATCCTACGCACCTCCCGCTCCCGAATCGCGACCGCCGCGATCGTGACGCTCGCCGTCGTCGGTCTCGGCACGTTCGGCGCAATGCGCGTCAGCGCGAACGCGCCGGACAAAGCGGCAGCGCCGCTGACCGAAGTCGACGTCGCGACCGTCGTGCCGCAGACCGTGACCGACTGGCAAACCTATTCGGGCCGCCTCGAAGCGGTCGAGAAGGTCGACGTGCGCCCGCAGGTGTCGGGCACGATCGTCGCCGTGAACTTCAAGGACGGCGCGCTCGTGAAGAAGGGCGACGTGCTGTTCGTGATCGATCCGCGTCCATACCAGGCCGAAGTCGATCGCGCGGCCGCGCAGCTCGCCGCCGCGCAGGCCCGCAACGGCTACGCGCAGTCGGACTGGCAGCGCGCGCAGCGGCTGATCGGCGACAACGCGATCGCGAAGCGCGACTACGACGAGAAGCAGAACGCCGCGCGCGAAGCATCGGCGAACCTGAAGGCCGCCGAAGCCGCGCTCGAAACCGCGCGCATCAACCTCGGCTATACGCGGATCACCGCGCCCGTGTCGGGCCGCGTGTCGCGTGCGGAGATCACGCTCGGCAACGTCGTGTCGGCCGGCGCGTCCGCGCCGCCGCTGACGACGCTCGTGTCGGTGTCGCCGATCTACGCGTCGTTCGACGCGGACGAGCAGACGTACCTGCAATACATCAACGGCGCGCGCAACGGCCGCAACGTGCCGGTCGAGCTCGGCCTCGCGAACGAGACCGGCTACTCGCGCAGCGGCGTGATCGATTCGGTCGACAACCGGCTCGATACGTCGTCCGGCACGATCCGCGTGCGCGCGCGCTTCGACAACGCGGACGGCACGCTCGTGCCCGGTCTGTACGCACGCGTGAAGGTCGGCGGCAGCGCGCCGCACCAGGCGCTGCTCGTCGACGACGCGGCGATCAACACCGACCAGGACAAGAAGTTCGTGTTCGTCGTCGATCAGCAGGGCCGCGTGTCGTACCGCGAAGTGCAGCCCGGGATGCAGCACGGCAACCGGCGCGTGATCGTCAGCGGCCTCGCGGCCGGCGACCGCGTGATCGTGAACGGCACGCAGCGCGTGCGGCCGGGCGAGCAGGTGAAGCCGCACATGGTGCCGATGACGGGCGGCGACGATCCGGCCGCGCCGCTCGCGAGCACCGCGAAGCCGGCCGCACCGGCGAAGGCGGATTCGTAAGCGGCGCGCCGCTTCGGATCCGCGTTCAACCAGACAGAGCCACACATGAACATATCCAAATTCTTTATCGACCGGCCGATCTTCGCAGGGGTGCTGTCGGTGATCATCCTGCTGGGCGGGGTGATCGCGATGTTCCTGCTGCCGATTTCGGAGTATCCGGAAGTCGTGCCGCCTTCGGTGATCGTGAAGGCGCAGTATCCGGGCGCGAACCCGAAGGTGATCGCCGAGACGGTCGCGTCGCCGCTCGAAGAGCAGATCAACGGCGTCGAGGACATGCTGTACATGCAGTCGCAGGCGAACAGCGACGGCAACATGACGATCACCGTCACGTTCAAGCTCGGCACCGATCCGGACAAGGCCACGCAGCTCGTGCAGAACCGCGTGAACCAGGCGCTGCCGCGCCTGCCGGAAGACGTGCAGCGGCTCGGCATCACGACGGTGAAGAGCTCGCCGACGCTGACGATGGTGGTCCACCTGATCTCGCCGGACAACCGCTACGACATGACGTACCTGCGCAACTACGCGCTGATCAACGTGAAGGATCGCCTGTCGCGGATCCAGGGCGTCGGTCAGGTGCAGCTGTGGGGTTCGGGCGACTACGCGATGCGCGTGTGGCTCGATCCGCAGAAGGTCGCGCAGCGCGGGCTCGCGGCCGAGGACGTCGTGCAGGCGATCCGCGAGCAGAACGTGCAGGTCGCGGCCGGCGTGATCGGCGCGTCGCCGTCGCTGCCCGGCACGCCGCTGCAGCTGTCGGTGAACGCGCGCGGCCGTCTGCAGACCGAGGAAGAGTTCGGCGACATCGTCGTGAAGACGACGCCGGACGGCGGCGTCACGCACCTGCGCGACATCGCGCGCATCGAGCTCGACGCGTCGGAGTACGGGCTGCGCTCGCTGCTCGACAACAAGCCGGCCGTCGCGATGGCGATCAACCAGTCGCCGGGCGCGAACTCGCTGCAGATCTCCGACGAAGTGCGCAAGACGATGGCCGAGCTGAAGCAGGACATGCCGGCCGGCGTCGACTACAAGATCGTCTACGACCCGACGCAGTTCGTGCGTTCGTCGATCAAGGCGGTCGTGCATACGCTGCTCGAGGCGATCGCGCTCGTCGTGATCGTCGTGATCGTGTTCCTGCAGACGTGGCGCGCGTCGATCATTCCGCTGATCGCGGTGCCGGTGTCGATCATCGGTACGTTCTCGCTGCTGCTCGCGTTCGGCTATTCGATCAACGCGCTGTCGCTGTTCGGGATGGTGCTCGCGATCGGTATCGTGGTCGACGACGCGATCGTGGTCGTCGAGAACGTCGAGCGCAACATCGAGAACGGGATGACCGCGCGGCAGGCGACGTACAAGGCGATGCAGGAAGTGAGCGGGCCGATCATCGCGATCGCGCTGACGCTCGTCGCCGTGTTCGTGCCGCTCGCGTTCATGTCGGGCCTGACCGGCCAGTTCTACAAGCAGTTCGCGATGACGATCGCGATCTCGACGGTGATCTCGGCGTTCAACTCGCTGACGCTGTCGCCGGCGCTGTCCGCGATCCTGCTGAAGGGCCACGGCGACAAGGAAGACTGGCTCACGCGCGTGATGAACCGCGTGCTCGGCGGCTTCTTCCGGCGCTTCAACAAGGTGTTCCATCGCGGCGCGGAGAACTACGGCCGCGGCGTGCGCGGCGTGCTGTCGCGCAAGGCCGTGATGCTCGGCGTGTATCTGGTGCTGGTCGGCGCGACGGTGCTCGTGTCGAAGATCGTGCCGGGCGGCTTCGTGCCCGCGCAGGACAAGGAATACCTGATCGCGTTCGCGCAGCTGCCGAACGGCGCGTCGCTGGACCGCACCGAGAAGGTGATCCGCGACATGGGTTCGATCGCGCTGAAGCAGCCGGGCGTCGAGAGCGCGGTCGCGTTCCCGGGCCTGTCGGTGAACGGCTTCACGAACAGCTCGAGCGCGGGCATCGTGTTCGTCACGCTGAAGCCGTTCTCGGAGCGGCACGGCAAGGCGCTGTCGGCCGGCGCGATCGCCGGCGCGCTGAACCAGCAGTACGCGCGCATCAAGGACTCGTTCGTCGCGGTGTTCCCGCCGCCGCCGGTGCTCGGCCTCGGTACGCTCGGCGGGTTCAAGATGCAGATCGAGGATCGCGGCGCGGTCGGCTACGCGAAGCTGTCGGATGCGACCAACGAGTTCATCAAGCGCGCGCAGCAGGCGCCGGAACTCGGTCCGCTGTTCACGAGCTACCAGATCAACGTGCCGCAGCTGAACGTCGATCTCGACCGTGTGAAGGCGAAGCAGCTCGGCGTGTCGGTCACCGACGTGTTCAACACGATGCAGGTGTATCTCGGCTCGCTGTACGTGAACGACTTCAACCGCTTCGGACGCGTGTACCAGGTGCGCGTGCAGGCCGATGCGCCGTTCCGTCAGCGCGCGGACGACATCCTGCAGCTGAAGACGCGCAACGCCGCCGGCGAGATGGTGCCGCTGTCGTCGCTCGTCACGGTGACGCCGACGTTCGGCCCTGAAATGGTCGTGCGCTACAACGGCTACACGGCGGCCGATATCAACGGCGGGCCGGCGCCCGGTTTCTCGTCGGGGCAGGCGCAGGCCGCGATCGAGCGCATCGCGCACGAGACGCTGCCGCGCGGCGTGCGGTTCGAGTGGACCGACCTCACGTATCAGCAGATCCTCGCGGGCAACGCGGCGATCTGGGTGTTCCCGATCAGCGTGCTGCTCGTGTTCCTCGTGCTCGCCGCGCTGTACGAGAGCCTGACGCTGCCGCTCGCGGTGATCCTGATCGTGCCGATGAGCATTCTGTCGGCGCTCACCGGCGTGTGGCTCACGCAGGGCGACAACAACATCTTCACGCAGATCGGCCTGATGGTGCTGGTGGGGCTGTCGGCGAAGAACGCGATCCTGATCGTCGAATTCGCACGCGAACTCGAACACGACGGCAAGTCGCCGCTCGAGGCCGCGATCGAGGCGAGCCGGCTGCGTCTGCGCCCGATCCTGATGACGTCGATCGCGTTCATCATGGGCGTCGTGCCGCTCGTCACGTCGACCGGCGCGGGTTCGGAGATGCGCCATGCGATGGGCGTCGCGGTGTTCTTCGGGATGCTCGGCGTGACGCTGTTCGGGCTGATGCTCACGCCGGTGTTCTACGTCGTGCTGCGCACGCTCGCGGGCGGCAAGATCCACGTGGCCGGCAAGGATTCGGCCGGTTACGGCGTGCCGGCCGCCGATGCTTGAGGACAACAAGATGGACAACATGCACAACACAAACGGCCTGATGCGCTTCGCGAAGGTGGCGGCCGCGAGCACCCTGCTCGCGACGCTGCTCGCCGCGTGCGCGGTCGGCCCCGACTACAAGCGTCCGGACGCGCCGACGCCGGCCGCGTTCAAGGAAGCGCCGACGCTCGCGCCGGGCGAGCAGGCCGGCACGTGGAAAACGGCCGAGCCGGCGGACGATGCGCATCGCGGCGAATGGTGGAAGGTGTTCGGCGATCCGGTGCTCGACTCGCTCGAAGAGCAGGCGCTCGCCGCGAACCAGAACCTGAAGGCGGCGGCCGCGCGCGTCGAGGAAGCGCGTGCGGCGACCCGCACCGCGCGCTCGCAATGGTTCCCGCAGGTCGGCGTGGGCTTCGGGCCGACGCGCGAAGGGCTGTCGTCGGCGTCGCAGTTCCAGCCGCAGGGCACGGGCCCGACGAACGCGACGCTGTGGCGCGCGCAGGGCACGGTGTCGTACGAGGCCGACCTGTTCGGCCGCGTGAGCCGCAACGTCGAGGCGTCGCGCGCGGACCAGGCGCAGAGCGAAGCGCTGTTCCGTTCGGTGCAGCTCGCGCTGCAGGCGGACGTCGCGCAGAACTACTTCGAGCTGCGTCAGCTCGATGCGGATCAGGATCTGTATCGCCGAACGGTCGAGCTGCGCGAGCAGGCACTGAAGCTCGTGCAGCGCCGCTTCAACGAAGGCGACATCAGCGAGCTGGACGTGTCGCGCGCGAAGAACGAACTGGCGAGCGCGCAGGCCGATGCGGTCGGCGTCGCGCGCCGGCGCGCGGCGTCCGAGCATGCGCTCGCGATCCTGCTCGGCAAGGCGCCGGCCGAGTTCGCGTTCAAGGAAACGCCGATCGTGCCGGTCACGGTGAAGATTCCGCCGGGCCTGCCGTCCGCGCTGCTCGAGCGCCGGCCCGACGTGTCGGCGGCCGAGCGTGCGATGGCGGCCGCGAACGCGCGGATCGGGCTCGCGAAGTCCGCGTACTTCCCGAAGCTCGACATCACCGGCTCGTTCGGCTATGAGGCATCGACGCTCGGCAATCTGTTCCTGTGGTCGAGCCGCACGTTCCTGCTCGGACCGTTCGCGGGCACCGCGCTGACGCTGCCGCTGTTCGACGGCGGACGACGCGCGGCCGGCGTGCAGCAGGCGCGCGCGCAGTACGACGAGCAGGTCGCGAACTACCGGCAGCAGGTGCTCGTCGCGTTCCGCGAAGTCGAGGACAACCTCGCGAACCTGCGGCTGCTCGACGATCAGATCCGTGCGCAGAATGCGGCGGTCAACGCGTCGCGCCGTGCGGCGACGCTGTCGCGTACGCAGTATCAGGAAGGCGAAGTCGCGTATCTCGACGTGATCGACAGCGAACGGTCGGTGCTGCAGTCGCAGTTGCAGGCGAACCAGCTGACCGGTGCGCAGGCGGTGGCGACGGTGAACCTGATCCGTGCGCTTGGCGGCGGATGGGGCGATACGCCGACCGCAGTCGGCGGCGCGGCATCGGGCAAGGAGAACGTCGCCGCGCGTTGAGCGCATGTCGCGGGCCGCATGTGCTCGCGTAGCGGTACGACGAACCCCGGCATGCAGGCGATAGCCTGCGTGACCGGGGTTTTTGTTATGTGGTGCGTGCCGTCGTCGACGGATCGGGGGCTGCCGCAATCGAGCGGCAATCGAGCGGCAATCGAGCGGCAATCGAGCGGCAATCGAGCGGCAATCGAGCGGCAATCGAGCGGCAATCGAGCCGTCGCAACTAACGGTCGAGTCCGTGCCGCGCTGGGCTGCGGTGCGTGGCGGCGATACGCCGCCCGCACCGGACATTGAACGTATCGAACGTCGCGTTGAGTGTCCGGCGGCAAGCGGACGCAGCGGTTCGTCGAGCGGATTCGTCGAATGACGTTTTGCTTGCAGAACGCGCCGATGTGCACGCAACGGCAACCGTTGCGTGTGACCAGCACGCATGCCGACGGATCGCGTCGGCAACCGAACGGCGGAAAAGTGGGAAAGGGCGGCGACCGCCGCCCGGATCATCAAGCCGCGACGAACTCGTGCACGTAGCGGTTGAACACCGCAGGACTCGCCGCGTTCATCCCGTGCGACGCGCCGGTCACCGTGTGCCGTTGCGCATCGCGAATCCACTGCGACAGCGTGTCGACGTTGTTGCGGAACATTTTCGGGCTGCGCTGACCGTCGATCAGCAGCGTCGGGCACGCGATATCGGCGGCCGTGTGCCGCGAATACGCGGGCAGCGGATCGCGCAGCTGCTTCGACAGCGTGCTCGCGTTGTCGATCGCCATCGTGCGGAAGCGCGACGTGCTCTTTTTCCATGCGCCGGGCAGGCTGACCGAATCGACGAACATCTCGAGTCCGGCTTCGACGTCACCTTGCGCGATCAGGTTCACCGCGTTCGTGCGCAGCGCGAGCGCGGCGGGCGGCAACGCGGCTTCGCGCGCGCCTTCCTGCTGCAGCGGGCCGCCCGGATCGGCGAGCGTCAGCGTGCGGACGAGATGCGGATGCTGGCGCGCGACGTTGAACGCGATGCTGCCGCCGCGCGAATGGCCGACGAGATGCACGGCGCCGAGATCGAGCGCATCGATGAATTCGGCGAGCTCGTCGACATGGTTCTGCCAGCTGAACTCGTTCTGGATGCCCGCTTCGACGGCCGGCCAGTAATGGCTGAGGCTCGGCGCGATGCAGCGGTAGTGCGCGGACAGCGCCGCGAGCTGCGGATCCCAGTAACGGTAGTCGCACAGCGAACCGTGAACGAACACCATCGGCGCGCCGCTGCCCCGCTCGACATACGGCAGGCTGATGCCCGACGAAAGCGTCGCAAATTGCAGATCGGGGTTCGCGAGCACGGACGGCTCGATTCGCATGTTCATGACTGGAAACTCGATGGGTGCGTCATCACGTCGCAACTATGCCTGACCGCGAGCTGCAAGCAAAACGCATAATTTTCATCGCGACGATCAATTTTATTGATGGGCCGACCGCAAATGCCCGTCGCGTCGACAGCGGCCGGCCGGTTGCATCAATCGTCTGATGATTGGTTCGGGCGGGAAAGATGCGTGCGAGCGCCGGCGACAATCGGGTTGCCGTTGCCGTTGCCGTTGCCGCTGCATTGCGCAGCACGTGCGCTTCGACTGCAGCGAAACGCGGCTTGGGAATCAGCGCACCGCGAGCACCGGCGCGCTTCGGCGTTCGACCGCGAGATCGTTGTCGGCGGCGAACTGCATCGCGAAGTCGAACGCATCCGCGCATACGTCGCGCAGTTCGTCCGACACGAACAGGCATTTGACGCCGCCGTCGACGACCGGCATCGCGAGCCGCGACAGCGCGCACGGATAGCCGGGCCGCCGCTCGCCGACGAACAGCGCGATCACGCCCGCGAGGCGCTCGGGCCAGTCGCTCGGGCGGAAGGTCTTGTGCGCGCGCGTGACGCCGCGGATCAGGCGGCCGTCGACGCGGCCGCGTTCGGTGAGTTCGATGCGATCCATCGGTCGGTGTGTGCTTTGTCGGATCATTCGCCGCCGTCGGCGGCCGCATCGCCGCGCGCGGGAATCCGCAGGTTGCGCAGCTTGTGATAGAGCGTTTTCTTCGGCATCCCGAGCGCGATGCTTGCGTCCGCAACATTCCCGTTGTGCCGCCGCAGCATGTCCTCGATCAGCATCCGCTCGAAGTACGCGAGCTGTTCGGCAAGCGTGCCGCCCGCCGCGCTCGCGCCGCCGGCCGACAGCAGGCTGTCGCCGGTCAGGCCGAGCACGAAGCGGTCGGCGACGTTCTGCAGTTCGCGCACGTTGCCCGGCCACGCGTGCGTCATCAGCTCCGACGCCTGCGCGGCCGACACGACCGGCGCCGGCTGCCCGAAGCGTCGCGCGGCGGCGAGCACGAAATGCTCGAACAGCAGCGGCACGTCCTCGCGCCGCTCGCGCAGCGGCGGCAATTCGATCTGCGCGACGTTCAGCCGGTACAGCAGGTCCGCGCGGAAGCGCCCGTCGGCCGCGAGTTCGGCGAGATCGGCCTTCGATGCGGCGATCACGCGGCAGTCGACCGGAATCAGCTCGTTCGCGCCGAGCCGCTCGACCACGCGTTCCTGCAGCACGCGCAGCATCTTGATCTGCAGCGGAATCGGCATCGTCTCGATCTCGTCGAGGAACAGCGTGCCGCCGTGCGCCCATTCGATCTTGCCGATCCGCTTCTTGATCGCGCCGGTGAATGCGCCGGCCTCGTGACCGAACAGCTCGCTCTCGAAGATCTGCTCGGGCAGCCCGCCGCAGTTCAGCGCGACGAAATGCGCGTCGCGCCGGCTGCCGAAGTCGTGCAGGCTGCGCGCGATCAGTTCCTTGCCGGTGCCCGTCTCGCCGGTGATCAGCACGGACACCGACGTGTCGGCAAGCCGCAGGATCTTCTTGCGCACGTCGGCGATCGCCGGCGACTTGCCGAGCACGAGCGCCTCGATGCCTTGCCAGTTGTGCAGCGCGGCCCGCAGGCCCTGCACCTCGAGCGTGAGCCGGCGCTTCTCGACCGCGCGCGCGACGCGGCCGGCGATCAGGTCGGACGAGAACGGCTTCTCGATGAAGTCGTACGCGCCGACCTGCATCGCGCCGACGGCCGTCGAAATGTCCGCGTGGCCGCTGATCAGCACGACCGGAATCTGCGCATCGACGGCCATCACGCGCTCGAGCAGCTGCAGCCCGTCGATGCCCGGCATCCGCACGTCCGACACGATCACGACCGGCGCGCCGGGCGCGACCTGCGCGAGCGCGTCGGCGGCCGACGCGAACGCGCTCACCGGAAAACCGGCGAGCGCGACGGCCTGCTCGACGCCGATCCGGACGTTCTCGTCGTCCTCGACGACCAGCACGCGAATCTCATCTTCCATGCTCTGTCCTTTGCGGCGTAGCCGCCGCGAATTCGATACTGAACTGGGCGCCGCCCTCGTCGCGATTCGTCGCGGCGATCTTCGCGCCGAACGCGCCGACGATGCGCGACGTGATCGCGAGCCCGAGCCCGAGGCCCTGGCCGCGCGGCTTCGTCGTGACGAACGGCTCGAACAGGTGCGGCAGCACGTCGGGCGCGATGCCCGCGCCGCTGTCGGCGATCGCGAAGCGCACGCGGCCGGATGCATCGGGCGCGTCGGCTTCGATGACGATGCGGCGCACCGGCGCATCGTGCACCGCGTCGAGCGCGTTGCCGAGCAGGTTCACGATCACCTGCTGAAGCTGGCTCGATTCGGCGGACACCATCGTGCCGGGCGGAATGCGCACGTCGAGCTGCACGCCTTCGTCGCGGATCCGCGCATCGTAGATCAGCCGCGCATGCGCGACGGCTTCGTTCAGCGACACGGCCACGCGTTCGACGTCGGGCTTGCGCGCGAACGTCTTCAGCTCGCCGGTGAGCACCGCCATGCCGTCGACGAGCTTGCCGATCCGCTCGAGATTCGCGTACGCCTGTGCGGGCTGGTTGCGCTCGAAGAACGTGCGCGCGTTGTCGCACAGCGTGCGGATCGCGACGAGCGGCTGGTTCAGCTCGTGCGTGAGGCCGGCGGCCATCTGGCCGAGCACCGCGAGCTTGCCCGCATGCACGACTTCCTGCTGCGAATCGCGCAGCCGCTGCTCGGTGCGTTCGCGCTCGGCGATTTCACGCTGCATCCGCTCGTTCGCTTCGGTCAGCGCGGCCGTGCGCTGCGCGACGGTCAGCTCGAGCCGGTCGTTCGCGCGGCGCAGCGCATCCTGCGCGCTCAGCCGTGCGGCGATCGCGCGCCGCCGCTGGATCGCGTAGCCGGCGAGCAGCGCGGCGATCAGGAACGCGCCGGTGACGAACACGAACGCCGTTTGCTGCTGGCGCCGCGCGCCGGCGGTGTCGAGCAGCACCATCAGCGAATCGCCGGCCTGCGGCGCCGGACGCGACATCACCAGATAGCGCGTGCTGCGGCCCGCGCGGCGCGGATCGGGAAACGCGCCGAACCACGCGGCCGCGCTGCGATCCGCGATGCGGCGGTACTGCAGCGCGTCGACGGTGCGGCCTGCGTATTGCCGCGACGCCTGGATGTCGCGCTGCTGCTTCGCGGTGATCGGCCGCAGCGCGGTGAACTTCCATGCGGGCTCGGTCGAGATCACGATCACGCCGTTGCCGTCGACGACCATCGCGGCCACGCCCGGCGCGCGCCACGCGGACTCGAGCGGATTGACGCTGATCTTCACCGCGGCCGCGCCGATCGGCACGCCGCCGTCGCGCACCGCGCTCGCGAAGTACACGCCCGGCACGCCCGTATTGGTGCCGATCCCGAAGAAGCGGCCGCTGCCGCGCGCGAGCGCGTCCTTGAAATACGGCCGGTACGACACGTTCGTGCCGACGAAGCTGATCGTGTCGTTCCAGTTGCTCGCCGCGATCACTTCGCCGTGCAGGTCGATCACGTCGACCGCGCCGCTGCCCGCGTCGCGGTTCACCGCTTCGAGGTACGTGTTCACCGTGTGCGCGAGCGCGGCGCGGTCCTGCGGCGCGGCCTTCAGCAGCGCGCGTACGCCGTCCTGCCGCGCGACGAGCGCCGGCAGGATCTCGAAGCGGCCGAGCTCGCTCTTCAGGCTCGACGCATACAGGTCGAGCCGGTGCGCGCCGGTTTCCTCGAGTCCGTCGATCGCGCGTTCCCACGCGAAGTCGACGGCCGCGCCCGCGACACCGACATACAGCACGGCGGCCGACGCCCAGCCCCACCACGGGATGCCCTTGAAGCTCTTCTGCACGTTCGCCCTCATCGAAGCCCGTTATCGGCGTGAACGGGCGCTGGCCGGCCGGAACGGCACGCGCCGCGCACCGGCAGGGCCGGCGGCGGCGCGTGCGAGGCGGCCGGCGCGACGACGCGCGCGGCGACGCGTCATCCGAAGTGCGCGATCAGGATCAGCGTCACCGTGACGACGATCGCGCCGCCGATGCGCGTCGCGATCTGCGCGAATGGCATCAGCTGCATCCGGTTCGCGGCGGTCAGGATCGCGACGTCGCCGGTGCCGCCTTGTCCGCTGTGGCAGGCGTTCACGATTGCGGTGTCGATAGGGTACATCTTCATCAGGCGGCCGACCACGAAACCGGTGCCCATCAGCGTCGCGACGGTCGCGACGATCGTCACGACGTTCACCAGCGTGAACGCGGCGGTCAGCTTGTCCCACGGCGTCATCGCGACGCCGATCGCGAACAGCAGCGGATACGTGACCGCGGTCGAGAAGAACTTGTACACGACGAACGCGCCTTCCTGCAGCGGCGGCGACACCGCGCGCGCGAGCTTCACGAGCACCGCGAGGAACAGCATCGCGACCGGCGCCGGCAGCCCGAACAGCTTGTGCGCCATCAGGCCGACGAGGTACAGCGTGATCGCGGTGATGCCGGCGCCCGCGATGTGCGTGACGTCGACGTGCCCGCGCAGCTCGTCGCTCTCCGGCGTCATGTCGCCGGCTTCGCCGACCTGCAGGCGGCCGTTGCCGGTGAGATGCGGCAGCCGCTTGCCGAGCATGTCGAGCGCACCCGACAGGATGATCGCGGTCAGGCTGCCGAGCATCACCGACGGCAGCACCATCGCGAACATCTCGCCCTGCGGCAGATGCAGCAGCTCCGAATAGCCGATCGACAGCGGAATCGCGCCTTCGCCGACGCCGCCCGCCATGATCGGCACGACGATGTACAGCAGCGTATGCCGCGCGCCGAGACCGAGCGCGGTGCCGACCGCCGTGCCGACGATCGCCGCGGCGATCGTGCCGACCGCGAGCGGCACGAAGATCTTCAGGAAGCCCTGGATCAGCACGCGGCGATCCATGCTGAGGATGCTACCGACGATGATCGACGCGATGAACAGATACAGGAAGTTCGTCGACTTCGTGAATTCGACGGTGAGGTTCAGCACCGGCTTCGGCAGCACGTGGTAGTACGTGAGCGCCGACGGCACGAACGTCGCGAAGATCGCGGCCGCGCCGATGTTGCGCAGGATCGGCAGACGCTTGCCGAGTTCCGCGCACGTGAAGCCGAAGAACGCGAGCACGGCGATCGCCATCGAGATTTCGCCGGGCACCTTGCCGGTGACCGCGAAGCCGACGATCAGACCGAGCAGGATCACGTAGACCGGCAGCGGGATGATGCCGATGCGGATCTCCATCAGCTTCCACCAGCCTGCGGGCCAGAAGCGTTCGCGCGTGGCGGGGCCGGCTTCGGCGAGCGGCTCCGGATGGGACGGGGTATGGATAGAGGTCTGCAAGACGTGTCTCCTGATGTTGGAATGCCGGCATCGCGCCGCGGCATCGTGTGCGCTCTATCAGGCAACCTCCGTGCCAGAATCCACCGTGCAAGCGCGCTCGTAGATCGTTGATTTGCAAAGGCTTTGTTTCGTCTGCCGAAAGCGCCGGCGGCGCGCGTTCCGGGATTTCGGAATTCGCGCCGCGCGGCAGGCCGAGATTTCGGCCTGCGGCCGCCGCGCGGACGATCGCGCGCCATATCGCCGCGCGCGATTTTCTTCGCACAATCGCTTCGTAGACCGCCTTCCCGCCGCTCTCTATCATCGGCTGATCCTTTTCCGATGCGACGCATGCCGTCCGGAGAACGCCCGTGCGTTCGCCGCGGCGGCGCTCATGCGTCGAATCCGTCTTTGCCCAGGAGAGTGGTTGCCATGCCGCATGCCGTTTTGACGTCCCGTTTCTCGTCCCGCGTGTCGTCCCGCCGCGTCGCGGCGTTCGTCCGCGTGCTGGCCGTCGCGCTCGCGGCGCTGCTGGTCGAGTTCGCGCTGCCGGGCAGCGCGCACGCGGACACCGCGCCGCTGAAGGTCGGCATCTCGACGAGCCCGCAGATCGAAGCGCTGAAGATCGCCGCGAAGGAGGCGAAGGCGCAGGGGCTCGACGTCAGGATCGTCGAGTTCACCGACTGGAACACGCCGAACGCGGCGCTCGCGAACAAGGACATCGACGTCAACTACTTTCAGCACATCCCGTTTCTCGAGAACGCGAAGAAGCAGGGCGGCTACGACTTCGTCGCGATCGCGCCCGGCACGATCATGAAGATCGGCCTCTATTCGAAGAAGGTGAAAAGCTTCAGCGAGCTGAAGGACGGCGCGAAGGTCGCGATCGCGAACGATCCGGTCAACGGCGGGCGCGGGCTGTTGCTGCTGCAGCGCGCGGGCCTGATCACGCTGAAGCCGGGCGTCGACTATCGCGCGACGACGCGCGACATCGTCGCGAACCCGAAGCATCTGAAGATCATCCCGCTCGAAGCGTCGCAGCTCGCGCGTTCGCTCGACGACGTCGATCTCGCGCAGGGCTACCCGAGCTTCATCAAGCTCGCCGGCACGGCGGACCCGAACAGTGCGCTGCTGTTCGACGGCACCGAGAACAAGAACTTCGCGATTCAGTGGGTCGTGCGGCCGGACAGCGTGAACGATCCGCGCATCCGCAAGTTCATCGCGATCTACCAGCATTCGCCGGCGGTACGCAAGGCGCTCGACAACGCGTTCGGCTCGCTGTACGCGATCGCATGGTGACGGAGGCCGACATGGCGAACGGCAAGAAGATCCTGCTCAATGCGTTCAACATGAACTGCGTCGGGCACATCAATCACGGCTTGTGGACGCATCCGCGCGACCGCTCCGCGCACTACACCGATCTCGACTACTGGACCGGCCTCGCGAAGACGCTCGAGCGCGGCAAGTTCGACGGGATCTTCCTCGCGGACATCGTCGGCGTGTACGACGTGTTCGGCGGCGGCCCCGAGCTCGCGCTGCGCGAATCGGTGCAGGTGCCCGTGAACGATCCGCTGCTGCTCGTGCCCGCGATGGCGCAGGTCACGCGGCATCTCGGCTTCGGCGTGACCGCGAACCTGACCTACGAGCCGCCGTATCTGTTCGCGCGGCGCATGTCGACGCTCGATCACCTGACGAAAGGGCGCATCGGCTGGAACGTCGTCACCGGCTATCTGGACAGCGCCGCGCGCGGGATGGGCCTCGCGCAGCAGATCGGTCACGACGACCGCTACGAACGCGCGGACGATTACATGGACGTCGTCTACAAGCTGTGGGAACAGAGCTGGGACGACGACGCGGTGATCCGCGACGCGCATGCGCGCGTGTTCGCGCGGCCGGACAAGGTGCGGCGCGTGACGCACGACGGGCCGTTCTATTCGGTCGACGCAATTCATCTGAGCGAGCCGTCGCCGCAGCGCACGCCGGTGCTGTACCAGGCTGGTTCGTCCGCGCGCGGCGTCGAGTTCGCGGGCCGCCATGCGGAATGCGTGTTCGTGAACGGACAGAGCAAGGCCGCCGCGCGCGCCGCGGCGCTCGACATCCGCGCGGCCGCCGCGCGGCAGGGCCGCGATCCGGCGTCGATCCGGATCTTCGCGGGCGTGAGCGTCGTGACGGCCGAGACCGAACGGCTCGCGCGCGAGAAGTTCGACGAATACCGGCGCTACGCGAGCCCGGAAGCCGGCCTCGCGCATTTCGCGAGCTCGACCGGCATCGACTTCGCGAAGTACGGACTCGACGAGCCGATCTCGTACGTGAAGACGGACTCGATCCAGTCGGCCGTCGACGCGATCTCGCGCAAGAGCACGACCGGCACGTGGACGGTGCGCCGGATGCTCGAACAGATGTCGCTCGGCGGGCGCTATGCGCCGATCGTCGGCTCGCCGTCGCAGGTCGCGGACGAACTGCAGGCGTGGATCGACGAGACGGGCATCGACGGCTTCAACGTCACGCGCACGGTGATGCCGGAGTCGTTCGAGGATTTCGTCGACTGGGTCGTGCCCGAGCTGCAGAACCGCGGCGTCTACAAGGAAGACTACGATCCCGCGCCGACGCTGCGCGAGAAGCTGTTCGGCGCGGGGCCGCGGCTGCCGGCCTGGCATACCGGCGCGCAGCATCGGCCGGGTGCGGCGCGCGACGCCGCGCATTCGGCCGCGCGCGCCGCGCATGCATGAACGTCACGGAGCGGGCGCGATGACGCAATTGTTCGATACGCTGGGTTTCATCGACGCATCGGCCGTGCGCGCGGGCGCCGCCGGTGCGCAATCCGCCGCACGCGACGCGGCCGGCACGCCATCGAGCGGCGACGTGGCGGTGTCGCTCGAACACGTCGGCAAGGTGTTCGCGACGCCGCGCGGGCACGCTGCCGCGCTGCGCGACGTGACGCTCGACGTGCGGCGCGGCGAGGTGTTCGGGATCATCGGCCGCAGCGGCGCCGGCAAGTCGACGCTGCTGCGGCTCGTGAACGGGCTCGAACGCGCGAGCTCGGGCCGCGTGCGCGTGCAGGGCGTCGACGTCGGCGCGCTCGACGAAGACGGTCTCGTCGCGCTGCGGCGCCGCACCGGGATGGTGTTTCAGCACTTCAACCTGCTGTCCGCGAAGACGGTGTTCGACAACGTCGCGCTGCCGCTGAAGATCGCCGGCGTGCCGAAGGCGGAGCGTGTGCGCAAGGTCGACGCGCTGCTCGAACTCGTCGGGCTCGCCGCGAAGCGCGATGCGTATCCGGCGAGCCTGTCCGGCGGACAGAAACAGCGCGTCGGCATCGCGCGTGCGCTCGTCCACGATCCGGAGGTGCTGCTGTGCGACGAAGCGACGTCGGCGCTCGACCCGGAAACCACGCAGTCGATCCTCGCGCTGCTCGCCGACATCAATCGCCGTCTCGGGCTCACGATCGTGCTGATCACGCACGAGATGGAAGTGATCCGCGCGGTATGCGACACGGTCGCGGTGATCGAGCAGGGCGAAGTCGTCGAAACGGGCGCTGTGTGGCGCGTGTTCGGCGACCCGCAGCACGGCGCGACGCGCGCGCTGCTCAGCACGCTCGTGCACGACCTGCCGGCCGAACTCGCCGCGCGCATGCGGCCGCTGCCCGAGCACGCCGCGCTGCCGGCCGGCGCGCAGATCGTGCTCGATCTCCGCTATACCGGCGAGAGCGGCGGCGAGCCGGACGTCGGCGCGCTTGCGGCGGCGCTCGGCGGCTCGGTGCGCTTCCTGCACGGCGGAATCGAGCGCATCCAGGGACATGCGCAGGGGCGGCTCGTGATCGCGGCCGCGCCGGCCGCGCGTGCGGACGATCGCGATGCGCATGCGCACGGCGCGGTCGCCGCGCTGCTCGAACGCGCGCGCCGTCATGCGAACCGTGCGGAGGTGCTCGGCTATGTTTGAACTCTGGTGGCCCGAACTGCTCGATGCGATCCGCGACACGCTGTCGATGGTCGCCGCGTCGGCCGCGATCGCCGCGTTGATCGGCATCCCGCTCGCGGTCGTGCTCGTGACGACCGCGCCCGGCGGCATCTACGAGCGGCGCGGGCTGAACGCCGTGCTCGGCGCGCTCGTCAACGTGTTCCGCTCGACGCCGTTCATCATCCTGCTCGTCGCGCTGCTGCCGTTCACGCGCATGCTGATCGGCACGACGATCGGCGTATGGGCGGCCGTCGTGCCGCTGTCGATCGCCGCGATTCCGTTCTTCGCGCGGATCGCCGAAGTGAGCCTGCGCGAAGTCGATCGCGGGCTGATCGAAGCCGCGCTCGCGATGGGCGCGAAGCGCCGCCACATCGTGTGGCACGTGCTGCTGCCCGAGGCGCTGCCCGGCATGCTCGGCGGCTTCACGATCACCGTCGTCGCGCTGATCGGCTCGACCGCGATGGCGGGCGCCGTCGGCGCGGGCGGACTCGGCGATCTCGCGATCCGCTACGGCTATCAGCGTTTCGATACCACCGTCATGGCGACCGTGATCGTGATCCTGATCGCGCTCGTCTCGGCCGTGCAAATCACGGGCGACCGCCTGGTCCGACGCGTGACCCGGCGTACCTGAGCGGCGCCACGAGCGCCTGCTCGCTCCATCCACGATCCTGAGAGACCGAACCATCATGACCCTGCCTGCCATCGCACCGCGCGAATGGAACGGACAATTCGAGGAAGCGCTGTTTCTGGACGTCGCGCGACGCCATCGTCCCGACTTCCCCGACAAGCTCGCCGCGCCGCCGCGCGAGCCGCAACGCGCGGACGAACTGGCCGCGGTTGCCGACTACTACACGAAGATGGCGTCGCACGACCTGTTCATCGTGCAGGTCGTCGCGAAGGCGATCGACACGCTGTTTCGCGACGATCCGCATTTCCAGCTGATCCTGTCGCGGCAGCTCGGCGACGACGGTGCGCATGCATCGATCGGCCGCGAGCGCGTGGCCGAGCTGACCGGGCGCGACCCGCTGCCCGAAGTCGAGCGGCTCGTCGCCGCGCACTGGGCGCGCATCGGCGACATCGCGGTGCGCGACGTCGCGGGCTTTCTCGCGTTCGAATGGCATTACGAGCTGCACATCCTCGCGAAGCTGTGGATCCAGCGCAAGACGGGCCGCATCGCGGACGGCGCGATGCGCGAGCATGGCGAGAACCGAATTCGCCCGGACGAGGAATGGCATCGCGTGCAGATCGTCCGATGGTGGTTCGAGCGGCTCGCGACGCTGCCGGATGCCGAGCGCGACGCGTTGATCGACCGCGTGATCGCAGCCGACGACGAAACGCAGGCGCGGCTCGACGGCTATCTGCACGACGAGTACGCGCACACCGCGCACGTGTTCGGGGCCGACGTCGCCGACTACCGTGCGATCTACGACGACTGGCGGCGCGAGATCCTGTCGCGGCTGACCGGCCGCGCGCTCGATGCGCTCGTGCCGCTGTCGGAGCGGGCCGGCGCGCACGACGCCGTTCGGCAGGAAGCGGTCGCATGAACGATCCGCGAGGACCGGCGACGCTCGCGGCGGACGTCGCCGCGAACGTTGTCGATGCAACGGCATTGGCTAGCGCGATCGACGCGCTGCGTGCGACCGCCGCCGCGCGCGATCGCGCGGGCGGGCACGCGGCGCACGACAAGCAGCGGCTCGCCGATGCGGGGCTGCTGACGCTCGCGGTGCCGCGCGCGTTCGGCGGACAGGAAGCCGCGTGGCCCGAAATCTACGACGTGATCCGGCGGATCGCGCGCGTCGACAGCGCGCTTGCGCATCTCGTCGGCTTTCAATGTCTGCAGGTGGTCAGCGTCGACGTGTGGGGCAGCGCGGCGCAGCGCGAACGCTATCTGCGCGGCACCGTCGAGCATCGCTGGTGGTGGGGCAATGCGGTGAATCCGCTCGACACGCGGCTCGTCGCGACCGCGACGCCGGACGGCGGCTACCGGCTCGACGGCGTGAAGGGATTCTGTTCGGGGACGCGCGGCTCGCAGCGGATGACGGTATCCGCGCACGATCCGGAAACCGGCCGCACGGTGTTCGGCGTGGTGCCGACCGAGCGCCGCGGGATTACGGTGAATGACGACTGGGATCCGATCGGCCAGCGCCAGACCGACAGCGGCAGCGTGCACTTCGATGCGGTAACGCTCGCGCCGGACGAGGTGCTGCACCGATCCGAAACGCCGCCGACACCGCGCGCGACGCTGCGCACGCTCGTGTCGCAGCTCGTGCTGACGAACCTGTTCGTCGGGCTTGCCGAGGGCGCGCTGACCGAAGCGCGCGACTACGTGCTGGCGCAAGGCCGGCCGTGGATCCATTCGAACGTTGCGCACGCAAGCGACGATCCGTATACGCTGCAGCGCTTCGGCGACATGCGCGTGCGGGCGGTCGCCGCCGCGTCGCTGGCCGATCGCGCGGCGGACGCGCTGCAACGCGCGTGGACGCAGCACGACGCGCTGACGGCCGATGCGCGCGCGGAAGCGGCGCTCGCGGTGTCGGAAGCGAAGATCGTCGCGCAGCGCGCGGCGCTCGACAACGGCGAAGCGCTGTTCGACGCATGCGGCGCGCGTGCGACGGCCGCATCGCTCGGCTTCGATCGGTTCTGGCGCAATGCGCGCACGCATACGCTGCATGATCCGCTCGACTATCGGCTGCGGGACGTCGGCCGGTTCGCGTTGACGGGCGCGTTGCCACAGGCGTCGCTGTATACGTGACGGTGCCGCTGCCGCGTTTCGGCACCCGGCGCACCGATCGCGCCCGCAGCTGCGAGGTTTGGAACCGTTCGCTGCAACATCCAGGATACGCGCGTGCGACGCCGTCGTGCCGCTCGCGCGGTTCAATGCGACGGCAGTGTGTCCGCCAGCTCGCGCATGGCTTCCACCGTCTGCGGATTCGCGGGAAAGAACGCCTCGATCGCGAGTTCCGACAGCGTGACGTCGACCGGCGTGCCGAACACCGTCGTCGTGCTGAAGAACGTCAGCTCGCCGGCTGCCGTGTGCAGCCGCAGCGGCACGGCGATGTCCGCGTAGTCGGTGCGCGCGTGCGCTTCGTCCGATTGACCGGCCGGTGCCGGATAGGCGGCGAGTTCGTCGCGCAGCGCATGCAGCGTACGGTCGCCGCTCGCATCGATCTGTCGTTGCAGCCGATGCAGAATGTGGGCGCGCCATTCGTGCCAGTTGACGATCTGCGGCGCGAGGCCGTTCGGATGCAGGCTCAACCGCAGCACGTTGACCGGCGGCGCCAGCAGCGACGGGTCGGCCTGGCCGACCAGCGCGCCGAGCATCCGGTTCGCGGCGAGCAGCGTCCAGTGGCGATCGACCGCAAGTGCCGGGTAGGGCTCGTGCCCGCGCAGTACCGCTTCGACCGCCTGACGCGCGGCATCGAGCTGCGGATCGGAGAACGGCCGCTCGCGAAAGAGCGGTGCATAGCCGGCCGCGACGAGCAGCGCGTTGCGTTCGCGCAGCGGCACGTCGAGCCGTTCCGCGAGATGCAGCACCATCTCGCGGCTCGGCTGTGCGCGGCCGGATTCGACGAAGCTCAGGTGGCGTGCCGACACGTCGGCTTCGAGCGCGAGCGCCATCTGGCTCAGCCGGCGGCGTTGGCGCCACGTGCGCAGCAGCGGGCCGATGCCGGACGCGCGGCCGGCGGACGGAGGGGGCGAGTGAAGGGCGGTCGAGTTCATGCGCAGATGATAGGCAATCGCGCGTCGGTCGGGGATTACCTGCGACGTAAGCATTTCGGCTTGGCCGGCGGCGGCGCGCTGCAACGCGATCCGCGCATCGCGCGGCCTGCGCCGCAAAGCAAAAACGGCGGCCGCTCGCGCGACCGCCGCCTGCTTCATTGCGCCCGTGACGGCGTTCACGCGTCGCGATGGCGCAGCTCGACGCGCTTGATGTCCTTCACGATCACGAGATAGCTGAACACGGTGACGAGCGCATTGAGCCCGACGAACACGAGCGCGCCGTTGAACGAACCGCTCGCGCCGACCAGATAGCCGATCGCGATCGGCGCGACGATCCCCGCCGTATTGCCGAACATGTTGAACAGGCTGCCCGACAGGCCGATCGCTTCCTTCGGCGCGGTGTCGGCGACGACCGCCCAGCCGAGCGACCCGATTCCCTTGCCGAAGAACGACAGCGCCATCAGCGCGATCACGAGCGCCTCGCTGTCGACGTAATTGCAGCCGATGATCGCCATCGACAGCAGCATCCCGCCGACGATCGGCGTCTTGCGTGCGACGGTCAGCGACACGCCGCGTCGGATCAGCGCGTCGGACAGCATCCCGCCGAGCACGCCGCCGAGGAAGCCGCAGATCGCCGGCAGCGACGTCATGAAGCCGGCCTTCAGCAGCGACATGCCGCGCGCCTGCACGAGGTAGATCGGGAACCACGTGAGGAAGAAGTACGTGAGCACGTTCACGCAGTACTGGCCGAGATAGACGCCGAGCAGCATCCGGTTGGACAGCAGTTGTCGTACGTAGTACCAGCCCGCGACGCGGCTGCCTTCGACGCGCGTGCCGTCGGCGGCGCGCGGCGCGGACCGCACGAGCCCGCCGCCCTGCTCGATGTGCTCGAGCTCCGCGCGGTTCACCGCCGGATGATCGGCCGGATCCTTCACGACGCGCAGCCACAGCAGCGCGAGCGCGATACCGGCGAGGCCGAGCCACAGATACACGTGATGCCAGCCGTATGCGTGCGTGAGCCACGCCATCAACGGCGAGAACACCACCGCCGCGAAATACTGCGCGGCGTTGAAGATCGCCGATGCGGTGCCGCGCTCGGCAGTCGGGAACCAGCTCGCGACGACCTTCGCGTTCGCCGGAAACGCCGGCGCTTCCGCGATGCCGACCGCGAAGCGCATCGCGAACAGCGCGGCGACCGCGAATGCGGCACTGCCGCCCAGGCCGATCGTGCTCTGCAGCAGCGTAAACATCGACCACAGGAAGATGCTGGCCGCGTACACGCGCCGCGCGCCGAAGCGGTCGAGCAGCCAGCCGCTCGGCAGCTGCGCGAGCACGTACGCCCAGCTGAACGCGGAGAAGATGTAGCCCATCGTCACGGGATCGATGCCGAACGCCTGGCGGATCGGCGTGCCGGTGATCGACAGCGTCGCGCGGTCCGCGTAGTTGAGCGTCGTGACGACGAACAGCATCGCCAGGATCCAGTAGCGCACGGCGGTCCGGCGCGCAGTGCGCGCGAGGTCGAGCGGAAGCTCGCGAGGAGGGGTCTGATTGGACATTGAAGGTACGTCGTCGTATGACATGGCTGAAAGTTTATTGACAATGAGCCGTCTCGGTAACCTCGGGTTTTCCCTTTGACGGTCGACGCAGCACCGTAAGAATTTCGTGCTTGTGAAGACCGGATAAGGATTTCGCGCATGTCGTCGCGCGCATTTGCAGATACCGGGAAACGCCAAAAGCCGTCGGCAGACATCATATCTGTTGCGATACAATGGGCGGACCATTCCCGAACCACGGAGCACACCCCATGCAACTGACTGGAGAGATGCTGATCGGCGCCGACGCGGTCGCCGGCTCGGCCGGTACCCTGCACGCGTTCGACCCGACCAAGGGCGCGCCGATCGAGACGCCGGCGTTCGGCGTCGCGACGCAGGCCGACGTCGATCGCGCGTGCGAGCTCGCACGCGATGCGTTCGATGCCTACCGCTCGCAGCCGCTCGCGGCGCGTGCGGCGTTTCTCGAAGCGATTGCCGACGAAATCGTCGCGCTCGGCGACGCGCTGATCGAACGCGCGCATGCCGAAACGGGCCTGCCCGCCGCTCGGCTGCAAGGCGAGCGCGCGCGCACCGTCGGTCAGCTGCGGCTGTTCGCGCGCGTCGTGCGCGATGGGCGCTTCCTTGCCGCGTCGATCGATCCCGCGCAGCCCACGCGCACGCCGCTGCCGCGCGCGGACCTGCGGCTGCAGAAGGTCGGGCTCGGGCCCGTCGCCGTGTTCGGCGCGAGCAACTTCCCGCTCGCATTCTCAGTGGCCGGCGGCGATACCGCGTCGGCGCTCGCGGCCGGCTGCCCGGTGATCGTGAAGGCGCACGAAGCGCACCTCGGCACGTCCGAGCTGGTCGGTCGCGCGATCCGCGCGGCCGTCGAGAAAAGCGGGATGCCGGCCGGCGTGTTTTCGCTGCTGATCGGCCCCGGCCGCGTGACCGGCGCGGCGCTCGTCAGCCATCCGGCGATCCAGGCAGTCGGCTTCACGGGCTCACGGCAAGGCGGCATGGCGCTCGTGCAATTGGCGAACGCGCGTCCGCAGCCGATTCCCGTCTACGCGGAAATGAGCAGCATCAACCCGGTCGTGCTGTTCCCGGCCGCGCTGGCCGCGCGCGCCGACGCGATCGCGACGGGCTTCGTCGAATCGCTGACGCTCGGCGTCGGCCAGTTCTGTACGAATCCGGGCCTCGTGCTCGCAATCGACGGCCCCGATCTCGACCGCTTCGAAGCCGCCGCGGCCCAGGCGCTCGCGAAGAAGCCGGCCGGCGTGATGCTGACGCGCGGCATCGCGGACGCGTATCGCACCGGCCGCGGCAAGCTGGCCGAACTGCCGGGCGTGCGCGAGATCGGCGCGGGCGAGCCGGCGCAGACCGAATGCCAGGCGGGCGGCGCGCTGTACGAAGTCGGCGCGCAGGCGTTCCTGTCGGAGCCGGCGTTCGGTCACGAGGTGTTCGGGCCGTCTTCGCTGATCGTGCGCTGCCGCGATCTCGACGAAGTCGCACGCGTGCTCGACGCGCTCGAAGGTCAGCTGACCGCCACGCTGCAGATGGACGCCGACGACAAGCCGGCCGCCCGTCGACTGCTGCCGGTGCTCGAGCGCAAGGCCGGGCGTCTGCTCGTCAACGGCTACCCGACCGGCGTCGAGGTGTGCGACGCGATGGTGCACGGCGGCCCGTTCCCGGCGACGTCGAACGCGGCGTTCACGTCGGTCGGCGCGACCGCGATCGACCGGTTCCTGCGCCCGGTGTGCTATCAGGACTTCCCGGACGATCTGCTGCCGGAAGGGCTGCAGGAGCGCAATCCGCTCGGGATTGCGCGGCTGCGCGACGGCAAGGCCGAGTGACCGGCACCACGCGCGGGCAGCGCGCGTGCCGATCGCCGATGCATAGGCTGCCGTGAGCCGGTAACGGCGCGCAGAAAGGCGGAAGGGGCTGGTGAGCCGCTTCCGCCTTTTTCATTGCGTCGTGCCGTCGCTCGTCCGCTTCTCGCGCGGTTCGCGCGCGTCGATGCGCGCAGCCGCCGTCGCGCCTTCCCCGTCCCCCGATTTTCTCCTACAGTAGCGAAGCCTCCGGCCGCCCGGCCGCGCAGGCGAACCTGAGAGATCGACAAAAAGACAACGAGGGAACGAATCCATGAACATCAGCAAGCGTGGCGACCACCTGTTCGCGGCGGGATTGTGGAAGACGATCGCCGACGTCGCGCATTCCGCGCGGCTGCGGATCGGCGAATACAGCGAAGGGCGCCTTTTCGCGGACGTGCTGCTCGAACTGGCGCGCGAGTTCGGCGGGGACGGCGCATTCGACATCACGATCAACCGCGGCCGCGCGGTCACGGGCGCGGATGCGCATTCGTCGTTGTTCGGTCGTGCGATCGAGCGCTTCAAGCAAGACATGGAGGCGCTGATCTTCGCGGTTCAATACCGCCGCGGGATCGACGAGCGCGATCAGAAGACGCGTGCCGACGTGCTGACGCAGGCCAACAGCGGGCTGCTGACCGCAAAGCAGTCGGCAACGATCACGGTCGGCCGCGTGTTCGACGCCGTCGTCGATCGCGACGTACTGCGGCAGATTCTCGACAGCGTGCCGAATGCCGGTGCGCGTGACGACATGCGCCGAAAGATCGAGATGGCGCGCACCACGCTGGCCGTCATGCGCCATCGGCTGCTCGACAGCATCGCGCGGATGTGACAGGAGTGCGGAGCGGCGCGGCAGGGCGCCGCACCGGATTGGACATACGCATCGCGGCGGATGCGTGCAGGGCTTCTAACGTGAACGGCCGCGACGCACGCGAGCCGATCGCGACACAGCGCGCCGACGGCGGCACCGAAGAGGGCACCGCGCCGGCCGCATCTGCTTACTGCGCGCCCATCTTCTTGATCAGCACGTCGAGTTGCGCGATTTCGTCTTCGGTCAGGTCGACGAGCGGCGCGCGCACCGGGCCCGCGTCGTGGCCGACGAGCTTCGCGCCCGCCTTGACGATGCTGACCGCATAGCCGGCGCGGCGATTGCGGATCGCGAGGTACGGCAGGAAGAACTCGTCGATCAGACGGCCGACGGTTGCATGGTCGTCCTTCGCGATCGCTTCGTAGAACGCCATCGCCGTCTTCGGGATGAAGTTGAACACGGCCGACGAATACACCGGCACGCCGAGCGCCTTGTACGCGGCCGCATAGACTTCGGCGGTCGGCAGGCCGCCGAGATACGCGAAGCGGTCGCCGAGGCGGCGGCGGATCGTGACCATGCTTTCGATGTCGCCGACGCCGTCCTTGAAGCCGATCAGGTTCGGGCAGCGGTCGGCGAGGCGCTCGAGCATGTCGGCATTGAGCTTCGAATTCGCGCGGTTGTACACCACGACGCCGATCTTCAGCGCGCGGCACACCTGCTCGACGTGCTCGGCGATCCCTTCCTGGCTCGCTTCGGTCAGGTAATGCGGCATCAGCAGCACGCCGCTCGCGCCGAGGTGCTCGGCTTCCTGTGCGTATTCGATCGCGACGCGCGTCGCGCCGCCCGCGCCGGCGAGGATCGGCACCTTGCCCTTGCAGGTTTCGGTCGCGACGCGGATTACGTCCGAATATTCGCGCTGCGTGAGCGAGAAGAATTCACCGGTGCCGCCGGCGGCGAACAGCGCGCTCGCGCCGTACGGCGCGAGCCATTCGAGACGCTCGGCATAGGTGGTCGGGCGGAAGCTGCCGTCGGCGTCGAAGTCCGTCAGCGGAAACGACAGCAGGCCTTGAGAGATGATCTGTTTGAGTTCTTGCGGTGAAGTCATGGTTGGGTCGTCCGTCTAGCGCGAGTGCTGGGTTCGTCGGGAACGGCATACGAGCCATAGTGGCGATGTCGTTGTATGTCATCGTACAACGAGGGAAACAACGACGCAAGCGGTTTGCTGGCGGCTCGATAGTAGGGTCTTTCCGGATAAGGGTTTACTCAGCATCGCCGCTTGGTGTTGAATGTCGTATGATGACTAACGATTTGACCGGACGCTTCCAGGAATTCCGATGACTGCTTCCCCTCTCTACATCCGTGTGCATCCCGACGACAACGTCGCGATCGTCGTCAACGACGGCGGTTTGCCCGAGGGCGCGACGTTCGCCGACGGGCTGACGCTGCGCGAAGGCGTGCCGCAGGGTCACAAGGTCGCGCTGGTCGACCTCGCGGCCGGCGATCCGATCGTCCGCTACAACGTCGTGATCGGCTACGCGCTGACCGATCTGCGGCGCGGCAGCTGGGTCAACGAGCGCACGATGCGCATGCCGGAGCCGCCCGGTCTCGACAATCTGCCGCTCGCGACGCGCCGCGCGCCGCCGCTGCCGCCGCTCGAAGGCTATACGTTCGAGGGTTTCCGCAATCCGGACGGCTCGGTCGGCACGCGCAACATCCTGGCGATCACGACCACCGTGCAGTGCGTGTCGGGCGTCGTCGAGCATGCGGTGAAGCGGATCAAGGCCGAGCTGCTGCCGCGCTATCCGAACGTCGACGACGTGGTCGGGCTCGAGCACACGTACGGCTGCGGCGTCGCGATCGACGCGCCGGACGCCGACATCCCGATCCGCACGCTGCGCAACATCAGCCTGAATCCGAACTTCGGCGGCGAAGTGATGACGGTGAGCCTCGGCTGCGAGAAGCTGCAGCCCGAGCGCCTGCTGCCGCCCGGCGCGATTCCGGTTGCGGCCGACGGCGCGACGGACAACGGCGGCGTCGTCTGTCTGCAGGATGCCGCGCACGTCGGCTTCAACTCGATGATCGATTCGATCATGAAGATGGCCGAATTGCACCTCGAGCGGCTGAACCGCCGCCGCCGCGAGACGTGCCCGGCATCGGATCTCGTCGTCGGCGTGCAGTGCGGCGGCAGCGACGCGTTCTCGGGGCTGACCGCGAACCCGGCCGTCGGCTTCGCGGCGGACCTGCTGGTGCGCGCGGGCGCGACGATCATGTTCTCGGAGGTGACGGAAGTGCGCGACGGCGTCGCGCAGCTCACGTCGCGCGCGGTGAACGAGGACGTCGCGCGCGAGATCATCCGCGAGATGGACTGGTACGACCGCTATCTGCAGCGCGGCCGCGTCGACCGCAGCGCGAACACGACGCCCGGCAACAAGAAGGGCGGGCTGTCGAACATCGTCGAGAAGGCGATGGGTTCGATCGTGAAGTCGGGCAGCGCGCCGATCGCGGGCGTCGTGCGGCCGGGCGAGCGTGCGCGGCAGAAAGGGCTGCTGTACGCGGCGACGCCTGCGAGCGACTTCATCTGCGGCACGCTGCAGCTCGCGGCGGGGATGAACCTGCACGTGTTCACGACCGGCCGCGGTACGCCATACGGCCTCGCGCAGGTGCCGGTGATCAAGGTCGCGACGCGCAGCGATCTCGCGCGCCGCTGGCACGATCTGATGGACGTCGATGCGGGGCAGATCGCGACCGGCGCCGCGACGATCGAGGACGTCGGCTGGGAACTGTTCCGGCTGATGCTCGACGTCGCGAGCGGCAAGCGCCGCACGTGGGCCGAGCAATGGAAGCTCGCGAACGCGCTCACGCTGTTCAATCCGGCGCCGGTGACCTGATCGGCCGGCGCGCACGCCGTGTTGGCGGCGATCGGGCGGGCGCCTGCGGGCGCCCGTTTTTGCTGTGGCGGCGCAGGTTGGCGGGTTCGGGGCGAAGCCGCCGCGCACGTCGGCGCGATTTCCTTACTTCCGACGTAATCGACCGTCCGAGCGAGGCCGGCGACGATAGCGGCACGCGGACCCGAAACCGCCGCGGCAATCGTCCTTCATCCACTACAGGAGCCTCGCATGAACACCGCTCAATCGACCCGATCGACCCACACCGACCTGATCGACCGCTATATCGACGCCTGGAACGAACCCGACGCCGCGCGCCGGCGCGCGCTGATCGACGCGACGTACGCGCGCGACGCCGTCTATCGCGATCCGCTGATGAGCGGCGACGGCCACGCGGGCATCGACACGATGATCGCGGCGGTCCAGCAGCGTTTTCCCGCGTATCGCTTCCGCCGCACGACGGACGTCGACGCGTTCGACCGCCACCTGCGATTCTCGTGGGCGCTCGTGTCGCCGGACGGCGCGGCGATCGTGAAGGGCTCGGACTTCGGCACCGTCGACGCGTCCGGACGCCTCGAATCGGTCACCGGCTTCATCGACGAAATGCCGGCCGCGGCGTCGTGATGCCACGCGGCGCGAACAATACGTGCCCGATGTCGGCCGGGATCGGGTAACGTTACGCGATTCGTTCCTGATTCCGGAGACAAGCCGACATGCTGAAGAATCTCGACCCGCTGCTGCACGCCGACGTCCTTCACGCGCTGCGCGCGATGGGCCACGGAGACGAAGTGGCGATCTGCGACGCGAATTTCCCGGCCGAATCGGTCGCGCAGCACACGGTCGTCGGCCGCGCGCTGCGGATCGACGGTGCCGATTCGGCGCGCGTCGCGCGCGCGGTGCTGTCCGTGCTGCCGCTCGACACGTTCGTCGATTCGCCCGCGTGGCGGATGGAAGTGGTCGGCGATCCGTCCGCGGTGCCGCCGGTGCAGCGCGAAGTGCAGGCCGAGATCGACCGTGCGGAAGGGCGCCCGGTGCCGCTTGCCGGCATCGAGCGCTTCGCGTTCTACGAGCGCGCGCAGCGCGCGTACGCGGTGATCGTGACCGGCGAGCTGCGCGGCTACGGCTGCTTCCTGTTCAAGAAGGGCGTGCTGTTGAGCGACGCGGGCTAAACGCGCGCGGCCGCGCGCATTCCGCTGCCGGCCGCCGATGCACCGCCATGTAAAGTTTTGCTACAAGTGTTGGACGGTGCCGAAAGACCCTCTATGCTGGCCCATTTGCCGCGGGGCGCCGCCGCGCCGCGCGGCGTCGGGCCGTACGGGCGCGCTCGTGCGGGCGGCCGAACTGCATACGAGGAGAAAGGCATGACGCGTTCCGTCGATTCCGGCGTCATTTTTTTCGCACGCCTGGCGCTGGCGGCGTTGTTCCTGTGGGGCGGCGTGATGAAGCTGCTCGGCTACGGCGATTTCGTCGGCTATCTGCGCGGGCTGAGCGTGCCGTATCCGCAGTACGTCGCACCGATCGTCGTCGCGATCGAAGCGCTCGGCGGGCTGCTGCTGATCGTCGGCTACAAGGTGAAGCCGCTCGCGCTCTTGATGGCGGTCTATACGATCGCGACCGCGATGGTCGGACACAATTTCTGGGACGCGACCGACGCGGCGGTTCAGCACGACATGGTGATCCATTTCTGGAAGAACATCGCGATCGCGGGCGGCTTCCTGCTGCTGTTCGTGACGGGCGCGGGCGGCGCGAGCATCGACGGGCTGCGCCGGCCGGCGTCGTCGTACGGCGGCCTGCGCTGAGCGCACGCGCGGCGCCGGTTCGACGAAGCGATACGAAAGCGAAAGGGCCGAATGCCGCCGGTGGCGGGATTCGGCCCTTCGTTCATCGAAGCCGCGCGACGACGCTCAGCGCGGGTGCTTCACGTCCTTCGCATCCTTCGCGAACTGCACGGCGATCGCGCCGAGCACGCAGATCGCCGCGACGTACACGACCGGCGCGAGCGGGTTCGACTTCATCATCAGCGACACGATCACCGGCGTGAGGCCGCCGAAGATCGCATACGCGACGTTGTACGAGAACGAGATGCCCGAGAAGCGCACGACGGCCGGGAAGCTTTTCACCATCACGAACGGCACCGCGCCGATCGTGCCGACCGTGAAGCCCGCGATCCCGTAATAGAGCGGCAGCGTCGACGCGTCGGCGGCCACGCGCGCGAACAGCAGGTAATAGCATGCGGCGAGCACGAGGCCGCCGATGCCGAGCACCCGTTTCGCGCCGATCCAGCCCGCGAGCGAACCGGCGGTAATGCAGCCTGCGGTCAGGCACAGCGTCGCGATGCTGTTCGCGAACAGCGTGGTCGCCGGCGTCAGGTGGAACTGCTTCTGCAGCAGCGCGGGCGTCATCAGGATCACGACGACGATCGCGGCCGACAGCATCCACGTGAGCAGCATCGACACGATCACCGCGCGCCCGTGGTCGCGCAGCACGGCCTTCAGCGGGATTTCGGCGGCGAGCGCCTTTTTCGCCTTCATCTCGGCGAACACCGGGGTTTCGTGCAGCCACCGGCGCAGGTACACGGAGAACAGGCCGAACACGCCGCCGAGCAGGAACGGAATGCGCCACGCGAACGCGGCGACTTCGGCTGTCGAGTAGCGGCTGTTCACGGCCGCGGCGACGAGCGAGCCGAGCAGGATCCCGGCCGTCAGGCCGGCGGTCAGCGTCCCGCATGCGTAGCCGATGTGGCGTGACGGCACGTGCTCCGACACGAACACCCATGCGCCCGGCACTTCGCCGCCGACCGCCGCGCCCTGCAGGACGCGGAACAGCAGCAGCAACACGGGCGCGAGAATGCCGATCGTGTCGTAGGTCGGCAACAGGCCCATCAGCAGCGTCGGCACCGACATCATCAGCACGCTCAGCGTAAACATCCGCTTGCGGCCGAACAGGTCGCCGAAGTGCGCCATGATCACGCCGCCGAGCGGGCGCGCGAGATAGCCGGCCGCGAAGATCCCGAACGTCTGCAGCTGGCGCAGCCAGTCGGGGATGTCGTGCGGGAAGAACAGCTGTCCGATCGCGGGTGCGAAGAACACGAAGATGATGAAGTCGTAGAACTCGAGCGCGCCGCCGAGTGCGGCGAGGCCGAGAGTCTTGTAGTCGCTGCGCGTGAGCGCGCGTTCGGCGGCGCGGGGCACGCCGCTCAATTCGGAAGCTTGCATGGTCAGGACGATCGGTTTGCGGATGTTGTTGTGTCTGTACGAGGCCGCGCATGGAGCGCGGCCTGCATCGTCGCAAAGTGCCGGCGCCGGATAGAGCACGAAACACGCGCCGCCGCACCGGGATCGGGCGCGGCGGGGACGAAGCGTCAAAGCGGGTGGGGGGATTCTACAGGAGCGCGAAATGCGCGACGGCGGTGCGGCTCGGCGAACGCTTCGAAGCGCATCCCGAGCGCGCGGCGCGCAGCGGTACGCGGGGTGCGCCCGCTGCTGCGCCGCGGCCGGACGACGGCGGTCCGGTCAGTTGCCGGCGATCGTATCGACCGGCTTGAACGCGCCGCGCTCGACCTTGTAGATCGTGACCGGCGCGTCCTTCAGGTCGCCCTTCGCGTCGTACGCGATGCTCGGCGCCGACACGCCCTTGATCGACACCTTGCCGAGATACGGCGCGTAGACCTTCGGGTCGGTCGAGTTCGCGTTCTTCATCGCGGTGAGCAGCGCGATCGTGCCGTCGTACGAGTACGGCGAGTACGTGATCACGTCTTCGTTGAAGCGCGCCTTGTAGCGCGCCGCGTAGCCGGCGAAGCCCGGCATCTTCTCCTTCGGCAGCCCGCCCATGTAGACGATCGCGCCTTCGGCCGCTTCGCCGCCGACCTTCAGGAACGTCGGCGAGCGCGACATCTCGCCGGTCACGAACGCCGACTTCATGCCGAGCTGGCGCATCTTGCGGATCATCGGCGACGACTGGGCGTCGCCGCCGCCGTAGAAGATCGCGTCGGGATTGATGCCCTTCAGGTTCGTCAGGATCGCGGAGAAATCGAGCGCCTTGTCGTTCGTGAAATCGCGCTTGACGATCGTGCCGCCCGCGGCCTGCACGGCCTTCGCGAATTCGTCGGCGATGCCCTGGCCGTACGCGGTGCGGTCGTCGATGATCGCGATGCGCTTGAAGTGCAGCGTCTTCACCGCGTACGTGCCGACGATGCGGCCGGCCTGCGCGTCGCTCGTCAACAGCCGGAAGGTCGTCTTGTAGCCGCGCGCGGTGTACTGCGGCGACGTCGCCATCGAGATCTGCGGCAGCCCCGCGCGATCGTACAGGTCGGACGCCGGAATGCTCGTTCCCGAGTTGAAGTGACCGATGATCCCGCTCACGTTGTCGTCGATCAGCCGCTGCGCGACGGTCGTGCCGGTTCGCGGGTCGGCCTGATCGTCCTGCGAATCGAGCTGGAACGTGACCGGCTTGCCGCCGATCGTCGGATTCGTCGCGTTGAAGTCGGCGATCGCGAGCTGCACGCCTTTCTGCATGTCCGTGCCGTAGTTTGACTGCGGGCCGGTCAGCGGTGCGGCGAAACCGATCTTGACGACGTCGGCGGCGCTCGCGTGCGCGCCCGACAGTGCGCAGGCGGCAGCCAGCGCGACGTGCGATACCTTCAGCTTCACTTTCACTTCCCCTTGATGGCGTGGTTGGGCCGCGTCCTGCCTTGCGACCGGCGCGGTAAACCGGGCCACGTGGTGGCCCGGCGGGCCGAGGCGGCGGCCGTACGGGTTCGCCGCACACGATGCAGCTATGCCGGAATCGGCGTGTGCCGCGGCGGCGGGACGTCGTCTCGTGACCGTGGAGCGAAGTCTAGGTAGCGAAAATGCGCGCGTCTTGCGCGTTCGATGCGTAGCCGGCGACGATTTCGGCATATCGTCGATTACCCCGATATGTGCCGATATCGTCATTACAAATGCGCAAACGCGCCAAGACGCGGTACGCGTGCATTTTTAGGATGGCGGATTCGGAGCCGCTTCGATGCGGCGCTGTCGGTGCCGTCGTTGCGCACGCAACGATCGGCCGGCACGCGACGATCGCGGCCCGCCGCTCTGCGTACTTGCGCGGCCGGCGCCGGATCGGTGCGACCTGCGCCGCGCAGCGGTCCTTCTATAATCGACGCCATCAGCCACTCGCTTCGCGGATGCCGGGATGACGACTTTGCCAGCCGTACCGCCGATGAGCCTGTCCGATACGTTGCGCCCGCCGTCCGACAACGCCGATTTCGCGGCGATGCTCGCGCATTTCCGGCTGCTCGAACCGGTGCTCGATGCGCTGCCCGACGTCGCGTTCTTCGTCAAGGACGCAAACGGCCGCTATGCGCTCGTGAACCGCACGCTCGCGATGCGCTGCGGCTACAAGGACAAGCGCGACCTGCTCGGCAAGACGACCGACGAAGTGTTTCCGCGCCGCTTCGGCCGCACCTATTTCGAGCAGGACATGGCGACGATCAACGCCGGCCAGCAGCTGATGGACCAGCTCGAGCTGCACCTGTATCCGGGGCGCCAGCCCGGCTGGTGCCTGACCTGCAAGGAGCCGCTGCGCGATGCGGCCGGCAAGGTCGTCGGCCTTGCCGGAATCTCGCGCGACCTGAAGGCGCACGAAGGGTCTCATCCCGCATACAGCAAGCTCGCCGACGTGGTCCAGCACATCCAGGATCACTACGTGCAGCCGCTGAACCTCAAGCATCTCGCGCAGATGGCCGGGATGTCGGTCGCGCAGCTCGAACGCTACTTCCACAAGGTGTTTCATCTGACGCCGCGCCAGGTGCTGCTGAAGACGCGGCTCGACGCGGCGACCGCGCTGCTCGTCACGCACGACAAGGTGACCGACGTCGCGGCGCTATGCGGTTACACCGATCACAGCGCGTTTACGCGCCAGTTCAAGGCGACGGTCGGCGTGACGCCGACGGAATACCGGATGATGCTGCAGGAGCGGGCGGGGTGATTATGTGTAAATTTGCGGTCGATTTGTCGTAAATTTGCACGTGGATTGTCGCAACTCGGGCTGTGGATAACCCGCTTGGATTTGAGGCGCGTTGGACGACTGGAAGGAAATTGACGTGCCGTCGGCCCGGACGAGTCGGCAGCGGCCGAAGATAGGATGTTCTAGTTCTTGGCCTTGGGGGCCATATCGAAGTCGTAGAGATGCGCAAACAGGCGCTGCCACAGGTTGACGTGGCGAATGTCTTGGTTCTTTCCGCGTGCGGCGGCGATCTCGTTCTGGCAAATTCGCACCAGTGCACCGAGCGTTCGGGGTTCGCCCATCTCAACCCTGAGCATTTCGGCCTGGCATTGGTTGACCCGTTCGTCACTGAGCGAACCCTCGGCCACGATTCGCGCCTCCAGATCGCCAAATGCCTTGGCTAGATCGGCGTGGGTACGAGCACGCTTGGCGTAGCCCGCGACCAGACTCAGGGCCGAGCTAAGCGTGATAACCGCACCGACAATCGAAAGCTGCTCGGTCGACGCGACCCTCGCGATGCTGGCCGCACCACCGACTAGGGCGACGACCTTGGTCAGGCCGTCGCACATATCGAAAAAGCGTTCCCGCTTCTGGTGATAGATGCGGGATAGCGCGCAGCGGTACAGCAGGTCATATCGCCTGTTTCTGGATTTTTCGCTTCCGCTGCTCATTTGTGCTCCTCGGTTACTGATCGTCGTCTGGCGGGTCCGGTGTGTAACTGTCACGTGGCGCGACGTAGTGATCGCGATCGTGCCGAGAGTCGTTGATCCCGTCATAGATTTCGCGTCGCGGCGACTCTGTTTCAGAGTTGCGGTCGTTTGACGGTGGCTGTTGCTTATTGCGCGGGTCGTGTGCCATGGGTCTCCTACCGAAAGGGTGTTAAACACTTTCAGTAGTGTAAGCTAATTCGGCTACCTAGCCCTAAAACCACCTCAATTCGGCGCTTCATCGGGCAGATACTGCTCTGCGTCGACGGCTGTGCTAAAGCCGTTGTTCCCAAAGTCGTGCCGTACCGAAGCGGCGACCCAATCGCCATTCACCCCGTCGCGGAACCCGCCCAGCGTTAAACGGGTTTCCGCGACCGTTTTCGGCTCCCGTGGCATCCCGACCGAAAGCCACTTCGATTGCCGCGCCGGCGCCTTGTGCTTCGCTTTGGCCGCCTTCTGTGCCTGGCCTCGGTCCGGGTAGTTGTACTTCATCGTGAAGGTCGGCTCGCGGCGGAAAGCTTCGACAATATCAAGGTGTTAATAGATTGCGGCACGAGCGTCCGTGCTGGGATGCACGCATTTTTGTAGATGTAGAACGAATGTGCTGACATCCTGCAGCAAGTATGCCTTCAAGATAAGGGGTGAATATGTACATACGCGAAGCCGCCGGACACCTTTTATGGAACAGCATCGATCTACTGACGCAGAGATGCCAAAAGAGTAAGAAAATTCGTACCGCGGATCTGGCGGAGGCTGTCGTGAGGGTCAAGGCTGCAATTGCACAGATGGAGCCCGACGAGAAAATAGACGTCGGCTTGGGGCGCGAGCTGAGAAAGGCCATCGCCGATGCACGCGGGGTGCTTGCCGAGCAGGGCTCGGCGGTATGGTGGCGTAAAGCGAAGTCCCTGAGCATGCTCGACAATATTATTAGGACCCGCTCTGTAAAGGGCGGTAGCCGTCACCGCGTTGAGGTGTCGACGACATCGAGGAATTCGGAAAAGTCAGAGGAGACCGTGAAGTTGATGAGGCGGCAAGCCCCGGGAATGTACGCGGCTCGGTACCGACAAGTGTGGGGCGGATAACAGCCGTCGGAGATTCGACTACCACGAACAACGATCCGTGCCGTTCGTCGGACGCGGGACGTTTTTCCTCAGGACGATTGACCAGCGCCGAACTGATCGTGCAACGCGGATTCGTGTCGGCAACGCTGAGTCGGCTTATCGAAATAGGCTACGTGGCGGACGAAGTTTCAAAACGCCGGACAATCGGGGCGTGCCGGAAAAGCGTATTGCAAGTGCTGCAGATATGGGCTTTCCGGCTGCGGCTAGTCATATTCATTGCAATGATGTCCTCCCGCGACGTGACCGGTGTCGTAGCATGCCGTCAAAAGGCAAAAGGCAAAAGGCAAAAGGCAAAAGGCAAAAGGCAAAAGGCAAAAGGCGGCAATGCGCGACAGCGCCGGCTTCAGCGGTAGCCGAGACCTTTCAGGACGGCCGTGCCGTCGGCGGTAAGACGGAAGCTCGGCGCAGTGTCGGCGTCGAGCTTGACCATTTCGACGAGGCCGGCTTCTTGCAGCGCGGGCAATTCGGGTTTCGCATTCGCGGCGATCGGCGCGTGCAGCAGCACGAGCAACGTCGCGATTTCATGATGGCTGAGCAAGCGGCGCAGCATCGTCTTCTTGCCGGGGGGCGCGGCCGGGCGGCTCGCGGGTGCTTCTACGGCGCTCATCGCTGTCCTCCTTTTTCGAGATATTCTTCGGTTTGGTAGCGGATGGTGCCGACGAAGACTTAAGCGATTCTTAAAACAATGCGGGGCGATGTCGCGATGCGACAGTTCGCGTGTTACTGCGTGTAATGCGGGCCGGAGGGCGGTTCGGAGCTGCCGGCGTCGCCCGTGTCAGGCCGCGCGCGGACAGGCGACGCACCGTGATGGTGCGCCCCAGGCAGCGAGTAGACCGGCATCCGGCACCGACGGCCGACGTGCCGACGCGCCGACGTACCGACCGCGCCTGCCGACGTCGCCCGGCTATTTCCTCCGCTGCGCCTGCGCGGCGAGCCGCACGGCCGCATTCGCCGCGCCGTAGCCGTCGTATCCGCCGCGTCGTTCGACGATCTCGAACGAGAAGCGGTTGTCGACCAGTTCGGTGTACGCGTGCAGGAACTCGCCGCCGCGCTCGTCGCGGTCGTACAGCAAATGGTGCGCGCTCAGCGTGTCGATCAGGTCGTCCGGCAGCGCGTAGCGGGCCGCGAGATCGTCGTAGTAGTTCGGCGGGATTCGCAGGAACGGCACGCCGTCGGCGGCGAACGCGGCGATCGTCTTCACGATGTCGTCCGTGCGGAACGCGACGTGGTTCAGGCCGGTGCCGTGATAGCGGGCCAGCGATTCGGCGACGGCCGTATGGCGATCGACCGACGCGTTCAGCGCGATCCGGACCGAGCCGTCGGCGCTGCGCACCGCGCGGCTGCGCACGAGTCCGTACGGATCCGGCACGAGCCAGCTGCGCTCGGCCTCGAAGCCGAATGCCGTCTTGAAGAACAGGATCCACGTGTCGAGCGCGTCGGCGGGCAGTGCGAGGCATACGTGGTCGATGCCGGTCAGCGGGCCGACTTCGGTCGGACCGTCGATGTCGGTTAGCACGAAGTCGGATTCGTATAGCGTCGGCGCGTTCGGCGCTTCGTCGACGAAATACTCGAGACTTCCGTCCGGTGCCTTCACGCTCGGCAGCACGCGCTCGTTCGGTCCGACGCGGCCCGAAAACGGCGCGTAGCCGAAGCCCGCCGCGCGTTCGAACGCGACTTTCGCATCGTCGACGCGAAACGCCGACGCGCACAGCGACAGTCCGTGCTGCTGGAAGAACGCATCGGCGAACGAGTCGCGCTCCGCGTTCAGCACGATCGACGCAGCGCCGTGCTGGAACAGCGTGACGTCCTTCGACCGATGGCGGCCCGCGAGCCGGAAACGCATCCTGCCGAGCCATTCGCCGACGGTCGCGGCCGCTTGCGCGTCGACCGCGAATTCGATGAACTGGAATCCGACGTGCGCGGGCGCCGCCGGCGGCGCGAACAGCGGCTGATTCGCCGCGGGCGCGCGACCGTCCCGCGCGAGCCGCGCGCGCGTCGATTCTTCCAGATACAGCAGCGAACGGTAGCCGTCCGCGGCCGTCATCGCGGTCGGCGCCGCGCGGAACCCGTCGTTGAAGATCTCGAGCGACAACGGCCCCGTGTAGCCGGACTCGATCACGCGCGCGGTGAAGCCCGCGAGATCGAAATCGCCCTGGCCGGGGAACGACCGGTAATGGCGGCTCCATTCCAGCACGTCCATCGCGAGCTTCGGCGCGTCGGCAATCTGGACGAACGCGATCCGGTCGCCGGGAATGTCGGCGATCGCGTCCGGCGAGTCGTCGAGCGACAGCGTATGGAAGCTGTCGAGCGCAAGGCCGAGGTACGGACTGTTCACCGCGTTCACGAGCTTCCACGCATGCCCGTAGCGGTTGACGACGCGGCCCCACGCCAGCGCTTCGTATGCGGCGACCACGCCCGCCTGCCGCGCTGCCTCGGCCAGTGCGCCGAGCTGATCGACGAGCAGCGCGTCGTCCGCGATCGTGTCGGGCGACACGCTGCTGCAGACCAGAATGCGGTCGGTGCCGAGCGCATGCATCACGTCGAACTTGCGGCGGATGCGGTCGAGATTGCGCGCGAGCTGCGCGGCGCTGACGCCCTCGAAGTCGCGGAACGGCTGAAACAGCACGATGTCGAGGCCGAGATCGGCCGCCATGCGCCGGACGTCGGCGGGCGACCCGTCGAAGTAGACGAGGTCGTTTTCGAAGATTTCGACGCCGTCGAAGCCCGCGGCCTGGATGGCGGCGAGCTTCTCGGCGAGCGTGCCGGCCAGGGACACGGTAGCGATCGAGCGCTGCATGGGCGAATCCTGCGGAGAAGCGGGGGCGCCGCCTGCCGAACCGGCCCTGAATGAACCAGTCGTTGAATGACGCGCGGGCACCATATCCCGAATTTACTAGGTGAATGAAGTGGATTATACAAACTAACTAGATGGTACAAATAAGCGAAAACCCGAAAAGACAGCGCGGTCCTGCGGGCGCACACTAGCGGCCAATCCCGATGTATCGGGGCGGCGTCGGCTGCTTTCCGCCCCCGTTTTTGGAGCAGGATCACGATGAGCAAGCGCAAGGTGCTGGTGCTGAACGGCCCGAACCTGAATCTGCTGGGGACGCGCGAACCCCATATCTACGGTGCGGAAACCCTCGCCGACGTCGAACGGCGCTGCCGCGCGGCCGGCGAGCGGCTCGGGCTCGACATCGAGTTTCGCCAGTCCAATGCCGAGCATCAGCTGATCGACTGGCTGCATGCCGCGCGTCACGACACGCACGGCGTCGTGATCAATCCGGCTGCGTACACGCACACGTCCGTCGCGATCGCCGACGCGCTTTCCGCGATCGCGAAGCCCGTGATCGAAGTGCATATCTCGAACGTGCATCGGCGCGAAGCGTTCCGGCACCATTCGTATGTATCGGCGGTCGCCGAAGCGGTGATCTGCGGCTGCGGCACCGAAGGCTACGAATTTGCGCTGCAGCGTCTGGCGACGCTGTTTGCGCAGGAGGCCGCGCAATGAGCCGTCCGTCGTTTCTGATCGGCCTGATCGGCCAGGGCATCGGCGGCTCGCTGTCGCCGGCGATGCACGAGGAAGAAGGATTCCGGCAGGGATTCGGCTACGTCTATCGGCGCATCGATCTCGATGTGCTCGGCGTCACCGTCGATGCGCTGCCGCAACTGCTCGATGCCGCCCAGCGCATGGGCTACAACGGGCTCAACATCACGCACCCGTGCAAGCAGCGCGTGATCGAGCATCTCGACGCATTGTCGGACGATGCGCGCGCGCTCGGCGCGGTCAATACCGTGCTGTTCAAGGACGGCAAGCGGATCGGCCACAACACCGACTGGTCCGGTTTCGCGAAATCGTTCCGTCGCGGGTTGCCGGGCGCATCGCTCGAGCGCGTCGTGCAGCTCGGCGCGGGCGGCGCGGGCGCGGCCGTCGCGCATGCGGCATTGCAGATGGGCGCGGCCGAGCTGACGATCTTCGACGTCGACGGCGCGCGTGCCGTCGCACTCGCGGGCGAACTGCAGCAGCGCTTTCCGGCCGCACGCGTCGCGTCCGGCGACGACCTCGCGGCCGCGATGCGCGCGGCGACCGGCCTGATCCACGCGACACCCACCGGCATGCTCAAGCATCCGGGCCTGCCGCTGCCGGCCGAGCTGCTTCGCGCGGGGATGTGGGTGGCCGACATCGTGTATTTCCCGCTCGAAACCGAACTGATCCGCGCCGCGCGCGCGGCCGGCTGCGCGACGCTTCCGGGCGGCGGGATGGCCGTCTATCAGGCGGTCGACGCGTTCGAGATCTTCACCGGACGCACACCGGACGCCGAACGGATGTTCGAACACTTTCAGTCGCTCGTCGCGCGCTGACCCCATCGACAAAAAGAGACCAGGAGACGACCATGCAGCACACCACGCACACGAACGCCGCGCCGGCGCAGGCGGCCGGCACGGTCCGCCGCACGTCGGCGCGCTACAAGATTCTCGCGCTGCTCGCGATCGGCACGATGATCAACTACCTCGACCGCACCGTGCTGGGGGTCGCTGCGCCGCAGCTCACGAAGGAGCTCGGCATCAACGCGGCCGTGATGGGCATCATGTTCTCCGCGTTCTCGTGGACGTACGTCGCGATGCAGGTGCCCGGCGGCCTCTTTCTCGATCGCTTCGGCAGCAAGATCACGTACTACTGGTCGATGACGCTGTGGTCGCTGTGCACGTTCCTGCAAGGCTTCGTGCCGGGCGTCGCGACGCTGCTCGCGTGCCGGCTGGGCCTGGGTGTCACAGAGGCGCCGTGCTTCCCGACCAACAGCCGCGTCGTCGCGACGTGGTTCCCGCAGAACGAGCGCGCGATGGCGACCGGCACCTACACGGTCGGCGAATACATCGGGCTCGCATTCTTCAGTCCGGTGCTGTTCGCGCTGATGGGCGCGTTCGGCTGGCGCTCGCTGTTCTGGGTCGTCGGCGCGGTCGGCATCGCGTTCGGCTTCGTGTGGTGGAAGTTCTATCACGAGCCGCGCAACCATCCGGGCGCGAATGCGGAGGAACTCGCGTACATCGAGGCGGGCGGCGGCCTCGTGCAGCGCGCGCGCAAGGACGACAAGCCCGCGCAGAGCAAATTCAGCTGGGCGATGGCCGGCCGGCTGCTGAAGAAGCGCCAGCTCGCGGGCATCTGCCTCGGCCAGTTCGCCGGCAACTCGACGCTCGTGTTCTTCCTGACCTGGTTCCCGACGTATCTGGCAACCGAGCGTCACATGGGCTGGCTGAAGATCGGCTTCTTCGCGGTGATGCCGTTCATCGCCGCGTCGGTCGGCGTGATGTTCGGCGGGATTTTCTCGGACTGGCTGCTGCGTCGCGGCAAGTCCGCCAACCTCGCGCGGAAGCTGCCGATCATCGCGGGGCTGCTGCTCGCGTCGACGATCATTCTCGCGAACTACGTGCAAAGCAACGAGGCCGTGATCGCGATCATGTCGGTCGCATTCTTCGCGCAGGGGATGGCGGCGCTCGGCTGGACGCTCGTGTCGGACATCGCGCCGGACGGCCTGCTCGGCGTGACCGGCGGCATCTTCAACTTCGCGGCGAACCTCGCGGGGATCGTCACGCCGCTCGTCGTCGGCTTCATCGTCGCGTCGACCGGGTCGTTCGTCGGCGCGCTCGTGTTCATCGGCGCGATCGCGCTGGTCGGTGCGCTGTCGTACATCTTCGTCGTCGGCGACATCAAGCGGATCGAACTGTAAGCACCGGCTCCAAGCACGTTCGGTGCACTCGCCCGGCAGCCGATCGGCTGCCGGTTTTTTTTGTTTGCGCGGCGCTTAGGCGCGCCGTACGGCAATGCCGAGCGATTCGGTCGCGTGCGCGATCGCGACGACTGCACGTTTGACGTCGTCGGCGTCGATCGCGCCGATGCAGCCGACGCGGAACGTGTCGAGCCGCGTGAGCTTGCCCGGATACAGGATGAAGCCCGCATCGCGCACCGCATCGTAGAAGCGGCGGAAGTCGTACGCAGGATGATCGGGCGCGTGGAACGTGACGATCACCGGTGCCTGCACGCGCGCGTCGAGGAACGGCACGAAGCCGAGCGCGCGCATCGATTCGACGAGCGTGCGGCAGTTGCGCGCATAGCGTGCGCCGCGCGCGGGCTGGCCGCCTTCGGCGAGGTACTGGTCGAGCGCGGCGCGCAGCGCGGCGACCACGTGCGTCGGCGGCGTGAAGCGCCACTGGCCGGTGCTGCGCAGGTACGCGTACTGATCGTGCAGATCGAGGGCGAGCGACGGCGAGTGGCGTGCGCTCGCGTCGAGCGCATCGCGCCGCACGATCGCGAAACCCATCCCCGGCACGCCTTCGAGGCATTTGCCGCTCGCCGAGATCAGCGCGTCGATGCCGCTGTCTTCGAGCGAAATCGGCAGCGCGCCGAACGAGCTCATGGCGTCGACGATCAGCCGCTTGCCGTGCCGCCGGCAGATCGCCGCGATGTCGTCGAGCGGATTGAGGATGCCGGCGCTCGTCTCGAGATGCACGAGCGCGACGTGCGTGATGCGCGGCTCGCGCTCGAACGCCGCTTCGACCGCGTCCGGATCGACTGCGGCGTCTTCGTCGAACGGCAGCGCGATCGCATCGCGGCCGAGCCGTTCGAGAATCTTCAGTATCCGCGCGCAATACGCGCCGTTGTCGGGCACCAGCACCACGCCGTCGCGCGGCACCAGCGTGCCGAGCGCCGCCTCGACCGCGAACGTGCCGCTGCCCTGCATCGGCACGCACACGTACGCATCGCCGCCGCGCGCGATCGCGACGAGGTCCGCACAGACGCTCGCGGTCAGCCGATTGAACGCGGCATCCCACGATCCCCAGTCGTGTTGCATTGCGTGGCGTGTCGTGGCGGACGTGGTGAGCGGGCCGGGCGTCAGCAGGATCGGGTCGCGCATCGTTTTGCTCCAGCAAGGTTCGAAAGAAACGCCGGACGGCATGTCCGAAGGATGTGCATGATATTGGCGAAATGTGTCATTTATTGGCAATCGGCGCGTTCGTCACGGCTTTGTCATCGAACGCTGTGATCCTTCGATTGCCGCGCGAGACCGTTGCTGCGCGGAGGCGAGGCTAGCCGGTTGTCGGCTTGCCCGGATCGACAACCGCATTCCAGAAGGCCGGAGCCGCGCCGACGCGCGTGCTGCGGCCGACAGAGCCGGACGCGCGCCGGCCGTTTGGTGTTCCGCCTACGGAGAAGTGAGATGACACTGCAGAGTTCCCCGCGCGCCGCTGCCGGCGCGTTCCGCAAGCTCGCGCTGGCCGCCTGCGCGGCCGGGCTGCTGCAAGGCGTCGCGTTGTCCGCGCATGCGGCGAACGCGGTGGTCCTCTACACGGCGGACGGTCTCGAGAATCTGTATCGCGACGTGCTGCCGGCGTTCGAAAAGAAGGAAGGCGTGAAGGTCAACATCGTGACGGCGGGCAGCGGCGAAGTCGTGAACCGCGCGAACATCGAGAAGAATTCGCCGAAGGCGGACGTGATCGTCACGCTGCCGCCGTTCATCCAGCAGGCGGGCCAGATGGGCCTGCTGCAGCCGTACCGGAGCGTGAACTACAAGAACGTGCCGGCGGTCGCGAAGGCCGAGGACGGCACGTGGGCGACGTTCGTGAACAACTATTTCTCGTTCGCGATCAATCCCGACGTCGTGAAGAACCAGCCGAAGACGTTCGCCGACCTGCTGTCGCCCAGCTACGCGGGCAAGGTCGCGTATTCGAACCCCGCGACCGCGGGCGACGGGATGGCCGTGCTGATCCTGACGACCACGCTGATGGGCGAGGACAACGCGTTCGATTACCTCGCGAAGCTGTCGCAGAGCGTGAAGTTTCATACGAAAGGCACCGGCTATCTGAACGTGCTGCTGTCGCGCAACGAAATCAGCGTCGCGAACGGCGACCTGCAGATGGATCTCGACGACGCCGAGCACGGCGCGCTATCCGTCAAGCCGATCTTTCTCGCGGCGAAGGAAGGCGACCAGCCGACCACGTTCCAGCTCCCGTACGGCATCGGCCTGATCAAGAGCGGCCCGAACCAGGACGCCGGCAAGAAGCTGATCGACTATCTGATGTCGACGGAAGTGCAGTCGAAGGTCCCGGACATGTACGGGATCCCCGGCCGCACCGACGTGCCGCTCGCCGGCAAGAACGGCGAAGCCGTGAAGAAGGCGATCGCCGGCGTGAAGCTGATTCCGGTCGACTGGAACCAGGTGATGGCGAAGAAGCCGGTGTGGATCGAGCGCTGGAAGAAGGACGTGATCGGCAGCTCGGGCAAGCAGCTCGACGTCGTCAAGCCGAAGTGAGCGGCGCACGCTGCCCGTATCCGTGAGCGACAGCATGAATCCGGTGGAAACCGCTCTGACCCATCCCGGCGCATTCGGCGCCGCCGAGCCGCACGCGACGCTGCGCGCCGGCGCGCCGGGCGGCGTGCAGATCGAGCATCTGAGCGTGCGCTACGGCGAACGCACGGTGCTCGACGATCTGTCGCTGTCGATCGGCGCCGGCGAGCTTCTGACCGTGCTCGGCAAGAGCGGCTGCGGCAAGACCACGTTGCTGCGCTTCATCGCCGGATTCGTGAAGGCCGACGGCCTGACCGGCACGCTGACTGTCGCCGGGCGCGACCTCACGTACGTGCCGCCGCACAAGCGCAACCTCGGCCTGCTGTTCCAGAGCTATGCGCTGTTTCCGCATCTGTCGGTATTCGAGAACGTCGCGTTCGGGCTGCGCGCGCGCGGGATGGCGTCGGCGGAAGTGACGCGCCGCGTCGCCGACGCGCTGAAGCTCGTGCAGCTCGGCGACGCAGGCCACCATCTGCCCGCGCAGCTGTCGGGCGGGATGCAGCAGCGCGTCGCGCTCGCGCGCGCACTCGTGATCGAGCCGGACGTGCTGCTGCTCGACGAACCGCTGTCCGCGCTCGACGCCAACCTGCGCGCGTCGGTGCGCAGCGAGTTGAAGGCGCTGCACGAGCGCCTGCCGGATCTGACCGTCGTATGCGTGACGCACGACCGCGACGACGCGCTCGTGCTGTCCGATCGCGCGCTGCTGATGCGCGATGGCCGCATCGCGCAGCTCGGCACGCCGCAGCAGCTGTACGACGCGCCGCACGACGGCTATGTCGCGCGCTACCTCGGCCCGGCGAACCTGCTGCCGCCGCGCGTGATCTTCCCGCTCGGCGATCCGCGCCACGACGTGCGCGACAAGGTCGCGTGCGTGCGCCCCGAGCGTCTGACCGTCATGCCGCTCGCGGCCGGCGGCCTGCACGGCACGGTATCGTCCGTCGAATGGCAGGGCGCGGACCTGTCGATCGCGGTCGTGATCGATGCGGCGCCCGACGAACCCGTGCGCGTCACGATGCAGCGCGGCCGCGGCGCGGCGCCCGAGCGCGGCGCGCGCGTTTCCCTGCATTGCGAGACCGACGATGTCGTCCTTGTCGAGCCCTGAAGCCGGTCGGCCGCCGGCCGCGCTTGCATCGGCCGCCGCGCACGCGGCCGTCGCGCGGCGCCGCGCGCGCATCGGCGACCTGCATCTGATCGCACTCGCGATCGTCGTGCTGGGTCCGCTCGTCGTGTATCCGCTGGTGCGGCTCGTGCTGCTCAGCGTGTCCGGCGATCACGGGCTCAGCCTCGCCGCGTATCGGACGTTCTTCGGCAATCCCGACACGCGTCACGTGCTGCTCGCGACGCTCGGCGTGCTGTTCGCGAGCGCCGGCACCGCATCGGTGTTCGGCGTGCTGCTCGCCGCGCTGCTGTTCTTCAAGCCGTTCCCGGGCGCGTCGCTCGTCACGCGCTTCCTCGAGTTGTACGTCGCGTTTCCGTCGTTCCTCGTCGCGTTCACGCTGATCTTCCTGTACGGCTCGCAAGGCGCGATCAGCATCGCGCTGCAGCACCTGCTGCATCTCGACGAGCCGCCGCTCGACTTCCTGTTCGGCATCGGCGGCGTGATTCTCGCGCAGACCGTGTTCTATACGCCGTTCGTCGTGCGGCCGACGCTCGCGTCGTTCGCGACGCTCGACCTGCGCATCGTCGAAGCCGCGCGCAGCCTCGGCGCGTCCGGCTGGATGCTCGCGCGCCGCGTCGTGCTGCCGATCGCGTGGCCCGGCATCGCCGCCGGCACCGTGCTGTGCTTCCTGCTGACGCTGAACGAGTTCGGCATTCTGCTCGTGCTCGGCAGTGCGCGGCTGGTCACGCTGCCGGTCGCGATCTACAGCAGCGCGACCGTCGATCTCGATCTGCCGACCGCGTCGGCCGGCGCGGTCGCGATGCTCGTGCTGTCGCTCGCGCTGTACGCGGTGTATCGCCGGGTCGACCGGCGCGCGACGGGAGGCAACGATGTCCGCTGAATTCGGTATCGGCCGCGCGGTGCCGCGTCATCCGATCGGCTGGCGCGACACGGTGCTCAAGCATGCGTCGCGCGTCGCGCTCGCGCTTGCCGTTTTCGCGTGCTTCTGGCTGTTCGTGCTGCCCGTGATCGTCGTCGCGCTGTCCAGCGTGTCGACGCAGTGGTCGGGCACGATTCTGCCGGCCGGCTACAGCCTGCGCTGGTTCGAGCGGCTCGGGCCGCCCGAATACGACGCGCTGCTGACGAGCCTCGAGATCGGCTTCGGCGTGTCGGCGATCGGTACGATCGTCGGGCTGTGGCTCGCGCTCGCGCTCGAAGGGCGCGACCGGCGCGGCGTCGGCGCAATCGTCGATGCGCTCGTGATGGTGCCGAACGGCGTGCCGAGCGTCGTGCTCGGGCTCGCGGTGCTGATCGCGTATCACCGCAAGCCGGTCGATCTGTCGAGCTCGGCGGCGATCGTCGTGCTCGTGCAGCTCGCGCTGATTCTGCCGTTCTGCTATCGCTGCGCGGCCGCTGCGCTGCGTCCGGAGCTGACCGTGCTGCGCGAAGCGGCCGCGAGCCTCGGTGCGCCGCCCGCGATGGTGCTGCGCCGCGTGCTGCTGCCGCAGCTCGTGCCGGCGCTGCGCGCCAGCGTCGCGCTCGGCTTCGCGCTGTCGCTCGGCGAGCTCGGCGCGACGCTGACCGTCTATCCGCCCGGCTTCGCGACCGTGCCGATCGTCGTGATCGGCCAGGTCGAGCGCGGCTATTACCTGCCGGCGTCCGCGCTGTCGCTGCTGATGCTGGCCGCGTCGCTCGCGGCGCTGCTGCTGATCGCGGCGCGCGTGCCGCGCGGACATCGGGCCGCGCGATGAACGCCGCATTCGCGTTGCGGCTGCCCGGCGACGTCGCATCGAGCGATGCGGCGACCGCTTTCGCAGAGCGATTCGTCGACGTCAACGGCCGCCGCTATCGGTTGCCGGTCGAGCCGACCGTCGTCGTCTGCGTCGACGGTTGCGAATACGACTATCTCGACTGCGCGGTGCGGGCCGGCGTCGCGCCGTTCATCGGCCGGATGATCGCGGAAGGCACGGCGTGGCGCGCCGACTGCGTCGTGCCGAGCTTCACGAATCCGAACAACGTGTCGATCGTGTGCGGCGTGCCGCCGTCCGTACACGGGATCTGCGGCAACTATTTCTGGGATGCGTCCGCGGACGGCGGACGCGGCGCCGAAGTGATGATGAACGACCCGGCCTATCTGCGAGCCGGCACGCTGCTCGCGGCGGCGGCCGACGCCGGCGCACGCGTGGCGGTCGTGACCGCGAAGGACAAGCTGCGCCGGCTGCTCGGCTGGCAGCTGAACGGCATCTACTTTTCCGCGGAGAAGGCTGCGCAGGCGAATCTCGCGGAAAACGGAATCGCCGACGTGCTCGACTGGGTCGGGCTGCCGTCGCCGGACGTCTACAGCGCGGCGCTGTCAGAGTTCGTGTTCGCGGCCGGCGTGCGGCTCGCACAGACCCGGCAGGTCGACTTGATGTATCTGTCGACGACCGACTACGTGCAGCACAAGTGCGCACCGGGCAGCGCCGGTGCGAACGCGTTCTACGCGATGATGGACGGCTACCTCGCGCGGCTCGATGCGCTCGGCTGGGCGATCGGGCTCACCGCCGATCACGGGATGAACGCGAAGCACGATCGCGACACCGGCCGGCCGAACGTCGTCTATCTGCAGGATGCGTTGGACGCATGGTTCGGCGCGCGCGCCGCGCGCGTGATCCTGCCGATCACGGATCCGTACGTCGTGCACCACGGCGCGCTCGGCTCGTTCGCGACCGTCTATCTCGCGGCGGGCGTCGACCGGGTCGACGCGATGTGGCGTATCGCAGGCATCGACGGCGTCGAGCTCGTGCTCGACAACGCGGAAGCCGCCGCGCGTTTCGAATTGCCCGCTGACAGGATCGGCGATCTGGTCGTGATCGCGCGTCGCGACATGACGCTCGGCACGCGCGAGCGCGAACATGATCTGTCCGGGCTGACCGTGCCGCTGCGTTCGCACGGCGGCGTGTCGGAGCAGGAAGTGCCGCTGCTGTTCAATCGCCGGATCGAACGGCGCGATCCGGCGCTCCGTCTGCGCAACTTCGACGTGTTCGATTTCGCGCTGAACCGGGTCGCATGATGATTGCGCATCCTCGCCACGATCACCCGGCATTTCGCGCCGAGACGCTGCGCTGGTGCGGCACGCATGCGGCGCGCTCGCGCAGCTTCGACGTGACGGACCCTTATACCGGCATGCGGGTCGGCACCGCGCCGCTCGCGAGCGTCGACGACGTGCGCGCGGCATTCGACTATGCGCTCGCATACCGGCCGGCGCTCACGCGCTACGAGCGTTCGCAGATCCTCGAGCGGGCGGCCGTGCTGCTGCGCGAGCGCACCGAACAGGCGTCCGATCTGATCACGCTCGAATCGGGCCTGTCGAAGCAGGACTCCCGCTACGAGATCGGCCGCGTCGCCGACGTGCTGAAGTTCGCGTCGGTCGAGGCGCTGCGCGACGACGCGCAGAGCTTTTCGTGCGACCTGACGCCTCACGGCAAGGCACGGCGCGTGTTCTCGCAGCGGCAGCCGCTCGACGGCGCGATCGTCGCGATCACGCCGTTCAATCATCCGATGAACCAGGTCGCGCACAAGATCGCGCCGGCGATCGCGACCAACAATCGCGTGATCGTGAAGCCGTCGGAGAAGGTGCCGCTGTCGGCGTTCTATCTGGCCGACCTGCTGTACGAAGCCGGGCTGCCGGCGCCGATGCTGCAGGTGCTGACCGGCGATCCGCGCGAGATCGCGGACGAACTCGTCACGCATCCGCACGCGGCGCTGATTACGTTTACCGGCGGCGTGTCGATCGGCAAGGCGATCGCCGCGCGCGCGGGCTATCGACGCGTCGTGCTCGAGCTCGGCGGCAACGATCCGCTGATCGTCCTCGAAGACGCGGATCTCGACCGTGCCGCATCGCTCGCCGTCGCCGGTTCGTACCGGAATTCGGGGCAGCGCTGCACGGCCGTCAAGCGGATACTCGTGCAGCGCTCGGTCGCATCCGCATTCACTGAAAGGCTCGTCGAGAAGACGCGCGCATGGAAGTACGGCGATCCGTTCGATCCGGCGAACGATATGGGGACGGTGATCGTCGAGTCGGCCGCGCGGCTGTTCGAGGCGCGGGTCGACGACGCGATCGCGCGGGGTGCGCGGCTGCTGACCGGCAACGTGCGGCGCGGCGCGCTTTATGCGCCGACGGTGCTCGACGGCGTCGATCCGTCGATGACGCTCGTGCGCGAGGAAACGTTCGGCCCCGTGTCGCCCGTCATCGCGTTCGACACGATCGACGACGCGATCCGGATCAGCAACGGCACGCCGTTCGGGCTGTCGTCGGGCGTGTGCACGGACAGCGCGGCGGCGATCGTCCGGTTCGTGAACGAGCTGAACGTCGGCACCGTGAACGTATGGGAAGTGCCGGGCTATCGAATCGAGCTGACGCCGTTCGGCGGCATCAAGGACTCCGGGCTGGGATACAAGGAAGGCGTTCAGGAGGCGATGAAGAGCTTCACGAATTTGAAGACCTTTTCGCTGCCTTGGGAGTGAGCGAATGGCATTGACGATAGAGGCGATCCGCGGGCTGTATCGCGAGCACGGCCATGTCGCGTACAGCGGGGAGCCGGTGACGCAGCTCGAGCATGCGCTGCAGAGCGGATCGCTGGCGGAAGAGGCCGACGCCGACGAGGCGCTGGTTGCGGCCGCGTTCCTGCACGATCTCGGACATCTGCTGAATCGTCAGGGCGAGACGCCGAGCGCGCGCGGCGTCGACGATCTGCATCAGTATTTCGTGCTGCCCTTTCTGCGGCCGCTGTTTTCGGACGCGGTGCTCGAGCCGATCCGGCTGCACGTCGACGCGAAGCGCTGCCTGTGCCGAACGGACGCCGGCTATGCGGAGCGCCTGTCGCCGGACTCGGTGCGCAGCCTGGCGCTGCAGGGTGGAATCTTCAGTGAAGAGGAGGCCGCAGCGTTCCTGCAGCGCCCATTCGCGGACGATGCGTTGCGTTTGAGGCGCTGGGACGATGCGGCGAAGGAAGCGGGGAAGACGACGCCGGATCTCGATCACTATATGGAGATCGTCGCGCGCCAGGCGCGCATGACCTGACGGTTCGGGTGCTTGTGTTTATATGTTTATCGCCCCGCACGCGGCAGTGTGCGGGGCGATAAATTTTTTCGGGAAACCCCTTGCGCGGACAGGAACGTGTGCTTAGAATCACGCCTCTTTCGCGCCACCGGCAACACGGCGGTGCGGGAGGGGGAAGCGAAGCTGAGCGAGGTCATGTAGTAGCGGCCACGCGGAGCCCCGAAGCCGACACGATGGTCACGACGCAG
>NZ_CABVPR010000012.1 GCF_902499135.1 Burkholderia dolosa
CTCGGTTGTCGTGCTTTCGTGGAAAACCCTGTATTTGACCACAGGGGCGCGGCGCTGCCCGCGCGGGCGCCGCGCTGACGCCTGCGCGCAACGCCGTACGCGCGTGCACCGTGCGCGCGTGCACCGTGCGCACCGCGCGGCGGCCGTGCGCCGGCGAATTCGACGCGCAATCGACGCCGGCTGTTCCCCGCGATGCGGTAAAATCCCGCCATCGCAGAACCCGGCGCGTCGTGCGCCGCCAGAAACGGAAAGCCAAGCCATGCCGTATCAGTCCGACGTTACTCAGTTCCTGAACCAGCTCAAGCAACAGAAGCCGACGCTCGAGGAAGAGCAACGCAAAGGCCGCGCGCTGCTGTGGGACAAGCAGCCGATCGACCTCGACGAGCGCGCCGCGCAGCAGGAATCGCGCGTGAAGCAAACGCCGTACGTGTACTACCAGAACTTCTGACGACGTGAGCGCCGCCGACGAGGCCAGCGCCGCCCGCCAGGACGACGCGGTCGCCGCGCCCGCGGGCGCCGATTCGACGCCCGACACGGTCGACGGCGTCGCGGCGTTCGCTCGCCTGTACGGCGAGCCGCTGTTCAAGCTGCCGCAGGATCTGTACATCCCGCCCGACGCGCTCGAGGTGTTCCTCGAAGCGTTCGAAGGTCCGCTCGACCTGCTGCTGTACCTGATCCGCAAGCAAAATTTCAACGTGCTCGACATTCCGATGGCGCAGGTCACCGCGCAATATCTGGGCTACGTCGACCAGATCCGCACGTCGAACCTCGAGCTCGCGGCCGAATATCTGCTGATGGCCGCGATGCTGATCGAGATCAAGTCGCGGATGCTGCTGCCGGTCAAGAAGGCCGACACCGGCGAGGAAGCGGAAGACCCGCGCGCCGAACTCGTGCGCCGCCTGCTCGAGTACGAGCAGATGAAGCTCGCCGCGCAGCGGCTCGACCAGTTGCCGCAGCTCGGCCGCGACTTCCTGCGCGCCGAGGTCTATATCGAGCAGAGCATCACGCCGCGCTTTCCGGACGTCAGCTCGGACGACCTGCGCGCCGCGTGGGCCGACGTGCTCAAGCGCGCGAAGCTCGTCCAGCATCACAAGATCTCCCGCGAAGAGCTGTCGGTGCGCGAACACATGAGCCTGATCCTGCGCCGGCTGCAGAACGCGCGTTTCATGGAATTCGCCGACCTGTTCGATACGTCGCGCGGCGTGCCGGTCGTCGTCGTGAACTTCATCGCGATGCTCGAGCTCGCGCGCGAATCGCTCGTCGAGATCACGCAGGCCGAGCCGTTCGCGCCGATCTACGTGCGCCTCGCGTACCTGCCCGCTTAAGACGGGCCTTCGGCTCCGCGCATTTCGCTCCAGCATTCCCCGCGTCGCCGCATCGCCGCGCCCGTTTCCCGCTCGCCCGCTTAAAAGTGAACGACCGTTCCCTTTTCGGTGCGTCGGCCGGCCAAATCCTCTACAATCCGCCGACGCCCGACGCGCCCCGCGCGCGGGCGCCCGCTTCGACCCGACGCCGCTGCCGCGGCGTCAACGCGCGCATGCGCGAGGAACCCGCTACCCGATCATGAAAGTCATCAGCTCGATCCAGGAACTGCGCGACCAGCTGCGCGGCCAGAACCGCACGGCGTTCGTGCCGACCATGGGCAACCTGCACGAAGGACACCTGTCGCTGATGCGGCTCGCGCGCCAGCACGGCGACCCGGTCGTGGCGAGCATCTTCGTCAACCGGCTGCAATTCGGCCCGAACGAGGATTTCGACAAATACCCGCGTACGCTGCAGGACGATATCGAGAAGCTGCAGAAGGAAAACGTCTACGTGCTGTTCGCGCCGACCGAGGCCGACATGTATCCGGAGCCGCAGGAATATCGCGTGCAGCCGCCCGACGATCTCGGCGGGATTCTCGAAGGCGAGTTTCGGCCGGGCTTCTTCACGGGCGTGTGCACGGTCGTCGCGAAGCTGATGTCGTGCGTGCAGCCGCGCGTCGCGGTGTTCGGCAAGAAGGACTACCAGCAGCTGATGATCGTGCGCCGCATGTGCCAGCAGCTCGCGCTGCCCGTCGACATCGTCGCGGCCGAGACCGTGCGCGATACCGACGGCCTCGCGCTGTCGTCGCGCAACCGCTACCTGTCGCCGGACGAGCGCCAGGAAGCGCCCGAGCTCGCGAAGACGCTGCAGCGCGTGCGCGAAAGCGTGCTCGGCGGCGAACGCGATCTCGGCAAGCTCGAGCAGGCGGCGCGCGCGCATCTGGCCGGGCGCGGCTGGGCGCCCGACTACGTGTCGATCCGCCGCCGCGCGAACCTGATCGCGCCGAGCGCCGCCGAACTCGAAGCCGGCGAGCCGCTCGTCGTGCTCGCGGCCGCGAAGCTCGGTGCGACGCGCCTCATCGACAACCTGGAAATCTGACGGGCGGCCCGCCCGCCGCGTCCCTCACGCATCACGGAGACACCATGCAGCGCCACATGCTCAAATCGAAGATCCACCGCGCGGCCGTCACGCACTGCGAGCTGCATTACGAAGGCTCGTGCGCGATCGACGAAGATCTGCTCGAAGCCGCGAACATCGTCGAAAACGAGCGGATCGACATCTGGAACATCAACAACGGCGAACGCTTCTCGACGTACGCGATCAAGGGCGAGCGCGGCAGCGGGATGATCTCGCTGAACGGCTCGGCCGCGCGCCGCGCGCAGCTCGGCGATCTGGTGATCATCGCCGCGTTCGCGATGGTCGACGAAGCCGAACTGCAGGCCGGCTGGAAGCCGAAGCTCGTGTTCATCGGCGAAGGCAACAAGATCAACGGACATCGCGATCACGTGCCGACGCAGACCTGGACCTGACGCGGTCGGCGGCGGCCGGTCGCGGCAGGCCCGCGGCCCGCGTCGCCGCATACGAACAAAGGGCAGGATCCCGGATACGCCGGGATCCTGCCCTTTCTGCTTTTTACCGCGCGCGGCGCGCGCTCAGGACGCCCTGGCCGGCTTCTGCGCTTTCGGCGCGCTGCGCTCGGCCCATTCGACGATCGGCTGCCACTGCTCGAAATCCTTGTCGACGCGGCTCTTCGCGACGTCCCACAGCGTCAGCCCGTGCGCGGCGATCTGCACGTAGTTCTGCGTGTCGCGCAGGTAGCCGAGCACCGGCAGGCCGAGCCCTTCGACGAACCGGTGCAGCTGCTCGGACGAGCGCGTGCGCGCGTCCACGCGCATCCCGACGATCCCGACCTCGACGCTGCCCTTGCGTACGGCCTTCTCGGTCGCGAGGCGCTCAAGAAACTGCTGCGTCGCGAGAATATCGAACATCGACGGCTGCAGCGGCACGATCACCTTGTCGGCCAGTTGCAGCGCGACGTTGAGCCGCGTGCCGTGCAGCCCGGCCGGCGTGTCGATCACCGCGTATTCGAGGCCGCGCGGCGGCTTCGACGGCGCGTCTGGATCGAGATTCCACGCCTCGATCGCCGGCAGGCCGGCCGGACGCAGCTCGAGCCATGCATGCGCGGACTGCTGCCGGTCCAGATCGGCGAGCGCGACCCACGCGCCCTGCGCCGCGAAATAGCCGGCAAGATTGGTGGACAGCGTGCTCTTGCCGACGCCGCCCTTCGGATTCGCCACCACGATGACCGTCATGAATTCCCCCGAGAAAGCCGCGCGGCGCGGGCCGCATGGCCGACGCCGCTCGATTATGCGGATACAGGGAGCGATGATATCGGCAAAACCGACATCCCCGAAACGGTTCGTGTCGGCGGCGTGCCGGTTACGCGCGGCGGACGGCCGCCGATTGCGCGCCGAACACGAACGCGCCGCCGCCCAGCAGCGCCTGCACCGCGAGCGTGACGGCCCAGAACGCCGGGTATTCCCAGCCGCCGTGCGGCGACCCGAAGCTCCAGCCGTTCGGCAGATGCGCGGCGGTCGCGCCGAGCATGAACGGCAGCAGCACCAGCGCGGCGATCCGCACGCGGAAACCGGCGAGCAGCGCGATGCCGCCTGCCAGCTCGACGAACGTGGTCAGGTACGCGAGCCAGCCCGGCAGGCCGATCGATGCAAAGAACTGCGCGGTGCCGGGCAGCGTGAAGACGAACACCTTCTGCGCGACGTGCGCGAGATACAGCACGCCGAGCGCGACGCGCAGCAGCGTCGCGGCGAAATCGTTCAGGCGGTCGGAGTTCATGCGGATTCCTTCGTCAGTAGATGAGATGGATCGCACTCTATTCGATTCGAATCGGCCGATAAACGCGCATTCCGGCTTTGACTGATTCTCGACCGGAACGAATCCGCGTGCAAAAAGGGCATGACCGGCCATGCGCCGATGCGGTCGTCAGCAGCCGGGCTGGCGTTGCGCGACGTCGCCGGATGCGCGCGGGTTGCCGCCCGAACCGTACGAGTCGCGTGCGTGCGCATAGGCCGACGCGCCGAATAGCATGCCGGGCCGCCGTTCGAGCTTCATCGCCGCACGCCTTCGGGCCGACCTTCGCCCGCCAGCGTTGTACGCGAATGCGTGGAAGAAGCGAGCGCCCGCTCACGCATCAACGGAATTCGGCATAGAGCGCATCCAGGTCCAGATGCTCGGCGAACGTATCGGCAAGCCGCTCCAGCGACGCGTCGCGCAGCGCCGGATAGTCGATGCGCTCCGCGCCGTCGAGTCCCGCCCATGCGAGCAGCGCCGCGCACGCGTCCGGCGTGTCGAACAGTCCGTGCACATAGGTCGCGAGAATCTGCCCGTCTGCCGACAGCGCGCCGTCCGGCCGCGCACAGCCGTGCGGATCGTCGGCCGCCAGCTCCAGCGCGGGCACCGCGAGCGCCGGCCCGCGCGTGTCGCCCATGTGGATTTCGTAGCCGCGCACCGCGGCAGCGCCCGGCAGCGCGAGGCGGCCGGCGACGTTCTTCAGCGTCTTGTCCGGCAGCAGCGTCGTGTCGTAGTCGAGCAGCGCGAGCCCCGGCACGCTGCCCGGCGCGCCTTCGAGGCCGAGCGGATCGTCGAGCGTGCGGCCGAGCATCTGCATCCCGCCGCAGATGCCGATCAGCTTGCCGCCGTAGCGCAGATGGCGACGGATCACGGCGTCCCAGCCCGCGTCGCGCAGCCACGCGAGATCGCGCTGCACGCTCTTCGAGCCGGGCAGGATCAGCAGGTCGGCGGGCGGCACCGGTCCGCTCTTCCAGTACGTGAATTCGACCTGCGGATGCGCGCGCAGCGGATCGAAGTCGGTATGGTTGCTGATCCGCGGCAGCGCGGGCACGACGACGCGCAGCACGCCGCCGTCCGCGCGTGTCGCCGCGCTGCGCGCATGCGCGGGCAGCATGTCCTCGGCGTCGAGCGTCAGCCCGTGCAGATACGGCAGCACGCCGAACACCGGCTTGCCCGTCTGCGCGCGCAGCCAGTCGAGCCCCGGCTCGAGCAACCTGAAATCGCCGCGAAAGCGGTTGATCACGAAGCCGCGCACGCGTGCACGCTCGCTGTCGGACAGGCACGCGAGCGTGCCGACCAGATGCGCGAACACGCCGCCGCGGTCGATGTCGGCAACGAGCACGACCGGGCAGTCGACGCGCTCGGCGAAACCCATGTTCGCGATGTCGCCGGCGCGCAGATTGATCTCGGCCGGGCTGCCCGCGCCTTCGACGATCACCGTGTCGTAGCCGGCGCGCAACCGCGCATACGATTCGAGCACCGCGTCGAACGCGACCGGCTTGTAGTCGTGATACGCGCGCGCATTCAGGTTCGCGCGCGCCTTGCCGTGGATGATCACCTGCGCGCCGCGATCGCTGGTGGGCTTCAGCAGCACCGGATTGAAATCGGTGTGCGGTTCGACGCCCGCGGCGAGCGCCTGCAACGCCTGCGCGCGTCCGATCTCGCCGCCGTCGGCCGTCACCGCGCTGTTCAGCGCCATGTTCTGCGGCTTGAACGGCGCGACGCGCGCACCGGCGCGGCGCGCGAGGCGGCACAGGCCGGCGACGAGCGTGCTCTTGCCCGCGTCGGACGTCGTGCCCTGGATCATCAGCGTGCCGCGCGGCCGCGGTTCGAAGGCATTCATCGTAGGAAGGAGATGGCGAAGCGAAGGCCGCATTATCGCCCGCGTCGCCGCGCGCGCGCCGTTACAATCACGCGATGATTCCGCACGACCTCACCTTCGTCCTCGGCGGCGCGCGCTCGGGCAAGAGCGCGTACGCCGAGCGGCTCGCCGCCGACAGCGGCCGCCCCGTCACCTACATCGCAACCGCGACCGCCGCCGACGCCGAATTCGCGCAGCGCATCGCGCACCATCGCGCGCGCCGGCCGGCCGACTGGGGCTTTGCCGACGCGCCGGTCGATCTCGCCGGCACGCTCGCGCGGCTCGACGATCCGCGCGCATGCGTGCTGGTCGACTGCCTGACGCTGTGGCTGACGAACCTGCTGTGCCCGGCCGACGGCGAACCGCTCGACGACGCGCAGTACGCGGTGCAGGTCGACCGGCTCGACCATGCGCTGCGCGGCGCGCGCGCGAAGGTCATCGTCGTGAGCAACGAGATCGGCCTGGGCGTCGTGCCGCTCGGGTCGGTCACACGCCGCTACGTCGACGAGCTCGGGCGCCTGAACCAGCGCATCGCGGCGCTCGCCACGCGCGTGACGCTGCTCGTTGCCGGGTTGCCGCTCGACATCAAATCCGGAGCGCCGTCGTGCTGATGCTGTCGCTGCCCGTCGTCGCGATGCTCGCGGTCGCGGCCGCCCTCGTCGATCGTGCGCTCGGCGAGCCGGCCGGCTGGCATCCGCTCGTCGCGTTCGGTCGGCTCGCCGCGCGTATCGAACTCAAGCTGAACACGGGCCGGCGCGGCCGCGCGATCGGCGTCGCCGCGTGGGTCGCGGCCGTCGTGCCGCCGGTCGCCGTCGCCGCCTGGCTGGCAGCCGTGCTGCCGTGGCCGTTCGCGGCTGCGCTGCACGTCGCGCTGCTGTGGTTCGCGCTCGGCGCGAAGAGTCTCGCCGATCATGTCGCGCCGATCGCCGCCGCGCTGCTGCGGCGCGACCTCGGCGCCGCCCGCACGCTGACCGCGCGGATCGTGTCGCGCGACACGAGCGACGCCGACGAAGGCGCGCTGGCGCGCGCGGCCGTCGAATCGGCGCTCGAGAACGGCAACGATGCGATCTTCGGCACGCTGTTCTGGTTCGTCGTCGCCGGCGGCCCCGGCGCGCTGCTGTTTCGGCTCGCGAACACGCTCGACGCGATGTGGGGCTATCGCACGCCGCGCTTCCTGACCTTCGGCTGGGCCGCGGCACGCATCGACGACGCGCTGAACTGGATTCCCGCGCGCGTCACCGCCGCAAGCTACGCGCTGCTCGGCGATACGGCATCGGCATGGCGCTGCTGGCGCACGCAGGCGCGCCACTGGGACAGCCCGAACGCCGGCCCGGTGATGGCGGCCGGCGCGGGCAGCCTGAACGTGCAGCTCGGCGGTCCGGCCGTCTATCACGGCACACTCGAGGATCGGCCCGCGCTCGGCACCGGCGCCGTCGCGAGCGCCGCGCACGTGGTCGCCGCGCTGTCGCTCGTCATGCGCACGCTCGCGCTATGGCTCGCGCTGCTCGTCGCGAGCGGCGCACTCGCTCTCGCTACCCATCATGTCTGACGCACGCATACCGCACGGCGGCAACCTGCACGAAGCCGCGCGTCGCCACGGCATTCCGTACGACGCGTGGCTCGACCTGTCGACCGGCATCAATCCGGTCGGCTATCCGGTCCCGCCGGTCCCGGCCGATGCGTGGCGCCGGCTGCCCGACGACGACGACGGTCTCGCCGCGTGCGCGGCCGGCTACTACGCGGCGCCCGACGCCGCGCACGTGCTGCCGGTGGCCGGCAGTCAGGCCGCGATCCGCGCATTGCCGGCGCTGCTGCCGGCCGGCGACGCGGGCGTCGCGACGCTCGCATACGGCGAATACGCGCCCGCGTTCACGCGTCACGGCCATCGCGTCGTACCGCTCGACATCCACGCCGACACGCTGCCCGCGACGCTGCGCCACGTGATCGTCGGGAACCCGAACAATCCGACCGCCGATCGTGTGCCCACCGAGCGTCTGCTCGGCTGGCATGCGCAGCTGTCGGCACGCGGCGGCACGCTGATCGTCGACGAGGCGTTCGCCGACACCGGCGCCGTGCCGTCGCTCGCTCCGCACGTTCAGCGCGCGGGGCTCGTCGTGCTGCGCTCGGTCGGCAAGTTCTTCGGGCTCGCCGGCATTCGCGCCGGCTTCGTGCTCGCGTGTCCGGAACGGATCGCCGCGCTGCGCGACCTGCTCGGCGCATGGACGGTCGGCGGACCGGCGCGGCACGCCGTCGCTGCCGCGTTCGCGGACCGCGCATGGCAGGCCGCCACGCGCGAACGGCTCGCGGCCGACGGTGAACGGCTCGCCGCGCTGCTGCGCATGCACGGCTTCGCGGTTCGCGCGACGCCGCTGTTCAGCTGGACCGACGATCCGCGCGCCGCCGCGTTGCACGCGGCGCTCGCGACACGCGGCATCTGGACGCGGTACTTCGCACGACCGTCGAGCCTTCGCGTCGGCCTGCCGGGCAACGAAGCCGAGTGGCGACGCGTCGCCGATGCGCTCGCGCAATGCGTGCCGACGCTGCAGCGGGAGCCGGCATGAGCGCACGCGTCCTGTCGCGCCGGCGGTCGATCGCGATGGCGGTCACGCTCGCGTACGCCCCGCTCGTCCACGCGGACGTCACCGCGCTCGACGACGCGGGCCACACCGTCACGCTGCCGGCCCCGGCCCGCCGCGTGATCAGTCTCGCGCCGCACGCGACCGAGCTCGTCTACGCGGCAGGCGGCGGCGCAAAGCTCGTCGGCACCGTCGCGTACAGCGACTATCCGCCGGCCGCGCGCGCGGTGCCGCGCGTCGGCGACAACAAGGCGGTCGATCTCGAACGAATCGCCGCGCTGAAACCGGACCTGATCGTCGTGTGGCGGCACGGCAATGCCGAGCGGCAGACCGACGCGCTGCGCGCGCTGCACATCCCGCTGTTCTTCAGCGAGCCGAAGCATCTCGACGACGTGTCGTCGTCGCTGCGCCGGCTCGGCACGCTGCTCGGCACGCAGCCCGCCGCCGATGCGGCGGCTGCCGCGTTCTCGCGCGACATCGCGGCGCTGCGTGCGCGCTATGCGGCCCGCGCGCCGGTCACGCTGTTCTTCCAGGTGTGGGATCGACCGCTGACGACGCTCAACGGTGCGCATCTGATCAACGATGTAATTGCGCTGTGCGGCGGCCGCAACGTGTTCGCGTCGCTGAAGCCGCTCGCACCGGCCGTCACCGACGAGGCCGTGCTCGCCGCCGATCCGGAAGCGATCGTGACGACGAGCGCCGGTGCGACGCGTTCGGACGAGCCGCTGCCGAGCCTCGCGCGCTGGCGTGCGTGGCCTGCGCTGACGGCCGTCGCGCGCAACAACCTGTTCGCGATCGATGGCGATCTGCTGACGCGGCCGTCGCCGCGCATCGCGCAGGGCGCGGCCGAGCTGTGCGAGGATCTCGACACCGCGCGTGCGCGGCGGCCTGCGCGATAGCCGCGTGCCGCGCGAACGGTGCCGACATGCGGGCACGCGATGTCGGCGGCTAGTCGTCCCAGTGCACGACGTCCCACGCACGCCCCGCGCCGCCGCGCGAACGCAGCCACACGGCGCCGCCCGGCGGCACCGGCCGCGACAGCAGCGTATCGAGCGGCACCTGCAACGCACACGACGCGAACGCGCGAATCGTGCCGGCATGCGTCAGCGCCCATTGCGGCGCACCGACCTGCGCGACCGCGTCGACCATCCGCGCGACGCGCGCGGCAAAACACGCGACGCTTTCGCCGCCGTGCGCACGCGCGTTCATCAGATCGGCGGCCCACGCATCGAGCGCCGCGCGGCCGATATCGTCCCAGCGACGCATCTCCCACGTGCCGAAATCCATTTCCTGCCAATCCACATTGCGCTGCAGCGGTACGTCGAACGCTTGCGCGAGCCGTTCGGCGATCGCCGCGCAGCGCGTGAGCGGGCTCGTCCACAACAACGCCGGCAGCGGTGCGCCGAGTTCGGCGATATGCGTTCGAACCGCCTGCACCGACGCGTCGACCGGCGCGGCGAGCGGCACGTCGCTGCTGCCGTAGCAGACGCCGGGCTCGACGGCGACGGCCGGATGGCGGATCAGGACGATATCCATCCGAGCGCCACGAGATAGATCGCGATTTCGCCGAGCTGCTGCGCGAAGCCGAGACAGTCGCCCGTATAGCCGCCGATCCGCTTCACGAAATAGCGCGCCGCCCACGCGCGCACGAGCACGAGCGCGACGCATGCGGCAACGCCTGCGCGCCAGTCCGGCCAGAACAGCCACGGCAGCCCGAACGCCGCGGCGACGCATGCGGCGCGCGCGCCCATCCGCTGCGCGACCGGCTTCGCCTTGCCTTCCGGCCGGACGTAGTCGAGCGACATCAGCAGACTGACCGCGCCCGCGCGGCTCGCCGCATGCGCGGCGATCATCGTCCACGCGGCGAGCCGCGGCGGCATCGCCGCGAGCGCCTGCCATTTCACGCCGAGCGCGATCACGAGCGCGACCGCGCCGAACGTGCCGATCCGCGAATCGTGCATGATGCGCAGCACGTCGTCGCGCGTGTAGCCGCCGCCGAACGCATCGCAGCTGTCGGCGAGACCGTCCTCGTGAAACGCGCCGGTCGCGACGAGCGTCGCGGCCATCGACAAGCCGACCGCGATCGACGCCGGCAGCGCGCGCGACGCGACCAGATAGACGAGCGCGCCCCACGCGCCGACCCATGCGCCGACGAGCGGAAAATAGCGCGCCGCCTGATCGAGGTCGCCCGCCGCATAGCCGATCGCGCGCGGCACCGGCACGCGCGTGAAATAGCCGAGTGCGACGAAGAAGTAGCGCAGCTCCGCGCGGATTCCGCGCACGCGCTCACGCGTCACGATCGTCGACGCCTGCCGATTCGAAGCTCGCCATCTCGGCGAGGAATGCAGCGGCCGCGCGCACGAGCGGCAGCGCGAGCGCCGCGCCCGTGCCTTCGCCGAGCCGCAGATCGAGCGCGAGCAGCGGCTTCGCGCCGAAATGCTCGAGCATGCGCCGGTGCCCCGCTTCGTGAGATGCATGCGAAAACACGCAGTAGTCGCGCACGCCGGGCGCGATGCGTTCGGCGACGAGCAGTGCGGACGTCGCGATGAATCCGTCGACGAGGATCGTCATCCGCTCGCTCGCGGCTGCGATGTACGCGCCTGCCATCATCGCGATCTCGAAGCCGCCGAACGTTGCGAGCACATCGATCGGCGCGATCGCGTGCGCGTGCGCGGCGAGTGCGCGGCCGAGCACCGCGCGCTTGTGCGCGAGGCCCTGATCGTCGAGTCCGGTGCCGCGGCCGACGCACGCGTCGATCGGCACGTCGAGCAGGCGGCTCATCAGGCACGCGGCCGACGACGTGTTCGCGATCCCCATCTCGCCGAACCCGATCACGTTGGTGCCGAGCGCCGCGTGATGACGCACGCGCGCCGCGCCGGCCGCGAGCGCGGCAGCGGCGGCGTCGCGCGTCATCGCCGGTTCGACAGCGAAGTTGCGCGTACCGCGCGCGATCGGCAGCGAGATCAGCCGATCGGACGCCGGCAGCGGCGACGCGACACCGGCATCGACGATCTCGAGCGTGCTCTGCGCGACGCTCGAGAACGCGTTGATCGCCGCGCCGCCGGCCAGGAAGTTCGCGACCATCTGCGCGGTCACCGACTGCGGATACGGACTCACGCGCTCGGCCGCGATTCCGTGATCGCCGGCGAACACGATCGTCACCGGCCGCTGCACGCTCGGCCGCTCGGTGCGCTGGATCAGCCCGATCTGCAGCGCGAGCGCTTCGAGCTGGCCGAGGCTGCCCGGCGGCTTGGTCTTGTGGTCGATCACGTGCTGCAGGCGCGCGCGCAGCGCATCGTCGAGCGGCGCGATCGCGGGCGGGAAATCGGTCGGGGTCGTCATCGGAGGGTTGCCTCGTAAGTGCGGCATGCGCCGCCCGTCGAAAGAAGGAAGTTCATCGCCGCTGCGGCCATGCGGGCAGCAGTGCGTCGCGGCCGTTCTCGCGGATCAGCACGAGCGGATAGCCGAACGCGCTGCTCGCGCGCTCGGGCGTCAGCACGTCGTGCACGCGGCCGGCCCATGCGCGGCCGCGGCCGTCGAGCAGCAGCGCGTGCGTCGCAAAGCGCCGCGCGAGGTTCAGGTCGTGGCACGAGAACAGCACGGTGCGCGGGCCCGCATCGAGCCACGCGGACAGCGCGTTCAGGCAGCCGATCTGGTGATGCAGGTCGAGATGCGCGAGCGGCTCGTCGAGCAGCAGCAGCGGCGCGTCCTGGCACAGCGTCGCCGCGAGTGCGACGCGCTGCCGTTCGCCGCCGGACAGCGACAGCACGTCGCGCGTCGCCAGCCCGGTCAGGTCGAACGTCGCGAGTGCGGCGCGCGCGGCGGCGCGATCGCCGTCGCGCTCCCAGCCCCAGCCGGCCAGATACGGAAAACGGTTGAGCAGCACGGTGTCGAATACCGTCGCACTGAACGCGTCGTGCAGTTGCTGCGGCATCAGCGCGCGGCGCTGTGCGAGCTGCGCGTGCGGCCATGCGGCGAGCGGCCGGCCGTCGATCTCGATGCGGCCCGCGGCCGGCGGCAGCAGCCCCGCGAGCGTCGCGAGCAGCGTCGTCTTGCCTGCGCCGTTCGGGCCGGCGACGCACCAGATCTCGCCGGGCCGGAACGCTTGCGTGAAACCGTCGAGCAGCGTGCGTGCGCCGGCCTTCAGCGTCAGGTCGACTGCCGCGTACCGCATGTCGGCGTGCAGATCGGCATCCGTCATCGCATCGGCCTTCGGAGCAGCATCCACAGGAACACCGGGACGCCGATCAGCGCGGTCATCACGCCGACTGGCAGTTGCGCGGGCGCGATCGCGGTACGCGCGAGCAGGTCGGCCGCCATCACGCCGCCGCCGCCCGCGAGCATCGCGGCGGGCAGCAGCATGCGCTGATCGTTGCCGAACGCGAGCCGCAACGCGTGCGGCACGACGAGGCCGACGAAGCCGATCGTGCCGGCCGTCGTCACGGCGGCCGCGGCGGCCAGCGACGCGACGAGATAGATCCGCACGCGCAGCCGCGCGACCGGCACGCCGAGCGCGAGCGCGGTGGCGTCGCCGCGCAGCAGCACGTTCAGTTGCGGCGCGGCCGGCAGCGCGACGCACGCGCACAGCAGCAGCGCCGCACACGCGAACCACGGCGCGGTCACGCCGTTCAGATCGCCGGTCAGCCAGAAGATGATGCCGCGCAGCCGCGCGTCGGGTGCGAGCGACAGCAGCAGCGTGACCAGCGCGCCCCACCCGGCCGCGATCACGACGCCCGTGAGCAGCAGCCGCGGCGACGCATCGCGCGGCTCGCCGCGCCACAGCTCGCGGCGCGCGAGGCCGAGCACCAGCGCGACCGACACGAGCGCGCCGCCGAACGCCGACACGTCGACGAGCCACCATGCGCCGCCCGCGATCATCGCGACGAGCGCGAAGCCGGCCGCGCCGCCCGACACGCCGAGCACGTACGGCTCCGCGAGCGGATTGCGCAGCAGCACCTGCAGCAACGCGCCCGCGAGCGCGAGCAGCGCACCGCATGCGAAGCCCGCGACTGCGCGCGGCAGCCGCAGCGTACGGACGATGTCGGCCGACAGTGCGTCGCCGCCGTGCGCGACGAGCGACGCAAGCGCGTGCCACGGCGACATCGGCACGCTGCCGATCGACAGCGATGCGGCGAACAGCAGCGCGACCGCAGCCGCGAGCGCGGCCCAGATCGCCGCGGCACGTGCGGCGCTCATGCCGCGCACGATGTCGTGCACGCTGCGCGGCACGCCCGCTTACCGCTGTTGCCAGCCGAGCGTGACATAGGCGCCGCGCTTCGGCGTGTTGTAGGCATACGCAAGCTCGTAGTCCTTGTCGAACAGGTTGTCGATGCGCGCGCTGACGTACCACGACTTCGTGATGTCGTAGCGTGCGGACAGATTGACGATTCCGTAGCCGCCGAGCCGCTCGCCGCCCGCATCGGTCCGCGCGCCGCTCACGAGCCATTCGCCGCCGACGCGCCAGCCGCCGAACGGCCGGCTCACGGCCATCGACGCGAAACGGCGCGCACGGCGGTCGAGATCCCGATTCTGCGTTTCGTCGATCGGATTCTGCAGCGTCGCGGCGACGCGCACGTCCGTCGCGCCGACGTGCCCCTGCCACGATCCTTCGAGCCCCTGCACCTTCGCGCGGCCGACGTTCTGCGCAATATAGTAGAAGCTGCGCGCGTCGGGCCGATAGTCGATCAGGTTCGAGTAGCGCGTCTGGAACGCGGTCACGCGCACGACGCCGACGGCATCCGACGCATATTGCAGCGCGGCTTCGACCGAATGGCTGCGCTCGGGCAGGATCGACGGATTGCCGGCCATCGGGTAATAGAGATCGTTGAAGGTCGGCGCGCGAAACGCGTCGGAATAGCTCGCGGTCACCTTCCAGCGATCGGTCAGGTCGATACCGTAGCCGACATAGTACGAGTTGGCGCCGCCGAAATCCGAGTACTGGTCGCGCCGCACGCTCGCCTGGAACTGCTGGCGGCCGACGCGCCCCGCATAGCGGAGCCAGCCCGAATTCACGTGGCGCTGCGGCGCCGAATACACGTTCGACATGAACTGCTGATCGAGCCGTTCGTAGCCGGCCTGCACGCGATGGTCCGGCGCGATGCGGAAATCGTTCTGCCACGTGTACTGACGGTTGTCGGTGTTGAAGTGGTCCGTATAGACGCCGTTCAACGCCGACTGGCTGCGATCGTTGCCGGTCGCGACGCTCACGTGCGAGGTCCACCAGTCGGTCAGCTTGCCGTTCGCGAACGCACGCACCTGCTGCACGCGCGAATAGAGATTGTTCACGTCGGTCGGCGCGCCCCATGCGTTGTCGTAGCTGTTGTTGCCGTTCGACTGGAAATAGCTGACGCCCGCATCCCAGCGATCGTTGAAGCGATGACGCAGCGCGGCCGTGATGCTCTCGTTCAGATAGCCGTTCGCATTCGGGTTCGCGTTCGGCTTGCGTGCCGGATCGAGCGCGGAAAAACCGTTGTCCTTCTCGCGCGCGATCGACACGCTGAACGTCGTGTTGCCGTCGCCGTCGAGCCTGCCCGACACGCCGGCCTGCTGCGTCTGCGTGCCGTAGCTGCCGATGCCGACCGAGAAATTGAAGCGCGGCGGATGGTTGCCGCCGTCTTTCGTGAACACCTGCACGACGCCGCCGATCGCACCCGAGCCGTACAGCGACGACACGTTGCCGTTCACGACCTCGACACGCTCGATCTGGTCCAGCGGCAACTGGCTCAGCTGCGCGGTGCCGAGGCTCGCGGAGTCGACGCGCACGCCGTCGATCAGCACGAGCGATTGCGTCGACTGCGCACCGCGCAAGAACATCGTCGTATTCGCGCCGGGGCCGCCGTTGCGCACGATCTGCGCGCCGGGCGCGAACGCGAGCAGCGTCGCCAGATCGGCGCCCGGATGCGCGGCGATGTCCTGCGCGTCGAACACGGTGGTTTGCGGAATCGCGTCGGCCAGCGCCTGCGGCGCGCGCTGCGCGGTGACGACGACCGGTTCGAGCGGCGGCGCGTCGACCGTCTGCACGGCGGACGCACCAGGTGTCGCCGCGCGCGCGGAAGTGGCGGAATCGGATTGCGCCGCGGTCTGCGCAACGGCGGCAAGCGGCAATCCGCAGAGCGCGCCGAGCGCCGCGCGGACGATTGGGGTCAGCATCGAAGAAATTTCCGTGAAGCACTGCGCGCCCCGCTTCCCCGCAGGCCGCGCGTCACGAAGCCCGCACGGGCTTCCCGCCTCGGCCGGTATCCGGGCTGGCGGCGTACCGGCTCGCCTTCCCGCGCGATTCGCGCAGTGGCCCGCACCCGCGTGCGAAGCATGCATGCGGATGCGCCCGAGCCGGCCTGCGTTCGAACACGCGGCCGCTTACCGTTGCGGGGGCAGCGCAGGTTGGCGACCTCGTGGCGGAGCCCGCGCCCTGCTTCCCGTTTAACCGCGCGTATGACGCGCGAGCACCGAGGCGGCGCCAGTTTAGGAGCGGGCTGCGCGAGCGTCAAGGAACGCGCGGGCCGAACGCGCGATACGCACATTCGCGGCAAGAAGCAGGGGTGTTACGACTGGAAACGTTACAGATGTCGGAATGCGCGTTATTCCGCGCTAAAATGCTGGGTCTTTAGAGGACGCAGCAGATGCTCAACGAACTCGAAACCCTATCTCAGAACATTGGCCGTCTGATTTCGCTGAACAAGCGCTATCACTCGGAACGGCTCGCGCTCGAGGAGCAGGTCGCGCAACTGCGCGCGGAAGCGGACACGGTCCGCGCGGAACTCGCGCAGCTGCGTGACGAACGCAATGCACTGGCGGCCGAGCGCGACACGCTGTCGGCGAAGATTGACGACGCGCAGGTCAAGCTGAACGCGATCCTCGAAAAGCTGCCGCGCACGAAGAGCGTCGAGCAAGCCGACAACCAGCTCGACCTGCTCGATGCGCAGGCCGGCACCGGTAGCGACGACGCGGCCAGCCACGGAGAACACGCATGAGCACGAAGCAGATCGAAGTCTCGATTCTCGGCCAGCCGTACCGGCTCGCCTGTTCTGCAGAGACCGAAGCGGCGCTGCTCGAGGCCGTCGCCCGCGTCGACGCGGAAATGTCGAAAATCCGCGCGAACAGCTCGGTGCGCGGCACCGATCGCATCGCGGTGATGGCCGCGCTGTCGCTCGCATCGGAATTGCTGCGACTGCAAACGAGCGTGCGGCACGGTGAAGCATTTCCGGCCGAAGAAATCCGTCGTACAATGCGCCAGATGAACGAACAGCTCGGCGCAGTGCTCGCACAGCACGGAGCGCAGTAAGGTTCGAATCGATGCGTCGATTCCGCTTGATCTCGACGATCAACGGTGTTCAAATTGGCGCAACGAAACACAGTTCAGTCAGCTTCCCTGCCTGGTTCGCCAAGGTCATATATTCCTTGAACCAATGCCATGTGCACGGTTGCGGAAATTTGTAGCACGGGCGCGCGCGTCACTCTGTCTGATGTACCCGAAGTGCTGCTAACTGCGACCAATTCTGAACCTCAGGTTCAGGATGCCGGCCTAGCGGCCAAGGCGGGGGCCTATTCAACGGCATCGGGCGCGTCCCGATGCCGTTTCCTTTTGTAGCAGCCTCTTTCTGCGTCGATCACAATCCATGCAATATTGGCTGATGAAGTCCGAACCGGACGAAGCGAGCATCGACGATCTCGCGAACGCACCGCAACGCACGTTGCCCTGGACCGGCGTGCGCAACTATCAGGCGCGCAATTTCATGCGCGACACGATGAAGATCGGCGACGGCGTGCTGTTCTATCACTCGAGCTGTCCCGAGCCCGGCATCGCCGGCCTCGCCGAAGTCGCGTCGACGCCCTATCCCGATCCCACGCAGTTCGATCCGAAAAGCCCGTACTACGATCCGAAATCGACGCAGGAAGCGCCGCGCTGGCTGCTCGTCGACGTGCGCTTCGTGAAGAAGTCGCCGCTCGTGCCGCTCGCCGCGCTGCGCGAGCACGACGAACTCGCGGACATGCGCGTGCTCGCGCGCGGCAACCGGCTGTCGATCACGCCCGTCACGCGTGCCGAATGGCGCTTCATCACCGAAAAGCTGATGAAGTAGCCGCGCCAAACGTCAAATCCCGTCAAACGCGCGCCGTCTCCACGGAACTCGCCGCAGCTTCGCGCGGCCTAAGCAACCGCTGTCGGCGCGAGCGCGCCGGCAGCCGTTTTTTCGTCGCGCGGCACGCCCGCGTCGCGTACGCACGAATCGCGTGCGCGCCCTCGCACAAGGAGTCCAACAATGACCAAGAAATCCGCACTCGCGCTGTCGCTCGTTCTGGCCGCCGCCGTTCCCGTCGCACTGACGCTCGCGTCGCCGGCCGCGCACGCGCAGGCCGCGAATCCGCACTTTCCGGAGCCGGCCGGCGTGCTGTCGCTGTCCGCGCAGGCGAGCGCCGACGTACCGCAGGACATCATCCACATCACGCTGTTCTACGAGCAGCAGGCGAAGGATCCGGGCAGCCTGACCGCCGCGCTGAACCAGCGCGCCGATGCGGCGCTCGCGCAGGCGAAGGGCGTATCGGGCGTCACCGCGCACACCGGCGCGTTCTCCGTGTATCCGAGCACCGATCGCGACGGGAAGATCTCCGCATGGCGCGGGCGGACGGAAGTCGTGCTCGAATCGCGCGATTTCGCCGCGGCATCGAAGCTCGCGGGGCAGCTGTCGAACCAGATGCAGATCGCGAACGTCGAGTTCTCGCTGTCGCCCGAAGCGCAGCGCACGGCCGAGCAGAAGCTGACGACCGAAGCGATCAAGTCGTTCCGCGCACGCGCGGACGAGGCCGCGAAAGCGTTCGGCTACAGCAGCTATTCGATTCGCGACGTAAACGTCGGCGGCGGCCGCAACGTGCAGCCGTATCCGCGGATGATGGCGATGGCGGCCGCGCCGATGGACAGCGCGAAGATGAGCGCGCCGATCTCGGTCGAAGGCGGCAAGGCGACCGTGTCGGTCACCGTCAACGGCTCGGTGCAGATGAAGTAACGCGCAGCGTCTGCACGACGAGGGCCGCTCGTCGGCGGCCGATACGAAAACGCCGGCCCGCGGGCCGGCGTTTTTCATTCGAACGAATGCGACGTATTGCACTCATGCATGCGCACGCGCATCCATCATCGTCGGCAGATCACGCGGTCGCGTTCGCGTTCGCCGCGCGGCGGCGATACGCCCACACCATCAACGCGACACCGGCCACGATCATCGGCAGCGACAGCCACTGCCCCATCGACAGCCCGAGCGCGAGCAGCCCGAGGAAGTCGTCCGGCTCGCGTGCGAACTCGACGGTGAAGCGCGCGAGACCGTAGCCGATCAGGAACAGCGCGGACACCGCACCCATCGGCCGCGACTTGCGCGAGAAGAAGAACAGCACGAAGAACAGCACGATGCCCTCGAGCGCGATTTCGTAGAGCTGCGAAGGATGGCGCGGCAGCATCTGGTACTGCATGAACACGTCGGCAAGATGCCACTTCTCGACGAGTTCCGGATGCTTCGGCAGCCATGCGGCATCGTCCCGCATCGCGCCGGGGAACAGCATCGCCCACGGCGCGGACGGATCGGTCACGCGGCCCCACAGCTCGCCGTTGATGAAGTTGCCGAGCCGCCCCGCCGCGAGCCCGGTCGGCACCATCGGCGCGACGAAATCGGTGACCTGCAGCCAATGGCGCTTGCGCTGCCATGCGAACAGCATCATCGCGAGCGTCACGCCGAGAAACCCGCCGTGAAACGACATCCCGCCTTCCCATACCTTGAACACGTCGAGCGGGTGCGAGAAATAGAAGTCGGCCTTGTAGAACAGCACGTAGCCGAGCCGGCCGCCGAGCACGGTGCCGAGCACGCCGTAGAACATCATGTCGTCGATGTCCTTCGCGGTCCATCCCTGCGCGGCGACGTGCGGCAGCTTCAGGCGGAGCCGGCCGATGACGATCGCCGCGATGAAGCCGACGAGATACATGAGGCCGTACCAGCGCACGGCCAGCGGCCCGAGATGGATCGCAACGGGGTCGAAATTCGGGTGAATGATCATGGGTTAGCGGTGAAGTTTTCGAATGCGGCACGGCGCGCGCAGAGACGCCGGACCGCGCATTGGACGACGCCGGTGCGCGATCGTTCGCGTCATGCGTCGAGCGCCGCCTGCGCGCGTACGACGTCGATGAAGCCCGCGAGCACGGGACTCACGTCGCCCGTGCGCCACACGAGACCTGTTTCGACGACCGGTGCGGCGCCGGCCAGCGGCCGATAGACGACGCCGGTGCGCCGCAGGTTACGCAGCGATTGCGGCACCAGTGCGACGCCCATGCCGGCCGATACGAGACTGACGATCGTCTGCATCTGGATCGCTTCCTGGCCGATGCGCGGGGTTTCCCCCGCCGCGCCGTAGCAGCCCGTAATGATGTCATAAAAGCCGGGCGCCAAACGGCGCGGGAAGATCACGAGCGGCAGCGCGGCGACGTCCGCCAGATGCACGGGCTCGTCTTCGCCCGCGTCGGAAGCGGCGGCCGGCATCGCGACGACGAGCGGCTCGCGCACCACCGGCAGATACGACAGCCCGGCCGCGTGTCGCGGCGGCACCGGCGGTATCACGAGCCCCGCGTCGATGCGGCCGGCCACCAGTTCGTCGATCTGCACGTCGCTGGTCGCCTCGGCAAGCTGCAGACGCACCTGCGGAAAGCGCGCACCGAACGCGCGCAGCAGCGACGGCAGCAGCCCGTAGTCGGCGGTCGATACGAATGCGAGCGACAGCGAGCCGGCCTCGCCGCGCGCAAGCCGCCGCGCGAGCGGCGGCAGCGCATCGGCCGCGGCGAGCAGCCGGCGCACGTCGGGCAGCAGCGCGGCGCCGACCGCCGTCAGCGCGACCGAACGCTTCGTCCGTACGAACAGCGCAACGCCGAGCGTGTCCTCCAGCGCCCGGATCGCCTGCGACAGCGGCGGCTGCGTCATCGCCAGCCGCTCCGCGGCGCGGCCGAAATGGCGCTCGTCGGCAACGGTCGCGAAATAGCGCCATTGGCGCAGGTCGGGCGTCGGATCGGCCATGCTCCACTCATTCGAAAAACGACTTAATAAGCGTTGAATAATATATTGGACATCCGAAAGTCGAAACTTCATTCTTGTCGCATTCGAACCGGCGCGCCGCTGCACGCGCCGCCCACACGACCACGGAGTCCCCCATGCCCTACAACCGCCGCTCGAAGCACATCACGCAAGGCGTCGCGCGTTCGCCGAACCGCTCGATGTATTACGCGCTCGGCTATCAGAAGGACGATTTCGACAAGCCGATGATCGGCATCGCGAACGGCCACTCGACGATCACACCGTGCAACGCGGGCCTGCAACGGCTGTCCGACGCCGCGGTGGCCGCCGTCAAGGCCGCCGGCGCGAATCCGCAGATCTTCGGCACGCCGACGATTTCCGACGGCATGTCGATGGGCACCGAAGGGATGAAATATTCGCTGGTGTCGCGCGAAGTGATCGCCGACTGCATCGAGACCTGCGTGCAGGGCCAGTGGATGGACGGCGTCGTGGTGGTCGGCGGCTGCGACAAGAACATGCCGGGCGGCATGATCGCGCTCGCGCGGCTGAACGTGCCGGGCATCTACGTGTACGGCGGCACGATCCGGCCCGGCCACTGGAAAGGCCACGACCTGACGATCGTGTCGGCGTTCGAGGCGGTCGGCGAGTTCACCGCGGGCCGGATGACGCAGGAGGATTTCGACGGGATCGAGAAGAACGCGTGCCCGACGTCCGGCTCGTGCGGCGGCATGTACACCGCGAATACGATGAGCTCGTCGTTCGAGGCGCTCGGAATGTCGCTGATGTATTCGTCGACGATGGCGAACCCGGATCAGGAAAAGGTCGATTCGGCGGCCGAATCGGCGCGGGTGCTCGTCGAAGCCGTGAAGCGCGACCTGAAGCCGCGCGACATCATCACGAAGGAATCGATCGAGAACGCGGTGTCGCTGATCATGGCGACCGGCGGATCGACCAATGCGGTCCTGCACTATCTGGCGATCGCGCATGCGGCCGAGGTCGACTGGACGATCGACGACTTCGAGCGCATCCGCAAGCGCGTGCCGGTGATCTGCGACCTGAAGCCGTCGGGCCGCTACGTCGCGACCGATCTGCACCAGGCCGGCGGCATCCCGCAGGTGCTGAAGATCCTGCTCGATGCGGGGCTGCTGCACGGCGACTGCATGACGATCACCGGCCGCACGCTCGCCGACGAGCTGAAGGACGTGCCGGCCGCGCCGCGCGCGGATCAGCAGGTGATTTTCCCGATCGACCGCGCGCTGTACGCCGAAGGCCATCTCGCGATCCTGAAGGGCAATCTCGCGGAGGACGGCGCGGTCGCGAAGATCACCGGCCTGAAGAACCCGGTGATCACCGGCCCCGCACGCGTGTTCGACGACGAGCAGAGCGCGATGGACGCGATCCTCGGCGACCGGATCCGCGCCGGCGACGTGCTCGTGCTGCGCTACCTCGGCCCGCAGGGCGGCCCGGGGATGCCGGAGATGCTCGCGCCGACGTCGGCGATCATCGGCAAGGGGCTCGGCGAGTCGGTCGGCTTCATCACCGACGGCCGCTTCTCGGGCGGCACGTGGGGGATGGTCGTCGGCCACGTCGCGCCGGAGGCGTTCGTCGGCGGCACGATCGCGCTCGTCCAGGAGGGCGACTCGATCACGATCGACGCGCACCGGCTGCTGCTGCAGCTGAACGTCGACGACGCGGAACTCGCGCGCCGGCGCGCCGCGTGGAAGCCGCCCGCGCCGCGCTACACGCGCGGCGTGCTCGCGAAATACGCGGCGCTCGCGCGGCCGGCGAACCAGGGCGCCGTCACCGGCTGACGCGCGCCGTCGCGCGATGCGACCCCGTCGCGGGCAAGCGCGCCGGAACGCGCAAAACGTGCGTTCCCTTTGCTCTTATAATGCGCGGACCGTGAAGCCGGCCGTTCGTGCCGGCGGAGAACCGCATGAAACAAACGATATTGCACGCGCTGCTCGCGACGCTGCTTGCCGGCGTCATGGCCGCCGCACACGCGCAGGCCGACGGGCTCGCGCTCGCGCAACGCAAGAACTGCATGGCGTGCCATGCGGTCGGCAAGCCGCTGATGGGTCCGTCGTTCCACGACATCGCCGGCCGATACGCGAGCCGCCCGGACGCCGCCGATTACCTCGCGCAATCGATCGTCAAAGGCAGCGTCGGCGTGTGGGGCAGCGTGCCGATGCCGGCGAATACGCAGCTGACGGGCGCCGAAGCCCGTACGCTCGCGCAATGGGTGCTGTCGCTGCGATGAATCGTCGCGTGCGCGACGCACGCCAGCCGTCGCGCCGGCTGCCGCACGTCGCCGTTCAGCCCAGGCGGCCGGCGCCGCGACGCGCGATCTCTTCTTCGATCGCGTCGCGAACCCACTCCATCACTTCCGTTTCGAGCGTCAGCGCGACCTCGCGCGTGATCTGGCCGACGAGCCAGGCCGAATGCTCGTGCAGCGCATCGCGGCAGCGGGCCTCGATCGCGTCGCGCCCTTCCCCGGTCAGATAGTTCGCGAGCCGATTGCGCAAGCGCTCGGCGATGTGCTGCGCGTCTTCCGGCGTCAGCACGGCGGCCGTTTCCGGCGCGACCGGTGCCGGCGCTCGTGGAGTCGGGCCGTCGTCCGACGCGTGAGCGGCCGGTACGGACGCGCCGGTCGCAGCGGCGACGACCGCATCGGGGTCGCGCACCGCCGCTTCGGCGGCCGGGCCGCCGATGCCGGGTGCAGGCGCGGGTACGACGGCCGTTGCGCCGAAAACCTCCGCCGCCGAATCGCCGCCCGCCAACGACGACGGAAGCGGCGCGGTCATCGCCGGTGCGTCGTCGGCAACGACGCGCTGCGCCGCGCCGGGCTCCGCGGGCGCGTCGGTATCGCGCATGGCCGCCGCCGTGTCGCCCGGCAGTTCGACTGCCGGCACGTGCGGCGTCGGCACCGGCTCGACGACGACCGAATCGGCGCCGGTGCCAGCGCCGGCGTCGTGCGAGGCGGCCGACGCCGCACGCTCGCGGCCGGGCGCGATCATGTCGGTGAGTACCGGAATGGCAGCGGCGTCATGCGGCTGCGGATCGGCCGCGGACGAGCGCGCCGGCACCGGTTTGCCCGGCACCAGCACGTCGGTCAGCGTCGGGATCGAGGATGATTCGGCTTGTGTCACGGGAAGGCTCCGTCGACGGTTTCGGCTAGCTGCCCTGCTTGTAGTTGTTCAGCGCGTACCCGCGGTCGCGGTAGAAGCGGTAGCGATCGCGGCCCGCGGCGAGTTCGTCCGGATCGTTGCCGACCACTTCCAGCAGCCGTTCGAAGCGCGCGAACTGCGCGGGCACGGCCGCGCCGAGATTCAGCAGCACGCGATGATGCGGCGACTTGTCGAGATCGGCGGTCAGCACGATCGGCGTGCTGGCCGCATGCGCGCTGTCGACGCCGCAGTGCGGAATGAAATCGAGCGGCGAGAACGTCCAGAGCCGCTCGTCGAGCGCGCGCAGCCGCGCGGGCTCGGCGACCACGACGACCGGCTGCCCGGCCTGGTAGGCCTTGCGCAGCAGCCGGCACGCATACGCGAGCGAATCGCCGACGTTCGAATGGAAATCGATCCGCGTCATCGCGCGCGCACCCGCATCGTCGTCAGCTGCGCCATTACTGGCCGGCGCGATCGATCAGGAACTGCGTGAGCAGCGGCACCGGACGGCCGGTCGCGCCCTTCGCGGCACCGCTCTTCCACGCGGTGCCCGCGATGTCGAGGTGCGCCCACGGATAGTTCTCGGTGAAGCGCGACAGGAAGCACGCGGCGGTCACGCTGCCGGCCGGCCGCCCGCCGATGTTCGCGAGATCCGCGAAATTCGACTTCAGCTGATCCTGGTATTCGTCGTCGAGCGGCAGACGCCACGCCGGGTCGTTCGCCTCGCGCGACGCGTCGAGCAGTTCGCCCGCGAGCGCGTCGTCCTTAGAGAACAGCCCGCTGTTGTGATGGCCGAGCGCGATGATGCACGCGCCGGTCAGCGTCGCGATGTCGATCACCGCCGCCGGCTTGAAGCGCTCCGCATACGTGAGCGCGTCGCACAGGATCAGGCGGCCTTCGGCGTCGGTGTTCAGCACTTCGATCGTCAGCCCCTTCATGCTCGTGACGATGTCGCCGGGCTTCGTCGCGTTGCCGGCCGGCATGTTCTCGCAGGTCGGGATGATGCCGACGACGTTCAGCTTCAGCCCCATCTCGGCGACCGCACGGATCGTGCCGAGCACCGAACCCGCGCCGCACATGTCGTACTTCATCTCGTCCATGCCTTCGCCCGGCTTCAGCGAGATGCCGCCCGTGTCGAACGTGATGCCCTTGCCGACCAGCACGATCGGCGCAGCCTTCGCGGCGGCGCCCTGATAGTGGAGCACGATGAACTGCGGCGGCTCGACCGATGCGCGCGCGACCGACAGGAACGACCCCATCTTCAGCGCCTGGATCTGCTTGAGGCCCAGCACTTCGGCCTTCAGGCCCCAATCCTTCGCGAGCTGCTTCGCGGTGTTGCCCAGATAGGTCGGCGTGCAGACGTTGCCCGGCAGGTTGCCGAGATCGCGCGTGAGATCCATCCCGTTCGCGAGCGCGACCGCCTGCTTCGCCGCGAGCTTGGCCGCCTTCTCGTCGGCCGGATCGACGCTGAACACGACGCGCTTGAGCGTATGCGAAGCCGGTTCCGGCTTGCTCTTCATCTGCGTGAAGCGGTACGTTTCGTTGCGCAGCGCGAGAATCGCCGCGCGCACGCCCCAGTCCGAGCCGCGCTCGTCGACCGGCAGTTGCGCGAGCGTGAACGTGACCTGCACGACCTTCGTCGCGAGCAGCGCGCGCCACGCGGCGGTTGCCGCGTCGTTATAGGCTTTCTGGTTGAAAGCATCCTGCTTGCCGAGGCCGACCAGCAGCACGCGCGACGCGCCGATGCCCGACACCTCGGGCAGGAACAGCGTCTTGCCGCGCTTGCCGTCCATGTCGCCGGCCTTCACCACGCGAGAAATCAGCCCCTTCGTGGCCGTGTCGATGTCGAGCGCCGCACCCGATAGCGTCTGCGCCTCGAAGATGCCGAGCACGATGCAGTCGGACTTCCCGGTCAGGAACCCCTTCGCCTCGCCTTTGCTCCAATCACAGCCTTTTATGCTAAAGTCCATCGCGCTTGTCCTCGGATAAAATCTGGGCTAAGGATGAAAGCCGCAATTATCCGCTATTTTTCCCGTGGCGGCGCGAGCGCCCCACCACGCGTGCGCAGCCTCCCGCCCTCTTCTCATCAAGAATGATCTTCGAACGCTCCCTCCAGCGCGAGCTTGCGTATACGGCTGGCGCCGTGTTCATGGTGCTGCTCACGATCATGCTCACGACGATGATGATCCGCATCGTCGGTTATGCCGCGTCCGGCGAAGTCGATCCGAAGGACGTGCTCGTGCTGATCGGCCTCACCGTGATCGGCTATCTCGCCGTGATGCTCGTCGTCACGCTGTTCGTATCGATCCTGTTCGTGCTGACCCGCTGGTACCGGGACTCCGAAATGGTGGTCTGGCTCGCGTCCGGCGTGAGCCTCACGCGGCTCATCAAGCCGATCGGCGTGTTCGCGACGCCGATCATCGTGCTGATCGCGTTCTTCGCATTCGTCGGCTGGCCGTGGTCGAACCAGCAGAGCAAGATGATCAAGGCACGCTTTCAGCAGCGCGACGAGATCTCGCTGCTCGCGCCGGGCCAGTTCCGCGAGTCGGCCGCGAACCACCGCGTGTTCTTCATCGAGAAGATGACGCCCGACCAGAGCAAGGTGCAGAACGTGTTCGTCACGTCCACCGAGAACGGCAAGGTGAACGTCGTCGTGTCGCAGACGGGCCATACGGAAACGTCGAAGGACGGCGACCGCTTCGTCGTGCTCGAAGACGGCCGCCGCTACGACGGCACGCCCGGCCAGCCGAACTTCAAGATCATGGAATTCGAGCGCTACGGCGTGAAGATCACGAGCAAGCCGATCGTCAACGTACCGACGACCAGCGGCACGCCGACGCTCGAGTTGCTGCGCAATCCGACGCGCGACAACCTCGCGGAATTCGCGTGGCGCGCGGGGCTGCCGCTGATCGCGATCAACCTGATGGTGCTCGGCATTCCGCTCGCGTATCAGAACCCGCGCCGCAGCCGCACGATCAACCTCGTGATGGCCGTGCTGATCTACCTCACGTATTCGAACCTGCTGAACGTCGTGCAGGCGCAGATCGAGCAGGGCAAGATGTCGTTCGGCGTCGGGCTCGTCGGGCTGCACGTGATCGTCGCGGCGATCGTCGCGTTCATCTTCTGGTTGCGCGTACGCAATCGTCCGCTATTCACACGCGCGCTGTTCGGCCGCTCGGGAGCATGATCGATGCGGCTTTATGAAAAATACTTCGCGCGGCAGATCTACGTCACGTTCGTCTTCATCCTGTTCGCGTTCTCGGGCCTGTTCTTCTTCTTCGACCTGATCAGCGAACTGAATTCGGTCGGGCACGGCAACTACAAGTTCGGCTATGCGGTGCTGCGCGTCGCGCTGCAGACGCCGTCGCGCTTCTACGAGATCATCCCGGTCGCGACGCTGATCAGCGCGATCTACGTGTTCGCGCAGATGGCCGCGAACTCGGAGTTCACGATCTTCCGCGTGTCGGGCCTCGCGACGAACCAGGCGCTGCGCTCGCTGCTGAAGATCGGCGTGCCGCTCGTGATCGTCACCTATCTGATCGGCGAATTCGTCGGCCCGTATGCGGACCAGCTGTCCGAACGCGTGCGGCTGCAGGCGCTCGGCGCGTCGGTATCGTCGAACTTCCAGTCGGGCGTGTGGGTGAAGGACACGCTCGCCGCGCGCGAGAACGGCGAGCACGTGACGCGCTTCGTCAACGTCGGCAGCCCGTCGCCGGACTCGACGATCAGCAACGTGCGCATCTACGAGTTCGACTCGAAATTCCAGCTGCGCAACGTGCGAATCGCGCAGAGCGGCCGCTACGAGCCGCCCGGCCACTGGCTGCTGACCGGCGTGACCGAGACGGAGCTGACGCCGATCAAGCCGGTCGCCGGTCAGCCGGCCGATGCGCTGAGTCCGGTGTACCGGTCGCAGCAGGTGACGCTGCCCGAATACCGGCTGCGTTCGGACCTGACGCCGCAGATCCTGTCAGTGCTGCTCGTGTCACCGGAACGCATGTCGATCGTCAACCTGTTCCGCTACATCCAGCATCTGCGCGAAAACCAGCAGGACACGCAGCGCTACGACATCGCGCTGTGGCGCAAGCTGCTGTACCCGTTCGCGGTGTTCGTGATGCTCGTGCTGTCGCTGCCGTTCGCGTATCTGCATACGCGCGCCGGCGTGGTCGGCGTGAAGGTGTTCGGCGGCATCATGCTCGGGATGAGCTTCCAGCTGCTGAACACGCTGTTCTCGCACATCGGCACGCTGAACACGTGGCCCGCGCCGCTCACCGCCGCGACGCCGGGCCTCATCTATCTCGCGCTCGGCCTGTTCGCGCTGAAGTGGGTCGACCGCCACTGAGCGCGGCCACGACGGAGGCTTCGACATGAGTACGCAAGGCATCGTCCTGTTCGGCCACGGCGCACGCGATCCGCGCTGGGCCGAGCCTTTCGAGCGGCTCGCGGAGCGCCTGCGCGGCGCCGGCGCACCGGCGCCGCTCGTGTCCGTCGCGTTCCTCGAGCTGATGACGCCGTCGCTCGACGCCGCCGTCGCATCGCAGGTCGCGGCCGGCTGCACGCGGATCACGATCGTCCCGGTGTTCTTCGGTCAGGGCGGGCATGTGCGGCGCGATCTGCCGCAGCTCGTCGATGCGTGCCGCGCCGCGCATCCGGGCATCGAGATTCGCTGCGCGACGGCCGTCGGCGAAGACGATCGCGTGCTCGATGCGATCGCGCGTTATTGCCTGGACCAGATCGGACACGACGCGCAGGCGTAGTTGACGGGCCCCCCGAAACGAAAAAAGCGCCGGCATCTCGATGCCGGCGCTTTTCTTTTTACGGCGTCCGTCGCGAATCAGCGTCGGTTCGGTCGCATCGGCTCACGCCGCATTCCTGAACGCGCGGTGCGCTTTTCCGTGCTGCGCGTCGCGCTGCGCGAACGCGTCGCCGATCATCAGCAAGCTCGGCTCCGCCGGGTCGAGCCACGCCTGCGCGTCGCCCGCCGCCATCTGCGCGAGCGTCAGCGTCAGCGTGCGCTCGCGCGCGGTGCTGCACGCTTCGACGATCGCGACCGGCGTCGTCGGCGCACGGCCGGCGTCGATCAGTTCCTGCGCGATGCCGGGCGCGCTGTCGCGGCCCATGTAGTAGACGATCGAATCGGCGCGCGCGGCCTCGCGAATCTCCGCGCTGCCCGGCGCGCGGCTGTGCGTCGCGAACGCTACGCTGCGCGCGACGCCGCGCAGCGTCAGCGAGCGCTTCAGCGTCGCCGCACCGGCCAGCGCCGCGGTGATCCCCGGCACGACCTCGTAGTCGATGCCGGCTGCCTCGAGCGCGCGCATTTCCTCTTCCGCGCGGCCGAACAGCATCGGATCGCCGCCCTTCAGCCGCACGACGCAGGCGTGCTCGCGCGCCGCGTCGACGATCTGCTTGTTGATGAAGTGCTGCGCCGTCGAGCGCTGCCCGCAGCGCTTGCCGACCGCGATGCGGCGCGCGTTCGGCGCGTAGTCGAGCATCGCGGGCTCGACGAGCGCGTCGTGCAGCACGACGTCGGCCGCGGCGAGCAGCCGCGCGCCGCGCACCGTGATGAGGTCCGCTGCGCCCGGCCCTGCTCCGATCAGATACACCTTGCCCATATTCGTCGCTTCGCTTTCCTGCGGACGACGGCGGCCGGCATGCGCGCCGCTTGCGCGGCGCACCGCCGGTTACGCCGAAAACGCCCGGATCATCCCTGCGGCGACCGTGTGATGGGTCGCCTCGTCGATCAGCACGAACGCGCCGGTGCCCGGATGCGCGTCGTACGTGTCGCACACGATCGGCTTTTGCAGCGTCAGCGCGACGCGGCCGATGTCGTTCATCTTCAGGTCCTGACGGTCGGTCGCGTGCGACAGCGTATGCACGTCGAGCACCTCCTTGACCGCGCCGATCTTCGCGAACACCGTGCTCGTGGTCTGCTTCAGCAGATACTTGCGCTGCGGCGACAGCGGCACGTCGTCGAACCAGCACAGGTCGGCCTCGAGCTTCTTCGCGGGCGCGACCGGCTCGGCAGCCGTCACGAACATGTCGCCGCGCGACACGTCGACGTCCTCGCCGAGGCGGATCGTCACCGTCTGGCCCGCGAACGCGTGCGCGACGGCCGCGGTGCCGCCCGGCACCGGCGCGATGATCTCGGCGACCGTCGCGGTGCGATTCGACGGCAGCACGACGATCGCGTCGCCCACCTTCACTTCGCCCGATTCGATCCGGCCCATGTAGCCGCGGAAGTCGTCGGCCGAGCTGCCGTCCTGGCGTGCGACCCACTGCACCGGAAAGCGCAGCGCGTCGTGCGCCTGCGTCGCGACCGGCAGCGATTCGAGCACGTCGAGCAGCGGCTCGCCCGCGTACCACGGCATGCGCTCGCTCGCGCCGACGATGTTGTCGCCCTTGAGCGCCGACACCGGCACGAAGCGCACGTCGGTCAGGCCGAGCTGCTTCGCGAGCGCGACGTATGCGTCGCGGATCTCGTTGAAGCGCGCTTCGCTGTAGTCGACGAGGTCCATCTTGTTGATCGCGACGATCACGTGCTGCAGCGCGAGCAGCTTCACGATCGCGCTGTGGCGCTTGGTCTGCGGCAGCAGTTCGGCGACGCCGTTCTCGACAGTCACGCGCGTCGCGTCGATCAGGATGATCGCCGCGTGCGCGGTCGACGCGCCGGTGACCATGTTGCGCGTGTACTGCTCGTGCCCCGGCGTGTCGGCGATGATGAACTTGCGCTTCGCGGTCGCGAAGTAGCGGTACGCGACGTCGATCGTGATCCCCTGCTCGCGCTCGGCCTCGAGACCGTCGGTCAGCAGCGCGAGGTCGAGTTCGTCGCCGACCGTGCGCTTGTTCTTCGCACGCGACAGCGCGGACAGCTGGTCGGACAGCACGGCCTTGCTGTCGTACAGCAGGCGGCCGATCAGCGTGCTCTTGCCGTCGTCGACGCTGCCTGCGGTGATGAAGCGCAGCACGCCGAGGTCTTCGGTGTTCTCGATGATGCTCATGATGTGAATGTCCTCGTGTGCTTCAGAAATAACCCTGCTTCTTGCGCTGCTCCATCGCGGCTTCCGACGTCTGGTCGTCCATCCGCGTCGCGCCGCGCTCGGTGATTTCGGTCACGGCCGTCTCGGCGATGATCTTCTCGACGTCGTCCGCGTCGCTCTCGACCGGGCACGTGCACGAGATGTCGCCGACCGTGCGGAAGCGCACCTGCGCGATCTCGCTCGTCTCGCCTTCGCGCATCGGCGTGAGCGGCGTGACCGGCACGAGCAGCCCGTTGCGGCGGACGATCTCGCGGCGATGCGCGTAGTAGATCGACGGCAGCTCGAGGTTCTCGCGCGCGATGTACTGCCACACGTCGAGCTCGGTCCAGTTCGAGATCGGGAACACGCGCAGATGCTCGCCGTTGTGCAGGCGCGCGTTGTACAGGCTCCACAGCTCGGGGCGCTGCGCCTTCGGATCCCACTGGCCGAATTCGTCGCGGAACGAGAAGATGCGCTCCTTCGCGCGCGCCTTCTCCTCGTCGCGGCGCGCGCCGCCGATCATCGCGGTGAAGCCGTGCGCGTCGATCGTCTCGAGCAGCGTGACGGCCTGCGCGGCGTTGCGCGAATCGGTCTCGCGGCGCAGCACGACGGTGCCGCGCTTGATCGAATCCTCGACGTGGCCGACGATCAGCTCGGCGCCGATCTCTTTCGCGCGGCGATCGCGGAAGTCGATCACTTCGTCGTAGTTGTGGCCCGTATCGATGTGCACGAGCGGGAACGGCAGCGTCGTCTTGCGGTTCGCGCCGAGCCCGAACGCCTTCAGCGCGAGATGCAGCACGACGACCGAATCCTTGCCGCCGGAGAACAGCAGCGCCGGCTTGCTGCATTCGGCGACCAGCTCGCGCAGGATGTGGATCGACTCGGCCTCGAGCCAGTCGAGATGGCCCATGCGGCTGTCGGCGCCGGTGGGCGGGGCAAAGGCGGATTGCTCGAGCGTCGTGCTCATGGTTTCGGTCCTTCTCTTCCGGGTTCGTGCCGCCCGCTGTCGCAGGCGGCGCAAGATTCAGTTTTCGTCGGCGACGCGTTCAGTGCGCGGCGCCTGTATCGGCCGTCGCGGGCAGCGGCGTGATCGCGATGTGCAGCCCGCACTCCTTCGTATCACGCGATTCCCACCACCAGCGGCCCGCGCGGCTGTCTTCGCCGGGACGGATCGCCCGCGTACACGGCTCGCAGCCGATGCTCGGGTAGCCGCGCGCGTGCAGCGGATTCACCGGCACGCCGAACGCGTCGAGATACGCCCATACGTCGCTTTCGGTCCAGTCCGCGAGCGGATTGTATTTGGCGATACCGCGCGCTTCGTCGTGCTCTTCCTCGTGCAGCTCCGCACGCGTGACCGACTGCTCGCGGCGCTGGCCCGTGACCCACGCGTCGACGCCGGCGAGCGCACGGTTCAGCGGCTCCACCTTGCGGATGTGGCAGCACGACTTGCGCAGCTCGACGCTCTCGTAGAACGCGTTCAGCCCGTGCTCGGCGACGTAGCGGTCGACCGCGTCCTGCTGCGGATGGAACTGCTCGATCTCGTAGCCGTAGCGTTCGCGCACGCGGTCGATCATCCCGAGCGTCTCCGCATGCAGGCGGCCGGTGTTCAGCGAGAAGATGCCGATCGCGACACCGTTCGACAGGATCGCGTGCGTGAGCAGCATGTCCTCGGCAGCGAGGCTGCTCGCGAGCTTCACGTTCGGATGGCGCGCGGCGATCTGCGCGAGCAGCGCGTCGAGGCGCTCGACCTTCGCGGCGAGTTCCGGCGTCAGTGCGGCGGTCGCGGCGCTCATGCGCTCACCTTCGCGTCCGGCGTCGCCGCGCGGCGGCGGAACAGCGGCGCCGGCTCGTCGAACGCGCCCTGGTAGCGCTGCGTGAACTCGCCGAATGCGTTCAGCGCGTCGTGGATGTCCTTGTCCGCGCGCACCGCGAACGCGTCGAAGCCGCAGCGCGACATGTACAGCAGCTGGTCGCGCAGCACGTCGCCGATCGCGCGCAGCTCGCCGGTCCAGCCGTAGCGCTCGCGCAGCAGCCGCGCGATGCTGTAGCCGCGGCCGTCCGCGAAGCGCGGGAAATCGACGGCGATCAGCGAGATCGCGCCGAAATCGGCCGCGAGATCCGCCGGCTCGCTGTCCGGCGCGAGCCACACGCCGAGCTCGTCCTTCGTCTTCGCGGCCACCAGCGCCGCGCGCTCGGCCTGCCACAGCGCGAACGGCACCAGCACCTTGCCGGCCGGCAATGCGTCGACCGCGGGCAGCGCACCGTCTTGCGCCGCGCGCACGACCTGCCATGCGTCGTCGATCACTGCGCGGTTCTTGATAATCGAAGCCATCTGCAAATTCCTTCTACCCGGTTGGTTACGCGTTCACCGTCTGGCGCGCCGCATACACGCGCTCCTTGAACGGCGCGATGCCGATGCGATCGTACGTGTCGATGAAGCGCTCGCCGTCGACGCGCGAATCGACATATGTGTCGATCAGCTTCGCGATCACGTCCGGCACTTCGTCGGCGGAGAACGACGGGCCGATCACGCGGCCCAGGCGCGCGCCGTTGTGGCCCGTGCCCTGCTCGCCGCCGAGCGACACCTGGTACCACTCCGAGCCGTCCTTGTCGACGCCGAGAATGCCGATGTTGCCGACGTGGTGGTGACCGCACGAGTTCATGCAGCCCGAGATGTTCAGCGACAGATCGCCGAGGTCGTACACGTAGTCGAGATCGTCGAAGCGCTGCTGGATCGCGAGCGCGATCGGAATCGACTTCGCATTCGCGAGCGAGCAGAAGTCGCCGCCCGGGCACGCGATGATGTCGGTCAGAAGGCCGATGTTCGGCGTCGCGAAACCGGCTGCCTTCGCCTTTTCCCACAGCGCGAACAGGTCGCGCTTCTTCACGTTCGCGAGAATCAGGTTCTGCTCGTGCGACACGCGCAGTTCGCCGAACGAATACGCGTCGGCCCAGTCGGCGACCTGCTCCATCTGCGTGTCGGTCGCATCGCCGGGCGCCGCGCGGTGGTCCTTCAGCGACAGCGTGACGGCCGCGTAGCCCGGCACCTTGTGCGGCGCGACGTTGCGCTCGACCCAGCGCGCGAACGCCTTGTTCTCGAGCAGATGCTGTTCGAACGACGCGTCGGTGTCCGGCAGCTTCTCGTAGACCGGCGGCTTGAAGAACTGCGACACGCGATCGACTTCGGCCTGCGTGAGCGTCGACGGGCCGTCCTTCAGGTGCTGCCATTCCTCTTCGACCTGCTGCGCGAACTTCGCCGGCGACAGCGCCTTCACGAGGATCTTGATGCGCGCCTTGTACAGGTTGTCGCGGCGGCCGTAACGGTTGTACACGCGCAGCACCGCTTCGCAGTACGTGAGCAGGTGCTGCCACGGCAGGTCTTCCTTGATCACCGCGCCGACGATCGGCGTGCGGCCGAGGCCGCCGCCCGCGAGGATGCTCGCGACCACGTCGCCTTGCGCGTTCTTCTTCAGGTACACACCGAGATCGTGGATCTGCACGGCCGCGCGATCGACCTTCGAGCCGGACACCGCGATCTTGAACTTGCGCGGCAGCCACGCGAATTCGGGATGGAACGTCGACCACTGGCGCAGGATCTCGGCCCACGGACGCGGATCGATCTCCTCGTCCTGCGCGACGCCCGCGAACTGGTCGGCGGTGATGTTGCGGATGCAGTTGCCCGACGTCTGGATCGCGTGCATCTGCACCGACGCGAGCTTCGCGAGGATCTCCGGCGTCTCCTCGAGCTTCACCCAGTTGAACTGGATGTTCGAGCGCGTCGAGAAGTGACCGTAGCCGCGGTCGTGCTCGCGTGCGATGCGCGCCAGCATCCGCAGCTGGTCGCTGCGCAGGTTGCCGTACGGAATCGCGATGCGGTGCATGTATGCGTGACGCTGCATGTACAGGCCGTTCTGCAGACGCAGCGGACGGAATTCGTCCTCGCTCAACTCGCCCGACAGGCGCCGGCGCACCTGATCGCGGTACTGCGCGACACGTTCGTCGACGATCGTCTGGTCGTACTGGTCGTACTGATACATTCGGGGACCCCAGGGTTTTCGTGTTGACCGCGCGACGTCCTAGCCACGTCGCGCCCGAATCTCCGTTCCGCCATCGCCGCCGGCCATCCGCTGCCGCGTGGATTGCTAATGACGAAAACAGATATCCATATTTGAAAAACTCCGGTGAATCGTAATAAACTCGCCTTATATTTCAAACGACTAAAAAATTCTGTTGATATGCGGAAGGGTTATAAATGAACCTGCACCAATTTCGCTTCGTGCGCGAGGCCGTCCGCCAGAATTTCAATCTCACCGAAGCCGCGAAGGCGCTGTACACGTCGCAGCCGGGCGTGTCGAAGGCGATCATCGAACTCGAGGACGAGCTGGGCGTCGAGATCTTCACGCGTCACGGCAAGCGCGTGCGGTCGCTGACCGAGCCGGGCCGGATCATCCTCGCGTCCGTCGAGCGGATTCTGCAGGAAGTCGAAAGCCTGAAAAGGGTCGGAAAGGACTACGCGGCGCAGGATCAGGGCAATCTGACGATCGCCGCGACCCACACCCAGGCGCGCTACTCGCTGCCGGCCGCGATCGCGGAGTTCAAGAAGCGCTTCCCGAAGGTGCATCTGTCGATCCTGCAGGGCAGCCCGACGCAGGTCGCCGAGATGGTGATCCACGATCAGGCGGACCTCGCGATCGCGACCGAGGCGATCGCCGACTACAAGGAACTCGTGTCGCTGCCCTGCTTCCAGTGGCACCACGCGGCCGTCGTGCCGGCCGACCATCCGCTGCTCGAGCGCAAGCCGCCGACGCTCGACGATCTCGCGCAATACCCGCTGATCACGTACGACGACGCGTTCGCCGGCCGGCGGAAGATCAATCATGCGTTCGCGCTGCGCGGCCTGTCGCCGGATATCGTGCTCGAGGCGATCGACGCCGACGTGATCAAGACCTACGTCGAGCTCGGGCTGGGCGTCGGAATCATGGCCGATATCGCGTTCAACCCGGAGCGCGACCGCAACCTGCGGCTGATTCCGGTCGGCCACCTGTTCGGCAGCAACGTGACGCGCGTCGCGCTCAAGCAGGGCGCGTATCTGCGCAGCTATGTGTATACGCTCGTCGAGCTGCTGTCGCCGACGCTGAACCGCAAGCTGATCGAACAGGCGCTCAAGGGCGAATCCGAATCGTACGAGCTTTGAGCCGCGTGTATAACGACAGGGGCGCATATCGCGCCCCTTTTTGCTGCCCGACGGAGATTCCCGCATGACGCTTCCCGCCCTGCTGCGCCGCGCCGCCGGCGCCGCCCTCGTGCTCGCGTGCGCGACCGCGCAGGCCGACCTGAAGGTCGGCGTCGACCTGTCGTCGACCGGCCCCGCCGCCGCGATCGGCATCACGAGCAAGAACGCGATCCTGATGTGGCCGAAGACGATCGCCGGGCAGCCGCTGCAGGTCACGGTGCTCGACGACGCGTCGGACCCGGGCACGGCCGTGCGCAATATCCGCAAGCTGGTCGACGAGGACCGCGTCGACGTCGTCGTCGGCCCGAACATCACGCCGGCCGCGCTCGCGGCGCTGGACGCGGTCGCCGCTGCACAGACGCCGATGATCACGCTGGTCGGTTCCGGCGCGATCGTCGAGCCGCAGGAAGGCGCACGAACGTGGGCGTTCAAGATGGCGCAGAGCGATCGCGCGATGGCCGACGTGATGACGCGCTACATGGCGAACCACGGCGTGAAGACGGTCGGCTTCATCGGCTTCGCGGACAGCTACGGCGACAGCTGGCTGAGCGAGTTCACGCGCTTCGCGGACCTGCGCAAGATCCGCGTGATCGCGACCGAGCGCTTCAACCGGACCGACGCGAGCGTCACCGGTCAGGCACTGAAGCTGATCGCCGCGAAGCCCGACGCGATCCTGATCGCCGGCTCCGGCACGCCGGCCGTGCTGCCGCAGCGCACGCTGATCGAGCGCGGCTACCGCGGCCCGATCTATCAGACGCACGGGATCGCCACGCCGGAATTCATCAAGCTCGGCGGCAAGGACGTGGACGGCACGCTGTTTCCGACGCAGCCGGTCGTCGTCGCGCGCACGCTGCCGGCCGATCATCCGGCCCGCAAGGCGGCGCTCGCGTTCGTCGACGCGTACGAAGCGAAATACGGGGCCGGCACGGTCACGCAATTCGCCGGCGACGCGGCGGGCGTCTACCCGCGCCTCGCCGATGCGGTCGGCCGTGCGCTGAAGTCCGCGCAGCCGGGCACGCCCGCGTTCCGCGCGGCGCTGCGGCGCGAGCTCGAACGCGCGCACGAGCTGGTCGTGCCGAACGGCGTCGTCAATACGAGCGACAAGGACCACGTGGGCCTCGACCAGCGCGCGAGCGTGATGGGAATCGTCAAGCAGGGCCGCTTCGTGTACCTGAGCCAGTAACGCGCGGCCGGGCGCCGCGCGGCTTGCCCGGTGCCCGGTTTTCGGCCATAATCCGCGTTTCGCCGCGCACGATTGCATGCGCGGGCCGAACAAGCCCAGGTGGTGAAATTGGTAGACGCAGGGGACTCAAAATCCCCCGCCGCAAGGCGTGCCGGTTCGATTCCGGCCCTGGGCACCAGACATGAAGGCGGCGCCCCCTTCACGTTCATGCGGAACGTCCGCTGAATGAAATACGGCCGCCGCGTCGACGAGCTGCGCATCCCGCTCCGCGACGCATACGCAGCGAGCCCCGTGTCACCCACGACCGGGGCTTTTTCTTTGTCCGCGCGCCCTCTGGCCGCGTCAGTCCATCAGTTCGCGGACGAAATCGAGAAACGCGCGCACCTTCGCCGACACCAGGTTCGACGCGTGGTAATACGCGTATAGCGGAAACGTTTCGTCCGTCCATTCCGGCAGCAGCAGTTTCAGTCGGCCGTCCGCGATGGTGTCCCGCGCATACAGCTCGAGCAGTTGCGCGACGCCCGCGCCGCCCACGCACGCGCCGAGCAGCGAACCCGTATCGTTGACCATCAGCCGGCCGGCCGCGGCGAGCGGCACGACCTCGCCGCCGCGATGAAACGCCCATTCGAACGGCCGCCCCGTCGCCGGGTCGCGCATCAGCACGCAGCAATGGCCGTCCGCGAGCTCGTGCGGGTGCCGCGGTTCGCCGTGGCGCGCGACATACGCCGGCGACGCACACGTCAGCACGCGCGTCTCGAGCAGCAGCCGCGCGCGGTACGACGACGGCTCCGGCACGCCGAAACGCACGGCCACGTCGAAGCCGTCGGCGACGAGATCGCCCATCCGGTCGCGCACGCTGATCTCGACGGACAGATCGGGAAAGCGTTCGAGGAACGCCGCCATCTTCGGCGCGAGCACGTAGTGGCCGAACGTGCCGTCGACGTTGACCCGCAGCTTGCCCCTGACCTTGGCCTTCGCGCGGCCCGCGTCGAGCGCGGCATCCTCGATGCCGGCCAGCAGCGGCGCGACCGCTTCATAGAAGCGCCGCCCTTCGTCGGTCAGCGTGATCGCGCGTGCGGTCCGGTTGAAGATCCGGATGCCGATGCGCTCCTCGAGCCGTGCAACCGCGCGGCTGACCGCCGGCTGCGTCAAGCCCAGCGCCTCGCCCGCGCGCGCGAACGTGCCGGCCTCGATCACGGCAGACAGCACGCCGATTCCGCTCAGAAGTCTGCTGTCGAATCCCATGAGACATACTTTCAGTCATTCTTGATCTGAGCATTATTCATTATTTTTATCGATCGCGGACGCCTACAGTACTCCTGTCGCCGGCACGAACGGCATTTCACGAACAAGGAGCAGCAGATGAACGCATCGGAACAGAAGGTCGCCCTCGTCACGGGCTCGTCGCGCGGAATCGGCGCGGAAATCGCCCGCCGGCTCGCCGCCGACGGATTCGACGTCGTCGTCAATTACGCGGGCAACGGGGACGCCGCGCGCGACGTGGTCGACGCGATCGTCGCCGTCGGCGGCCGCGCGGTCGCGGTGCAGGCGGACGTGGCGGATCCGGCCGCGGTGGCCGCGATGTTCGACACGGCGGCGCAGACGTTCGGCGGCATCGACGTGGTCGTCAACAGCGCGGGCGTGATGAAGCTCGCGCCGATCGCCGAGTTCGACGACGCGATGTTCGACGAGACGATCGCAATCAACCTGAAGGGCACGTTCAACGTGTGCCGCGAAGCGGCGACGCGTGTGCGCGACGGCGGCCGCATCGTCAACCTGTCGACGAGCGTGATCGGCACGCGGATGCCAACCTACGGCGTGTACGTCGCGAGCAAGGCGGCCGTCGAAAGCCTCACGCAAGTGCTCGCGCAGGAGATGCGCGGGCGCGGCATCCGCGTGAACGCCGTCGCGCCGGGACCGGTCGCGACCGAGCTGTTCCTGCGCGGCAAGACGCCGGAGCTGATCGACCGGCTCGCGAAGCTGAATCCGCTCGAGCGGCTCGGCCAGCCCGACGACATCGCGGCGGTCGTGGCGTTCCTCGCGGGGCCCGACGGCGCATGGATCAACGGCCAGATCCTGCGTGCGAACGGCGGCATGTGCTGACGCACGCGAACCGGTGAAGCGGTCGCGCGGCCGGCTCGGTCACATCCGGCCGCGCGCGGCGACAGCCGATATCCGGGGCGCGTGCCGTTCGCTCGAATCGGCTGCGACGATCGGCTGGCGCCGCTCGGCAGCGTCCGACGCGCGGCACCGCGCGCACGTCTGTACGTCTGCACATCCGCACGTCGGCACATCCACACATCGACGCAAATCACCCGCGCTCGCAAAACGCGATCACCGCATCGGCGACCGCCGCCGGCGCCTCGCGCTGCGGAAAGTGCCCGACGCCGTCGAGCACCTGCCGCTCGTAGCGTCCGGCGAAGAAGCGCTCGCGGCCGGCCGAACTGTCCGGGTGGTTGCACGCGTCCGCGCCGCCGTGCAGCACGAGCGTCGGCACCGACAGGACCGGCGCCGGATTCAGCCGCGCGTCGTCGTCCGCATAAGCCGGCGCCCCGGGCGCGAATCCCCAGCGATGCCGGTACGAGTGCAGCACGACGTCGATCCAGTCGGGCCCGTCGAACGCGGCGGCGGCCGCATCGAAGTCGGCGTCGCGATACCAGCCGGGCGGCGACCATGTCTCCCACATCAGGCGCGCGAACGCGCGGCGATCGTCGCGCAGCGCCTGCTCGCCGCGCGGCGTCGCCATGAACCAGTGATACCAGTAGTTGCGCGCCTGCTGGAGCGACAGCGGCTGGCGCGGATCGTTGGTGCCGTATCCGACCGACAGCATCACCAGATGCGACGCGGCGCCGTCGCGCAGCCCGCACGCATTGGCGGCCGCACGCGCGCCCCAGTCGTGCCCGACCAGCACCGGCCGCTCGACGCCGAGCGCATCGACGAACTCGAGCAGGTCGCGGCCCAGCGCCGCGAGCTGGCCGCTGCGCGGCACCGACGCGTCGCGAAACCGGGTCGGCGCAAAGCCGCGCAGCGCGGGCGCAAGCACGCGGTAGCCGTGCGCGGCCAGCGCATCGGCGACCGGCGTCCAGCCGACCGCGCTGTCCGGCCAGCCGTGCAGCAGCACGGCCACGCGCTCGCCGCGCGGGTTCCATTCGAGATAGGCGATATCGAGCGATGCAGTGAGCGCATGCGCATAAGCGGTCATCGTGTCCTCCGTTGGGTCGATCCGATCGCTCGATGGTAGGCCGCCGTCTCATCACGATTCGCGGAGTATCATCACACATTCATCAAATATTGCGTTGAATTGTCCGATGGACCCGCTGACCGATCCCGCGTCGACGTCGCTCGACATCGCGCTGCTGCGCACCTTCCTCGAAGTGGTCGACAGCCGCGGCTTCGCGCCGGCGGCCGAACGGCTCGCGCTGACGCCGGCCGGCGACACGCTGTACGCGTACGCGCGCAACATCGTCGACATGGAGCGCGAAGTGCGCGCGCGGCTGCGCGGCGCGCCGGCGCACGGGCGGCTGCGCGTCGGCGCGTCGGAGGATTTCGCCGGCGCGTGGCTGCCGCACGTGTTGCGCACGTTTCGCGATCACCATCCGTACGCGTCGATCGAGCTGAAGGTCGGAATCACCGCGTCGCTGCTGCGCGAGCAGACGCTCGGCCGCCTCGACGTCGTGTTCGGCAAGCAATGCAGGCACGTCGATGCGGCCGGCGAGCTGCTGTGGGAAGAGCCGCTCGTGTGGGCGTTCGCGGCGGACGTGTCGCTCAATCACGGGCGCGAAGTGCCGCTCGCGCTGTTTCCCGAACCGTGCGTCTATCGCGAAGCCGCGGTGTCGGCGCTCGCCGCGTCGCTGCGGCCGTTTCGCGTGCTGTTCGAGAGTGCGAGCATGGCCGGCTGCGTGTCGGCCGCGCTCGCGGGCTTCGCGGTCACGGCACTCGCGCGCAGCCAGCTGCGCGACGGGCTGCGCGCGTGCGGGCCAGAGGACGGGCTGCCCGCGTTGCCGGCCGCGCGGTTTTACGCGTTCGCGGCGAAGCCGGGCGGCACCGCGGCCGCACTGATCGACGCGGTGCGGGAAACCGGGCGAAGCACGCAGTTCGCTGCCGTGCCGGGCTGACATGGCGCCGCGGTCCGAACAGGCCGCGCATGTTCGCGCCGTTCGGGAGCGTCGGCCGTTCAGCCTCGCTCGGCGTCGGGAGCCGTCTGCGTCAACGCATCGGCCATCAGCTCGCCGAACCATTCGACGAACGCGTTGAGCCGCCGCGACCGGTGCCGGCGGTGCGGATACACGGCCGATACGTCCATCGGCGCCGCGCGATAACGCGGCATCACCTCGACGAGCGCGCCGCTGTCGAGCAAGTGCGCGACGTCGAAGCGCGGAATCTGGATCAGCCCCATTCCGGCGATGCAGCTCGCGATATAGGTTTCGGCGTTGTTGACGATCACGCGGCTCGGCAGCGGCAGCGCGTGCCGCGCGCCGTCCACGCAGTATTCCCAGTCGAGCGCGCGTCCGGTGGTCGGCGACGCATAGCCGATCGCCCGATGTCCGTTCGCGAGCGCGTCCGGATGCTCGGGCACGCCGCATTCGCGCAGGTAATCGGGGCTCGCGCAGTTGATCAGCTCGAAGTGCCCGAGCGGCCGAACGACGAGGCTGCTGTCCGCGAGACGCCCGACGCGGATCGCGCAGTCGACGCCTTCCTGCACGAGATCGATCGAGCGGTCGGTCGAGCCGAGCGCCAATTGCAGCTTCGGATAGCGGCGAAACAGCGCGGGCAGCGCAGGCGCGATCACACGGCGCGCGATCCGGCTCGGCACGTCGACGTTCAGCCGCCCGACCACGTCGCGACCGCGACGCCGGAACAGGCGGTCGAGCTCGTCGGCTTCCGCGAGCAGGCGCCGGCCGCGCTCGACGAGCAACGTGCCGTCCGCGGTCAGCTGGACCTGCCGTGTCGTGCGGTGCAGCAGCCGCGTGCCGAGCCCCGTCTCGAGTTGCTGAACGGCGGCGGACACGGTCGCGCGCGGCACGTCCAGCGCGTGCGCGGCCTTGATGAAGCTGCCCATTTCGGCAACCTGAAGGAAGATTCTGACCTGATCCAGCTTGTCCATCGGCGGGAAACGTAGGGGGACGAACGCGCGCCGGCGGCGCGGCAACGCCGGCGGCACCGACACGAAGCGGGCGCGCGGCTTCGTGCCGGCGCTCCCGCCCATTGTCCACGCAAACGATCCATTGCGGCGCGTTAGCCGCCGCAGCGCCCGTCGCTTCGTCGTCCGGCCGCTGCGTCGTCGCTCGCCGATCGCCGATCGCCGAGCGCCGAGCGCCGCTACTTCGTCGTGTAGCCGCCGTTGATCAGGATCGTCTGGCCGGTGATCCACCAGCCGTCCGTCACCAGATGACGAATGAATGGCACGACGTCCTCGATGTCGGTGAGCCCCGTCTTGCTGAACGGCGACAGCGCAGCCGCGGTCTTGTGATACGCGACCGCATCGGCGCCTTCGGCCGGATAGAAGAACGGCGTGTCCATCGGGCCCGGCCCGACCGCCGTCACCGAAATCCCGCGCGCGCCGTATTCCTTCGCAGCCGCGCGCGTGAAGTGCTCGACCGGCGCCTTCGATCCCTCGTATGCCGCGTAGAACGGCGTGAACGCGCCGAGCAGCGACGTGACGAGCGTGACCAGCTTGCCGTGATCCTCGAGGTGACGCCCCGCTTCCTTGACGAAGAAGAACGCGGACTTGCTGTTGACCGCGAACATCTCGTCGTATTCCGCTTCGGTGATCTCGGTGAACGGCTTCTTCAGCACCTTGCCGACGGTGTTGATCGCGATGTCGATCTTGCCGAAGCGCCGCTTCGTGTCGTCGAACAGCTTCTCGACCGCCGCAGCCGTCGTCAGGTCGCCCTGGAACGTCTCAGCGTCCGCGCCGGCGGCGCGCACCGCGGCCGCGGTCTCTTCGGCCTGCGCGCGCGTCGACGCGCTGTTGTAGTGGATCGCCACCGCCTTCGCGCCGTGGCCGGCCAGATCGCGGGCGAGCAGTCCGCCGAGGTTTTTCGCGCCGCCGGCGATCAGCACGACCTTGTCTGCGAGCGTGTGAGTGGCCATCGTGGACTCCTTTTTCTCGTTGAACGAAGTTCGGAGTGTAGGCACGCGCAGCGCGCCGGTCAGCCACGTGCGGCTGGATGGATTATCCAGAAAAGCGCGCCAATCCGGCGCGCCGAAGTGCGGCTTGCCGCACCGACGAGCGCGCCGGAATTCGCCGGTGACGATGCGCGCCGCGCCGGCTGCGTCAGCGCGCGTGCAGATGCGAGTCGATCTTGCCGAGCAGCCACTGCATGCCGGCCAGATGCTGCTGATCGTGGCTGCACAGATAGTGGACGAGGCCGCGCACCGTCAGCGCGCCGTAGCCTTCGAACTCGCCGGTGCGCGCGAACTGCTCGGGCGTCGTGCGGGCGAGCAGTTCGACCGTCTCGCGCCGCGCTTCGCGGATCGCGGCGAGCACGTCGGACGCGTGGGCCGCATCGTAGCGGCGCTCGATCGCGAGCGCATCGCCGTCGATCGACACGAGCAGCGGATGATCCTCTTCGAGCATCCGCCGCAGCCGCACGTGGTAGCCATCGATTTCGATGTCGCGTACGTGGCACAGCTGGCCGAGCGGCGAGAAATGCTCGCTCGGCATCCCGGTCCAGTCGTCGGGCGTCCAGCGCGCGTAGCCGTCCGGAACGGCGGCGAAGTGCGCTTCGAGCTGGCGGGGAAAATCGGCGAGTGCGTCGAGCGTCGTGCGATTCATGGGAACACTCCGTGTCGGTCGAGCGGCGGCATGCGCGGGACCGCGTGCCGCCGCCGTGGCGGTCACTTCACGCTGAAGCGGTAGACGCCTTGCGTGCGATGTCCATCGGTCGCGACGGCGACCCATTTCACCGTATAGGCGCCGGCACCGACGGCCGTCAGCGGCACCGTCATCCGTTTGCGGTTCGCGTCGTCGACGCGCGCGCGGCCTTCCGATACCGTGCGGCCGGCGCCGTCGGCGACGACGATCGAGCTGAACGCCGGCTCGAGCGGCTCGGTGAAATCGATCGTGACGGCGGCCGGTGCGGCGCTCAATGTCGCGTTGGCGGCCGGATCGCTGGTCGCGACATGCGCGTGCGCGAATGCCGCGGACGAAATCGTCGCGGCGAGCACCGCGGCGGCCGCGCGGCGGCCGAGCCTGAAAGCGAGCGGGAACGAATCGAAATGCATGGGGTTTCCGTAACGAGTGGACGAACGCCGCGCGCCGCGCAGCGCCTCGCAGCTTACCAGCGCCCGCACGTTCGTGCCGACGCGCGGACGCCGCTTGATAGAATGCGCGCGCTATGGATCTCGAAAGCATTCTCTACACGCAGGGCTTCGGCTCGCGCCGCCAGTGCCGCGGCCTGATCGAAGCGGGCCGCGTCGCCGTCGGCGGCGCGACTGCGACCGACCCGGACACCGCATTCGACACCGACGGCCTCGTCTTCACGGTCGACGGCACCGCATGGCCGTTCCACGCGCGCGCGTATCTCACGCTGAACAAGCCGGCCGGCTACGAATGCTCGCGCGATCCGCAGCATCATGCGAGCGTGTTCAGCCTGCTGCCCGCGCCGCTCGTCGCGCGCGGCGTGCAATGCGTCGGCCGCCTCGATCAGGACACGACGGGCCTGCTGCTGCTGTCCGACGACGGCCAGTTCGTCCACGCGTACACGTCGCCGAAGCGCAAGGTGCCGAAGACCTACGTCGCGACCGTGCGTCACCCGCTCAGCGATACGCAGCTGCATACGCTGCGCACCGGCGTGCAGCTGCACGGCGAGCCGAAACCGATCGCCGCCGTGGCCGCCGATGCGCGCGACGCGCACACGCTCGTGCTGACCGTCGTCGAAGGCAAATACCACCAGGTGAAGCGGATGGTCGCGGCGGTCAGCAACCGCGTCGACGCGCTGCACCGCGAAAGCATCGGCGGACTGACGTTGCCGGACAACCTCGCGCCGGGCACGTGGCGCTGGCTCGACGAAGCGGAGCTCGCCGCGCTGCGCAATCCCGTCAAAACCCTGTAAGGGAAAATCCGCACGGTCGTTCGGCGCTCGCACGCGTCGCGGCCGCAAGTTCCCCCGCTATACTGAAATCACAAGTTGTACGAGCGGCATGCAGGGGGGACATCATGAACATCAATCATTCTTTCGAACTGTCGTCCGTGATGATCGCGTTCGCGATCGTCGGCGCCGTCGCGATCGGCACGCTGCTGACCGCGATGCATCTGAAGCGCAAATACCACCCGAACCTGATCGGCGCACTCATCGGCGCGCTGCTCTGTTTCCTGCTGATCGAGGCGCTACCGGCGCTGACGTGACGCGCCGCCCGGCGCGAGCGTTTGAAGGAAATCGTCTACGGTCGGATAGCGCAACGTCACGCACAATTCGTCCTTCAGCCGGGCGTTGGACAGACGCCGCGACTCGCGCATGAACGACAGCAGCGTCGGCTCGAGCTGGCGTTCGGCGTCCGCGCGGCTCACGCGCGGCGGCGTCGGCAACCCGAACGCGTGCGCGACGCGATCGAAATACTCTCCCATCCGCAGTTCGCTGTCGTCCGACGCGTGCACGACGCGCGCCGGCCTGCCGCGCTGCGCGACGCGGCGCAGAATCGCCGCGAGGTCGTCCGCGTGGATGTGATTCGTATAGACGTCGTCGGCTGCGTCGAGCGCGGGCGTGCCGCGTTCGAGCCGCGCGAGCGGTAGCCGGTTCTCCGCATAGATGCCGGGGATACGCACGATACGGGCCGACAGCACGCCGCGAGCGGTGGCCGCGCGCAGCTGGCGCTCCGCCGACACGCGCCGGAACGCCCGCGGATTCGCGGGCTGCAGCGGATGTGTCTCGTCGATGCGCGCGCCGCCGCAATCGCCGTAAACGCCGGTCGTGCTCGCGTAGACCAGCGTCGGCGCGCGAAGACCGTCGGGTACAATACGCGCTGCCCGAACGGGCGCGCTGCCGCGCTGCGCAACGGCACGCACCGTTCGGAACCGGCCGGGTCGCAGCGTCGACGGCGCTGCCGGCCGCCGCGCGGGCACGGTCAATGCGGCGATCAGCGCGCGCGTGCGGCGATCGTCCTGGCCGTCCGGCTGGGGCGGCGCGAGATGCAGGATCGTGCGCGCCAGACCCGCGATGCGGCGCAGCGTCGCGGGCCGGTCGAGGTCGCCGACGATCGGCGTCACGCCCGCGGCGCGTAGCGCGTCGCGGCGGGCCGGATGGCTCGTCAGCGCGACGATCCGCAGGTTGCGCGGCGCGGCGCGCCATTGCGCGACGCAGCGCAGCCCGACGTCGCCGCAGCCGACGATCAATGCGCGCGGCCGGCGCAGGATTCGTGTCGCGATCATGTTGGTTGCGAAATCAGTAGCCGTCGTTGCGCGGCGCGCAACGGGTTTGCATTGTAGCTGCCGTGCACGATCCGCACGGTCCCCACATTTTGTTCTAGTTGGTTCTATGGCATTCAACGTCACTCTCAAGCAAAGCGGCCGGCAATTCCAGGTCGAGTCGGACGAAACCGTGCTGGCGGCTGCGCTGCGCCAGAACGTCCATCTGCCGTACGGCTGCAAGAACGGCGCGTGCGGCTCCTGCAAGGGCCAGATCGTGTCGGGCCAGATCGAACAGGGCCCGCACGCCGCGTCGGCGCTGTCCAACGACGAGCGCACGCGTGGGCTCGCGCTGCTGTGCTGCTCGAAGGCGCAGTGCGATCTCGAGATCGACGTGCGCGAGATCGCCGGCGTCGACGGCGTGCAGGTCAAGAAGCTGCCGTGCCGGATCGCGGCGCTCGAGCGCCGCGCCGACGACGTGATGGTCGTGAAGCTGCAGTTGCCGGCGAACGAGCGCCTGCAGTATCTGGCGGGCCAGTACATCGAATTCATCCTGAAGGACGGCTCGCGCCGCAGCTACTCGATGGCGAATGCGCCGCACGAAGAAGGGCCGATCGAGCTGCACATCCGCCACATGCCGGGCGGCAAGTTCACCGATCACGTGTTCGGCGCGATGAAGGAGCGCGACATCCTGCGCTTCGAAGGTCCGCTCGGCACGTTCTTCCTGCGCGAGGATTCCGACAAGCCGATCGTGCTGCTCGCATCGGGCACCGGCTTCGCGCCGATCAAGGCGATCATCGAGCACGTGAAGCATACGGGCATCACGCGTCCGATGACGCTCTACTGGGGCGCGCGCCGCAAGAAGGACCTGTACCTCGACGAGCTGGCCGAGCAGTGGGCGCGCGAAATTCCGAACTTCAAGTACGTGCCGGTGCTGTCCGAGCCGGACGATGCGGATCAGTGGAGCGGGCGCACCGGCTTCGTCCATCGCGCGGTGATCGAGGATCTGGCCGATCTGTCCGGCTACCAGGTCTATGCGTGCGGTGCACCGGTGATGGTCGAGTCCGCGCAGCGCGATTTCACGCAGCACCACGGCCTGCCGGCCGACGAGTTCTACGCGGACTCGTTCACGAGCGCAGCCGATCTCGCGCATCCGGTCTGATTGCAGGCGCCGCCCGCGCCGTCGCCGTGCGCCGCCGCATGTCATATCGATGGCATCGCGGCGGTTTACAGTCGGGCGCGGGATGCCTTATGCTTGCGCACATGAACCGCTTCCTGTCCGCTCTCCGACGTCGCCGCTCGCCGCTCCGCCCGGATGCCGCCGGCTCGTCACGGACTCGCGCGTAACCCTCCCCGCCTCACCGGTTACGCACAAGCTGTTCGATCCACCAGCCACGGCATTCCGTGGCTTTTTTATTGCCCGTTTCCCTTTCAACGTCCGCCGGAGTCTGCTGCCATGCCCCTGAACGATTACCCGATCGACTCGCTGATGTACATCACGAACCGCCCCGACATCGTGTTTACGCACGGCAAGGGTTCGTGGCTCTACGATCACACGGGCAAGCGCTATCTGGACTTCATCCAGGGTTGGGCCGTCAACAGCCTCGGTCACTGCAACGACGGCGTCGTCGAAGCGCTGAAGAAGCAGGCCGACACGCTGCTGAACCCGTCGCCGGCGTTCTACAACGAGCCGATGGCGAAGCTTGCGGGCCTGCTCACGCAGCACAGCGTGTTCGACAAGGTGTTCTTCACGAACAGCGGCGCCGAAGCGAACGAAGGCGCGATCAAGCTCGCGCGCAAGTGGGGCCGCAAGTTCAGGAACGGCGCATACGAGATCATCACGTTCGACCACAGCTTCCACGGCCGCACGCTCGCGACGATGTCGGCGAGCGGCAAGGCCGGCTGGGACACGCTGTACGCGCCGCAGGTGCCCGGCTTCCCGAAGGCCGAGCTGAACGACATCAACTCGGTCGAGAAGCTGATCACCGACAAGACCGTCGCGGTGATGCTCGAGCCGATCCAGGGCGAAGGCGGCGTGATCCCGGCCACGCGCGAGTTCATGCGCGAGCTGCGCGCGCTGACGAAACAGCACAACCTGCTGCTGATCGTCGATGAAGTCCAGAGCGGCTGCGGCCGTGCGGGCACGCTGTTCGCCTACGAGCTGTCCGGCGTCGAGCCCGACATCATGACGCTCGGCAAGGGCATCGGCAGCGGCGTGCCGCTCGCGGCGCTGCTGTCGAAGGCCGACGTCGCGGTGTTCGAGGCCGGCGATCAGGGCGGCACGTACAACGGCAATCCGCTGATGACGGCGGCCGGCTATGCGGTGATCTCGCAGCTCGTCGCGCCGGGCTTCCTCGAAGGCGTGCGTGCGCGCGGCGAATACCTGAAGCGCAAGCTGCTCGAGCTGTCGGAAGAGCGCGGCTTCGAAGGCGAGCGCGGCGAAGGCCTGCTGCGCGCGCTGCTGCTCGGCAAGGACATCGGCCCGCAAATCGTCGAGAAGGCGCGCGACATGCAGCCCGACGGCCTGCTGCTGAACGCCGCGCGGCCGAACCTGCTGCGCTTCATGCCGGCGCTGAACGTGACGACCGACGAGATCGATCAGATGATGGCGATGCTGCGCTCGATTCTCGACACGCTGTAACGAGGACGACCGATGGATGCCGCCGCAACCGACGTCGCGATCCGACCGTTCGAACGCGCCGACACCGACGCGGTGCTCGCCGTGTGGCGCGACGCGTTTCCGCACTATGACGAGCCCGGCGCGCCGCCGCATCGCGACCCGCTGCGATCGATCGAGCTGAAGCTCGCGACGCAGCCGGAGCTGTTCTTCGTCGCGGTGTGCGGCGCACGGGTGGTCGGCACGCTGATGGCGGGCTTCGACGGCCATCGCGGCTGGCTCTATTCGTTCGGCGTCGCGAACGGCGCGCGGCGGCTCGGCATCGGTCGCGCGCTGATCGCGCACGCGGAACGCGCGCTCGCGGCACGCGGCTGCCTGAAGGTCAATCTGCAGGTGCTGCCCGGCAACGACGACGCGTGCCGCTTTTACGCGGCGCTTGGGTATCGCGTCGAAGAGCGCATCTCGTTCGGCAAGACGCTGTCGGCTGCATGACGCGACGCGGCGCGTTGCGCCGGCCGGCGTCGGTGCGTGATCGGCGGCCGCATCGGCGTACCGCGTCGCTGCATGCCGATGCACGCACGAAGTGCGACGCGAGCGAGCGCCCACAACAAGAAAAAGGGCCGTCACGGCATCCCGTGACGGCCCTTCGAACGCGTCGCGCCGCGCGTACAGCTCACCGCATCGCGACGCGCGCTTCGCTCATTCGCCGAGATACGCGGCGCGCACCTTCGGATCGTCGAGCATCTGCTTCGCGTCGCCTTCCATCGTGACCGTGCCCGAATCCATCACGTAGCCGCGATCGGCCGCCTGCAGCGCGAGGCGTGCGTTCTGTTCGACGAGCAGCACCGTGATGCCCTCCTTCGAGATCTCGCGCACCACTTCGAAGATCTTTTCAACCATGATCGGCGACAGGCCCATCGACGGCTCGTCGAGCAACAGCAGCTTCGGCTTGGACAGGATCGCACGCGCCATCGCGAGCATCTGCTGCTCGCCTCCCGACAGCGTGCCCGCGAGCTGCGACGCACGCTCCTTCAGCCGCGGGAAGAAGCCGAACATCCGGTCGACGTCCTTCTTGATCTGCTCCTTGTCGTTGCGCAGATACGCGCCCATCTGCATGTTCTCGACGATCGACATCCGCGCGAAGATCCCGCGGCCTTCCGGCACCATCGCGAGGCCGCGCTTGAGCAGCTCGTGCGGCGGCACGCCCTTGATCGACTTGCCGTCGTATTCGATGTCGCCGGCCGAATACGGCTTCAGGCCGGTGATCGCCTTCATCGTCGTGGTCTTGCCCGCGCCGTTCGCCCCGATCAGCGTCACGAGCTCGCCCTGACGGACTTCCATGTCAACGCCCTTGACGGCCTGAATGCCGCCGTAGTTGACCTGCAAGCCCTTGATTTTCAACATTGCCGCTGCCATCAGTGCACCCCTGCGCCGAGATATGCCTCAATCACCTTCGGATTCTTCTGCACGTCCTGCGGCAGACCCTCGGCGATCACCTTGCCGTAATCGAGCACCGTCATCCGGTTGCACAGCCCCATCACGAGCTTCACGTCGTGCTCGATCAGCAGGATCGTGCGGCCGTCGGAGCGGATCTTGTCGAGCAGGCGCGTGAGTTCGACCTTCTCGGTCGCGTTCATCCCGGCTGCCGGCTCGTCGAGCGCGAGCAGCTTCGGGTCCGTCGCGAGCGCCCGCGCGATTTCGAGGCGCCGCTGATGGCCGTACGACAGGTTGCGCGCGGTGTAGTCCGCATACTGCAGCACGCCGACGTATTCGAGCAGCTCGATCGCGCGCTCCTTGATCTCGCGCTCTTCCTGACGCTCGGCCGGCGTCTGGAACACCGCGCCGAGCAACCCGTGCTTGGTGCGCACGTGGCGGCCGACCATCACGTTCTCGAGCGCGGTCATCCCGCCGAACAGCCGGATGTTCTGGAACGTGCGTGCGATGCCTGCCTTCGCGACCTGATGCACGGCCGTCGGCGTGTAGTGCTCGCCGTCCAGCTTGAACTCGCCGGAGTCCGGCGTGTAGAGGCCGGTGATCACGTTGAAGAACGTGGTCTTGCCCGCGCCGTTCGGGCCGATCAGCCCGTAGATCTCGCCTTCGCGGATCTGCAGCCCGACGTCGGACAGTGCCTGCAGCCCGCCGAAGCGCTTGTTCACGCCCTGCACGGACAGACGGATTTGCTTGTCGCTCATGTGTGGATCCCCTTGTCCGTTGATTACGCGCGCACCGGCTTCTTGCTGTTGCGCTTCGCCAGTTTCGCGATCTTGTCCTCATGCTTCGGCGCGGGCCACAGGCCTTCCGAGCGGTACAGCATGATGATGACCATCGCGAGGCCGTACAGCGCCTGACGGATCACTTCGGTATCGACGACGTCGTGGCCGAACAGCGCGTGCTGCAGCGGGCTCATCGTCGAACGCAGGAATTCGGGGAACACGGCGAGCAGCACCGCGCCGAGGATCACGCCCGGGATGTGCCCCATCCCGCCGAGCACGACGCACGCGAGCACGACGATCGACTCCCAGAACGTGAACGACTCGGGCGACACGAAGCCCTGGAACGCGCCGAACATCGCCCCCGACAGGCCGCCGAACGACGCGCCCATCGCGAACGCGAGCAGCTTCACGTTGCGCGTGTTGATGCCCATCGCCTTCGCGGCGATCTCGTCTTCGCGGATCGCGGCCCATGCGCGGCCGATGCGCGAGTGCTGCAGGCGCGTACAGACCCAGATCACCAGCAGCGCGCACAGCACGAACAGGTAGTAGTACATGTACACCGACGGCAGCTGGAAGCCGAACAGCGTATGCGTCTGCGACAGGTTGAAGCCGCCGACGTGCACCGGATCGATGCCCGTGATCCCCTTCGGGCCGTTCGTGATGTTCACCGGACGGTCGAGGTTGTTCATGAAGATCCGGACGATTTCACCGAAGCCGAGCGTGACGATCGCGAGGTAGTCGCCGCGCAGGCGCAGCGTCGGCGCGCCGAGCAGGATCCCGAAGGTCGCGGCGAGCGCCATCGCGATCGGCACGATGATCAGGAACGGCACGTGCAGCCCGTTCGGCGCGAGCGCCGCGATCCACTCGAACTGCGAGGTCAGGTGCGGCGAGCTCAGCAGCGCCGCCGTATACGCGCCCACCGCGTAGAACGCGATGTAGCCGAGGTCGAGCAGGCCGGCGAAGCCGACCACGACGTTCAGCCCCAGCGCGAGCATCACGTACAGCATCGCGAAGTCGAGCACGCGAACCCAGTAGTTGCCGCCGGCCGCGCCGATCACCAGCGGTGCGGCGATCACGAAGGCCGCGGTCAGGATGCCGATGGTGACGGTCTTCGCGGTGTTGCGCTCTTCGACGAGCGTCGTCGACGATTCGATCGGTTGAATGGATGTCATGTTGTTTGCTCCCCTTCCGTTACGCGCGGTCCGCGACACGTTCGCCGAGCAGGCCCGACGGACGGAACACCAGCACGATGATCAGCACGATGAATGCGAACACGTCCTGGTAGTTGCTGCCGAACACGCCGCCGGTGAGGTTGCCGATGTAGCCGGCACCCAGCTGCTCGATCAGGCCGAGCAGCACGCCGCCGACCATCGCGCCGCCGAGGTTGCCGATCCCGCCGAGCACCGCGGCGGTGAACGCCTTCATGCCGGGGATGAAGCCCATGTAGAAGTGCACGTTGCCGTATTCGGACGCGATCATCACGCCGGCCAGCGCGGCGAGCGCGGAGCCGATCATGAACGTCGCGGAGATCACGAAGTTCGGGTTCACGCCCATCAGGCTCGCGGTGTTCGGGCTTTCGGCGATCGCGCGCATCGCGCGGCCGAGCTTCGTCTTGTGCACGAGCAGCAGCAGGCCCGCCATCACGATGAACGCGACCGCGATGATCACGATTTCGGTCACCGAGATCACGGCGCCCGGCGTCGTGTCGGTCGCCTTGATCACGTTGATCGGATCGGTCGGCAGCAGTTGCGGGAACGGCAGCGGATTGCGCGACCAGATGATCATCGCGGCGGTCTGCAGCAGGATCGACACGCCGATCGCGGTGATCAGCGGCGCGAGACGCGGCGCGCGGCGCAGCGGCCGATACGCGACGCGCTCGATCGTGAAGCCGACGAACGCGCAGACGATCGCGGCGATGCCGAGACCGATCGTCAGCGTCGCGACGTTGCCGAGTTCGGGGAAATGGTTCTGCAGCACGGTGATGGCCGACAGCGCGACCATCGCGCCGATCATCAGCACGTCGCCGTGCGCGAAGTTGATGATGCCGAGAATGCCGTACACCATCGTGTAGCCCAACGCGATGATGGCGTACACACTGCCGAGCACCAGCCCGTTGAGGATCTGCTGGATGAAAATATCCATTTAAAGCTCCTTGGCCCGTGCTGCCGGAGGACGTTGCGCCCCGCGGGTAAGCGAGGAATCGCGCCATCTCGGCGACACTGCGGGTACTAGTCGATACCGGTAAGGGTGAGTCGTCCCGGCGCGCGCCGCCCGGCCTGTACGGCCGGACCTGCTGCCGGAGCGGATACAAAAACGGCACCGCACTGTTCCGGTGCCGTCGCGAGTCCTGTCGCTAAATCGTCACGACGTCGAGGACGGTGTGGTTGGCCTCCTTGAAGTCGTAAGCCAGCGTGCCGAAATGGCCGTCGCCCGCGCCGGAATCCGTCGCGCGAATCGGGCCGCGCGCCGCGACGCAATCGGCCGCGGCGACACGCTGTTTCGTCGAGTCGAAATGAAGAGGGACCGGCACCCGTCGCGCGGCTGCCGCGCCGCGATCGCCCGCTTCGCGTCGGACATTGCCGCCGGCGAACGATGCACGCCGTGCGGGATGCGCACCGATCGTCAGGCCATGCGCGTAGATTTCGTCGATCGCCAAACCTGCCCCGTTTCCCTTGTCGTTTCCCAGCTGCGCGATGCGGCGCGTCGATGGCGCCGCATGCCCGGTTCCGGCGACGCGCACGTCGCTGGCCGGCGTTGTCGCGAGCGCCGCGGCCCCGCCGCCCGCCCTGCCGTCGCTCTTTTTGCTACGACCGGCAGTCATTGCAACCGGTGCGGCGACGGACACGGCGTAAGCCAACTTCACATGCATCGAATAGGTCTCCTGCGCCTTGCCAAAATCCGGTTTCAAAGCCATTCCGGCCTGAAAACGGGCGCATTGTAACTCCATTTGGAACGCGCCAATATTCCTGATTCGATGGGGTTTTCCTGCATTGCAACCAATTTTGAGAAACGGGCAGGAATATGCGGAGCAACCCGGTTGCACCGTGATTGTGAATATCGGTTGCGATTGCGTTTTCGTCGCACAAAAAAAGCGCGCCGTCAGGCGCGCTTTGGTGCTCCGCGGTGCGACGCCGCAATCAGGCGGCAGGCAGGTTCAAGCCACGCGGCAGCGGAAACGACACGTTTTCCTCGATGCCTTCGAGTGCGCGGACGTTGCGCACGCCCAGTTCGCGCAGCCGCGCGATCACGGCCTGCGCGAGCACTTCGGGCGCCGATGCGCCGGCCGTCACGCCGATGCGGCGCTTGCCGGCCACCCATGCCGGATCGATCTGGTCCGGCGCGTCGACCATGTACGCGGCCACGCCGCGCTTCTCGGCCACTTCGCGCAGGCGGCTCGAGTTCGAGCTGTTCGGGCTGCCGACGACGATCACGACATCGCACTGCGGCGCCATGAACTTCACCGCGTCCTGACGGTTCTGCGTCGCGTAGCAGATGTCCTGCTTCTTCGGTTCGCGGATCTTCGGATACTTCGCCTTCAGCGCGGCGATGATCTCGGCCGCGTCGTCGACCGACAGCGTCGTCTGCGTGACGAGCGCGATCCGTTCGGGATCGGCGAGCTCGAGCTTCTGCACGTCCTCGACGCTTTCGACCAGATGCATCCCGCGCTCGACCTGGCCCATCGTGCCTTCGACTTCCGGGTGGCCCTTGTGGCCGATCATCACGATGTCGACGCCGTCCTGGCGCATCTTTGCGACTTCGACGTGCACCTTCGTGACGAGCGGGCACGTCGCGTCGTAGATGCGCAGCCCGCGCACCGCGGCTTCGTCGCGCACGGCCTTCGACACGCCGTGCGCACTGAAGATCACGGTGTTGCCGGACGGCACTTCCTCGAGCTCTTCGACGAAGATCGCGCCCTTCTTCTTCAGATCCTCGACCACGTACTTGTTGTGGACGATCTCGTGGCGGACGTAGATCGGCGCACCGTGCATCGCAATCGCGCGCTCGACGATCTCGATCGCGCGATCGACGCCCGCGCAGAAACCGCGCGGCTGCGCGAGCAGGATTTCGGCGTCGGCGGCAACCGTCTGTCCGGACAGCGTATCGGTGGTGCTCATGATTACAGGATTCCGATGATTTTCACTTCGAACGTGAGCGCTTGGCCCGCGAGCGGATGATTGAAGTCGAACAGCGCCGAGGTTTCGCCGACTTCCTTCAGCACCCCTGCATAGCGGCCGCCGTCCGGCGCGTTGAACTCGATCAGCTCGCCCGGCGTGAAGTCGTCGCCGACCATCCCGTTCTCGCGCAGCGTCGACAGCGTCACGCGCTGCAGCATGTCGGGATTGCGGGGACCGAACCCTTGCTCGGGCGTTAGCTGAAAAGTCGAATGGTCGCCGACCTTCAGCCCCAGCAGAATCTGTTCCAGCGAGGGCGCCAGTTGCCCGGCGCCGAGCAGCAGCGTGGCGGGCTTGTCGGAGAAGGTGTTGACGATGTCGGCGCCGTCGGCCAGTGCAAGCCGGTAATGCAGCGTGACATGGGAACCGGGCTTCACTTCGGATAGATCGATGAGGCTCATGAATTACTCGTTCAGTCGGCGCCCGAACGGCCGAAAGGCCCAGCGCAAAGCCAATATTGTAAGTCACATGAGCGTGCAAGGCTGAAAGTGCGACGACGTCGCGCAGAGGGCCGGCCGCCGATGGAGTTTCGGATCATGCTGTCACCCTGCCTCGTCTTTCCGCCGCCCGAATGCCGCGACACGCCCGATGCGCGCGAAAATCCGCCGCCGCGCCCCGCCGTCACGCCGACGCGCCGGCGCCGCCCGCGCAACTGGCGCTCCGATCTGCCGCGCGAACGGCTGCTGGAGCGCGGGCCGGGCGCGCTGACCGACGCGGAGCTGGTCGCGCTGCTGCTCGGCACCGGCTCGCGCGGGCAGGACGTATTCGTCAGTGCGCGCGCACTGCTCGACCGCTTCGGCGGCTCGCTGCGCGGCATGCTCGACGCGGCGCCCGCGGAGTTCGAAACCCATCCCGGCATCGGCGCCGCGCGGGCGGCGCTGCTGATCGCGGTGACGGAACTGGCGCGCCGTGCGCTGGCGGAAGAGGTCGACGAGCGTCTGCGGATCGGTTCGCCGGGCGCGGTCGAAGACTTCCTGAGGCTGAAGATCGGCACGCGCGAGCACGAAGTATTCGTCACGCTTTATCTGGATGCACGTCACGGCGTGATCGACGTCGAGGAAAGCGCGCGCGGCTCGCTGACGCGCATGGCCGTCTATCCGCGCGAGATCGTGCGTCGCGCGCTCGCGCTGAACGCCGCCGCGCTGATCGTCGCGCACAATCATCCTTCCGGCGCGGTTCAGCCGAGCGCCGAAGACCGCCGGCTCACGCGCGTGCTGCGCGAAGCGCTCGCGCTCGTCGACGTGCGGCTGCTCGATCACGTCGTGGTCGGCACGGCGGAAACGTTCTCGTTTGCACGCGCCGGCTGGCTGTAGACTGTGGCCCGCCGCGATGGGCGCACCGCCCCGTATAACGACGCAGCGAAATTGGGTTTGATTTTCCTGAGATTTTTCTGCTAGAATCGTCGTCTGTCTTTTTTCCAACCAGTTCTAGCCATCGAAGGGCCTTGTCTGTCAAAGGGCTTGGGCGTTCGGAGTGCAGCTATGGATCACGTGGCTGCGCGATGAGAACCTTCACCGGCGATCGAACCCCGAATTTAGCGTATTAGGAGTGCTCTCATGGCACGCGTATGCCAAGTAACTGGGAAAGCGCCGATGAGCGGCAACAACGTTTCCCACGCGAACAACAAGACCAAGCGCCGCTTCCTGCCGAACCTGCAAAACCGCCGGTTCTGGGTGGAAAGCGAAAACCGTTGGGTGCGCCTGCGCGTTTCGAACGCCGGCCTGCGCCTGATCGACAAGAACGGCATCGATTCCGTGCTCGCTGACCTGCGTGCACGCGGCGAAGCCTAAGCCCAAGGAGCACAATCATGGCAAAAGGCGCACGCGACAAGATCAAGCTCGAGTCGACCGCTGGCACGGGCCACTTCTACACGACCACGAAGAACAAGCGCAACATGCCGGAAAAGATGGAGATCATGAAGTTCGATCCCGTCGCCCGCAAGCATGTGGCGTACAAAGAAACCAAGATCAAGTAATCTCCGGTTTCAGCGAGCCTGACGACAAGCGAAGAGCCCCGCACATGCGGGGCTCTTTGTTTTGCGCGCACGGCTCGGGCGCGACGCGGTATGCTCTCCCCTTTCCGCGGCCTCGGCTGCCGGAACGCACGATCAAAAAGCGTAACGATGGAGATGCAGCATGAAATTCGACGTGGCGATCGTCGGCAGCGGCCTGGCAGGCCTGTCGGTCGCGCTCAATCTGGCCAGCACGCGACGTGTCGCGCTGATCGCGAAACGTTCGATGATGGAGGGCGCGAGCGATAACGCGCAAGGCGGGATCGCCGCCGTCCTCGATTCCGCGGACAGCATCGAGAACCACGTCGACGACACGCTGGTCGCCGGCGGCGGGCTATGCGACGAAGGCGCGACGCGCTACATCGTCGAACACGGCCGCGAGGCGATCGAGTGGCTGATCTCGCAGGGCGTGCCGTTCACGAAGGACGACGCAGCCGAACTCGGCTTCCATCTGACGCGCGAAGGCGGCCACAGCCACCGGCGGATCATTCATGCGGCGGACGCGACCGGTCACGCGGTGCTCGCCACGCTGTCGGAGCGCGCGCGCCAGCATCCGAATATCACGTTCTTCGAAAACCACCACGCGATCGACCTGATCACGTCGGAGCGGCTCGGCCTTCCCGGCCGCCGCTGCCATGGACTGTATGCGCTCGACGTCGACAACGACCGCACGATCACGATCGAAGCGCCGCACACGGTGCTCGCGACCGGCGGCGCGGGCAAGGTGTACCTGTACACGACGAACCCGGACACCGCGACCGGCGACGGCATCGCGATGGCATGGCGCGCGGGCTGCCGCGTCGCGAACATGGAGTTCATCCAGTTCCATCCGACCTGCCTGTTCCATCCGTATGCGAAATCGTTTCTGATCTCGGAAGCCGTACGCGGCGAAGGCGGGCTGCTCAAGCTGCCCGACGGCACGCGCTTCATGCCCGCGCACGACCCGCGCGCAGAACTCGCACCGCGCGACATCGTCGCGCGCGCGATCGACTTCGAGATCAAGAAGCGCGGGATCGACTGCGTGTATCTCGACATCAGCCACCAGCCCGAAGCGTTCCTGCGCGAACACTTTCCGACGATTCACGCACGCTGCCTCGAGTTCGGCATCGACATCGCGAAGCAGCCGATCCCCGTCGTGCCGGCCGCGCATTACACGTGCGGCGGCGTCGTCACCGATCTCGCCGGACGTACCGATCTGGCCGGCCTGTATGCAGTCGGCGAAACGTCTTACACGGGGCTGCACGGCGCGAACCGGCTCGCAAGCAACTCGCTGCGCGAATGTCTGGTGATCGGCCGCGCGACCGCCGGCGCAATCGAAGCGGCCGGCTTCGATGCGGACATGCCGGGCACGCTTCCCGCATGGGACGAAAGTCGCGTGTCGGACGCGGACGAGGAAGTCGTCGTCGCCCACAACTGGGACGAACTGCGCCGCCTGATGTGGAACTACGTCGGCATCGTGCGCACCGACAAGCGGCTCGAGCGCGCGAAGCATCGGCTGTCGCTGCTGCGCGACGAGATCCACGAGTACTACGCGAACTTCCGCGTGACGCGCGACCTGCTCGAACTGCGCAATCTCGTCGACGTCGCGACGTTGATCGTGAAAAGCGCATACTCGCGCCGCGAAAGCCGCGGGCTCCACTACAGCCGCGACTGGCCGCACACGCTGCCGAAGGCGCTGCCGAGCGTGCTGACGCCGCGCGCACGTCGCTGATCGACAACGGCGCGTTGCAACGCTGCGCGCCCCGTCAAGCGAAAAAAGCCGTTGGCGGTTGCGCGCCAACGGCTTTTTTCATCGGATCGCCCGAAGCTCGAACGGCTCAGTCGACGATTCGCATCGAATAGTCGGTCGCGCGCACGTCCTTCGTCAGCGCGCCGATCGAAATGCGATCGACGCCGGTTTCGGCGAACGCGCGCACCGTATCGAAATTGACGCCGCCCGACACCTCGAGCAGCGCCTTGCCGGCCGTCACGCGCACCGCTTCGCGCATCATGTCGAGCGGGAAGTTGTCGAGCAGCACCGACTGCGCGCCATGCGCGAGCGCCGTATCGAGCTGCGCGAGCGTTTCGACTTCGATCTGCACCGGCACGCCCGCATTCAGCGCGAACGCCGCATCGAGCGCCTCGCCGACGCCGCCCGCCGCCGCGATGTGGTTCTCCTTGATCAGGATCCCGTCGTACAGCGCGAGACGCTGGTTCTCGCCGCCGCCGACGCGCACCGCATACTTCTGCGCGAGCCGCAGGCCCGGCAGCGTCTTGCGCGTATCGAGAATCTTCGCGCGCGTGCCTTCGACGCGGTCGACGTAACGGCGCGTCGCCGTCGCGACGCCCGACAGCAATTGCAGGAAGTTCAGCGCGTTGCGCTCGGCGGTCAGCAACGCGCGCGCCGGCCCGTCGAGTTCGCAAACGATCGAGTCGGGCGCCATTCTGTCGCCCTCGCGATAGCGCCATTGCACGACGATCGTCGGGTCGATGCGCTCGATCACGCGCTCGAACCACGGCACGCCGCACAGCACGGCTTCCTCGCGCACAATGACGCGTGCGCGGCGACGCTCGTCCGCCGGCACGAGCCGGCCGGTCTGATCGCCGGCGCCGACGTCTTCGGCAATCGCGTCGGCCACGTTGCGTGCGATCGCATCGTCGAATGCCGCGCCGTACTGCGCGCGAATCGCGTCGAAAAGCGGCGACACGGCGCCGCTCGCCGCGCGCACGGCGCGGTCGTTCGCGGCGCCGGCGACGCGTTCGTCCGGCAGCGGCTGAACGTACGGACCGTTCATTACGCCGCCCCCACGTTTGCGAACAGCGGCTGGTCGCGCTGCAGATCGCCGCTCGCCTGCACGCGCTTCTTGTGCGCGGCCGCGAAATCGAGCATCCGGTCGATCGGCACACGTGCGCGTTCGCCGATCGCCGGATCGACGAAGATCTCGTTGTGGCCGCGCTCGAGCACGTCGGCGAGGTTCGCGAGGCCGTTCATCGCCATCCACGGACAGTGCGCACAGCTCTTGCACGTCGCGCTGTTGCCGGCGGTCGGCGCCGCGATGAACGTCTTGCCGGGCGCGGCCAGCTGCATCTTGTGCAGGATGCCGAGATCGGTCGCGACGATGAAGCGCGTCGCGTCGAACTTGACGGCAGCATCGATCAGTTGCGTCGTCGAGCCGACGACGTCGGCCTGCGCGACGACGCTCTCCGGCGATTCAGGGTGGACCAGCACTTTTGCGTCCGGATATTCGGCGCGCAGCAGATCGAGCTCGATGCCCTTGAACTCGTCGTGCACGAGGCACGAGCCCTGCCACAGCAGCATGTCGGCGCCGGTTTTCTTCTGAATATAGCTGCCGAGATGACGGTCCGGCGCCCAGATGATCTTCTCGCCGCGCGCATGCAGGTCGGCGACGATCTCGAGGCCGATCGACGACGTGACCATCCAGTCGGCCCGTGCCTTCACGGCCGCGCTGGTATTCGCGTACACGACGACGGTGCGGTCCGGATGCGCGTCGCAGAACGCGGAGAATTCGTCGACCGGGCAGCCGAGATCGAGCGAGCACGTGGCATCGAGATCGGGCATCAGGATGCGCTTGTTCGGGCTGAGGATTTTGGCGGTTTCGCCCATGAAGCGCACGCCTGCGACAACGAGTGTCTGCGCGTCGTGATCGCGGCCGAACCGCGCCATTTCGAGCGAGTCGGCTACGCAGCCGCCGGTTTCGTCCGCGAGCGCCTGCAGTTCGGCGTCCACGTAGTAGTGGGCGACGAGCACGGCCTTTTCGCGTACGAGAAGTGCCTTGATGCGCGCTTTCAGTGCGGCGCGTTCTTCGGCGGACGGCGTGTCGGGCACTTTCGCCCATGCCTGTCCGACGCCGCACACGCCTGCGGCGACCGGCCGGTCGTACTCGACGGGTTTGATCGTCGATTGCATCTCCGTATCTCCTGTCGACCCGAGTTAGCGCTTTAGCGCTTACTCGGGTCCCATGCAAAGCCATCGGCCCGAGTCCGCGCTTCAACGCTCACTCGCGTCCCATGCAAAGCCATCGATCCGAGTTGGCGCTCCAGCCCCCTCCGATCCCGAGCAGGCTTCCTCCTGCCGCAGGCCGCGCGAAACGCGCGGCCAAATGAAAAAACCCCGCCAGCGCGGGGTTTGTGACGTCCTGAGATTCTAATCGATTTCGAATCACGCGTAGCGGCGCAGACGCATCGCAAATTCCTGCAGCGCCTTGATCCCGCTTTGTTCCGCGCGATGACACCAATCCTGCAATTGCGCGAGCAGTTGTTCGCGCGATGCCGTCGAGCGGTCCCAGATCGCCGCGAGATCCTGGCGCAGCTGGAAGTACGTGTGCAACTTCTGGCTGCTCGCGAAGATCTCGGGCAGCAGCTTCTTCTGCGGCTCGTCGAGGCCGTCGGCATCCTTGTGGAACCACTTGCGCGCGCTGCGCATCAGCTGATACTTCTCGCTCGAGCCGAGCTCCTTCAGATGCGCGAGCTCCTGCCGGTACGCGCGCTTCAGCGCCTTGCCGTAGCGCGCCATCACTTCGTAGCGGTTCGACAGCACGGCCTGCAGCGTCTCCTGGTCGAGCACGGTCTTCGGCTTGTTCAGGCGCGGCGTCGGTGCGATCTTCTTCACCTTCGCGAGGCCGAATGCCGACATGATGCGGATGTACATCCAGCCGATGTCGAACTCGTACCACTTGTTCGACAGCTTCGCCGACGTGGCGAACGTATGGTGATTGTTGTGCAGCTCTTCGCCGCCGATCACGATGCCCCACGGGAACAGGTTCGTGCTCGCGTCGGCCGAGTTGAAGTTGCGATAGCCCCAGAAGTGGCCGAAACCGTTGACGACGCCCGCGGCCCAGAACGGAATCCACGCCATCTGCACGGCCCAGACGGTCAAGCCGAGCACGCCGAACAGCGCGACGTCGATCACCATCATCAGGCTCACGCCGAGAATCGGGTACTTCGAATAGACGTTGCGTTCGATCCAGTCGTTCGGCGTGCCGTGACTGAACTTGCGCATCGTCTCTTCATTCTTCGCTTCCGCGCGGTACAGCTCCGCGCCTTCGAGGAACACCTTCCAGATGCCGCGCGTCTGCGGGCTGTGCGGATCTTCCTCGGTCTCGCACTTCGCGTGATGCTTCCGATGAATCGCGGCCCACTGGCCGGTCAGCATGCCGGTCGTCATCCACAACCAGAAGCGGAAGAAGTGACTTGCGATCGGATGCAGCTCCAGCGCGCGGTGCGCCTGACAGCGATGCAGATAGACCGTCACGCCGATGATCGTGACGTGCGTGACGGCCAGCGCGAACAGCGCGACCTGCCACCATGAAAAACGCAGGAGCCCGTGGGAAAGAAAATCGAGCAGGGAATTCAGCAAGGCAGTTACCTGTGGTGAGAGCGACCCCGGCACACGCCGGCGTCATAAAAATGAAAGCATACCTCGGATAGACCGAAATTTTACTTCAACCGTTCCAAGCCTTTGTAACAAATGAACATTTTCTTGCCTTGACGCAACGACGATAGTCCATCGCCGGACCCGGTCGGCCGATCGCTCCGCGCTCCGCCGTTCCGCCGCGTCAGATGCGGCTCAGGCAGCCGAGGCCCGCAGATCGTCCGCGCCGCTCCGGGGCGCCGAATCGCGATCGGCAGCGACATCCGCCGCGACGAAGCCGTCCGGCAGCCCGACGACGCGCACGTCGCGTTGCGGAAACGGAATCGACACGCCGTGCTCGCAGAACAGCCGCCAGATGTTCCGATTGACCGCCGAGCGCACGCCGGACGTGCCCTTCGCCGCATCCTCGATCCAGAAGCCGAGCTCCAGATCGATGCCGTCGGCGCCGAACCCGACCAGATACGGCGTCGGCGGCGGGTCGTCCAGCACGCGCGGCACGCCCTTCGCGGCATCCGCGAGCAAGGCGAGTGCCTGCTCGACATCGCTCGTGTACGCGACCTGCACCGCGACCTTCGCATGGCCGCGCGTCTGATACGACGACTGGTTCTGCACGACGTCGGTGATCAGCTTCTCGTTCGGAATCAGCGTCTCGTTGCCGTCGAGGCCGCGCACGACCGTATAGCGCGTGCGGATCTGCGTGACGACGCCCTGCAGCCCGCCGACGCTGATCGCGTCGCCGAGCCGCAGCGAGCGGTCGAGCAGGATGATGAAGCCGGACACGTAGTTGCTCGCGATCTTCTGCAGCCCGAAACCGAGGCCGACGCCCAGCGCACCGCCGAATACGCCGAGCACCGTCACGTCGATGCCGACGAGCGACAGCCCGATCAGGACTGCCGCGAACACCAGCAGCGCGCGGCCGATCCGCGACAGCACGACCCTCAGGTTCGCATCGAGCGTGCTCGAGCGCGCGAGCCGCTCCTCGAGCACCGAGCCGGCCCACATCGCGACCATCAGCGTCACGCAGACCCACAGTGCGCCGGAAATCACCGACAGCAGCGTCAGATGCGCGTTCGCGACGCGGAACTGAACGCTGTCGAGCCACGCGAGCACGTCGCGCTGGATGCCGAGCACGGTCAGCACCATCGCCGCCCATACGATCACCGACACGATCTTCTCGACGATCGACAGCCACGCATGCGTGTGGCCGTCGCGCGCGAACACGCGCCGCGCAAAGAAGAACAGCACATAGATGAGCCCGATGCCGAACAGCGGCACGAGCGCGAGCGACAGCAGCGACGTCGACATGAACGGGTCGAGCGCGAGCTGCGCGGCGAGCACGAACGACCCGCCGAACAACGGGAACAGCGCGCGCTTCAGGCTGTGCGCACCCGCGCCGGGCGCGCGGCCGGCCGCACGCCGGCGTGCGTCGATGCGGCCGTGCACGAAGCGCGCGGTCAGCCACGCGAGGCCCAGCGCGCCGACGAGAATCGCGGCCTGCCAGATCATCACCGGCTGGTTGAAGTCGCGGATCACCGACGCGAGCCGGTGCGACAGCAGGCGGTTCTCCGTCATGATGCGCGGCCGTTACTGCGCGCGCCGCTCGAGCACCGCGGCGAAAAAGCCGTCGGTCGCGTGACGATGCGGCCACAGCGACAGGTAGTCGCCGGTGTCGAGCGCGATGCGCTGATCGGCGAGCACCTTCTGCGCGGGCACCAGCACGAAGTCCGGATGATCGGCCAGGAACTGCGCGACGATCTGCTCGTTCTCCGCGTCGAGCACGCTGCAGGTCGCGTAGACGAGCCGGCCGCCCTTCTTCACGAGGCGCGCCGCGCTCGCGAGGATCGACGCCTGCTTCGGCGTCAGCTCGTCGACCGACGTACGCGTCTGGCGCCACTTCAGGTCCGGATTGCGGCGCAGCGTGCCGAGTCCGCTGCACGGCGCGTCGACCAGCACGCGATCGATCTTGCCGGCGAGCCGCTTGATCTTCGCGTCGTGCTCGCTGTCGATCAGCACCGGGTTCACGTTCGACAGCCCGCTGCGCGCGAGGCGCGGCTTCAGCTTCGCGAGGCGCTTTTCCGATACGTCGAATGCATACAGACGGCCGGTCGAGCGCATCGCCGCGCCGAGCGCGAGCGTCTTGCCGCCGGCACCCGCGCAGAAGTCGACGACCATCTCGCCGCGCCGCGGCGCGACCAGCGAGCACAACAGCTGGCTGCCTTCGTCCTGCACCTCGATCTGGCCTTCCTCGAACAGCTTCAGCCGCGTGAGCGCCGGCTTGCCGACGACGCGCACGCCGTGCGGCGCGAACGGCGTCGCGCCCGCATCGATGCCGACCGCGCGCAGCCCGTCGATCACCTGGTCGCGCGTCGCCTTCAGCACGTTCGCGCGCAGATCGAGCGGCGCCGGGTAGTTCAACGCGGCCGCGAGCTGCGCGAGTTCGTCGGCGTCGAAACGGGTCGCGAGCGCCTGATGGATCCAGTCCGGCAGGTTCGTGCGAATGCGCACCGGCAGGCTGGCCGGATCGATCTTCGACACGTGCTCGAGCCATGCGGCCTCGTCGGCCGACACGAACGGCTTTAGCGCGTTGCGGCCGACCGTCTGCATCAGGCCGAGCAGCGTCAGGCGCCGCGCGGGGCTGCCCGTACCGCTCTCGGCCAGGTGCGCGAACTCCATCTTCCGGCGCAGCACCGCGAACACGGCCTCGGCGATCACGCCGCGCTCCGCATGCCCGAGCTTCGGGTGCGCGCGGAAGAACCGGCTCGTCGTCGCGTCGGCGGGGCCGGCGAATTTCAGCACTTCGGCCAGCAAAGTCTCGGTCTGGCCGATCAGGAATCCGTGCAGCTTCATACGCCCTCGTTCGTTTCAGTGTGCGGTTGATCCGCGAAAATCCAGCGCGCCTCGCCCGGCGCGACGATCGCGCGGCCGTCCTCGAGGCGCAGCCGCCCTTCGACGAACCAGCGCACCGCGCGCGGATACAGCACGTGCTCGACGGCCAGCACGCGCTCGGCGAGCGCGGCCGCGTCGTCGCCCGCACGCACGGGCACCGCGCCCTGCGCGACGATCGCGCCGCTGTCGAGCTCGGGAATCACGAAGTGCACGCTCGCGCCGTGCAGCGCGACGCCGGCGTCGAGCGCCTGCTGATGCGTATGGATGCCCTTGAAGCTCGGCAGCAGCGACGGATGGATGTTCAGCAGCCGGCCTTCGTATCGTCTGACGAAAGCCGGCGTGAGGATGCGCATGAAGCCCGCGAGGACCACGAGATCGGGCGCGAAGCGGTCGATCTCGGCGGCGAGCGCCGCGTCGAAGCTGTCGCGGCCGTCGAACGAGCGGTGGTCGACCACCGCGGTCGCTACCCCGTGCGACGCGGCAAAAGCAAGACCGGCCGCATCCGGCCGGTTGGCGATCACGGCGGCGACTTCGGCCGGCCAGCGTTCGCGCTCGCATGCGCGGACGATGGCCTCCATGTTGCTGCCGCGACCGGAAATCAGGATCACGAGTTTTTTCATCCGCGAATTTTACCATTCGCCCCCGTGTTTCCCGCCCTTGTCGGCCGCCGGTGCGCCCGAGCGTTTATAATCTTCTGCTTTGCGGCATTCCACCGCCCATTCCCCGACGCTGCATCCGCTATCGTGAAAGTCTTCCGCGGCCTGCCCAACGCCGAGAGTCGCGCGCCGTGCGCGCTGACCATCGGCAACTTCGACGGTGTCCATCGCGGCCACCAGGCCCTGCTCGCGCGCGTGCGCGCGGCAGCGGACGCACGCGGGCTGCCCGTGTGCGTGATGACTTTCGAGCCGCATCCGCGCGAATTCTTCAACCCGGCCGGCGCGCCGCCGCGCATCGCGATGCTGCGCGACAAGCTCGAGGCGCTGCGCGAGCACGGCGTCGACCGCGTCGTCGTCGAGCACTTCAATCACACGTTCGCGAGCCAGTCGCCGCAGGCGTTCGTCGAGCGCACGCTGGTCAACGGGCTGCATACGCGGTGGATGATGGTCGGCGACGACTTCTGCTACGGCGCGAAGCGCGCGGGCACGTTCGACACGTTGAAGGCAGCCGGCGAGCAGTACGGCTTCGAGGTCGAGCAGATGGGCACGGTCGCCGGCAGCGACGGCACGCGCATTTCGAGCTCGGGCGTGCGCGCCGCACTCGCGGCCGGCGATCTCGCCGCGGCCGCGCAGGCGCTCGGCCACGGCTACGCGATCAGCGGCCACGTCGCGCACGGCCTGAAGCTCGGCCGCGATCTCGGCTTTCCGACGCTGAATCTGCCGATCGCGCACAAGCGGCCGGCGCTCGCCGGCATCTTCGTCGTGCAGGTGCACGGTCTCGGGCCGGCTCCGCTGCCGGGCGTCGCGAGCCTCGGCCTGCGTCCGACCGTCGACGATTCCGGCCGCGTGCTGCTCGAAGTCCACCTGCTCGACTGGCACGGCGACGCGTACGGCAAGCTCGTGCGCGTCGAATTCCTGCAGAAACTGCGCGACGAGGCGAAATTCGACGATCTGGAGGCGCTGTCGCGCGCGATCGCGCAGGACGTCGCGAATGCGCGCGCGTACTTCATCGAGCGCGACCGCGCGCCGGGCAGCCGCGCGACCGGCTTCTCGACGTCGGCAACCGACCGAATTAGCTGATCCGGCCTGCGGCCTTGCGCCGCTCCGTCGCGCCGCCGCCGCGCGCGCATACCGATTCACGACGCTCGAGCGTCTCCCGATTTGATAGCGATCCCATCATGAGCAACAAGAAAGCCGATTCGAAACCGCAGGCCAAGTATCCGGTCAACCTGCTCGACACGCCGTTCCCGATGCGCGGCGATCTTCCCAAGCGCGAGCCGCAATGGGTGAAGGAGTGGGAAGAGCGCCGCGTGTACGACAAGATCCGCGCAGCCAGCAAGGGCCGGCCGAAGTTCATCCTGCACGACGGCCCGCCGTATGCGAACGGCGACATCCACCTCGGTCACGCGGTGAACAAGATTCTGAAGGACATCGTCGTGAAGTCGCGCAACATGGCCGGCTTCGATGCGCCGTACGTGCCCGGCTGGGACTGCCACGGGATGCCGATCGAGATCCAGATCGAGAAGCAGTTCGGCAAGTCGCTGCCGGCCGCGGAAGTGATGAGCAAGGCGCGCGCGTACGCGACCGAGCAGATCGAGAAGCAGAAGGCCGGCTTCAAGCGCCTCGGCGTGCTCGGCGACTGGGCGAATCCGTACAAGACGATGAACTTCGTCAACGAGGCGGAAGAGATCCGCGCGCTCGGCAAGATCCTCGAGAAGGGCTATGTGTACCGCGGGCTCAAGCCGGTGAACTGGTGCTTCGACTGCGGCTCCGCGCTCGCCGAGGCGGAAGTCGAGTACAAGGACCGCACGGATCCGACGATCGACGTGATGTTCCCGTTCGCGGAGCCGGAAAAGACCGCGCATGCGTTCGGCCTGTCCGCGCTGCCGCGCGCGGAAGGCGGCATCGTGATCTGGACCACGACGCCGTGGACGATCCCCGCGAACCAGGCGCTGAACCTTCATCCGGAAATCGTCTACGCGCTCGTCGACACCGAGCGCGGGCTGCTGATCATCGCGGAAGAGCGCGTCGCCGCGTGCATGGCCGAATTCAAGCTGACCGGCCGCGTCGTCGCGACCGCGCCGGGCGTGAAGCTCGCGAACCTGCGCTTCCATCACCCGCTCGCGTCCGCACATCCCGGCTATCAGCGCACCGCGCCCGTCTATCTCGGCGACTACGTGACGACCGACACCGGTACCGGCATCGTGCACTCGTCGCCCGCATACGGGATCGAAGACTTCATCTCGTGCAAGGCGCACGGAATGACCGATTCCGACTTCATCAACCCGGTGATGGGCGACGGCCGCTACATCGAGTCGCTGCCGCTGTTCGGCGGGCTGTCGATCTGGGACGCGAACCCGAAGATCGTCGACGCGCTGAATGCGGCCGGCACGCTGCTGCGCAGCGAGAAGTACACGCACAGCTACATGCACTGCTGGCGCCACAAGACGCCGATCATCTACCGCGCGACGTCGCAGTGGTTCGCCGGCATGGACGTGAAGCCGCGCGACGGCGGCAAGACGCTGCGCGAAACGGCGCTCGAAGGCGTCGACGCGACCGCGTTCTATCCGTCGTGGGGCAAGCAGCGGCTGTTCAGCATGATCGCGAACCGGCCGGACTGGACGCTGTCGCGCCAGCGCCAATGGGGCGTGCCGATGGCGTTCTTCGTGCACAAGGAAACCGGCGAGCTGCACCCGCGCACGCTGGAGCTGCTCGAGGAAGTCGCGAAGCGCGTCGAGCAGGCGGGCATCGAGGCGTGGCAGACGCTCGATCCGCGCGAGCTGATCGGCGACGACGCGAACCTGTACGAGAAGAACCGCGACACGCTCGACGTGTGGTTCGACTCCGGCACGACGCATTGGCACGTGCTGCGCGGCTCGCACAAGGACCAGCTGCAGTTCCCGGCCGATCTGTACCTCGAAGGCTCCGACCAGCACCGCGGATGGTTCCATTCGTCGCTGCTGACCGCGTCGATGCTCGACGGCCGCGCGCCGTACAAGGGGCTGCTCACGCACGGCTTCACCGTCGACGGCGAAGGCCGCAAGATGAGCAAGTCGCTCGGCAACGGCATCGATCCGCATGAAGTCGCGAACCGCCTCGGCGCGGAAATCATCCGGCTGTGGATCGCGTCGACCGACTATTCGGGCGAGCTCGCGATCTCCGAGGAGATCCTGAAGCGCGTGACCGAAGGCTATCGCCGCATCCGCAACACGCTGCGCTTCCTGCTCGCGAACCTGTCCGACTTCGATTACGCGCAGCACGCGCTGCCCGCCGGCGAATGGCTCGAGATCGACCGCTATGCGGTCGCGTTCTCCGCGCAGCTGCAGACCGAACTGCTCGCGCACTACGAGAAGTACGAGTTCCACCCGGTCGTCGCGAAGCTGCAGACGTACTGCTCGGAGGATCTCGGCGGCTTCTATCTCGACGTGCTGAAGGACCGCCTGTACACGAGCGCGGCCGATTCGCGCGCGCGCCGCTCCGCGCAAACCGCGCTGTACCACCTGACGCAAGGGCTGCTGCGCGTGCTCGCGCCGTTCCTGTCGTTCACCGCCGAAGAGGCGTGGAAGGTGTTCCAGCCGGCGAGCGACACGATCTTCACAGAAACGTACTACGCGTATCCGGCGATCGACGATGCCGCCGCGCTGATCGACAAGTGGGCGCTGTTGCGCGACGTGCGCGGCAACGTGACGAAGGCGCTCGAGGAAGCGCGCACCGCGAACCGCATCGGTTCGTCGCTGCAGGCCGAGGTAGCCGTGCACGCGAGCGGCGCGCGCTACGATGCGCTCGCGAGCCTCGGCGACGATCTGAAATTCGTGCTGATCACGTCGGCCGCGACGGTCGTGAAGGTCGACGACGAAGCGCAGGAAAGCGTCGACGTCGCTGCGTCGAAGTACCAGAAGTGCGAACGCTGCTGGCATTACCGCGAGGACGTGGGCGCGCACGCCGACCATCCGACGCTGTGCGGCCGCTGCTTCTCGAACCTCTTTGAAAACGGCGAAATCCGGAGCGCTGCTTAAACCATGGCGAAAACCCTGTCGAAGCCGGCCAGCGGCGCGCTCGCGCCCTGGCTCGGCATTTCGCTGATCGTGATCCTGTTCGACCAGCTGTCGAAGATCGCGATCCTCAAAACGTTCGCATACGGCGCGCAGCACGCGCTGACGTCGTTCTTCAACCTCGTGCTCGTGTACAACCGCGGCGCCGCGTTCGGCTTCCTGTCGACCGCGAGCGGCTGGCAGCGCTGGGCATTCACCGCGCTCGGGATCGGCGCGACGCTCGTGATCTGCTTCCTGCTGAAGCGCCACGGCCATCAGCGGCTGTTCAGCCTGTCGCTCGCGCTGATTCTCGGCGGCGCGCTCGGCAACGTGATCGACCGGCTCGTCTACGGCCACGTGATCGACTTCCTCGATTTCCACATCGGCACGTGGCACTTCCCGGCATTCAACCTCGCCGATTCCGCGATCACCGTCGGCGCGGTGCTGCTGATCTACGACGAACTGCGTCGCGTGCGCGGCTCGCGCTGAGCGTGCATACTCGGCGTCGACGGCCGGCCGCGCGCCGGTCGTCCGGATCGACTCCTGGAGGCCTGAGTTGGCACACGCAGAACTCGCTGGAAAACACCTCGTTCTCGGCCTGACGGGCGGCATCGCCTGCTACAAGATCGCCGAGCTCACGCGGCTGCTCACGAAGGCAGGCGCGACCGTGCAGGTCGCGATGACCGAAGCCGCCACGCAATTCATCACGCCCGTCACGATGCAGGCGCTGTCCGGCCGGCCGGTCTACACGAGCCAGTGGGACGCGCGCATCGACAACAACATGGCGCACATCGACCTGTCGCGCGAAGCCGACGCGATCGTGATCGCGCCCGCGTCGACGGATTTCCTCGCGAAGCTCGCGCACGGGTTCGCGGACGATCTGCTGTCGACGCTGTGCGTCGCACGCGATTGTCCGCTGCTCGTCGTTCCCGCGATGAATCGCCAGATGTGGCAAAACCCGGCCACGCAGCGCAACGTCGCGCAACTGCGCGCGGACGGCGTGTCGGTACTGGGCCCCGACTCGGGCGCGCAGGCGTGCGGCGAAGTCGGCGACGGCCGCATGCTCGAGCCCGAAGCGATCTATGAAGCGATCGTCGCGCACTTCCAGCCGAAGGTGCTCGCGCACCGGCGCGTGCTGATCACGGCCGGCCCGACGCTCGAACCGCTCGACCCGGTGCGCGGCCTCACGAACCGCTCGAGCGGCAAGATGGGCTTCGCGCTCGCGCGCGCCGCACAGCAGGCCGGCGCCGACGTGCACCTCGTCGCCGGCCCGGTCGCGCTCGACACGCCGTGGGGCGTGTACCGCGAGGACGTGCAGACCGCGCAGCAGATGTACGACGCGGTAATGCACGCGGTCGCCGACGCCGACATCTTCATCGCGGTGGCCGCGGTCGCGGACTGGCGCGTCGAGCAGCCGGCCGAGCACAAGATGAAGAAAACGGCCGACCGCAAGATGCCAGCGCTGACGTTCGTCGAAAATCCCGACATCCTCGCGTCGGTCGCCGCGCTGCCCGACCCGCCGTTCTGCGTCGGGTTCGCAGCGGAAAGCGGCGACCTCGACGTGCACGGCGACGAGAAGCGCAAGCGCAAGAACGTGCCGCTGCTCGTCGGCAATCTCGGCCCGCTGACGTTCGGCCGCGACGACAACGAGGTCGTGCTGTTCGAGGCGGCGGGGCTCACGCGCCTGCCGCGCGCGCCGAAGGACGAACTCGCGCACGCGCTCGTCGCGGAGATCGCGAAGCGCCTGCCCGACAACCGGCTGATCTGATCACCCGCGCGGCGACAAGCACGCGCCGCGCCCCTCCGACCGATTCGACGACTGCATGAAACTCGACCTGAAGATTCTCGACGCGCGCATGCGCGACTACCTGCCCACCTACGCGACCGCCGGCAGCGCGGGCCTCGACCTGCGCGCGTGCATCGACGCGCCGATTTCGCTGAAGCCGGGCGAAACGGCTTTGGTGCCGACCGGCCTCGCGATCCACGTCGCCGACCCCAACTACGCGGCGCTGATCCTGCCGCGCTCGGGCCTCGGCCACAAGCACGGGATCGTGCTCGGCAACCTCGTCGGCCTGATCGACTCCGACTATCAGGACCAGTTGATGATCTCGACGTGGAACCGCGGCCAGACCGAGTTCGTGCTGAATCCGTTCGAGCGGCTCGCGCAGCTCGTGATCGTGCCGGTCGTGCAGGCGCAGTTCAACATCGTCGACGACTTTGCCGCGAGCGAGCGCGGCGAAGGCGGTTTCGGCAGCACGGGGCGTCACTGACGCAAGGCAAGCGCGAGGAAGCAGGCGCTATGCGTCCTTCGTCCGCTCGGCGCTCGTCGTCGACGGCCGGGCGCGCTGCCGGCCTGCGTCGCAGAACGCCAGCGAACCTCACCGTCGTGTGCTTCACGGAACGTGGGCAACCGTGAAGACACGACCGCCCGCGACGCGACCCCGTCACACGTCAACGTGCGCGTTCGTGCCGATAGTGCAGCGCATACGCGAGTATCAGCAGCACGACGAACACGACGCCCACCACCATCGTCATCCGGAATTCGCGCGTAAACGCGGTCGTCAGCAAAATCGCCGCGACGAGCACGGCACCGAGCAGGCTGCCGAACGGATGCGCCCACATCCGGAACGCGAGCGCAGGGCCGCGATACCGCGCCCGGAAGCGCAAATGCGTGACGAAGATCATCAGCCATGTGAACAGCGCGCCGAACATCGCGATCGCCATCATCACGGTGAATGCGGTATCGGGCACCAGGGCGACCAGCACCGCGGCGACCGCGACGCCGCTCGTCGAAATCCACAGCGCCGCGCGCGGCACGCCGTTCGCGCCGAGCCGGCCGAACACCGCGGGCGCGAGCCGCGCCCGTGACAGGCTGAACATCATGCGTGTGGTCACGTAGAGCTGGCTGTTCATCGCTGATAGCGCCGCGATCAGCAGCACGAAGTTGATCACGCCGGCTGCGTACGGCACATGCGTCGCGGCCATCACTTTCACGAACGGGCTCTCGTCGGTGCCGGCCTGCGTCCATGGCACGATCGCGAGCATCAGCGCCAGCGTCAGCAGATAGAACAGCACGAGCCGGAACACCGTCGAGCGGAACGCGCGCGTGACCGCGTGCTGCGGGTTGCGCGCCTCGCCGGCCGCGATCGCGACCGCTTCGATGCTCATATAGCTGAAGATCGCGACGATCACCGCCACCCACGTGCCCCACGGCCCTTTCGGCATGAAGCCGCTGTGCGCGGTGTAGTTCGCGAAGCCGATGCCGGATGCGGACGGCGCGGTCCAGATCAGATACGCACCGAGCACGATGAACACGACGATCGCCGCGATCTTGAGCAGCGAAAACGCATACTCGACCGATCCGTACAACGTGACGCTCGCGAGATTCACCGCGATCAGCAGCGCGGAGAAGCCGATCACCCAGTACCAGCCGGGCACGGCCGGAAACCAGTACTTCATGAACACGGCGATTGCGCTGATCTCGGTGCCGATCGCGAACACGACCGCGAACCAGTACGCATAACGCACGAGAAAGCCCGCGAGCGGGCCGACGTAGTGTTCGGCATACGCGCCGAACGAACCGGCCGTGGGATGCGCGACCGTCATTTCGGCGAGCGCGCCCATCAGCAGCAGCGCGATCAGCGCGCCGATCGCATACGACAGCAGCACGCTCGGGCCGGCGAGCCCGATCGCGAAGCCGCTGCCGAGAAAGAGGCCCGTACCGATCGCGCCGCCGATCGCGATCATCGCCATCTGCCCCGACGTCAGCGCGTGGCGCAGCCCTTGTTCGCGCTCGACGATGTCGTCGAACGACCGGTTTTGTTGTGTCACTGCGTTACCGCTCCCTGCACCATCTGCGCCGCCGGCGCCCGATAAAACGAAACGGCGCGGAGAACTTCCCGCGCCGTTCCAATGAACAACGGATTATCGCTTATTCGACTTCGACGGTCTCTTCGTTCGGCTTGTGCGGCGGGTTGCCGAGCTTGTCGAACGACAGTTGCACCTTGCCGCTCTCGTCGATGTCGACCGTCACGTGACCGCCGTTCACGAGCTTGCCGAACAGCAGTTCGTCGGCCAGCGCGCGGCGGATCGTGTCCTGGATCAGCCGCTGCATCGGCCGCGCGCCCATCAGCGGGTCGAAGCCGTTCTTCGCGAGATGCTTGCGCAACGCGTCGGTAAAGAGCGCGTCGACCTTCTTCTCGTGCAGCTGTTCCTCGAGCTGGATCAGGAACTTGTCGACCACGCGCATGATGATTTCCTCATCGAGCGAGCGGAAGCTGATGATCGCGTCCAGACGGTTGCGGAACTCCGGCGTGAACAGGCGCTTGATGTCGGTCATCTCGTCGCCGGTCTCGCGACGCGTCGTGAAGCCGATCGTCGCCTTCTGCATCGACTCGGCACCCGCGTTCGTCGTCATGATGATGATCACGTTGCGGAAATCCGCCTTGCGACCGTTGTTGTCGGTCAGCGTGCCGTGATCCATCACCTGCAGCAGCACGTTGAAGATGTCCGGATGCGCCTTCTCGATTTCGTCGAGCAGCAGCACGCAGTGCGGCTTCTTCGTGACCGCTTCGGTCAACAGGCCGCCCTGGTCGAACCCGACGTAGCCGGGCGGCGCGCCGATCAGGCGGCTCACCGCATGACGCTCCATGTATTCGGACATGTCGAAGCGGATCAGCTCGATGCCGAGCGTGAACGCGAGCTGGCGCGCGACTTCGGTCTTGCCGACGCCGGTCGGGCCCGAGAACAGGAACGCGCCGATCGGCTTGTCCATCTTGCCGAGACCCGCGCGCGCCATCTTGATCGACGCGGCGAGCGCGTCGATTGCCGGATCCTGACCGAACACGACGCTCTTCAGATCGCGGTCGAGCGTCTGCAGCTTGCTGCGGTCGTCCTGCGACACGCTCTGCGCCGGCACGCGCGCGATCTTCGAAATGATTTCCTCGATCTCGCTCTTGCCGATCGTCTTCTTCTGCTTCGACTTCGGCAGGATGCGCTGCGCGGCACCCGCTTCGTCGATCACGTCGATCGCCTTGTCGGGCAGATGACGGTCGGTAATGAAGCGCGCCGACAACTCGGCCGCAGCCGACAACGCACCGGACGAGTACTTGACGCCGTGATGCTCTTCGAAGCGCGACTTCAGCCCGCGCAGGATCGCGACCGTCTGCTCGACGCTCGGCTCCGTCACGTCGACCTTCTGGAAGCGCCGCGACAACGCTGCATCCTTTTCGAAGATCCCGCGATATTCGGTGAAGGTCGTCGCGCCGATGCACTTCAGCGTGCCCGACGACAACGCTGGCTTCAGCAGATTCGACGCGTCGAGCGTGCCGCCCGATGCGGCGCCCGCGCCGATCAGCGTGTGGATCTCGTCGATGAACAGAATCGCGTGCGGACGCTCCTTCAGCTCCTTCAGCACCGTCTTCAGACGCTGCTCGAAATCGCCGCGATACTTGGTGCCCGCGAGCAGCGCGCCCATGTCGAGCGAGTACACCTGCGCGTTCGCGAGGATGTCCGGCACTTCGCCGCGCGTGATCCGATACGCGAGCCCTTCCGCGATCGCGGTCTTGCCGACACCGGCCTCGCCGACGAGCAGCGGATTGTTCTTGCGCCGACGGCACAGCACCTGCACGACGCGCTCGACCTCCGGCTCGCGCCCGATCAGCGGATCGATGCGACCGTCCTTCGCCATCTGATTGAGGTTCTGCGTGAACTGCGCGAGCGGGGTTTCCTTCTGCGCGTTCGCATCGTCGCTTTCCGCGTTCGCGTCGCCCGACTTCGCGGCTTCGCCGCTGTTCGTCTTCGCGATCCCGTGCGAGATGAAGTTCACGACGTCCAGACGCGTAACGCCCTGCTGCTGCAGGTAGTACACCGCGTGCGAATCCTTCTCGCCGAAAATCGCGACCAGCACGTTCGCGCCGGTGACTTCCTTCTTGCCGTTCGACGTCGACTGCACGTGCATGATCGCGCGCTGGAAGCCGAGCGTCGGCTGGGTATCGACGTCGTCGGTACCCGGAACGGTAGGCGTGTTGTCGTGAATGAAATTGCGCAGGTTCTGACGCAGATCCTCGATGTTCGCTGCGCACGCGCGCAACACCTCGGCTGCCGTCGGGTTATCCAGCAAGGCGAGCAGCAGATGCTCGACCGTAATGAACTCATGGCGCGCCTGACGTGCTTCCATGAACGCCATGTGCAGGCTGACTTCCAATTCCTGGTCAATCATGCTTCCTCCATCACGCACTGCAGCGGATGCCCGGCCTGCCGCGCATGGGTAACGACTTGCTCAACCTTGGTCGACGCGATGTCTCGCGTATAGACCCCACATACCCCTCGCCCCTCGCGATGGACCTTCAGCATGATCTGCGTGGCCGTCTCGCGATCCTTCTTGAAATACTCCTGGACCACCATCACGACGAATTCCATCGGCGTGAAGTCGTCATTCAGCAGCACCACCTTGTACATCGAAGGCGGCTTGAGCTTCTGCTGCTTGCGTTCCAGGACGGTGCTGTCCTGCTTGTCCGGGATAATCGCCATACACCCATTCTAAACAACTCGGACAGGCCCGCAATCCTGCCGTTACCCGACCGACCGGCCGGCACCCTCCCCGGTATCCCGGAAACACGCGAACCTCTTCGCGCCATACGAAAGCCGGCTGCGGTGCCGGCTTTCACGCTTGGCGCGGAACACGAACCGTCAAGGGGAACCGCGCCGGGACGTCATCTGCGCATCCAGTATCCCACAAGCCGGGGCGACTCGAACGCGTGTCACTCGAGCCTGGTATATGAGCCGATTATGCGACTTTTCAAGCGCACGCGCTTGGTCGCATGTTGCGAAGCAAAGCCGGAAAAACCCTGAAAATGGGTTCTTTACAACGTCCCTTCTAACCGTCTAAAAATTCCCCTTGACACTCAAATAAAGAGCGCCAACAATCAAGCTGGCACTTTTTTCATTTGCCGGTCGGCGAATTGAAAGAGGCCGAAGGTGAGCTTGTGAGGGGGGAACGGCTGCATTTTTCCGGTCGTTTAGCTTTTCGAGCGTGCTCGTGGTAAGTAGCGACTGTGTGACAGGGGAAGTAGGTATGGCAACTGGTATTGTCAAATGGTTCAACGACGCGAAGGGCTTCGGTTTCATCACCCCCGACGAGGGCGGTGAAGATCTGTTTGCGCACTTCTCGGCCATCAACATGCAGGGTTTCAAGACCCTGAAGGAAGGCCAGAAGGTGAGCTTCGAGGTCGTCCAAGGGCCGAAGGGCAAGCAAGCGTCGAACATCCAGGCCGCGTAAAGGCACCGGATATCGGACGAAAGAAACCCGGCACTGCGCCGGGTTTCTTTTTTTCAAGCCGGCCGAGCGACTATCGATTGGCCGGCTCGTTTATACAATCGCAGCGTAAAGACCGCGATTATCGGAACGGACATGCAGATGGTCGAAGATATGACCATCCGTTCAGTGCGTCTATATCCCGACCGACGCACTTCGCTGCATCAGACGACCTTCAGCGTGCCCATCATGCCGAGGTCCTCGTGTTCCAGAATGTGGCAATGGAACATGCGCTCGCCTCGCATGTCCTGCACCACGTGGATCGTCACCGTCTCGCCGCTGCGCACGTTCACCGTGTCGCGCCACGCGCGGAACGGCTCGGTCGTGCGCGTGCCGTTCGATGCACGCTCGACGACCTGAAACTGCGTGCCGTGCAGATGGAACGGATGATCCATGTCGGTCGCGTTGCGGATCGTCCAGCGTTCGACGTCGCCGCGGCGGCTCGTCAGCGTCGCACGATGCGGCGCATAGACGTCGCCGTTGACCGTGAAGCGCATGCCGGCCGGACGACCGTGCTTGGCCCCCTTCATCATCGCGTCCATGTCCATCTCTTCGCCGAACGCGACTTCCTTCGTCGCGACCGGCTCGCCAAGCGCCGGGACCGCCCGCAGCGTCGCCGGCACCGCGCGCGGCGCGGCGGGAGCGAACGATACATCAGCCAACGCGAGCGACGGATCGGGCGGCAGGCTGGCGTGGCCCTCGTCGTGCGACATCGCCATCTTGCCGCGATCGTATTCGGCTGCCTGCAACACAGCGCGCGATGCGCGGTCGCCGGCGCGAACCAGCAGTTCCGCGCGCTCACCCGGCGCGAGCAGCAACGATGTGACGCGACGCGGTGCGTCGAACAACCCGCCGTCGGTGCCGACATGGTCGAACGCACGACCGTCGTCGAACGCGATGCGCAGATAGCGCGCGCTGCACGCGTTCCACACGCGCCAACGCTCGTCGCCCGCGACGTCGATCCGCGGCCGCCGCGCGCCGTTGACCAGCACGAACTGGCCTTCACGGCCGTTCATCCAGTCCATCATGTCGTTCGGCGCGATCGTGCCGTCGCGCGCGAGTTTCAGGTCCGACACGAACAGGTTGCGTTCGGGCCAGCCGGCGAGCGGATCGTCGGCGGCGCGCACGACGAATGGGCCCGCGAGCCCGCGGAATACCTGCTCGGCCGTCATCATGTGCGGATGCGGGTGGTACCAGTACGTGCCGGCACTCCCCTTCGGCAGCGTGAAGCGATAGACGCGCGTCGCACCCGGTGCGACGAGGTCGGCCGGATTGCCGTCCTGATCGGGCGGCACCGGCAAACCGTGCCAGTGAATCGTCGACGGCTGCGGCAGCCTGTTCACGAACCTGATTTCGACCATGTCGCCTTCGCGCACGTCGATCAACGGCCCGATCACCGGGCCCTGCGTGCCTTCGCCGAATTGCCAGAACGTCGTCGGCCGCGCGCCGCGCAGCAGCGGACGCGCGACCGGCTGCGCGACCAGCGTCGCGCGGAACGTGCCCGGCTCGCGGCTTTCGTTTGCGAGCGTGCGCAATGTCGCGAGCGGTGCGCCGGCCGGCAGCGCATCGGCGGCGGCAAGCGCGGCCGGTGCCGGTGCCGGCTTGCCGTGCCCCGCGTGGCCCGACATGCCCGACATGCCCTGCATGTCGTCCATCTGGTCCATGCCCGCCATCCCCGCGTGGCCCGCATGCTGCGCCCACGCGGTGCGCGCGAGCAGCGAAGCGGCCGCGACGCCGATGGCGCGCGATAGAAAGGTTCTCCGTATCATCGATCGTTCCTCGTTATTCGTGCCGCGTCGCGCGGCCGGACGCTTTCCGCTGTTGCCGGATGTGTTCGGACACCGCGCCGCCGGACGCCCGCGTCATCATAACGGCAGGCCGGAACCGAAACGCGGCGACGCCGAAGCAGCGGCAATCCGTCGCGGGTGACGCGAATGGGCCTCGGCTCAGTCCGACGACCGGCGCGTTGTCCGCCGGCACCGTTGCGCCGACCTTCATCGACGAGCGCGGCAGCCCCGCTTCTCCCCTCATGCGAAGCGCGATCGCGCCGTCGCGATATTTCACGATACGCAACGCAGCGTTGCGTTATAAAAATCCGTGGTGCGGAGCACAAATTCGCTGTTTCGCGATGCCGAAAAACGTTGCACATTGCAAAATGCAATCCGCAAGCCTCTGTTTTTAAACCGTTATTTTTGTTTTGAGAAGCCGTTCTACACAGCCCCTTCGGCGAAGTCGCAGACGTAGACTTTGTCCATGCGCCGACGCTTCGCGATGAGGTTCGATACCGGAAACCCAACGCGAGCGGCACGACAGAATCGCTTGTGATCAGAAAGGGAGAACGGAAATGAAGGGATTTCGCTTTGGTTCAGCGCTCGGGTCGTTCTACATCCTGCCGGGTAACGGCGGCTGGGAAGCGACGTTCGGCAACGCCCTGCTCGGCGCGTTCTCGTGTCCGGAAGTCGCGGCGGATCATATCTCGCGCGGCGACTGCCCGAAGCTCGCCGAACTCGATACGGCGACGCTCGAAGTGCCGCACGAACTCGACGAGTGGGAAATCGTTCACGTCTGACCGGCAGCCGCCAATGAAAACGCCCCGGACATCCGGGGCGTTTTCCGTTCAATCACGCGTCGCGCGTCACGCGATTGCGTCGACGATCGCGTTCAGCGTCGCGCTCGGGCGCATCGCCTGGCTCGTCAGCGCGACGTCCGGACGATAGTAGCCGCCGATGTTCTGCGGCTTGCCCTGCGCGGCCGACAGCTCTTCGAGGATGCGCGCCTCGTTGTCCGCGAGCGCCTTGGCGACGCCTTCGAACTGCGCCTTCAGCGCCGCGTCTTCGGTCTGCTCCGCGAGCGCCTGCGCCCAGTACAGGCACAGATAGAAGTGGCTGCCGCGGTTGTCGAGACCGCCGACCTTACGCGCCGGCGACTTGTTTTCGTCGAGGAACTTGCCGGTCGCCTGATCGAGCGTCTTCGCGAGCACGAGCGCCTTCGGGTTCCGGTACGCATGGCCGAGGTGCTCGAGCGACGCCGCGAGCGCGAGGAATTCGCCGAGCGAATCCCAGCGCAGGAAGCCTTCCTCGACGAACTGTTGCACGTGCTTCGGCGCCGAGCCGCCGGCGCCCGTCTCGAACATCCCGCCGCCCGCCATCAGCGGGACGATCGACAGCATCTTCGCGCTGGTGCCGAGCTCCATGATCGGGAACAGGTCGGTCAGGTAGTCGCGCAGCACGTTGCCGGTGACCGAAATCGTGTCCTTGCCCGCGCGGATGCGCTCGAGCGAGAAACGCGTCGCTTCGACCGGCGTCATGATCCGGATGTCGAGGCCGCTCGTGTCGTGATCCTTCAGGTAGCGTTCGACCTTCGCGATGATCTGCGCGTCGTGCGCACGCGCCGGATCGAGCCAGAATACGGCCGGCGCGCCGGTCGCGCGGGCGCGGTTCACCGCGAGCTTGACCCAGTCCTGCACCGGCGCGTCCTTCGTCTGGCACATGCGCCAGATATCGCCGGATTCGACCGCATGCTCGAGCAGCACGTTGCCGGCTTCGTCGATCACGCGCACGACGCCGTCGGCCGGAATCTGGAACGTCTTGTCGTGCGAACCGTATTCTTCGGCCGCCTGCGCCATCAAGCCGACGTTCGGCACGCTGCCCATCGTGACCGGATCGAACGCGCCGTGCTGCTTGCAGTCGTCGATCACAGCCTGATAGACGCCTGCGTAGCAGCGGTCGGGAATCACGGCCTTCGCGTCGTGCAGTTCGCCGTCCGGGCCCCACATGCAGCCCGATTCGCGGATCATCGCCGGCATCGATGCGTCGACGATCACGTCGCTCGGCACGTGCAGGTTCGTGATGCCCTTGTCCGAGTTCACCATCGCGAGGCGCGGGCGCACCGCGTATTCGGCCTTGATGTCGGCTTCGATCGCTTCGCGCGTATCGGCCGGCAGATCCTTCAGGCGCGCGTACAGATCGCCGATCCCGTTGTTCGGATTGAAGCCGGCCTGCGCGAGCACGTCCGCATGCTTGGCCAGCGCGTCGCGGTAGAACACCGACACGACGTGGCCGAACAGGATCGGATCGGAGACCTTCATCATGGTCGCCTTCAGGTGCACCGAGAACAGCACGTCCTGCGCCTTCGCGTCCGCGATCTGCGCTTCGAGGAAGCTGCGCAGCGCGTTGCGGCTCATCACCGATGCGTCGATCACTTCACCGGCCTTCACGGCCGTCTTTTCCTTCAGCACCTTCTTCACGCCGTCGGCGGTCGTGAGCTCGATCTTCACGCTGCCGGCGTCGGCGATCAGCGCCGACTTTTCGCTGCCGTAGAAGTCGCCTTCGCTCATGTGCGCGACGTGCGCCTTCGACGTCGGCTTCCACGCGCCCATCTTGTGCGGATGCTTGCGTGCGTAGTTCTTCACCGACAGCGGCGCGCGGCGATCCGAGTTGCCTTCGCGCAGCACCGGGTTCACCGCGCTGCCCTTGATCTTGTCGTAGCGCGCCTTGATCGCCTTTTCTTCGTCGGTCGACGGCTCTTCCGGATAGTCCGGCAGCTTGTAGCCCTGCGCCTGCAGCTCGGCGATCGCGGCCTTCAGCTGCGGCACCGATGCGCTGATGTTCGGCAGCTTGATGATGTTCGCTTCCGGCTTCAGCGTCAGCTGGCCCAGCTCGGCCAGATCGTCCGAACCCTTCTGCTCGGGCGGCAGCATGTCGGCAAATGCCGCGATGATGCGGCCGGCGAGCGAAATGTCGCGCGTCTCGACGGCGACGCCGGACGAACGCGTGAAGGCCTTGACGATCGGCAGCAGCGAATAAGTGGCGAGCGCGGGCGCTTCGTCGGTCAGGGTGTAGATGATCTTGGGCGAAGTGGACATGGTCGATGCGTTGCTACGTGAAAGTGGGACTGAAGAGCGCCGGCGGTAACCGGCGGGGAGCGACCGGGTCGGTCGCGAAACGGGCGCGCCGGCTCAGCCGGGCGAGGGTGTTGCGAGGGCCGTCATGTTGTACCTTGCGGGGCATCCGGGCCGCATCGCGGCGCCGCGGCCCGCATGCGGGGCCGCCCCGTCAAACCAAACCTGCCATCCACGAAACGCCCCGGCGCCGGCAGTAGGCGCCGGGGCGGCCGGAAACGCGCCGGCCCGCCCCGAACGGGACTTACATGTTCTCGATCAGCACTTCGCCGAAACCCGAGCACGACACCTGCGTCGCGCCTTCCATCAGACGCGCGAAGTCGTACGTGACGCGCTTCTGCAGAATCGACTTTTCCATCGCGGCGATGATCGTGTCGGCCGCTTCCGTCCAGCCGAGATGGCGCAGCATCATTTCGGCCGACAGGATTTCGGAACCCGGATTCACGTAATCCTTGCCCGCGTACTTCGGCGCGGTGCCGTGCGTCGCCTCGAACATCGCGACCGAATCCGACAGGTTCGCGCCCGGCGCGATCCCGATGCCGCCGACCTGCGCGGCGAGCGCGTCGGAGATGTAGTCGCCGTTCAGGTTCAGCGTCGCGATCACGTCGTATTCGGCCGGGCGCAGCAGGATCTGCTGCAGGAACGCATCGGCGATCGAATCCTTGATCACGATCTCGCTGCCCGTCTTCGGATTCTTCACGCGCATCCACGGACCGCCGTCGATCAGCTCGCCACCGAACTCCTTCTGCGCGAGCGCATAGCCGGCGTCACGGAACAGGCCTTCCGTGAACTTCATGATGTTGCCCTTGTGCACCAGCGTGACCGACTTGCGATCGTTGTCGATCGCGTACTGGATCGCCTTGCGCACGAGCCGCTCGGTGCCTTCGGTCGACACGGGCTTCACGCCGATCCCCGACGTTTCCGGGAAGCGGATCTTCTTCACGCCCATCTCGTCCTGCAGGAACTTGATCACCTTCTTCGCCTGCTCGGAGCCGGCGGACCACTCGATGCCCGCGTAGATGTCTTCCGAGTTCTCGCGGAAGATCACCATGTCGATCTTGTGCGGCTCGCGCACCGGCGACGGCACGCCGTTGAAGTAGCGGACCGGGCGCAGACACACGTACAGGTCGAGCTCCTGCCGCAGCGCGACGTTCAGCGAGCGGATGCCGCCGCCGACCGGCGTCGTGAGCGGCCCCTTGATCGATACCACGTATTCTTTCAGCACCTGCAGCGTCTCGTCCGGCAGCCACACGTCCGGACCGTAGACTTTCGTCGCCTTCTCGCCCGCGAAGATCTCCATCCAGTGGATCTTGCGCTTGCCCTTGTAAGCGTGCGCAACCGCCGCATCGACGACCTTGATCATGACCGGCGTGATATCGAAGCCCGTGCCGTCGCCTTCGATATACGGAATGATCGGCTGATCGGAAACGTTGAGCGAGAAGTCCTTGTTGACGGTGATCTTGTCACCGCCGTCCGGAACCTTGATGTGCTGATACGGCATGATCGACTCCAGTGACGTGGCTGAGCAGGTGATGCTGGTCGAAGCTGCGCGCGCCGGCGAGGCGGCGTTGCCACCCGTGACGGCGACAGCGAGCCGCTATTCTAGCGCCCGAACTGCGGGCGGCGGCACGAACCGCGGCACTGCGTATCAAGTCTTCCCTTATGTCTTATATAAGACAGAGGACTTGCCGTTCCGTATTATGCATTAAGATTCCGCCATTTGCCATAGACCGCCCGCCCCGCCTGCGGCGGCGCCTCCGATGACCCTGCTCGCCCTCAACAAGCCGTTCGGCACGATTTGCCAGTTTTCCGCGCACGAAACGCGACCGTCGCTCGGCGACTGGGTAAAAACGCCCGGCGTCTATCCGGCCGGCCGGCTCGATGCGGACAGCGAAGGGCTGCTGCTGCTGACCGACGACGGCGCACTGCAGGCGCGCATCGCGGAGCCGCGCCACAAGCTCGTCAAGCGGTACTGGGCGCAGGTCGAAGGCGCACCCGGCCCCGCCGACCTGAAGGCGCTCGCTCGCGGCGTCGATCTCGGCGACTACGTGACGCGCCCGTGTCGCGCCGAGTTCATCGAGCCGCCCGACACGCTCTGGCCGCGCAATCCGCCGATCCGCTACCGCGCCGCGATCCCGACGACGTGGATCGAGCTTGCGATTACCGAAGGCAAGAACCGGCAGGTGCGCCGGATGACGGCGGCAGTCGGCTTCCCGACGTTGCGTCTGGTGCGCGTCGGCATCGGCGCGCTGGATATATTCGCGCTCGGCATTGCACCGGGCGAAACGATCGCGCTGCCGCCGCGCGCGCCGTGGGACGGTTTCGCGCACGCGCGGTGACAATCGGCGGCCCGCGCTTTTTTTTGCGATTTTTTCGTCAACCGTCCGCAAAGACCGCGCGTTAAACCACGCAGATGCCACCCTGAGCTATCCGGCATTGGCAGCCGAGCCGTGTTTGCGTCACGAAAGCGACGTTTTATTCGAATACGATTCGGCGCCCGCAGCGCAATGAGAAATTTCTCGGAGCGTCTGTCAACCGAAAGGTGGATGGCACCGTTAGACGTCATGACTCCTATGCCGGGTCATTTGGTTAATTAACTAAAGCTGAGGAACACAACATGAACAAACTGATCGCCGCTCTGGTCGCTGGTCTCTTCGCAACGGCTGCTTTCGCACAAGCTTCGGCTCCGGAAGCTGCTTCGGCTGCTGCTCCGGCAGCTGCTTCGGCACCGGCAAAGAAGGCCCACGCCAAGAAGCACCACGCAGCGAAGAAGCACCACGCAGCGAAGAAGGCTGCTAGCGAAGCCGAAGCCCCGGCAGCTGCTTCGAACTAAGCAAGCTGGTTGTAATAACGCAGTCAAGAACACGCATTCTTGCCGTTCTTACGGCGTTGAAAGGCAGATCCCGCAAGGCGATCTGCCTTTTTCTTTTTGTGCCCGCCGGTGCGCATCGCGTACCATGCGGGTCTCGTTTTCCAGATAGGAGCCCTGCTGTGCGATTCTCCCCGCGCTCGTCGCTCGGCCGCCTCGCGCGCGCCGTCGTGTTTCCCGCCGCGCTCGCCGTCCTCGCGCTCGGCATGCAGACCGCCGCCGCGCAGATGCCGCCCGGCGCCAAGCAGCCGAGCGAGTTTCCGCGCGTGAAGCTGCGCGCCGGCATGTACGTGATCGATGCGGCCGTGGCCGCGAACGACGCCGACCGCGAACAGGGGCTGATGTACCGGTCGCAGCTCGCGCCGAACGAAGGCATGCTGTTCGTGTTCAACGAGAATGCGGTGCATTGCTTCTGGATGAAGAACACGCTGATCCCGCTGTCGATCGCGTTCATCCGCGCGGACGGCACGATCACCGACATCGACGAGATGCGCGCCGAGACGACCGACAACCACTGTCCGCGCAACAACGGCGTCTATGCGCTCGAAATGAGCAAGGGCTGGTTCGCCGCGAAGGGCATCAAGCCCGGCATGAAGCTCGAGGGGCTGCCGAAGCCGCAGTAACGCGCCGCCGCGCGTCTCCGCCCGAAACCGGCCGCGCGCCGGTTTTTTTGCGTCCGCCGACTGCGGCGCCTTGATTCCGCCGGCGCGGCCCGCATCTGCAAAAGCCGCGCGCACGCGCTATGCTTGAAGTCTCGCTTGTTCCAAGTCCGGGCCGGCACCGCCGGCCCGCTTACGATCCGAACCACAGGAGGTTCACGTGCCCCGCAAAACCCCCATCGAGCGCTATCGCAACATCGGGATCAGCGCTCACATCGATGCCGGCAAGACCACGACGACCGAGCGCATCCTGTTTTACACCGGCGTGAGCCACAAGATCGGTGAAGTGCACGACGGCGCGGCCACGATGGACTGGATGGAGCAGGAGCAGGAACGCGGCATCACGATCACGTCGGCCGCGACCACGGCCTTCTGGAAGGGCATGGCCGGCAACTATCCGGAACATCGCATCAACATCATCGACACGCCCGGGCACGTCGACTTCACGATCGAGGTCGAGCGCTCGATGCGCGTGCTCGACGGCGCGTGCATGGTCTACGACTCGGTCGGCGGCGTGCAGCCGCAGTCTGAAACCGTGTGGCGCCAGGCGAACAAGTACAAGGTGCCGCGCATCGCGTTCGTCAACAAGATGGACCGCATCGGCGCGGACTTCTTCCGCGTGCAGCGTCAGATCGGCGAGCGGCTGAAGGGCGTCGCGGTGCCGATCCAGATTCCGATCGGCGCGGAAGAACACTTCCAGGGCGTCGTCGATCTCATGAAGATGAAGGCGATCGTCTGGGACGACGAAAGCCAGGGCGTGAAGTTCACGTACGAAGACATCCCCGCGAACCTCGTCGATCTCGCGCACGAATGGCGCGAGAAGATGGTCGAGGCCGCGGCCGAGGCCAGCGAGGAACTGCTCGAGAAGTACCTGCACGATCACGAATCGCTGACCGAGGACGAGATCAAGGCCGCGCTGCGCCAGCGCACGATCGCGAACGAGATCGTGCCGATGCTGTGCGGCAGCGCGTTCAAGAACAAGGGCGTGCAGGCGATGCTCGACGCGGTGATCGACTATCTGCCGTCGCCGGTCGACGTGCCCGCGATCCTCGGCCACGACTTCGCCGATCCGGAAAAGCCGGCGGAGCGTCATCCGAGCGACGACGAGCCGTTCTCGTCGCTCGCGTTCAAGATCATGACCGACCCGTTCGTCGGCCAGCTGATCTTCTTCCGCGTGTATTCGGGCGTCGTCGAATCGGGCGACACGGTGCTGAACGCGACGAAGGACAAGAAGGAGCGGCTCGGGCGGATCCTGCAGATGCACGCGAACGAGCGCAAGGAAATCAAGGAAGTGCGCGCGGGCGACATCGCGGCGGCGGTCGGCCTGAAGGAAGCGACCACGGGCGACACGCTGTGCGATCCGGCCAAGCCGATCATCCTCGAGAAGATGGAGTTCCCGGAGCCGGTGATCTCGCAGGCGGTCGAGCCGAAGACGAAGGCCGATCAGGAAAAGATGGGCCTCGCGCTGAACCGCCTCGCGCAGGAAGACCCGTCGTTCCGCGTGCAGACCGACGAGGAATCGGGCCAGACGATCATCTCCGGGATGGGCGAGCTGCACCTCGAAATCCTGGTCGACCGGATGAAGCGCGAATTCGGCGTCGAAGCGACGGTCGGCAAGCCGCAGGTCGCGTATCGCGAGACGGTGCGCACGACGGCCGCCGACGTCGAAGGCAAGTTCGTCAAGCAGTCGGGCGGCCGCGGTCAGTACGGTCACGCGGTGATCACGCTCGAGCCGAATCCCGGCAAGGGCTACGAGTTCATCGACGAGATCAAGGGCGGCGTGATTCCGCGCGAATACATCCCGGCCGTCGACAAGGGGATCCAGGACACGCTGAAGAGCGGCGTGCTCGCCGGCTACCCGGTCGTCGACGTGAAGGTGCGCCTGACGTTCGGCTCGTACCACGACGTCGACTCGAACGAAAACGCGTTCCGCATGGCCGGTTCGATGGCGTTCAAGGAAGCGATGCGCCGCGCGAAGCCGGTGCTGCTCGAGCCGATGATGGCGGTCGAGGTCGAAACGCCCGAGGACTTCATGGGCAACGTGATGGGCGACCTGTCGAGCCGACGCGGCATCGTGCAGGGGATGGAGGACATCGCCGGCGGCGGCGGCAAGCTCGTGCGCGCCGAAGTGCCGCTCGCGGAGATGTTCGGCTATTCGACGTCGCTGCGCTCGGCCACGCAGGGCCGCGCGACGTACACGATGGAGTTCAAGCACTATGCGGAGACGCCGACGAACGTGTCGGAAGCGGTGATCAACGCGAAGACGAAGTAACGCGCCGCGCCCGTCCGCCGTTGCACGCGGCAGACGGGCGAACGCGTGAAACGCCGGGCCCGTCCGTTGCAGCGGACGGGCTTTTTTTCGTGTGCGCGACGGCGCCGCTCGTCGTGCGCATCGTTTTCGACCGGCGCCGCATGCGTTTTTTTCGCGTGCCACAATCGGTCCGATCCGTCCGATGGAACCTTGCCGATGTCGCCGTCCCCTGCCCTGCGCCGCCTGCTGATTCTCTACGCCGGCCTGATCGCCGCGAACGTCGCCGTATGGCTGTGGGCGCTCGCGGTGTTGCGCGATCGTCCGCTGCTGCTCGGCACCGCCGCGATCGCATACGGGCTCGGGCTGCGCCACGCGGTCGACGCCGACCACATCGCCGCGATCGACGTCGCGACGCGCAAGCTGATGCAGGACGGCCGGCGGCCGGTCACGGTCGGCCTGTTCTTCTCGCTCGGCCACTCGACGATCGTGATCGCCGCGACGCTCGGCATCGCGCTCAGCGCATTCGCGCTGCGCGACCGGTTCGATGCGTTTCGCGAAATCGGCGGCACGATCGGCACCGCGGTATCCGCGACGTTCCTGCTCGTGCTCGCATGCGTGAACCTGACGATCCTGCGCGACGTGTGGCGCCGCTATCGCGGCAAACCGGGCCACGCGCACGATGCCGCCCATGCGCACCGTCCGGCCGGCCTCGTGTCGCGCGCGCTTCGGCCGCTGTTCCGGTTCGTGTCGAAGAGCCGCCACATGTATCCGGTCGGCGTGCTGTTCGGCCTCGGCTTCGACACCGCCACCGAAATCGGGCTGCTCGCGATCGCCGCGGCGCAGGCGAGCCAAGGCCTGCCCATCTACACGATCATGCTGTTTCCCGCATTGTTTACGGCCGGCATGACGCTGATCGACTCGACCGACAACGTGCTGATGCTCCACGCGTACGGCTGGGCGATGGACGACCCGCAGCGCAAGCTGCTCTACAACGCGAGCATCACGTTCGTGTCCGCAGCGGTCGCGCTCGCGATCGGCGCGATCGAGGCTGCCGGCCTGCTCGCCGACAAGCTCTCGATGACGGGCCCGGTGCGCGATGCGCTCGACGCCGTCGGCGAGCGCTTCGGCACGATCGGCTACGGGATCGTCGCGCTGTTCCTCATCTGCTGGATCCTGTCGATCCTGTTCCATCGCTGGCAGCGCGCGGCCCACGCCGCGGCACGCTGAGCACCGGCTCCTCAGACGTTTCATTTCAGAAACAAAACGCCCGCCACGACGTTTCACGTCCGTCATCCGCGCTGCGTGCGCCTTGCGCCACGGACTCGAGCGGCCGATGGCACGGATCTCGCAGATCGGGATTCGCACGGCGGGCCCGCGTGCCGATGAGCTTCCGCGACCGGATTTCGACGCCGGTCCGGACGTAATCGGCCGCCGAAACGACAACCCAACTTTGCTGGCCCCCTGCAACACACGCAAATAGTCGCGCGGCGACGAGGCATCGCGCGCATAGGGAGGCCATGATGGACAACACGAAACAGCCGTTCCGCGCGGCGGGACGGTGCAATCGCGCGGCCGTGCTCGCCGCTGCCGCATTGGCGTGCTTCTGCTCGTATGCCGTCGCGCAGGACTCGACGGTCGTCGTGCCGGTCGTCGCTGCAACCGTCGACGACGCTTCTTCCACCAACCCGATACCGGCCGCTCAGCATACGGCGCCTGACGATGTGGACGCCGTGATGATGCTTGCCGAGAACGCGTCGGCATGCGTGGGCAACCAGGCTTCGTGCGCGGTGCGCGTGTATGCCGGCGGCGGCCGCAGCGGCGGCAACGGCGCAGGCATTGGCACGACCGGCAGCGGTGGCGGCGGCGGAAACACGGGCGGCGGCACTCCGGGCGGCGGCGGAAATACCGGCAACGGCGCGGTCGGGCCGGCCGGCATCGGCGGGACGAGCGGCGCGCCGTCCGGCGGGACAGATGGGACGGGCCGCGGAGGTAATGCTTCGGGCAGCGGCGGTTCGGGTGGTGGTTCTTCCGGTGGCGGTTCTTCCGGTGGTGGCTCTTCCGGTGGTGGCTCTTCCGGTGGTGGCTCTTCCGGTGGTGGCTCTTCCGGTGGTGGCTCTTCCGGTGGTGGGTCTTCCGGTGGCGGGTCTTCCGGTGGCGACGGCGGTTCCGGAGGCCACGGTGGCGGTCACGGCAACGGCGATGGTGGCGGCAACGGCGGCGGTCACGGCAACGGTGGCGGTGGCGGCAACGGCGGCGGTGGCGGCAACGGTGGCGGTCACGGCAACGGCGGTGGTGGCGGCAACGGCGGCGGTCACGGCAATGGCGGTGGTGGCGGCAACGGCGGTGGTGGCGGCAACGGTGGTGGTGGCGGCAACGGTGGCGGTGGCGGCAACGGTGGCGGTCACGGCAACGGCGGCGGTGGCGGCAACGGCGGCGGCCAAAATGGCGGCCACGGCAATGGCGGTGGCAACGGCAACGGGAACGGGAATGGCGGCGCCGGTAACGGCGGAGCCAACGGTGTCGGCAACGGCAACGGTACCGGTACCGGCGGCGGCGGTCACGGCAATGGCGGCGGTGGCGGCAACGGCGGCGGTGGCCACGGCGGCAACCACTGAACCGACGTGCTCGCGAACCGGCGTCGTCAGAGCATTTCGAGCGCGCGCTTGCTGCGCGGCGGACGGAAATACGCATCCAGCTGCGCGCGCTCGTCGTCGGTCAGCGCGAGATCGAGCGCCGCGCGGTTGTCGCGCACATGCTCGATCCGCGACGCCTTCGGAATCGCGAACACACCCGGTTGCGCGAGCACCCATGCGAGCGCGACGCGCATCACCGACACGCCGCGCTCGCGCGCGATTTCGTCGAGCGGCGAGCGCTTCGGCAGCCGCGCGTGATCGACCGGGCTGTACGCCATCGCAGGCATCCGGTGTTCGGCCAGCCACGGCAGCAGGTTGAACTCCGGACCGCGGCGCGCAATGTTGTAGAGAATCTGATTGGTCGCACATGCGGCGCCGCCAGCGTCTTCGACGAGTTCCACCATATCGGCCGTATCGAAGTTGCTCACGCCCCAGTGGCGAATCTTGCCCGCGCGCCGCAACGTCTCGAAACCCTCGACCGTCTCCTCGAGCGGCACCGAGCCGCGCCAGTGCAGCAGATACAAGTCGAGACGATCGGTGCGCAGCCGCTTCAGGCTCGCGTCGCATGCGGCGACGACGCCTCGCCGGCTCGCATGATGCGGATACACCTTGCTGACGAGGAACACGTCGTCGCGCAGCCCCGCGAGCGCGTCGCCGACGAGTGTTTCGGTCGCGCCATCGCCGTACATCTCGGCCGTGTCGATCAGCGTCATCCCGAGCGCGATGCCCTCGCGCAATGCAGCGATCTCGTCCGCGCGCCGCGCCGGCCGCTCGCCCATTTCCCACGTGCCCTGCCCGAGCTTCGGAATCGTTTCGCCGTCCGGCAGGACGACCGTCGCGATCGTGTCTGTCATGCGTTCCTCGTTGCCGATTCGTTGCTGCGTTTCACTGCCGAAACATCCGGTACGACGCGCTCCAGTGTAGTCAATCGGCACGCGAGCCGCCTATTGCACGGCAAAAACCGGCTATAACGGTGCGGCATGATGACTTAGAATGGCCGCAACCTGATCGATACCCATTCCATGAAGGCACCCACGGACGACCGCTGGCAGGACCTGCGCCCCGACCCCGACAACGACACGCCGCTCTACCTGCAGCTCGCCCGCAAGCTCGGCGATGCGATCCACGACAACCGCTGGACGGCCGGCGAGGCGCTGCCGTCCGAACGCGTGCTGTCCGATGCGCTCGGCGTGTCGCGCATCACCGCACGCAAGGCGATCGCGCTGCTCGTCGAGCAGGGGCTGATTCGCCGCACGCAGGGCGCAGGCAACTTCATCCGTCCACGCTACGAGGATCCGCTGTCGCGGCTGTCCAGCTTCAGCGAGATGCTCGAGCGGCGCGGCTTCAAGCCGAGCTCGCAATGGCTCGCGCGCGAGATCCAGCCGGCGAACCGCGACGAAGTGATTCAGCTCGGGCTGTCGCCGGCGGCATCCGTTACACGGCTGAAACGTCTGCGCCTCGCCGACGGCATCGTGATGGCCGTCGAGAACTCGACGTTCCCCGCGACGCTGATTCCCGATCCGCAAGCGATCGGCGGATCGCTGTACAGCTATCTCGAAGCGCGCGGCACGCCGATCGTGCGCGCGCTGCAGCACTTCCGCGCGGTCAACGCGACCGACGAGATCGCCGAGCAGATGGGGATCGCGCCGCACGACGCGCTGCTGCTGATCACGCGGATCGGGTACACGACCGACCAGCGCGCGATCGAGCTGACCGATACCTACTGCCGCAACGACTATTACGATTTCGTCGTCGAGCTGCGCAAGTAGACGCGCCGCCGACGCTCACAGCCAGCACGCCGCATCCGTGCCGAGCGGCACGGGCGGGCGGGCGAACCACGGCGGCGTCGCCGACAAACGTTCGGCCGGACGCACGGCGTCGACCGCACCGAACGGCGACGCGATCCGCTCGATCCGGTCGAGCACGTCGTCCGTCGCGAAATCCGGCGCACGCAGGCCGTCCGGCACGATGCCGAACGACTGCAGCCAGTGCCCGGTCTGCGCGAGCGACAGCCGCACGTGCCAGCTTCCTCCTTCGCGAGCCCGCCGCGCAAGCGCGATCATCGCGCCGAACGCAGCGAGATAACCGGTCGCATGATCGAGCGCCTGGCACGGCAGATGACGTGGCGCATCCGCATGCGCGGCTTGCCGTTCGCGCCATGCGATCCCGCTCGCCGACTGCACGAGGCTGTCGAAGCCGCGCCGCTTCGCCCACGGGCCCGCATGGCCGTACGCGGAGATCGACACGCAGACGATTCCCGGCCGCAGCTGCGCGAGCGCGTGCGGCGCGAAGCCGCGTGCGGCGAGTGCGCCGGGGCGGTACGCCTGCACGAATACGTCGGCGTCGCGTGCGAGCCCGCGCAGCGTTTCGACGCCGGCCGCGTCGCGCAGGTCGATCCACGCCGACCGCTTGCCGCGGCCGTTGTCGATCACGAGCGGCGCGATGTTCGGCAGATGCGGCCCGTTGACGAGCAGCGTCTGCGCGCCGTGCGACGCGAGCGTGCGCCCGGCGACCGGCCCCGCGATGATCCGCGTCAGATCGAGCACGCGCACGCCCGCGAGCGGCCGGTCCGCGTCGCCGCGGCCGATCGGCTCGACCGGTGCGTCGCCGATGCGTTCGATCTCGAACAGCGGCAGCGACGCGATCGCGCGCGCCTGCTCGTGCGCGGCCCATTCTTCCGGGCTTCTGATCAACGCAGCGCACAGGCCCGCGTTCGCGAGCGCCGTGTCGAGCGCCGCGCCGTCCCACGTGCGAATCGCCGCTGCAACGTCGGCCGGCTGCGCGTCGCAGCCGAGCACGTCGACGATTCCGCGCAGGTGATGCGGAAAATTTGCGTGCAGCTGGATCCAGCGCCCGTCGCCCGTCTCGTAGAAGCCCGTCACCGGATGCCGCAGTTCGGGCGGCGGGCCGTCGTCCACGCGCAGATAGCGCTCGCTGCGGAATGCGACGAGCGCGTCGCGCACCGATACGTCGACACGCTGCGCAACGCCCGTGCGCAATCGATGACATTCGGCCGCCGCCAGCCCGGCAGCCGCGATCGTCGCCGCGGCGAGCGTGCCCACGTGAAACGTCGACGGCAGCGTCGGATCCTGTCCGCTGATCGCGACACGCGACAGCGCGCCGGAGTCGCCGTGCGCGAGTTGCCACAGATGCGTCAATGCGAGTTCGGGTGTCATGGCGGTCGGCAGCGATCGGAAGGTGGAATCGAGTCTAGAATTCCGGCCGGGCGCGATCAATCTTGATTGCGCGAATCGATACATAACGAATAGTTGTAGCGCGGCCGCGCTTCATGCGGCGCGGCAGGAGCGATCCATGACGTTGGTCAGCGCGCCGGAAGCGGCCCGCATCCTCGGTGTGAGCGTGAGCACGCTGTATTCGTACGTGAGCCGCGGGCTGCTGCGCTCGCTGCCCGACGGCGCAAGCAAGCGCCGCCGCTACGACGCGGACGAAGTCCGCCTGCTCGCGCGCCGCCGTGCCGACGCGAAGCGCGCGGGCGCGGTCGCCGAACGTTCGCTCGACTGGGGCGTGCCGGTGCTCGAATCGCGGATCACGCAGATCGCCGACGGACGGCTGCGCTACCGCGGGATCGATGCGATCGCGCTCGCCGACGGCGCGACGCTCGAAGAAGCCGCCGCCACGTTGTGGGATTGCCCGCCGGCGCGGCTCGCCGCCGCGTCGCTGACGTCGAGCGGTTTCGACGTGTCGCAGTGGGACGACTGGGCGCGACGCTGGGCGTCGCTCGCACCGCTCGAACGCGCGCTCGTGCTGCTGCCGGCCGCGGCCGCATCGCTGCCGCGGCTGTGGGCGCAAGGACGCGACGCGCAGCTCGATTCGGCCGCGCTGCTGCTGCGCGTGACGGCCGCTGCGCTCGTCGGCCGCATGCCGACCGACGCGCCGATCCATCGACAAATCGCCGCCGCATGGCGGGTGCGAACGCGAGCCGAAGCCGATCTGCTGCGCCGCGCGCTCGTGCTGTGCGCCGATCACGAGTTGAATCCGTCGACGTTCGCGGTGCGTTGCATCGCGTCGACGGGCACGCATCTGTTCGGCGCGATCGCGGGCGGACTCGCCGCGCTGTCGGGGCCGCGCCACGGCGGCGAAACGTTGCGCGCCGGCGCGCTGCTCGACGAAGCCGCCCGCGTGGCCGATCTCGACCGCTACGTCGCGCGGCGCATCGCGCACGACGAACGCGCCGCCGGCGGCCGCACCGCGCTGTCCGGCTTCGCGCACCCGCTGTATCCCGACGGCGATCCGCGCGCGCATGCGCTGCTCGATGCGCTCGACGCGGCCGTACCCGACCGTGCGCCGCTGCGCAACGCGCGTGCGCTGGCCGCGCGCGTCGAAGCGGCAACCGGGTTGCGGCCGACGATCGATTTTGCGCTCGCGGTGCTCGAGCGCACGCTCGCGCTGCCGGACGGCGCCGCGTTTACGCTGTTTGCGGCCGGCCGAACCGCGGGCTGGATCGCACACGCGCTCGAGCAATACGCGGACGGCAAGCTGATCCGCCCTCGCGCGCGCTACGTCGGCAACGACGCGGCCGCGTGATGGCGCCTGCCGCACCAGCCGGCGAGCGCGCGCCACCAAGGATGCGCGCTCGGTGCGGACGACGCGGCGGGCGGCCCCAGCGCGAACGTCGCGCCGAGCGCGCCCGCACCGACCCACACGCGCATGCGCGGCAACAGCGTCAGCGAGTCGCCGGCGCGCAGCCAGTGATCGTCCGCGCGGCCCTCGATCGTCACCCACAGCTCGCCTTCGGCCACGTGCAGCGCGGTGCGATCGACGATGCGCCAGCGTCCGGCCGGCTCGTCGCCGTCCATCACGTAAAGCCGCAGTTCGTGCATGGCCGCCTCCTGTCGTCGCATCGGTTCGATCGCAGCAGTATTTCGGACGGCAGCGGCACAGGCACAGATACGCCTGAAGACAGTTCCGGCTGAACTGTACCGGCCGGCGGCCGGACGCGCGTCCGGCGTGCGACGCGCCGTGAAACGACGCGGTCGGGCCGGTTTGCCTACAATGTCGGCTGTCACGCGCCACCGCCCCGCCTTCATGTTCCAAAGCCCGCCCGCCGCCGCTCCCGGCGAAAAGAACCTCACCGTCATGCTGTGGCTCGTCGCGACGGGCTTCTTCATGCAGACGCTCGATTCGACGATCGTCAACACGGCGCTGCCGTCGATGGCGGCCAGCCTCGGCGAATCGCCGCTGCGGATGCAGTCGGTCGTCATCGCGTATTCGCTGACGATGGCGGTGATGATTCCCGTGTCCGGCTGGCTCGCGGACACCTTCGGCACGCGGCGCGTGTTCTTCAGCGCGATCCTGATCTTCACGCTCGGCTCGCTGCTCTGTGCGAATGCGCATACGCTCGCGCAGCTCGTCGCGTTCCGCGTGGTGCAGGGCGTCGGCGGCGCGATGCTGCTGCCGGTCGGCCGGCTCGCGGTGCTGCGCACGTTCCCGGCCGAGCGCTACCTGCCCGCACTGTCGTTCGTCGCGATTCCCGGCCTGATCGGCCCGCTGATCGGGCCGACGCTCGGCGGCTGGCTCGTGAAGATCGCATCGTGGCACTGGATCTTCCTGATCAACGTGCCGGTCGGCATCGCGGGCTGCATCGCGACGTTCTACTCGATGCCCGACTCGCGCAACCCGGCAGTCGGCCGCTTCGACGTGAAAGGCTATCTGCTGCTGACGATCGGCATGGTCGCGATTTCGCTGTCGCTCGACGGGCTCGCCGATCTCGGGATGCAGCACGCGGCCGTGCTCGTGCTGCTGATCCTGAGCCTCGCGTGTTTCGTCGCGTACGGGCTGTACGCGGTGCGCGCGCCGCAGCCGATCTTCTCGCTCGAGCTGTTCAAGATCCATACGTTCAGCGTCGGGCTGCTCGGCAACCTGTTCGCGCGGATCGGCAGCGGCGCGATGCCGTACCTGATCCCGCTGCTGCTGCAGGTGAGCCTCGGCTACTCGGCGTTCGAAGCGGGGCTGATGATGCTGCCGGTCGCCGCGGCCGGGATGTTCTCGAAGCGCGTGATCACGCGGCTGATCACGAAGCACGGCTACCGCAAGGTGCTGCTCGCGAACACGATCATGGTCGGCGTGATGATGGCGAGCTTCGCGCTGATGCGCGACACGATGCCCGTATGGCTGAAGGTCGTGCAGCTTGCGCTGTTCGGCGGCTTCAACTCGATGCAATTCACCGCGATGAACACGCTGACGCTGAAGGATCTCGGCACCGGCGGCGCGAGCAGCGGCAACAGCCTGTTCTCGCTCGTGCAGATGCTGTCGATGAGCCTCGGCGTGACGGTCGCCGGCGCGCTGCTCGCGACCTTCACCGGCATGCTGCGCACCGTGACGCCGAGCAACACGCTGCCCGCGTTTCACGCGACGTTCGTCTGCGTCGGGCTGATCACCGCGGCGTCCGCGTGGATCTTCGCGCAGCTGGCGCCCGATATCCGCGGCACCGCGCGCAAGACCGACCCGTCCGAACGCGCATGACGCGCGATGCGCGCGAACGCGGCCCGCACGCGGCGCGCGGCGCACCAGCGCGGTGCAGCCGAGCGGCATCGCGCGGCCGCGCAGCCGGGCCGCACGCGGCCGCCACGGGGCGCGATTCTTTGCATGCTTCTTGCTCGCCTATTCTGTAGGTAAACTGGCAGCCTTCCCCCGGCCGACATCATGAGCATGATCGACATCGATCCCCCAGGCTTTCAGCCGCCGCGCCCCGTCGCGGGCGACGACGGGAACCGGCGCACCGTGCTGTACGGCGGCTACACCGTGTTCAGCGTGTTCCAGCCCGTTTTTTCGGTGTCGCACCGCCGTGCGATCGGCTATCACGCGTCGCTGCGCGCGCACGACGAGGAAAACCGTCAGGTCGCGTCGCACGAGGTGTTCACGCAGGCCGCGCGGCGCGGCGACCTGCTCGAGCTCGGCCGGCTCGCCGAGTCGCTGCATCTGGGCAACTTCCACGCATTCGACAGCCGCGACGAATGGCTCTTCCTGAGCCTGCATCCGGCCGCGCTGATGGACACCGTGTACGGCGACGCGCTGCTCGCGAACCTGAAGGCGCTCGGGCTGCCGCCGCACCGCGTCGTGCTCGAGGTGCCGGAGCAGGCCGGCGGCGAGACGCCGCGCTACGCGGCGATCGTCGACGGCTTGCGCAAGGCCGGCTTTCTGATCGCGCTCGGCGGCTTCGGCGCGAAACACTCGAACATCGACCGCGTGTGGCACCTGCATCCGGACATCGTCACGCTCGATCGCGGGATTCTCGCGCAGGCGAGCGAGCACTCGCATCTCGAGCGCGTGCTGCCGGGGCTCGTGTCGCTGCTGCACGAATCCGGCCAGCTGGTGCTGATGGGCGGCCTCGCGACCGAGCGCGACGCGCTGATCGCGCTCGAATGCGACGTCGATTTCGTGCAGGGCCAGTATTTCGCGGGGCCGAGCGTCGACCCGGTACAGCCGCAGGCCGCGGCCGGCTGCATGGATACGCTGTCGGCGGCCTTGCGGCTGCGCGTCGCGCAACGCGAACGCACGCAGGCGGAACGCCTCGCGCCGTACGTCGCCGCGCTCGAGGAAGCGAGCCAGAAGATCGGCGCCGGCGAGTCGCTGATCGATGCGGCCGCCGCCGTGCTCGGGCTGCCCGAGACCGCGCGCTGCTTCCTGCTCGATGCGTCGGGTCGCCAGATCGGCGACAACGTGCTCGCGCGCGGCAGCGTGTCGCAACGCGCGAAGCGCTTCCGGCCGCTGCTGCATTCGGAAGGCGCGAGCTGGGAGCGGCGCCCGTACTTCATCAACGCGGTGCGTGCGCCGGGCCGCGTGCATCTGACGCCGCCGTACCTGTCGATCAACGAGGCGCACCTGTGCGTGACCGCGTCGGTCGCGGCGCCCGTCGCGACCGGCATGCAGGTGCTGTGCGTCGACATCAACTGGGAAGCCGCGCTCAGCCGCGACTGAACGCAGCGCACCGCCCAGGCGCGACGCCGGACACGCGCAACGGATCGGCGTCGCGGGCGCGTCACACGTGCGAATGCGCGCCGCCGTGCACGGGGCCGGCCCGCCGTTCGATTTCCCGGCGCACTTCGTCGCGCAGCCCGGCAAAGAACGCGACTTCGGCGACGACGAACAGCGGCCCGATCGCCAGACCGACGAGATCGTCGACGAACGCGGGCTTGCGCCCTTCGAACCAGTGGCCGACGAACTGGACGATCCAGCCGACCACGAACGCACCGGCGCCGATGCCGAGCCATGCCGACGTCGGCAGCGACGCGATCGCGTGCGCGGCCCACAGTCCGAGCGCGAGCAGCACGGTCATCGCCGCGCCGAACCGCCGATCGAGCCGCAGATAGAACGCCGCGAATCCGGCCGCGAGCAGCCACGCCGGCGACAGCGCGACGCCGATCGGCGTGCCGAACGCCGGCCGCGACAGCAGCACCTCGACCGCGAATACGATCATCGGAATGCCGACCAGATGCGTCGCGATGTTGCGCGCGTCGCGATGGTAGGCCGCATACTGCGAAAGGTGATCTTCGAGCGTCTTCATCGCGTCTCCCGACCAGGTTTTGCACGCTATGATGCCCGTCACGCCCGACAATCTCTGTCAGCTACCCGACATCGCGCGCCATGGCCTCGTCGCTGTCCCCCTATCTGCCGCAGCTCGAAGCGAACCCGTGGTTCGCCGCGCTGCCGCCCGCGCTGCGCACGGAACTGCTCGCGAACGCTGCGCTGCGCCGGCTGCCGGCCGGCCACGCGCTGTTCCGGCGCGGCGACCCGCCGTGCGGGCTGTACGCGGTCGTCGCAGGCGCGCTGACGATCGGTTCGGTCGATCCGCAGGGCAAGGAAGTGTTGCTGACGGTCGCCGAACCCGTGACCTGGTTCGGCGAAATCGCGCTGTTCGACGGCCAGCCGCGCACGCACGACGCGATCGCGCTCGACGACACGCTGCTGCTGCACGTTGCGCAGCACGCGCTGCTCGCGATGCTCGACGCGACGCCGCAATACTGGCGGCTGTTCGCGCTGCTGATGGCGCAGAAGCTGCGCCTCAGCTTCCTGACCGTCGAATCGATGAGCGTGATGTCGGCCGCCCAGCGCGTCGCCGCGCGGCTGCTGATGATCGCGGACGGCTACGGCGGGATCAGCGCAGGCCGCACGCGCATCCGGCTGTCGCAGGAAAAGCTCGCGGCGATGCTGTCGCTTACGCGGCAAACGACGAATCAGCTGCTGAAGGCGCTGCAGGCCGACGGCATCGTGCGGCTGCACGTCGGAGAAATCGAACTCGTCGACGTCGACGCGCTGCGCCGCGCAAGCGGGCTGGCCGACGGCATGCGGTAGGCGTCGCGACCGGCCGCTGCAACGGCGCGCCGTCCGGCACCGCGTTGCGCTATCGTGGCGGCTCGCCCGTTCGCCGACCGCATGATTCCGTCCCAGCCTACCTTGAGCACATCGACCGTTCCCGTCCATTCCCGCCGCCCGTGGCCGGTGTTCGTCGCGTTCCTGCGACTCGGCCTCACGTCGTTCGGCGGCCCGGTGGCGCATCTCGGCTACTTCCGCGACGAATTCGTCACGCGCCGCGGCTGGCTGACCGAGCGCACGTATGCGGATCTGGTCGGGCTGTGCCAGTTCCTGCCAGGGCCCGCGAGCAGCCAGGTCGGGATGGCAATCGGCCTCGCGCGCGCCGGCTACGCGGGCATGTTCGCCGCGTGGCTCGGCTTCACGCTGCCGTCCGCGCTGCTGATGATGCTGTTCGCGCTCGGCATGCATGCCGCCGGCGCGCCGCTCGAAGCGGGCGCGCTGCACGGGCTGCGAATCGTGTCGGTCGCCGTGATCGCGCAGGCGGTCTGGGGGATGGCGCGCACGCTGTGCGCGGATGCGCGTCGCGCGACGCTGATGGCCGCGGCCGCGTGCGTCGCGCTGCTCGTGCCGGCCGCATGGACGCAGTTGGTCGTGATCGTCGCAGCCGGTGCGGCCGGACTCGCGCTGCTGCCGCAACCGCCGCGCGCGGCGCACGATACGCTGCCGCTGCACCTGTCGCATCGTGCGGGCGTACTGTGGCTCGCGTCGTTCGCGACGCTGCTCGTCGTGCTGCCGCTCGGCGCCCGCGCGCTGCATTCGCACACGCTCGCGGTCGTCGACGCGTTCTTCCGCACGGGCGCGCTCGTGTTCGGCGGCGGGCACGTGGTGCTGCCGCTGCTGCAGGCGGCCGTCGTGGCGCCGGGCTGGGTCGGCGATTCGGCCTTCCTCGCCGGCTACGGCGCCGCGCAGGCCGTGCCGGGGCCGCTGTTCACGTTCGCGGCCTTTCTCGGTGCATCGCTGCGCGATGCGCCCAACGGCTGGCTCGGCGGCTCGATCGCGCTCGCGTCGATCTTCGCGCCGTCGTTCCTGCTGATCGCCGGCACCGCGCCGTTCTGGGAACGCCTGCGCGCCAGCGCGCGGATGCAGGCCGCGCTCGCCGGCGTGAACGCGGCGGTCGTCGGGCTGTTGCTCGCGGCGCTCTATCATCCGGTGTGGACCGACACGATCGCGTCGCCGCGCGACTTCGCCGCCGCACTCGTCGCTTTCATCGCGCTGACGTTCTGGCGCGCGCCGCCGTGGGCCGTCGTGATCGCGAGCGCGGCGCTCGGCTGGCTCGCGCCGACGATCGTGTGAGCGGCAGGCGACCCACATTCGGCACGCCGCTTCACATCCGACGAAAACGAAAAAGCCCTCGAAACGAGGGCTTTTCTTCAGACGCAGCGCGCCGCGACGGCGCGCGCCGCATCGGCACTTACGCGGCGAAATTCTTCGCTGCGAAGTCCCAGTTCACGATGTTCCAGAACGCTTCGACGAACTTCGGACGTGCGTTGCGGTAGTCGATGTAGTACGCGTGCTCCCACACGTCGATCGTCAGCAGCGGCTTGTCGGCGGTCGTCAGCGGCGTCGCGGCGTTGCTCGTCGATACGATGTCGAGCGAACCGTCGGCCTTCTTCACGAGCCATGCCCAGCCCGAACCGAACGTGCCGACCGCGGCCTTCGTGAACGCTTCCTTGAACGCGTCGTACGAACCCCACTTCGCGTTGATCGCGTCGCCCAGCGCGCCCGTCGGTGCGCCGCCGCCGTTCGGCGACAGGCTGTTCCAGAAGAACGTGTGGTTCCAGATTTGCGCGGCGTTGTTGAAGATGCCGCCCGACGACTTCTTGATGATCTCTTCCAGCGGCAGGTTCTCGAATTCCGTGCCCGGGATCAGGTTGTTCAGGTTCGTCACATAAGCCTGATGGTGCTTGCCGTAGTGGTACTCGATCGTCTCTTTCGAGATGGTCGGCGCGAGTGCGTCTTCAGCGTACGGGAGCGGCGGGAGCGTATGAGCCATGGCGAATTCCTTCGTTGAGTATGTAGGGAGGCTGTGTTGAATGCTGCCGAGCGTCCGATTGTAGGCGAGGACGAATAACCCCGCAAACTCGTGGGCCATTTATCCGCGGTATGCGGAAAAGCGGCGTTCGCGCAACGTCCGGTGCGGTGAATCGGCGGGCGACGAGCAGCGTTCGTTCCCGCGGCGGTCGGTGCGTTTCGGTCGGTGCGTTTCGGTCGGTGCGTTTCGGTCGGTGCGTTTCGGTCGGTGCGTTTCGGTCGACTAGTTTCGACCGCTTTGTCCGGCTTGCCCGCGGCGACCGATCGCCAACAGCGCGCCGCGCTCGAACGCGCTCGGCGAACTACATCAGATCGTATCGGCCAGCCGCGGCTGCACGTCGGCGAGCGACACGTCGGCCGATCCTTCCGCGAGATGCACGGTCAGCCGGCGCTGCGGCTTGAGCGCATTCGGCGCGCGCACCGCGCGCCCGGTCTGCGCGTCGATCAACGCCGCATAGCCGCGCTCGAGCGTGCGCTGCGGGCTCAGCACCTCGAGCCGCGCCGCACAGGCGGCAACGCGCGCGGTATCGCGCTCGTGACGACGCTGCAACGCATGCGCGAGACGCTGCGCAAGTGCGTCCAGCCCGCGGCGCGCGTGCGCGGGATCGGGCCGCGCGCGCTGCCAGCGCAATTGCGCGAGCGCGAAACGCGCGCGCGCGTCGCGCACTGGCCGCGACGCGGCCGACGCAAGCCGCACCGCGAGCTGCGTGAGATGCGTGCGCTGCCGCTCCAGCCGCTCGGCCGGGCTGACGAGCCGGCGCGCGAGCGTGGTGACGACGTCGCGCAGCGCGGCCGCCTGCAGCGAGATCGGAAGAGCG